>NZ_CP029809.1:0-3419 GCF_003226695.1 Blattabacterium punctulatus | reverse complement strand
ATAGTCCCTAGTCTTATATAAGACTAGGGACTATAGTTCGGGGACTAGGTAGTAGCATTCGGGGATTTCACGTAAGTGTTGGGTTGATTATTGGGTTGGGGGGGGGTTTTACCGCCCACGCACACACACGCACGCACATGCATGCGCGCGCGCGATAGGGGGGGTGGACGACTAGTTTAGTCCTGGTATAATTTTTTTACATGTAAAAAAAATGAATTTTTATCCGAATTTTGTTTGTAATTTTTTTTAAAAAAAAAGGCATATATATATATAAATTATTATTTATAAATAATATAATATAATATTAACAGTAGTAAATATAACGTATTAATATACGTTACCGCCCACGCACACACACGCACGCACATGCATGCGCGCGCGCGATAGGGGGGGTGGACGACTAGTTTAGTCCTGGTATAATTTTTTTACATGTAAAAAAAATGAATTTTTATCCGAATTTTGTTTGTAATTTTTTTTCTCTTTAAGTTTAAAATATTTTTTATTACATTTAGATAGAGATTAGGGAGCTAAATAAAGAAGAAGAGAAATGGGTATAACGAAAGATCGTTTAAATTTTAAGCCTTTCGAATATCAGTGGGCTTATGAGTATTGGTTTAAGCAACAAAATGCGCATTGGTTGCATACGGAGATCAACATGCAGTCGGATATTCATGATTGGAATGAAAATTTATCGGATCGAGAAAAGAATGTTATTGGAGATATATTAAAGGGTTTTACTCAAACGGAAACCGAAGTGGGAAATTATTGGTCCGAAATGATTCCCAAGTGGTTTCCCATTCCAGAGATTAAAATGATGGGTCAAGCTTTTGGTTCTTTTGAGACGATTCATGCTGTGGCTTATTCTTATTTGAATGATATTTTAGGGTTAGATAATTTTCATGCTTTTTTAGAAGATGAAGCAACCATGAAAAAGTTGAAAGTATTGATGGATATTAGAAAAAGTGATCATGGTAAGTATAATAGAAAGGAGATTGCAAAGAGTATTGCTTTGTTTTCTGCTGCAGCAGAAGGAATTCAATTGTTTTCTTCTTTTGCGGTATTATTGTCTTTTAGAAAATCTAATCGTTTGAAGGGGATAGGGCAACAAATTATTTTTTCTGTTAGGGATGAGTCTCTTCATTCGGAAGCGGGGTGTAAGATTTTTCGTACGTTTTGTGAAGAAAATGATGGATTAAAAAATTCGGTGGCCGATTCTATTTATTATGGAATGGATTTAGCATTAAAAAATGAATTTATTTTTATTGATCAAATTTTTGATAATGGTGATATTCCAACTATGAAGAGAGAAGAATTGAAAAATTTTATGAAAGATAGAGCCAATATTAAATTGAAAGAATTAGGACTATCGGATGCCTATTGTATAGATAAAAATATGTTAGATAACATGAGTTGGTTTTATATAACGATATCTGGAGAACAGCAAACTGATTTTTTTGATAATCGGGAAACAGGATATAGTAAGCCTAATGAAGATTGGAATGAAGATCTTTTTGTTTTGGATGATAAAAAAACTTCTACAGAAAAAAAAATATTAGAAATTCTTTTAAAGAATAAGAAAGAAAATTTAGGAAATTCTGGATGTGTATCCTGTGAGTCTTAGATGATTGGTTATGGATAATTTTGAGATAAATTGAAAAGAAAAATTACACCTTGGTACAATACTTTAGGAAAAGAACAACTATTGCATAGTTCTGTTTGTGATTATTTAGATTATGAATATCCGCATATTTTTTATTTTCATCCTCATAATGAAGCAAGAAGAACTCCTTATGAGAGGTTTCTTATAAAAGTGATGAGATTAAGACCAGGTCTTCCGGATATATTGGTTCCTATTCCAAAAAAAGGTAGGACGGGGATGGCTTTGGAATTCAAAATAAAACCAAATAAATTAACAGAAAATCAGATTCATATAATAGATATATTCAATTCGTACAATTGGAAGGTGAATGTTTGTTATGATTTTGACGAAGCAAAGATTTATATAGATCAGTATTTAAAAAAAATAGATTAGTATAAAATGAAAAACAATAAAACTTCCATGCAATATGATGTCATATCTAATGAATGTAGAACTCATTTTTTGAAAAAAAAGTTCTTGATTCCTAAAAAGTTATGTAATTATATTTTGATTCAAATAGATCAGAATAATTGGATTGAAATTGTTAATTATTCTGTTTTAGCAGGAATCATGATTCAACAAAAAAAAATCGACTCTATGCTTTCTGTTTCTGCTACAATAATAATAGATGTATATGATCAATATATAAAAAAGGCTAAATCTCTTATGGAAAAAAAAAATTCGGATTATGAAGAAGCTTGGAAATATATGAGCATTTCTTCTATCAAAGATTTAATTATGCAAAAAATTTTTAGGATTCAAGGAATGGAAAAACGTTTCTATGAAGTAGAAAATTATGCTTATAAAGTTCAAGATAATTATATAGATATATTGAATTATGCTATTTTTGCTTTGATAAAAATGAAAAATCCATAAAAATTTATTTCTTTTTTATTTCATTCCATTTTACTTTTTCGTATTTGTAAACTATTATTTGCGCTATTCTATCGCCGTCTTTTACAGTAAAAGTATGACTAGATAAGTTTATGAGTAATATTTTTATTTCTCCTCTATAATCTGAATCGATAGTCCCTGGATTATTTAGAACAGTTATCCCATGACGTAAGGCTAATCCGCTTCTAGGTCGGATTTGAGCTTCATATCCTGTAGGTATTTCTATGAAAATACCTGTTTTTATGATTTTTCTTTCCATAGATGGAATAATAATCTCTTTTTCCAGATAGGCTTGTAAGTCGATCCCGGCTGCTCCTTCTGTAGCATAATATGGAAAAATATGATGGGATAAATTACGTATTTTGATTAGGACACTCATCTTTATCGTATTTAATTATAATCTTTTATGTATGAATAATATTTCAAAAAAAAACTTATATTCCAAAAAAAATTGATATGAAATGAAAAAACTATTTTTTTTTATCTTATCCATGATGTTTTTTACATCATGTAATGATGATAATTTAACTGGAGGCCATCCACCAGAAGAACCCGAAAAAACTAATACTCCTACTATAGGAATGGCCATTGACCCTCCTCCTGCTCCTACTACTTCATCCCCTTTTTTTCTTTCGGATTTTGAAAAGGATGAAAAGGAAAAATCTCGTATACAGATTGAAGAATTAATGAATCAAGATTCTCAATTAAAAAAAATTATTGAAGAATTGGCAAAAGCTGAAAAAGAAAAAGCTGAAAAAGCAAAAGCTGAAAAAGAAAAAGCTGAAAAAGAAAAAGCATAAAGATCAAATTGGAGAATATAGTGGTCCTTTTTTTTTACGACCACTATTATTATTATATTATTATCTTATCGATGAACATCCCTTTT
>NZ_CP029808.1:0-612516 GCF_003226695.1 Blattabacterium punctulatus | reverse complement strand
TAATCTTTTTTATTGATATTTTTTTTATTATAAATAATATGAATTTATATATAAAATAATAATATATAAATTATTAAATAATATTAATATTTACTCAATTTAATTAAAAATATTTTTATAAATAAATCTTTAAAATAACATATATAAAAAAAAATATATTTAATTAGTATCTTGTATAAGAAATGTCTTTATTGAAAGAGCACAATGTTTTTTTATTACAAGGAAGTAATAAAGAAAATAGAAAAAAATATTTAGATGAATCTTTAGTTTTAATTTCCAAAAAAATTGGAAAAATTATTCAAAAATCTTCTTATTTTGAAAGTGAAGCTTGGAGTATGAACAAAGATACATATCCTTTTTACAATAGAGCTTTACATGTAAAAACATTTTATTCTCCTATTGATATTTTAGAAAAAATTTATGATATCGAATTTTTTATAAATAAAAAATCTATAATGAATAAAAAAGTAAAAGATCAATCATTCCAAAATAAAAAATTTTATAAGGATAGAAAAATTGATATAGATATTTTATTTTATGATCGAATTATAATACATAGTTCTATTTTAACTATTCCACATTCTTTATTACATCTTCGAAAATTTGTTTTAGTTCCTATGTGTGAAATTTTACCAAAAAAATATCATCCTATATTTCATACTACTCTTTTAGAAATATTAGGAGTATGTGAAGATAAATTAAAAATAAAAAAAATAGAATTTGAATAGATTATTTTTATATAATATCCTGATGTATACTATAAATTTTTATGTCACATGCAAAGTATATATAATTAAAAAAAATATTATTTAATTGAATTTTTTTTAAAAAAAATTGATAAAGTTGTATACCAAAAAATGGATTTCTATATCCACAATAATATTCTTTTTTTTTCTATATACTATTTTTAGTTATGCAGAGGAAGAAAAAAAAAAAGAAGAGCTAAAAATAATTGATGAATCTAAAATTGAATCCTCTTTGAATTTGAACAATATAACAAAATTAAAAAATATTGTTATAAAATATCGTTCAAATGTACAAGAACATCATATAGATGATGGAAAATCTTATTTAGATGGAAATGCATTTATAGAATATCTTGATACAAAAATTAAAGCTGATCGTATAGAATTAAATTGGAAAAATGGAGATTTATATGCTATAGGTAAAAAAAAAAATGTAATTGTTATCCAAAAAGGAGATAATCAATATTATACGTCTAGACGTTTTCACATAAATTTAGATAATCAAAAATGGAATGCTGATAATGTTTATATACAAGAAAAAGATTATGTTATTATTGCAAAGGATATAAAAAAGGAGAATGATTATAGTTTAATGAAAAAAGTGATTTATACAGCTGATCCATTTTTTATAGAAAAAAAAGATAAAATTCCTGATTTTTATTTAAAAACAGATTTTTTAAAATATTTTCATAAAAAAAAATATGTTATTACCGGCCCCGTATTTTTTTATTGGTATCAAGTTCCAATTCCTATAATTTTTCCATTTTTATATATTCCTTTGAAAAAAGATAATAGTAGAATTTCTTCTTTTGGAATTACCTATCCTAGCTTTTTGATTCAAAATAAGAAGATAACTATAGAAAATATAGGGTTCTATTTTCCTATTTCCGATTATTTTAATTTTTTAATTTCTAGTTCTATATATGGAGGTGAAAAATGGAAATTAGAAACAAAAATGGAATATAAATTGAAATATTCGTATAATGGATCTATTCATTTTAATTATCAATATTTATCAAATAAAAAATTTGATTATCAATTTAAATGGAAGCATTATAAAGATTCTAATTCAAATTCTGAAATAAAATTTAACGCAGATATAAACTATTATTTCGATAATTTTTCTCCAGTTAATTCCATAAAATATGAAGAAATGAATATTTCTAATATTAGTATAAAAAAAAATTTTCAAAATTATTTTTTGAATATGGAAGCATATATCATTCAAAAAAGGAATAAAGGAATAACGCAATTAAAAATTCCAGAAATTAGTATTTCTATGCGACAAAAACCTTTTTTTATAAAAAAACCGTTTTTTTATCCATTAATTATGGATTATCATATATTTTCACATAATTATATAGAATATAATTCAATTTTTCCTTTACTCAAAAAAATAAAACAAAAAATAGATATCCAAACAGGGATCAAACATACTATAAATATTTCTACCTTTATTCCTATTAATCCTTATTTTAAAATTTATCCAAGAATTCATTATAAAGGATATTCTACTTGGAATTTGAATTCATGGACCTCCACCTTATTTCAAAAAACAAATGTATTAACAGATATATTATTTTCCTCTTTAGAAGGTTTTTTAGAATTAAATAATAAGGATTTTTTATTAAGACATCAGATAGCACCTATAGTTTCTTTTAAAATTAAATCTTATCTTCCTTTAAATCAAAATAATAAAAACAATCTTATTGAAAATAGAATCATTTTTATATTAAATAATAATTTGGAATTAAAAATAAAAAATAATAAAAATTTAAAAGATTTTACATATAAAAAAATAAAAATAATTGATCTTTTTCAGGTAAAAACTTTTTATTTTTTTGATAAAAATTATTTTCATTTAGAAAAATTCTATTTTATGGGTTATACTAATTTTACGAAATATTTAAAAATGAAATATAAAGGAGGGATAAATTTATATGAAAAACGGAAATACAATACTTTTTTATTTGATAATAGAAACGAAAAAAAAAGAATGTATTTTCATTTTTCCTTTCATGAGAATTTTGAATATGAAATAAATTTTTTTAATAATAAATATGAAAAAAAAGGAAAAAATCGTTATGAATACTTTTTATTTGATAAATATAATTATGCAATATATCCAATTCCATTGAATTTGAAAATTGATTTAAATTCAACTTATGAAAATTATTTTCATCAAAAAAAATTATTCAATGTTTTTTTAAGTATAAATGGATTTATAAATTTAACAAAATATTGGAATATAGAAATAAACACGGATTACAATTTATTAAAAAATAAAATAAGTTTTTTAAAGTTAGTTTTTTACAGAGATTTGAGAAGTTTTAAAATAAATTTTGATTGGGTACCTATAGGTGAAGATCACTATTGGTCTTTTTTTATTGGAATAAAAGATCCAAATTTAAGTAAATTATTACAATATAAAGAAATACATTATTAATAAAATGAAAAAAAATAATTTTTTATAAATAATTCCATCTTATAGACCATAAAATGGATAGAAAATTTTTTATTTTTATATAGACAAATTACTATTGATCCCAAAACTGAAAATTCAATTTATAAAACAATAGAATGATAAAAAGCTATAATTATTCTTTCATAAAAAAGTTTATAGATTACCAAAAAAATTAAATATAGAAATATATTGAATAGCATAAAGATATTTTAAAAATGAAAAGAAGACTTTCATTACCTTACTAATGAATAAATGAGTTCTAAATATTATTCTTTATTAATTATTCTATTATTCTTCCTTAATATTGAAAATTCTTTTAACAAGAATCTTCAAAAATCGATAAAATTAATTCATGCCGATTTTATACAAAAAGAAGATCATGATGATACTGTTTTTTTAATAGGTCATGTTCATATTAAACATAAGGAATATCAACTTTTTTGTGATAAAGCTATTTATAAAAAAAATCATAAATTTTATGGATATGGAAATGTTCAATTAAAATCAGAAAAAAATAAAATTTTTTCTCAAAAAATAGAATATTCCGAAAATATGAATAACCTGAAAGCTTCCGGTAAAGTGATTTTAGTTCAAAAAAATATAAAGTTAACAGCAAATATTATTAATTATAATTTTAGAAAAAAATTTTTTCAGGCAATCCAAAACGTAGTTTTATTATTAGATGAATTAAAATTATATACCAATATTTTAGAATACGATCTTAATTTTAATAAGATTTTTTATAAGAGAGGAAGCACTCTTTTTTATAAAGATTATAATATATATAGCAAAGAAGGAAGTTACTTTCCTTTAAAAAAAAAGGCAAAATTAAAATATGAAGTCAAATTAATTAGTAAAAATTATACGGTATATTCCAATTCAATAGAATATCTATTTTCAATAGATCAAATAAAATTTTATAGCCCTACCATAGTAATAAATAATAATAAAATAGAAAATTTTTTCTATGCTAAATCAGGTTATTTTTTTATAAAAAAAAATATTTTTTTATCCAAAGAATATTGTAGTCTTCATTATAATGATAAAATTATCAAAGGAAAATATTGGTTTTTCGATTATAATAAAAAAAGTGGATTTATTAAAAATATTTTTTTTGAAGATAAAAAAAAAGGATATTTTTTTATAGGAGATAATGGAAATTTTGATTTATACTCTGGATTAATTTTTTTAAAAAAAAATATCGTATTTATAAAAATAAAACCTAAAGAGGATTCTTTTTTTATTTATTCGGATAAAATAAAAATAAATTTAAAGAATGAATCTATATTATCAATTCAATTTTTTCCTATTATAGGTTTTTTTTTTAATGAAGAACTTCAAATAAAAAGTTACTCCTTAATATATGAACCGTCAAATAAATCAATACAATTTAATGGTAATCCCATTTTTTGGATAAAAAATCAACAAATCACTGGAGATTCCATTTTTATTCATTTTAAAAATGATTTTTTTTTAGATTATTTGAAAATAATGAAAAATGCTTTTTATATAAAAAAAATAAATTCAAAAGAATTTAATCAGATAAAAGGAGAAATTATGATAGGTCTTTTTGATAAAAAAAATGTTTTAGAAAAAATTTTGATTAAAGGTAATGCTAAAAGTATTATTTTTCATTATAATAATTCTTCATTGTATAATAAAAAAAAAATAATCAATAAATCATCTTGTGGGATGATATATGCAAATTTAGAAAAAGGAAAAAAAATAAAAAAAATTTTCTTTTTAGAACAATCTAACTCAGAATTATTCCTTCTATCTAACAGTATATTTGAAAAAAATTTATTTCTTCCTAAATTTTCTTGGAAAGAAAAAGAAAAATCTAAGAATAAAAAATACTTAATCTATGAAAAAATGAAAAAATATAGAAAAGAAAGTTTAGAAGAAAAAAAAGAAATTGAAAAATTCAGAAAAAAAAAATAATATGTATGAATAAATTAGAAAAGGATTTTATTCGATATCAAACTCAAATAATATCTAATCCTATTAAAATTTCAGTAGATTATGCAAATGGCAATTATATTTATGATAAAGATGGAAAAAAATATTTAGATTTTGTTGCAGGGCTTTCTGTAAATACGTTAGGACATGGAAATAAAAAAATAAAAGAATCTATAAAAAATCAAGTAGAAAAATATTTACATACTATGGGTTATGGTCAATTTATACAGGAACCTTGTGTAAAACTTTGTAAAAAAATAGCTGAGATTACTCCATCTCCATTAAATAAAACTTATTTAGTTAGTTCTGGAACTGAAGCTGTAGAAGGAGCATTAAAATTAGCAAAATGTTATACAGGTAGGGAAGAGATTATTTCTTGCAAATTAGCTTATCATGGAAGTACCATGGGATCCATGAGTATTATGGGGTATGAAAAAAATAAAAGACCTTTTCGTCCTCTTCTCCCATTGGTTAAATTTATAACATTTAATCAAATAGATGAATTGATTTATTCTATTACAGATAAAACCGCTTGTGTAATTTTAGAAACAATCCAAAGTTCTGCTGGAGTGGTATTGCCTAATAATTATTTTCTAAAAGAAGTAAAAAAACAATGTAAAAAAAGAAATTCTTTAATGATACTGGATGAAATTCAAACAGGATTTGGAAGAACAGGAAAGTTTTTTGCTTTTGAACATTATGGAATTGTACCTGATATTTTAATAATGGGAAAAGGAATGGGGGGGGGAATGCCGATTAGTGGTTTTATGTCCTCAGATGAAATTATGAAATCTTTTTCTGATGATGTCCAAATGGGTCATTTAACAACTTTTGGAGGAAATTCAGTAGCTGCTGCAGCTTCTTTAACTACATTAAATCAACTTATTCATTTTAAGATTATTGAAAAAGTTTCTATCAAAGAAAAATGGATTAGAAAATATTTAGTTCATGATCAAATAAAAAATATTCATGGAAAAGGGCTCCTTTTATCTTTTGAATTAAAAACCAAGAATCATGTCGATGAAGTATTACAATCTTGTATAAAAAAAGGATTAATTATTTTTCGTTTTTTATTTCATAGTAAATCTTTGCGTATTTCTCCTCCATTGACTATTACGAAAAAAGAAATTAAAAAAGGATGTTCTATTATTATAGAATGTTTGAATAACCTTAAAAAATAAAATATTGTTTTATATTTTTCAAAAATAAAATGAGATTTTTTATTGAATTATCTTATAATGGGAAGGATTACTATGGATGGCAAATTCAAAATAAAGTTAACTCTGTAGAAGAAAAATTAGAATCTTGTTTATCAATATTATTAAAAACTCCTATAAATATAGTAGGAGCTGGAAGAACAGATAAAGGTGTCCATGCAAAACAAATGTTTGCACATTTTGATATTGAAAAAAAAATAAGCAATAATTTTATTAAAAAATTAAATATTTTTTTGCCTAAATCTATTCATGTATTCAATATTTTTCCAGTAAAAAAAAATGTTCATGCTAGATTTAATGCAATAAGTAGAACCTATAAATATTATTTAACATATAAAAAAAATCCTTTTTTTCAAGATTTTTCTTGGTATTGTTTTTATCCATTAAATATTAAACGTATGAATGAGGCTACTAGAATTTTAATGAAATATAAAGATTTTAGTTCTTTTTCTAAAAAAAGAAATGAAAAAAAAAATAATATATGTGAAATATACGATGCAAATTGGTCAATAAAAAACACTCATTTTTGTTTTACTATTGAAGCTAATCGATTTTTAAGAAATATGGTAAGATCTATAATTGGTACATTAGTTGATGTAGGAAGAGAAAAAATTAGTATAAATAGATTTATAGAAATTATAGAATTAAAAAATAAGGATTACTGTAGTAAAACAATTCCACCACCATGTGGTTTATTTCTTTATAAAATTATTTATCCAGAGGATATTTTTTTATGAAAAAAAAATCTTCCTTGAAACAACTTTTAATAATAAGTTTAAATCATAAACTTATTTTAATAACAATAATTACTATTTCTATATTAATATCTTTTATATCTGCTTATCGCCCTAAATTGATACAGAAAGCTATAGATGTTCATATAGTTTATAAAGACTTTTTTGGTTTTAAAAATATTTTAATATGGATTATTTTACTTCTTATTTTAGAAAGTTTATTTCATTTCATTTTATTATATTTATCCAATATTCTTGCTCAAAAAGTTGTTGAAAAAATTAGAATTCTTTTATTTGAAAAGTTGTTATCTTTTAAAACTTCTTTTTTTAACAAAACTCCAATTGGTAAATTGGTATCCTATTCTGTTTCGGATATAGAAACTATTATTGTAATATTTAACGATGGTATATTATTTATATCTGGAGATATTTTAAGAATAATAATGATTGTAATTATGATGTATACAGTGCATAAAAAATTATCTATTATTATTTTTTTTACTATTCCATTTATGTATTTTATTACTCGTTTTTTTCAAAAAACATTAAACAAAACTTTTCATGAAGAACGTGTACAAACTTCACGTTTAAATAGTTTTTTACAAGAAAAAATAGTAGGAATGTCTATAATACAACTTTTCCATAAAGAAAAAGAAGAATATTTAAAATTCAAATCTATTAATCAAAGATTGATGAATGCTCATTTTAAAACTATTTTTTATTTCTCTATATTTTTTCCAATAGTTGAATTTATATCTGCTTTTACAATAAGCATTGTCATATTTTATGGAGGGTTTCATTCTTTTGAAGATAAGGGGGGGGATCATATAAAATCAGGACAAATTATTGCTTTTATTTTTTTTATTTACCTTATTTTTCGTCCAATGCGTCAAATAGCAGATAGATTTAATATTATACAAAGAGGATTATCTGGTATAGAACGTATATTTTCTATATTAAACAATTCTGATAAAAAAATAATTATTAATAATGGTAATATACGAATAAAAAAATTAAAAGGAAATATTATATTTCATAATGTCTATTTTTCTTATATCAATAATGAAAAAATGACTATTAAAGGAATTTCTTTTGAAATACTTCCTGGAGAAAATGTTGCTATAGTAGGTACCACGGGTTCTGGTAAATCTACCATTACACATTTAATTTCCAGATTATACGATATTAAAAAAGGAAAAATTTTAATTGATGGATATGAAATTAAAAATATTGAACTTAGAAATTTAAGATCTCATATAAGAGTGGTAACACAGGATACATTTTTATTTAATGATTCTATTATTAATAATATAACTTTAGGGGACTCTTCAATTAGCCTAGAAAAAATAGAAAAAATGGCAAAAAAAATAGGAATACATAACTTTATAAAATCTTTACCTAATGGATATAAATATCTTGTACAAGAAAGGGGTGATATTTTATCTATTGGAGAAAAACAGTTGATTGCTTTTTTAAGAGTACAAATCCATCCTTATTCCATACTTATACTAGATGAAGCAACAGCATCTTTAAATCAAGAATTAGAAAAATTGATCTATCATGCTACATATCGTTTAACTAAAAATAAAACTTCTATTATTATCAGTCATCGTCTATCTACATTAAAAAATGTAGATAAAATATTAGTTCTTAATAATGGAGTTCTTGTAGAAACAGGCCCCCATAAAGATCTAATTCAATTAAATGGATATTATGCAGAATTATATAAAGAAACATAATAATATAATTTATGTTATGGACAAATCCTTTTTAAGTAAGTTTTTTTTAATTGAATTTTTACCCAATTTTTAATTTTTTCTTCTTGTTTAATAAGCTTTATCAAATTTTTTAATTCCGTATAATCTTTTTCCAAAGATATTGGATGAGAAGGAATTTTTTCCAATAATTTAACAATAAAAAAAACTTCTTTTCCATTTAAAATTTCTTTATACGTATCAGATATTTCTCCATTTTTTAAATGAATTAAAGATTTTTTCATTTTTTTTGATAAATCTTTTTCTTCTATACAATTTTTTTTCCATATATAAGAATTTACTACTATTTGATTATTATTTATTGGATTTTCATCTTGGATAGTTTCGAAAAAAATTTCATGATTTATTAAACGATTTTTGATTAAATCTACAAATTTTTTTGTTTTGGTTAACTCTTCTTTTGTATATTTAGGTTTAATTAAAATATGCCTTATATCTATTTCATCACCTTTTTTTTCTTCTAATTTTACTAAGTGAAATCCTAAATTTGTTTCAAAAGGTTCAGAAATTTGTTTTTCTTTTAGAGAATAAACTACACGTTCAAATTCTTTTGGTATATTTCTCTTTTTTAAACCCTTAATAATACCACCATTCAATGCAGAAGAATAATCTTCTGATAATAAAATTGCTTTTGTCGAAAAATCTTTATCAGAATGAATTTCATTTTTTATTTTTTTCAAAAAATTAAAAATTTTATTACGGTGTTTTTCAATTAATTTTGGATAAAAAATCATATAAGAAATACATATTTTTTTTGGAATTATAGGTAATTTTTCCTTTTTTTTATTAAAAAAATATTTAACCTCTTCAGGAGATACTTCTATATCGTCTATTATTTTTTGATAAAATTTTTCTATATATTGATTATTTTTAATGGTTTCAGTGAGTTCTTCCAAAAATTCCTTAGTATAATAATTTTTATTTAATGTCTTTACAAAATTTTCTTCTAATATATTAGATACTTTTTTTTCTAATTCTTGATCATAAATCTGTAAATTTGGATCTTTTTTTGCATAATAAAGAATTAATTTATGAATTAATAAATTTTTTAATCCTTTACATGGAGAAATATTTTTATTATAATATAAATAATTTTTTATCTCGGAATCTAAGATTATTTCATCTCCTATTATAACAGAAATACCATTTACTTTTTCTAATTCTATAGCAAAAGAAAAATTACAAAAAATTATCAAAAAAAAATTAAACTTAAATAAAATATTTTTTATCATATTACATAATAAATATAAATTTGCAATTTAACAATCAAATTGATTTATTAAAAATAAAAATTGTTATAATCATGGTTTTGATAGCAAAAAATATATACAAAAAATATAAAAAAAAAAATGTTGTAACAAATGTTTCTTTTTGGTTAAATCAAGGAGAAATAGTTGGTTTAATTGGGCCAAATGGAGCAGGAAAAACAACTTCTTTTTATATAATTGTAGGACTTATTCGCCCAGATCAAGGACAAGTCCTTATTAATGAAGAAGATATTACTAATGATCCAATATATAAACGCTCTAGAAAAGGTATTGGATATTTAGCACAAGAACCATCTATATTTAGAAAATTATCTGTAGAAGATAATATTTTATGCATATTAGAAATGAAAAAACATTCTTATAAAGAAAGAAAAAAAAAAACTGAACAACTTCTTGAAGAATTTGGATTACAATATATACGAAAAAATCGTGGAGATCTTCTATCTGGAGGAGAGCGTAGAAGAACTGAAATTGCTAGATGTTTAGCTTCAAATCCTAAATTTATTCTTTTAGATGAACCTTTTTCTGGAATAGATCCTATAGCGATAGAAGAATTACAAAAAATTATTATTTCTTTAAAAAATAAAAAAATTGGTATATTAATAACCGATCATAATGTACAAGAAACTTTTATAATTACGGATCGTCTTTATTTAATGTTTGAAGGAAAAATATTGAAACATGGACCTTCTAAAGAATTGATAGAAGATACTATGGTAAAAAAAGTTTATTTAGGAAATCATTTTATAAAAAAAAATCATCAAATCATAAAATAAAAATGGATCATCGATTTCAAGGTCCAGAAGTTGGATTATTTCTTAATGGTACCCCACCTCATATTTATTTTAAAAAACATTTTTTTTACAAAAAAATATTTGCAGTTGACGGAGCCTTTTACTATTTAAAAAAAATGGGTGTCCGAGTGGATTCTATTATTGGAGATTTTGATTCTTTTTTAAAAAAAAATTTTGTAAGAAAAAAAAATAAATTTTTTGAAATTTTTGAAACCAAAGATCAAAATTACTCTGATTTTGATAAATCTTTACGAATCATCCATTCTAAAGGATATTTTAATATAAATGTTTGGGGGGCTAGTGGAAAAGAACAAGATCATTTTTTAGGAAATCTATCAACTGCTTTAAAATATAAAAAAAAATTATCCATAATTTTTCATGATAATTATCATTATTATTTTTTTTCTGATAAAAAAAATTTTTTTTATCAGAAAAAAAATAAAAAGGTTTCTCTTTTCCCATTTCCAAAAGTAGAAGGATTATTTACTCATGGGTTAAAATATCCTATTAATGATGGATTATTGAAAATAGGTCAAAATATAGGTATCAGAAACGAATCTACTGAACTACTACAAAAAATCGAAATAAGTTATAAAAAAGGAGAATTATTAATTTTTTTAGAAAGATAACAATATTTTTTATTGTATCCATTCCTTAATCCTAAAAATAATTTTATCTGTATAATTTTCCAAAAAACATGATTTTCCGTTCATTTTTACCCTATGGATTGAAATATGAACATATCCATGATAAATCATATTACAAATATGAGCTGTTTGTTGAATAGGACGTAAGAATTCATCTATAGTAAAATTATTTTTTTCTCCTGCATGAAATGTTTTTTTTTCTGATCCAGTAGTAATAGATACTAATAAATGTTTTCCAGAAAGAGATTTTTTTTTATATAATTTTGTAAAAACTTGATCTTTCCACTCTTTTAAAAGAGATGGATAACTATACCAATAAAATGGAAATTGAAATACTATAAATTTTGTATTCAAAATAATCCTTATTTCTTCCTCTACCTTGATTTTAAAATCAGGATAAATATTATATAATTTTCGTATAATGATATTTTTTTTGTATTTATGATGAATATTCTGTATAATTTTTTTATTTAAAATAGAATTTTCTATATTAGGGTGAGCTACTAAAAATAAAATCTTATTTTTCATGATTAAATCAAAAATTTATAAATTGATATTATTCAATTTTTTCATCATATTTTTTATATGATTAGCAGAATTTTTCAAAAGAAACATTTCTTCTTTATTCAATTGTAATTCTATTATTTTTTCTATTCCATATTTTCCTAAAACTACTGGGACTCCTAAATACACATTTTTTAAATTATATTCTCCATTTAAAAAAACAGAACACGATAAAATTCGTTTAGAATTTTTAATAATAGCTTTTACCATATTTACAACAGAAGCACTAGGAGCTATCCAAGCGGATGTCCCCAATAAATTTACAATTTCCCCACCCCCGTTTTTAGTTTTTTCAATAATGATTTGATTTTTTTCCTTCGATAAAAATTCTATAATAGGAATTCCAGATATTGAAGTATATCTATATAAAGGGACCATAGTCTCTCCATGCCCTCCTAGTAATAAAGTTTGTATATCATGAGGAGAACAATTTAATTCTTTTGATAAAAAGAAACGATATCTAGTTGAATCTAATATTCCGGCCATTCCCATAACCCTAGAAGAATCGATTTTAGCTGTTTTATAACATACATAGGTCATCACATCCAATGGATTAGATACTATTATAAATTTTGCATTTGGAGAAAAATAAATAGATTTTTTAGTTACAGTATGAATAATTTTTGCATTTATATTTACTAAATCATCACGACTCATTCCTGGTTTTCTAGGAAATCCACAAGTAATAATAATTATTTCGGAATTTTTTGATTTTGAATAATCATTAGTAATACCAATAACATGAGTATTTGATCCAACAAGAGGTAACATCTGAGATATATCTAAACTTTTTCCTTCAGCTAATTTTTCTTTTATATCCAATAAAACAATTTCTTCAACTATATCTATTTTAGCTAATAAACTAGCACATGATGCTCCTATATTTCCTGCTCCAATAATAGTAATTTTCATTTTGAATTTTTTTATATATTAATATATAAATTTTTTAAATGATCGTTCTTAACGATTTTTTTTATGAAAAATTTTTCTAAATTTCTCTAACTTTACTGAAGTTAAACACAATTTCTATTTTTATGAATGAGGATTTTTTTATAAAAAAATTCTATTCCAGACATATAGGGCCATCTTGTGAAGAAATTCACGAAATGTTGAAAATATTAAAATACAAATCTATAAAAGATTTAATAAATCATACTATTCCAAAAGAAATACGTTTAAAAAAACGATTAAATCTACCAAATTCTATCTCTGAATATCAATATTTAAATCATATTTATAGAATCAGTAAAAAAAATAGAATTTATCGTTCTTATATAGGATTAGGATATAAAAATACTATAACTCCAGCTGTAATTCAAAGAAATATTTTAGAAAATCCAAATTGGTATACCCCTTATACTCCATATCAATCCGAAATATCTCAAGGACGTTTAGAAGCCTTAATTAATTTTCAGACTATGGTTTCAGATATTACTGGAATGAAAATTAGTAATGCTTCTATGTTAGATGAAGGTACAGCTATAGCTGATGCTATGTTAATGATTTATAAGGAAAGTTTAAAAATAAAAAAAATACAAAAAAACTTTTCCTATTTTTTTGTTTCAGATGAAGTTTTTCCACAAACATTTTCCATATTAAAAACAAGATGTTATGGTTTAGGAATAAAGTTGATTAAAGATTTTCATGGAAACTTAAACAAATATAAAAAAGAAAAAATATTCGGATTATTACTTTCTTATCCTTCTCCTTCAGGAGAAATATATGACTATCGTGAAACAGTAAAATATGCAAAAAAGAAAAATATATCAGTAATAGTATCCAGTGATTTATTAGCCCTAACTTTATTAAAACCTCCTGGAGAGTGGGGGGCTGATGTTGTTGTAGGATCTAGTCAATCTTTTGGTATACCTATGGGCTATGGGGGGCCTCATGCTGCTTTTTTATCTACTTGTGAGAGATATAAACGATTTCTTCCAGGAAGAATTATTGGAGAATCCATGGATAAAAAAAATAAAAAAGCATTTCGTATGGCTTTACAAACAAGAGAACAACATATAAAAAGAGAAAAAGCTACTTCTAATATTTGTACATCACAAGTATTACCTGCTATAATGGCTTCTATGTATGCTTTATATCATGGTCCAAATGGATTAAAAATAATAGCAGAAAATATTCATAAAAATACTAAAAAACTAGAATATTTATTGATGAATACTATTGGTGATAATATTCATCAAATGAATACATTTTATTTTGATACCCTTAGAATAAAAATAAAAAATTCAAATTTTTTTTTCTTAAAAAAATTAAAAAAAATATCTGAACGTAAAAAAATTAATTTCAGATATGTAGATAAAAATTATTTAACAATTACTTTAGACGAAACAACTTATGAAAAAGATATTGACCATATTGTTTCTATTTTTCATCAAGTTATTAAGAAAAATACCAAAAAAAAAATTATAGAAAAAGAGAAATATAGAATTCCAAATTTTTTAAAAAGGACATCTAATTTTTTAATACATCCAATTTTTCATAAGTTTCATTCAGAAAATGAACTGATGCGTTATATCAAAAGATTAGAAAAAAAAGATCTCTCTTTAACCCATTCTATGATCCCTTTAGGATCATGTACTATGAAATTAAATTCTTCTGCAGAATTATTCTCTTTAAGCCAATATGAATGGAGAAATATTCATCCTTTTTCCCCTAAAAATCAGACAAAAGGATATCAATTTATTATTAAAAATTTGGAAAAATATTTGAAAGAAATAACTGGTTTTTCTGGAGTTTCTTTACAACCAAATTCGGGGGCTCAAGGAGAGTATGCCGGACTTATGGTCATTAAAGCTTATCATGAATCATTACACGAATATAAAAGAAATATTGCCTTAATTCCTACTTCATCACATGGTACTAATCCTGCTTCAGCAAGTATAGCTGGAATGAAAGTTATTTTAATTTTTACTAAAAAAGATGGATCTATCGATCAAAATGATTTGTTAAAAAAAGTAAAAGAAAATAAAAATTTAATATCTGTATTAATGATAACTTATCCATCTACTCATGGAGTATATGAGTCAAATATAAAAGATATAATAGATCTTATTCATGAGTATGGAGGATTAGTTTATATGGATGGGGCAAATATGAATGCACAAATAGGATTAATTAAACCAGCAGAAATTGGAATAGATATATGTCATATTAATCTACATAAAACTTTTGCTATACCTCATGGTGGAGGAGGTCCTGGAATGGGACCAATTTGTGTTGCACCTCATTTAAAACCATTTCTTCCTAATCATCCTTTTCAAAAAAATTCAAATCAAAAAAAAGAATTAACCATTTCATCTTCTCCATATGGATCTTCTTTAATTTTAACAATTTCTTATGCATATATTCGTATGTTAGGTCCAGATGGACTTAAAAAATGTACTGAAATATCTATTTTAAATGCTAATTATATAAAAAATAAATTAAAAAATTATTATAAAATATTATATGTTGGGGATAATAATACAGTCGCACACGAATTTATTATAGATTGTAGAGTTTTTAAAAGTATTGAAATAGAAGTAATAGATATAGCAAAAAGAATGATGGATTATGGATTTCATGCTCCTACTATATCCTTTCCTGTAGAAGGATGTATGATGATAGAACCTACAGAAAGTGAATCTAAAGAAGAATTAGACCGTTTTATTGAAACACTTATAAAAATACGTGAAGAAATCAACGAAATAGAAAAAGGTCTATTTACGAAAAAAGAAAATGTATTAAAAAATGCACCTCATAGTTTAGATATATTAACTGGAAATAATTGGATATATCCTTATACTAGAGAAAAAGCTGCTTATCCATTGAATTGGGTTAAAGAAAGAAAATTTTGGCCATCAATAGATCGAATTGATGATGGATATGGAGATAGAAATTTAATTTGTAGATGTACTTAAAAATTTTTAGAATTTTTGAAATTTTGTATATGGAGTTACATTTATAGAATCAAAAAAATTTTTTTTATATTTAAATAGTCCTGTAATAGCTATCATAGCTCCATTATCTATGGAATATTTTTTTTTTGGAATAAAAATTTCCCATTTTTTATTTTTCTTTGCAAAAAGAATAAAATTACGTCTAATTTCATTATTAGCGGAAACTCCTCCTGCTAAAACTATTCTAAAAATTCCCGTTTTTATAGTTGCTTTATGTACTTTTTCCAAAAGTATTTCTGATATAGTTCTTTGCACAGAGGCACATAAATCTGCTAAATTATTTTTAATAAAAAATGAATCTTTTTTTGATTTTTTTTTTATAAATTGAAAAATATGGCTTTTAAATCCACTAAAACTAAAATCTAATTCATTCACATTTGGTTTTGAAAAATTAAATTTTTTAGAATATCCACTTTTAGAAAAACGATCCAATAATGGTCCTCCAGGATAATAAATACCAAACATTCTAGCTATCTTATCAAATGCATCTCCTACAGAATCATCTAAGGTAGATCCTAGAATTTCCATTTTAAAAAAATCATTTACTTTTATTATTTGGGTATGTCCCCCACTAATCATTAAACATAAAAAAGGAAATTTAGGAAAAGAATTATTGATATTCGCATTTTGTATAAAATGTACAAGTACATGTGCTTGTACATGATTGACAGTTAATAAAGGAATTTTTAATCCAATTGAAAAAGATTTTGCAAAAGAAGCTCCTACTAATAAAGATCCGATTAATCCTGGTCCTAAAGAAAAAGATACAGCATCAATTTCATATTTATTTATCCTTGATAAATAAATAGCTTTATTTACAGCTAAATAAATATTTTTATCATGAAATCTTGAAGCTAATTCAGGAACTACCCCCCCATATTTTTTATGAATTTTTTGACGGATAATTACATTAGATAGAACTTCTCGATTATTAATAATAGAAACAGCGGTATCATCACATGTGGATTCTATGCCAATAATAATAAGTTTTTTTTTCATAAAAAAAATAACAATATCTTTAGAATAATTAAAAAATGAATAATTTTTTTTTACAAAAATTTATTTTTCAAAATAAAAAAATATTTTTATTCTGTATAATAGTCCTTTTTTTTATAATAGGAATATTTTATACTATTTATTATCAAAAACAGAAAATAAAAGAAAAAATAGTTTCTTTTTTTTTAGAAAAAGTAAAAAACCATATTAGTGGTAATATTTATGTAAAAAATATAACTTTTAATATTCTTAAAAAAGAATTTTCTTTTCATGATGTAAATATCATAGATCATCATAAATTTTCTTTTGTTCATTTTTCTAAATGTAAAATTTCTATTGAAAATTTATTTCAATATATTTTAATTAATTCAAAATATTTAAATATAGGAAATTTAATTATTGATAATCCAAAGATATTTATTAAAAAATATTTTAATGAAAAAGAAAACAATTTATTTTATCTATTAAAAGAATTTGTAAAAAAAAAAAATTGGAGTAAAAATTCTATTGGAATTATTACTTGCTCTAATTTAAAAGTAAAAAATGCTTATTTAACATACGAAAATATAAATTTAAAAAAAAGTTATATAATTAAAAATTTTTTCTGTCGTTTTACATATGACCCCTTAAAATTAAAAATTCAGCATTTTTTTATAAAAACAAATAATAGTTTCCTAAAAGGAAAATTTATATTCTATAATAATGGATCTGAAAAATCTTTTTTTTACGAAAAAAATAGGAATATACAAGGTGAAATTTTTGAAGGTTCTAAACTAGGAATAGATTTAATGAGTCTATTTTTTTATACTAAAAAATGGTCTTCCAATTCTATATTTTTTATTCAAGGTATTATAAATGGAAAATTAAATAAAAAACTTACTTTTTCTAAAATTTTGATAAAAAATATTTATGGAAATAAGATTTTTTCAGATAAAATTAATATTTTCTATTTTAAAAATAAATGGAAAGAAATTCAATTTTTAAAAACTATTCTTCAAATTTCATCTCATGAAATACAAAAATTAACTTTATCAAATTTTGATTTAAAATTTAATTTTATAAAAAATTATTATAAAAATTTTATTTATAGAGGTAACTTGATTATAAAAAAAAGGTTTATTAACCTAAATGGAAATATTCAATATAATAATATTAGAGCAAATATATATAATACTTGTATTCGTGGTAAGGATAACAATATACAGTACACAGGTGAAATTTTAACAGAAAAAAATAATATAATAAAATTATTAAAAATACCATTTTTTAATAGTGTTTCATCAGGTTTATGGATTTTTAAATTTAAAGGAATTTATAACAATTTTTTTTTTAAAAAAAAGGATAAAAATAATTTTTATAACTTATTTACTACTTTTTTCCCCCCTAATTCTGAATCAAAAATAAACTTAAATAGAAAAAAAAATTCATATTTTCAACAATTTTCTATAAATATAGCTAAATATAAAAATGAAAATCGATTTTTTATAAAAGTATTTTCATTTGAAAATAAATCATTAAAAAAAATTTCTATAAATATATCCGATATAATTATCGGTCATATTTATGGAAATTTTGGATGGAATAATTTATTAAAATCATTTAAAAATGAGATATATTATTTAATTACAAAAAAAAAAATAAAAAATAATTATTTAGGAAAACAATATGCTTATTTTAATTTATTAATTAAAAAATCTTTTTACAAATTTTTTAATCAACAAAAAATAATGAAAATATTATCTGATAATATTCAATTATCAGGATTATTAAAAAATAGTAAAATAAAAATTCATTTTTTTACCAAAAAAATTAAATTAAATGAAATTTTAATCAAAAATATTTCTATTAAGGTAAATTCTTTTTTAAAAGAAAAAATACAATTATCCCTTGAAAAGATTTTTTTTAAAAATTTTATATTTAAATCTATCGATCTATCTATTTTAGATAGAAAAAATTCTTTATTGATTTATTCCAACTTTTTTTTCAATTTCCAAAAAAAAGAAGTTCAAAAACAAACCATTAATCTAATTTTAAAAAAAATTAATGATCCATGTAAAAAATGTAAGGAAAATAATTCTCTTATTTTTTTTATTATTTCTTCTAAATTAAATATCAATGGATATGATTGGTTTATCGTAAATAATATGAATAAAAATATTGGAATAATAAAAATAGACTTAATAAATCATAGGGGAAGCATTAATAATCTTATGTTATCTTCAACTTCAAAAAAAAAAGAACAACAAACAATTGTAATAAATTCCGATTTTATTGAAAAAAATTGTAATAAATTTCAATTTATACTAAAAAATATAGAATTAAAAAAAATAATTCCAAAAAAAAATATAATGATAGATGGGATTACAAATGGTTTTTGTATTTTACAAATAAAAAAAAATAAAATTGAACTTAATAAAATCAATATAAAAATTAACAATGTATTAATTGAAAAAAAAGTTATTGGAGATTTTTATATTGATTCTTTCCCAT
The DNA here is from genome assembly GCF_003226695.1 of Blattabacterium punctulatus. Lineage (NCBI taxonomy): Bacteria > Pseudomonadati > Bacteroidota > Flavobacteriia > Flavobacteriales > Blattabacteriaceae > Blattabacterium > Blattabacterium punctulatus. Next base: position 592,906 of record NZ_CP029808.1, on the reverse strand, counting down.
ATAAAAATAATTATAAAATTCATGGAATTTTGAAAAACGGATCTTCTGAACTTTTATTTTTATCTGGAAATATTAATAATGATTTACAAAAAAAATCAAATATTGATTTTAATGTAAATATTCAAAATTTAAATATGAGAGATTTTTCCTTTTTTTGGAAAAAAATTAATTTCGAAGCAAGAGGAATTATTGTAGGGGATATTCAAATTAAAGGATCTTTAGATAATCCTCATTATTTTGGAAAAATAAAAATTAAAAAATTTGGAATAAAAATAAATTCTATCAATACAGATTATGAAATGATAAATACAACTTATATCTATCTTATTCATAATTATTTTATTTTAAATTCATCTCCTTTTATAGATACAAAATACCATACAAAAGGTTATATAAATGGATTTTTTTTACATAATAATTTTTTTAAATGGAATTTAAATTTATCTATAAATACAAATAAATTGCTTGTTTTAAATACAAAAAAAACATGTAATACTTTTTTCTTTGGAAAAATTTTTTCTAATGGAAAAATTAAAATAATAAAAAAAGATAAATATGTAAAAATTTACATGAAAAAAGGAAATATTTTAAATTCTTCTCATTTATATATAAACCCAAAAGGATTAAAATATAAAAACAATAATTTTATTGAATATATAAATCCTAATAAGACAAATTTTAATAAAAATGATATTCCAAAAAATGAAATAAAAAAATTAAAAAATGAGAATAAAGAAAATTTATTTTATTTAAATATAAAAACATATATAAATAAAAATACCAAAGTTTCAATATTATTAAATAATAATTTAGAAAATTTTATAGAATTTAGAGGACAAGGTCCTTTATTTTTAAAAAAAAATATAGATACAAATATTCAAACCAGTGGAAAATATTTTTTCAAAGACGGATTTTATCATTTTTCAAATAAAAAAGAAATTCCAATTTTAAAATTAAAAAAGAGATTTAAAATAAAATCAGGTGGAATGATTACTTGGACCAATAATTTCAATCAATCAAATATTAATTTAACAGTCTATTATACTAGATATGTATCTAATGTAATAGATTATTTATATGTTCAAAATTTTTCAAGTATTTATGATCCTATAATAATATATACAAAATTAAAAATGAGTATTTATGGAGATATAAAAAATCCAAATATAAACCTAGATATATTATTTCCAAATAATAGTAATGAAGAAATCAAAAAAAAATTATTAAAAAAATTAAATTCTTATGAGGAAAAAAATATTCAATTTTTTTCTATTTTAACTTTAGGAAAATTCTTTTTAAAAAAATTTCCAAAAAATAATTTTTTATCCTCTATTATTTATAACTTATTTTTGAAATATATAGAAAATATTATTTCAGAAATAAGTCCATCATTGAACGTTAACTTTGATTTTATCGAAAGAAAAAAAAATAAATATAGTAGTATCCTTTCTTCAATATATTATGCAATTAATAATCGTATTTCTATAAGAAGTAATATAGAATTTTTTATAAAAAAAATGAAAAAAGAAAAAAGAAGTCTCTTTAGAATAAGAGAATTGAAATTAGATTTTAATCTCCATCGTACTAAAAATAGTCACTTAAAATTTAGCATTTTTTCTCGTTTTAATAATAATTTTATTTTTTCTAATTCTAAAAATAAGAAAAATAATACTAGACATCAGGATATTTATCCAATTTATGGAAATGAAATTATTTATAGAATTTCATCAGATTTTTTATGGAAAAAAATTTATGATTTTTTTTTTATAAAAAAAAAATTACATAAAAATAATAAAAAATATATTGAAAAATAAGAAAATATATATAAGAATTATTTTAAGATCTAATACAAATAGATGGAATAGACAATATACTATTGTAAACATACTTAAAATCTAAATAAATATAAAATATACTAACTAAAAATATTATAAAAAATTTGATAATTATATTTAACTTTTTAGTAAATATAATTTTTTTATATAATTATTTACAGAAATACTTCAGATTATAGAAATATAATTTCGAAAATTGAAAAAATTAAAGGTATACTTAAAACCTAATCTACTATTTTTTTTAGAATAAATCATTAACGATGACAATCAATTACTTTCTAATAATATTTTTCAAAAATATGAATATTCTTAATATTTAATATTTTCCAATTTTTTTTATCATTTTTTTTAAATTTTATAAAAAAATATTTATCCTTCTAGAAAAAGGTAATATCTAAATGATTATTAAGGATTGATTTATATAAAAACAGATAAAATTTTGATAATACTTATTTCTATTTTATCCTTAATCTTTTTTTTTCCAAAAAAAGATATTTTTAAATACAAATTTTATAAAGAAAAAACTTTTTTTTATAAAGAGCCCTTTTCTCCATTTAATTTTAAAATACTAAAAAATAATAAAAATATTTATTTTATAATTCTACAATTAGAAAATTGGAATAAAATTTATTGCAATAAAATCCCAAATTTTTTCAATAAAAATAATATTATAGATGAATATAAATTTCGAACATGTTCATTTTTTAATAAAAAATATAAATCTAGAATATGGAATAAAAAAAAATATTATGGTTTAATTATAGGATATTTTTTAATGATAAGTATAATATTGAAGATATTATTTTTATATATTTTTTATTTTCAAAGTAAAATATTTCAAAATAATAAAAAGATAAATTTTTTAATAATCAATATATTATTGATATTCTTAATAACAATATTAACTATAAAATATCATTCTAAAGAATTATATTTAATACCATTTTGTATTTTTCCTATAAGTATTCGTGCCTTTTTTAATATAAATTTAAGTCTTCTCATCCATTTAATAACAATTTTATTATTATCCTTAATTACACCAAATAGTTCTGAATTTATTTTTCTTCAAGTTATTACAGGTTTTTTAGTTATTCTAACAAAAAAAAGTATTTATAAAATAACTAATTTATTTTTTTCAGTAGGTAAAATAACTATTACTTATATAATTACTTTTTGTTCACTTACTCTAATTCGTAAAGGATCCTTAGAAAATATTTCCTTAAATACTTTTTATCTATTTTTTTTGAGTGGAATATTAACTTTATTGGTTCATCCATTAATATTTTTTTTTGAAAAATTATTAAATATTACTTCAGATATTTCATTATTAGAATTTTCTGATATAAATACTCCAATATTAAGATTACTATCTCAAAAAGCTCCAGGAACTTTACAACATGTTTTAACTGTGGCAAATATTGCAGAAGAAGCAGCTATTTCTATTAGAGCTAACTCTTTATTAGCAAAAATAGGAGCTATTTATCATGATATTGGAAAAATTCAAAATTCTATATTTTTTATTGAAAATCAATATAATAATCCATTTAATCCCCATGAAAATATAAGCCCAAAAGAAAGTGCTAAAATTATATTAGAACATGTTACAATTGGAATTAAATTAGCTAAAAAATATCACTTACCTGATCTCATTATGGATTTTATCCGAACACATCATGGAAATCGTATTATTCATTTTTTTTATGAAAAACAAAAAAAAATATATCCAAATATGATAATAGATGAAAAAAAATTTCAATATTCGGGACCTAAACCATTTTCTAAAGAAATGGCTATTGTTATGATTTGTGATTCTGTAGAAGCTGCTTCCAAAAGCATCAAAAATCCATCTAACAAAGATCTAGAAAATATAGTAGAAAATATTATTAATAACCAAAAAAAAGAAAATCAATTTACTAATGTAAATATCACTTTTAAAGAAATAGAAAAAATAAAGAAAGTTCTTAAAAAAAAATTGATAAATATTTATCATACTACTAGAATTGAATACCCGATTTAATTTGTTTATTTAATAGATCTACTTTAGATTTGTATATATTAGATTAGGAGAATTGCCGGAGTGGTTAACGGAACAGTTTGCTAAACTGTCGGTAAAAAATACTGCGTGGGTTCGAATCCCACATTCTCCGCTTTTTTGTAACGGGGTATAGCGTAGTTTGGTTATCGCGCCTGGTTTGGGACCAGGAGATCGTAGGTTCAAATCCTACTACCCCGATTATTGATTTATTATATAGGTCACGTAGCTCAAATGGATAGAGCAACTGCCTTCTAAGCAGTAGGTCACAGGTTCGAATCCTGTCGTGATCATTTTTTTATTATATTTTTTTAGCCTTTAGCACTTCGTCAATCATCCCATATTCTTTAGCCTCTTCAGAAGTCATCCAATAATCTCTATCTGAATCTTTTTCAATTTTTTCAATTGGAGATCCTGAATGTATAGAAATAATTTCATAAAGTTCTCTTTTTAATTTTAAAATTTCACGAACGGTAATTTCAATATCTGAAGCTTGTCCATGTGTCCCACCTATAGGTTGATGAATCATAATTCTAGAATGTTTTAATCCAGATCTTTTATTTTTTACTCCAGAACAAAGTAAAACAGCCGCCATAGAAGCAGCTACTCCTGTACAAATAGTTGCTACGTCAGGTTCAACAATTTGCATAGTATCATATATTCCTAATCCAGCATGAACATTACCTCCAGGAGAATTAATATAGATTTGTATATCTTTTGAGGTATCTACCGATTGAAGAAATAACAGTTGTGCCTGTACAATATTAGCTATTTGATCTTCTATTATAGTTCCTAAAAAAATAACACGATCCATCATTAAACGAGAAAAAACATCCATTTGTGCTATATTTAATTTTCGTTCTTCAACAATATATGGAGTCATCATTTTAATATATTGATCTATAAATAAACTATTTATTTTTTGATCTTTTACAGCAAATTTCACAAATTCTTTGGAATTTTTTTTATGATAATTCATTTTTATTTACTTATATAATAAAATATTTGATCAAATTTAATCATAATTACTATCATCTATCTATAGATTAAAAAAAAATAATGTAGAACTTAGAAAGTCCTTAAATTTTGATAAAAAAGTTTTGAATTTGTGTATAAAAAATTATTGATTCAAACCATCATCTATTCTATAGGATTTCTTTTCCCAAAGATTATGAATTATGCTTTTCTAAAATTTTTTACTAAATATTTAAAAAGAGAAGAGTTTTCACTTTATACAGATATGTATGCCTTATCCTTTTTAGTTATAGGATTTCTTTCTTTTGGATTAGAAAATACTTATTTTAGATTTTTATCCAAAAAAAATCACAAAAAGGAAGTAATTTTTTCAACCATCGTTATTATTCAATTTTTTATAACCTCTTTGTTTTTAATCCTTTCTATAAATTCAATAAAATACTTAATTTCTATTGCTGGATATAAAAATCATCCAGAATATTTTTTCATGTTTTTTTTAATTATATTTTTTGATACTATTTGTATTCTTCCTATGGCTTGGATTCGTGCTAATGAAATGGCTTTAAGATATACTATTATAAATGTTATAAATATATTAGTACAATCTATTTTTATAACATATATGTTTTCTTTTTATACATCATTAAAAATGATTCCTTTTATTCCAAAATTTTATTCTTACATTTTTGAATGGATTAATTCTTTTACAGATAAAATAGGATATATATTTTTTGCAAATATGATTGCTTCTTTAAGTAATTTTATTTTAATTATTCCTATTTTTTTAAGGAAAGTAAATATAAAAAAGTTTAATAAGATTCTAGCTAAAGAAATGTTAACTTATGGAATTCCTATTATGTTAGGAACTATAGCTTTTTCTATTAATGAAAATCTTGATAAAATATTAATTAAAAGATGGCTTTCCGATGAAATAAATGGGTCTTATTCCGCTTGTTACAAAATAGCTTCTTTTATGAGTTTATATATTCGTGCATTTCGATTAGGAATAGAACCTTTTTTTTTTAAAAAATCTGAAGATGATGATGCAAAATATTATTACGAAGAGATTATTTATCTATTTATTATACTAGGTTTAATATTTTACGTATTAATATGTGGAAATATTACCATTATCATAGATTTTTTAATCGATAAAAAATATCATATGGCAATATCTATTATCCCAATAGTAATGATGGGAAATTTATTTTTAGGAATCTATACAAATCTATCCATTTTTTATAAAATTATAGATAAACCGATTATTGGAACTTATATATCCTTAATAGGTGTATCTATTACAATTTTATTTAATATAGCATTTATATCAATTCCTAATAGTAGTTTTATGATACCAGCTTGGGGAACTATCACTTCTTATGGAAGTATGGTATTAGTTCTATATTTTTGGGGAAAAAAAAATTTTCTTAAATTTTATAATACAAAAAAATGGAATATTATTCTTCATTTATTATTTGCTTTTTTATTAGTTTTATATATAATTAATAATAAAAATAGGATAGAAATTCATTTTTTTTTACAGTTTTTATATATAATTATTGTTTTTTTATTCGAAAAAGATAATTTTTTTTCTAAATTGAAATAGAAAAATAAAAAAAAGGAATATTTTGTATACAAAAAGTTATCCATCAACATCTATTTTAAAAGCAAATATTCAAGATTCCATTTCCATATTTTTTTTGGAAAGAAAGTTAATTTCGACGGGTTTTTATTTCAATTTTTATAAAAATTTTAAAAAAGATTTTTTTATAAAAAAAAAATTCATTGATCCTGTAACTATTTGTATAATCCATATTTTAAATAAAAAAAAAAAATATTCCCAATATTATAAAGAATTAAAAATAATTATAATAAATATCTCTTTAAAAAAGATTTTAATTCAACCTAACGACAAAATTGCCATTATAAATATTTATCCAGAAATAAAAATAAAATGGAAAAAATGTTTTATTTTAAATAAAAGTAAAAGAGGATATAATAGTTTTGGAAGTACCGGAATATAAAATTTTGGATATAAATTATTAATTTATTTCAGTTTATGAAAATCATAATTCCTATGGCAGGTGAAGGATCCCGTCTTCGTCCCCATACTCTAATTACCCCTAAACCTTTGATCCAAATATTAGGAAAGCCAATTTTGAAAAGATTACTTGAAAGTTTATTTCAATCTATTGAAATTCTTTCAATAAAAGAAATAGTTTTTATTATAGGAAAAGTAGGAAAAAAAATAGAAAAACAATTAATAAAAATATCTAATGATATAGGATTTCACAAAATTGTGATATACTATCAAGAAAAACCATTAGGAACTGCTGATGCTCTTATTAAAGCAAAAAATTCTTTAATAGGACCCATCATTATTGCTTTTTCCGATACTTTATTTTACAATGATGATTTTAAAATCATAAAAAATACAAAAATAGAAAATATTATATGGACAAAAAAGGTTAAAACCCCAAATTTATTCGGAATTGTAGAAAGTGATCCATCCGGATTAATTACTCGGTTTATAGAAAAACCAAAAAATAACGTATCTAATTTGGCTATTATTGGTTTTTATTATTTTAAAAATAGTTCTTTATTGAAAAAAGAATTACAATATATCCTAGATCATAATATTAAAAATGAGCAAGAATATCAATTGACTTCTGCATTAGAAAATATGAGAAAAAAAGGAATTAGATTTACTAGTAAACAAGTTCAGGTATGGATGGATTTTGGAAATAAAAAAAGAACTATATCCTCTAATTCAAAAATATTATCTATTGAATCTAAAAAATCAAAATTAATTCATGAAAAAACGATTATAAAAAATAGTTTCATTATAAAACCTTGTTTCATAGGAGAGAATACAATTATTGAAAATAGTGTTATTGGACCTTATGTTTCAATAGGAAAATTCACAAAAATAAAAAACAGTAATATAAAAAAATCTTTAATACAAGATTATACAATAATACAAAATGTGAATATTTACAATTCTATAATTGATAGTTATACATCTTATATAGAAATGCCAAAAAAAGTAAATTTAGGAGATCATTCTATTTTAAATTTTTAGTTCTCTATTTTTTTATATATATAAAAAACTAAAATATAATTAATATAATAAAAAATTAAAATTTGAAAAAAGACTTTAAAGTAAAAATTTCATAATTTTTTTTATATTTGAGTAAAATTTCCATTCAATGGATTTATTTTTTATTTTTTTTATATTACTTGGAACATTTGGAACTACGGAAATTGTGGTTATTGTGATTCTTGCACTTTTACTTTTCGGTGGTAAAAAGATACCAGAATTAATGAGAGGATTAGGGACCGGATTAAAAGAGTTCAAAAAAGCTTCTGAAAACGAAAATTCTACAGAAGAAAAATAGAAATTTTTTCATTTTCTGTTTTTTTTATTAACACTTTTTTTAAACTAAAAATTAATGAATGAAAAAGATAAGAAATATTATGTTTTTTATGCTCATCTTAAAAAGCCTGATTATACAATCAGTATCAAAATCATTTGTTGAACAGAAAAGTAAAATAAATTATAATAAAAGTATACCTATTCAAAAATTTGATATAAATCATATATATATAGATAATTTATGGAAAAAAATATTTGGAATTAAAAAAAAATATTTTTTTGGAAAAAAAAATTACTCACAAAATAATAAACAAACTTTTATTATTACCAATATAGATGCAAATGAATTAAGATCTAGAATCAATAATCTAAATCAAAAATCTCAAATAAAAATACTTAAATATAATACCATAATACATGCAGCTGTAGAAAGTTATCTTCGTATGGGAAAATATATAGGAAAAATTATTTTCTTATCTAATTTTTATTTTCCTATGTTTGAGGAAAAATTAGAAAAATATCGTATACCAAAAGAATTAAAATATATTGCCATTATAGAATCTAATCTAAACCCTACCATTACATCTAAATCTGGAGCTCAAGGAATTTGGCAATTTATGCCTAAAACTGGAAAAATATATAATCTCCATATTAATAATATTTATGATGAAAGAAATGATCCATTTAAATCTACAGAAGCGGCCTGTCGATATTTTAAATATTTATATAATAAAATAGGAAATTGGGAATTAGTTTTAGCGGCCTATAATGCTGGGCCAAGTACCATAAATAAAATAATCCGACTTAATAATAAAAAAGATTTTTGGAGTTTATGGAATTTTTTTCCGAAAGAAACCAAAAATTATATTCCAAAATTTATTGCTATTAATTATATAATGAATTATTATAAAGAACATAATATACAACAACCTTTATATTCTCATTTTCGTATTAAATTTAATGATACCGTATTAATTCCAATAAAAGAAAAAATTTCTTTGAAAAGTTTTTCTTCCGAATTAAATATTTCCTATAAAGATTTAATGTTTTTAAATCCACAATATCTTGTAGATATTATTACTCCTGAAAATGGAGATAAATATTTTTTAAGATTACCAAAAAGTAAAATTTCTATTTTAAAAGAAAAATAATAAAAAAAACAAATAATAATTAATAATGAATGGATAAATTTTTTATATCGAATACCATTTTACTTATACAAGATTATGAATGAAAAATTTGAACAAAAAAAAAGATCTTTAAGACTTGTATTAGATAAAATGGATAAAATTTATGGGAAAGGAACAGTAATGCGTATGGGAGATACACGAATAGAAAATTTAGAAATTATTTCTTCTGGATCTCTTAGTTTAGATATAGCATTAGGTATAAAAGGATTTCCTAAAGGTCGTATTATAGAAATATTTGGACCAGAATCTTCTGGAAAAACTACTTTAGCATTACATGCTATTAGTCAATCACAAAAAATTGGTGGATTTGCAGGATTTATCGATGCAGAACACGCTTTTGACTGTGTTTATGCTAAAAAAATTGGTGTAGATATCAAAGAATTAATTATTTCTCAACCAGATAATGGAGAACAAGCTCTTGAAATAGTGGATAATTTAATAAGATCAAGTATTATTGATATGATAGTAGTAGATTCAGTAGCAGCTTTAACTCCAAAAAGTGAAATTGAAGGAGAAATGGGAGAGTCTAAAATAGGACTACAAGCAAGATTGATGTCACAAGCTTTGAGAAAACTAACTTCTAGTATAGGAAAATCTAAGAGTATATTGATATTTATTAATCAATTAAGAGAAAAAATTGGAGTTTATGGTAATCCTGAAGTAACTACTGGAGGGAATGCTTTAAAATTTTACTCCTCTATACGTTTGGATATTCGAAAAGGAATTCAAATTAAAAATGGAGAAAATATTTTAGGAAATAGAACAAAAGTAAAAGTGGTAAAAAATAAACTTTCCCCCCCGTTCAAAACTGCTGAATTTGATATTATGTATGGAGAAGGTATTTCAAATATAGGAGAAATTCTTGATATAGGAGTTAATTTAGGGATTATTAAAAAAAATGGATCTTGGTTTAATTATGGAGATATAAAATTAGGTCAAGGAAGAGATTCTGTAAAAGAATTTTTAAAAGAGAAAAAAAATATTATAAATGAAATGAAAAAAAATATAATTAATCAGCATTTTCAATAGTAAAAATATATGAAAATTACTTTTTTAGGAACTGGGGCCTCACAGGGAGTCCCTATCATTGGATCTAAGCATCCAGTATGTTTATCAAATAATCCAAAAGATAAAAGACTTCGAAGTTCTATTCTTATTGAAAAGGATAACAAATCATTTTTAATAGATTGTAGCCCTGATTTTCGTTATCAAATGTTAAGAATTAATCATGAAAAATTGGATGCAATTTTTATTACCCATGAACATCATGATCATATAGGAGGATTAGACGAAATAAGACCTATTAATTTTAAAATGAAAAAAACCATTCCAGTTTATGGATTACATCGTGTATTAGAAAACTTAAAAAAAAGATTTTACTATATTTTTTCAAAAAATCAAAATTCAAATACTTCCAAAATTTCTATTTATAAGTTGGATAATTATATGGATTTTTTTGTAATAGATTATTTGAAAATAATTCCTTTAGATATATGGCATGGTACACTTCCTATTTTAGGATTTCGTATAGGAAATTTTGCCTATATAACAGATGCCAGTAGTATCCCTATTCATACTATGAAAAAATTAATTGGGTTGAATATTTTAGTTTTAAATATTTTAAGAAAAAAAACAAAAAATCCATATCATTTTACATTATCTGAATCATTGGAAATGATCCAAAAAATAGGATCTAAAAAAACTTATTTTACACATATAAGTCCCTTTTTTGGATTTCACAATGAAATTCAGATTCAATTACCTAAAAATGTTTATTTAGCTCATGATGGATTGAATATAACTATATAATTTTTCCCTATTTTTCTTTTTTTTATTCTAATGTACTCTATAATTTAGAGAAATAAAAGTTCAGACATTATAACTATATTATAATTTTTTTTAAAAAAAAATATTAAATAGATATCCGTATGCGAACGTTAAAAAAAATTATTTTTTCCACAAAAATTACTTCTTTTTTATTTTTATTTTTAGCCTTATCTATGGCAATAGCAACTTTCTTAGAAAAGAAATATTCTACAGATATAGCAAAGATATATATTTATGAATCTACTTGGTTTGAAACCATGATGATTCTAATTGTAATAAATCTAATAGGAAATATATGGAAATATAAATTTTGGAATAAAAAAAAATTTCCTTTATTAATTTTTCATATATCATTTGTATTTATTTTTATTGGAGGAATTATTTCTAGGTACTATAGTTTTGAAGGAATGATGTCCTTAAGAGAAGGAGAGACTAATGGAAAAATTAGTTCTAGAAAAAATTATATAAAATTGAAAATACATAGAGGTATCAATACAATGGTTTATAATGATCCTTATATTTTATCTTCTTTTCATAATGGATATAAAGGAAATTTTTTTTTTGAAGGTAATTTATTGAAAGTAAATATTATAAAATATATTCCATGTGCAAAAATTTTTCTTTCGAAAAGAAATACGAAAGAAAAATTTATAAAAATAGTTTCAACTAATCAACAAGGAAGAATGGAAAATTTCCTTAAAAATGGAAAAATAATTAAAATAAATGGATTTTTATTTTCTCTTAATAAGGATATTCCTTTTGGAATTCAAATTTTTGAAAAAAATAATAAACTTTATGTAAAATCTTCTTTTTTCGGAAAAAGGATAAATATGATTAATAAAAAAATTACATTTTTATCCAAAAATACGACTTCACCTCTCAAAATAAAAAGTTTTTATCAAATAGAAAATAAAAAAAACATAATTCAATGGGTTATTCCTGAAGGAATTGTAAAAGGAAAATTAGAATATATTAATTCCTGTAATGATGATAAAAAAAATGATAATTTATTAGACGCCATTACGGCTAAAATATCGTTTCAAAATCAATATAAATTGGTAACTTTTTTAGGAGGAAAAAATAAAATGGAAATGAGTGAACCTATATTTTTTAATAATCACCAAATTTCCATTGGATATGGATCGATACTTTTGAATCTTCCTTTTTTTTTAAGGTTAAATAAGTTTAAGGTAGAAAATTATCCAGGTTCTGAATTTCCATCTTTTTTTATTAGTAATATAACTTTAATAGATAAAGAAAAAAAGAAAAATTATTTTATTTATATGAATCATGTCCTAAATTATAAAGGATATAGATTTTTCCAATCTGGATATGATCCAGATAAAAAAGGAACTCATTTTTCTGTAAATAATGATTATTTAGGTACTAATTTTTCTTATTTTGGGTATTTTTTGATGAGTATAGGAATGTTTCTTACTTTATTTTGGAAAGGAACTAGATTTAGTTTTCTTAAAAGTAAATTAAAAGATTTATCTAAAATTTCTGTATTTTTTATTTTTTTTTCATTAATTAACAGCAATTTTGTTTTTTCTCATATTCATGAAGTTAAAAAATTCAAAAAAATTTCTTTAAAAAAAATTTCTTATAATATTCATATTTCTAAAAAACATGGAGATAATTTTGGACATTTATTAGTACAAGATAATAAAGGAAGAATAAAACCAATACATACTATGGCATTAGACCTTCTTCGAAAGGTACATAAAAAAAGTAATTTAGGAATTTTAGATGCTAATCAATGGTTTATATCTATACATCATAATAATATTTTTTGGACAAAAATTCCTTTTATTAAAGTGGATACAAGAGGTGGACCTGAATTTTTAATTCAAACAAAAGCCAATAAAGATGGTTATGTATCTATGATAGATCTTTATACTGTAGATTCAAAAACATCAAAATTAAAATTTAATTTACAAAAAGATTATGAAAATGCTTTTTCTAAAAGTCCCATTCAAAGAAATGAATATGATAAAGCAGTTATTGCTCTTAGTGAACGTGTAGGAATTCTTCATGGAATTTTTCAAGGTAAATATTTACGTATTTTTCCTATTCCAAACGATATAAATAATACATGGTCTAGTTGGATAATTCCAGATACTAATAGTTTAAATCCAATTGGATTATTGATGTTAAATAATTATTTTAAATCTTTATTTTATGCACAAAATGAACAAAATTGGAATATTTCGGATAATGAAATAAAAAAAATACAATTATATCAATTTAAAAATTCTAAATCTATTTTACCTTCAAAAAGAAAAATAGATTTAGAAATTTTTTATAATAAATTAAATATTTTTTACTATTTGCCTTTTTTTTATTCCATTATTGGAATAATAATTCTTATAAGTACTTTTATAAAAATTTTCTTTGAAAGAAAATATATATTTTGGATCTATAAAATTTTCATTTCATTTTTATTCGTTCTATTTATTTTTGAATCTTTAGGTTTAATTTTAAGGTGGTATATTTCTGGTCATGCTCCATGGAGTAATGGGTATGAGTCCTCAATTTTTATTAGTTGGTGTTTGGTAGGTATAGGTTTAATATTTTATAAAAATCAATTTGTTCCAGGAATGACCGCATTAATTTCCTCAATTTTATTGATTATAGCAGCACATAGTGATACTATGGATCCAGAAATTACTAACTTGGTACCAGTTTTAAAATCTCATTGGTTGATAATACATGTAGCTATTATCACCTCAAGCTATGGATTTTTTTTAACAGGATCCTTTTTAGGATTTTTAGTTCTTATTTTATATATTCTTTTAAAATATAATTCTAACAAAAAATATAAGAAAAAAATTAAAATTCATATCAATAAATTAACTATTATTAATGAAATGAGCCTTACTATAGGAATTTTTCTATTAACTATAGGAACTTTTTTAGGATCTATTTGGGCTAATAGTAGTTGGGGACGTTATTGGAGTTGGGATCCAAAAGAAACTTGGGCATTCATTAGTATAATGATATATGCTTTTGTATTACATATTCGTCTAATACCAGGAATTAAAGGATTATTTTTTTTTAATTTTTCCAGTATATTATCCATAAGTTCTATTATTATGACTTATTTTGGAGTGAATTATTATCTTTCTGGATTACATTCTTATGCTAGAGGAGAGCCTATTTCTATTCCTTATTGGATTTATTATAGTTTACTAACTTTAGTATTTATTTCTCTTTTATCATATTATTCATATTATTCGGAGAAATTTAATGAAAAAATAACGGAAAAAAAATAGATAAGTAATATTCCTAATTTTATATATTTTTTGTATAAAAAAAAAAAAAATTGAAAAAAAAGGAGGGTACTCTATTTAGAGATGCGTTTGGAAATTTTAATTTCGTAAAACGTTTTTTAATTTTCACCTTTGGTTGTATTTCTTACAATCGTTATAATGGATTTAATCAATTAAAACTAAAAGGAACAGAATATATTAAAGATCTTCCTGATAAAAGAGTTCTTTTTGTATCTAATCATCAAACATATTTTGCAGATGTTTTTGCTATGTTTCATGTTTTTTGTAGTGTAAAAAATGGATTTATAAATACGATTAAAAATCCTATTTACCTTTTAAATCCCAAAGTTAATCTATACTATCTAGCTGCTAAAGAAACTATAAATAAAGGAATACTTACAAAATTATTTACTTATTCAGGAGCTATTACTGTAAAAAGAACATGGAGAGAGGGTAAAAAAAAAGTAAACAGATCAGTAGATCTATCTGAAATTACTCGTATGGGAATTGCTTTAAATGATGGATGGCTAATTACTTTTCCTCAAGGAACTACTAAAGAATTTGCTCCTGGACGTAGAGGGATTGTTCATGTTATAAGAAAATTTAATCCTATTGTAGTTCCTATTGTTATAGATGGATTTCAAAAAGCCTATGATAAAAAAGGAATTAGAATTAAAAAAAAAGGAGTTTTACAAAAAATGATTTTTAAAAAACCTATTAAACTGGATTTAAAGAATGATACTACGAATATAATTATGGAAAAAATTATGGATTCTATAGAACAATCTCCTAAATATTACAAAAAAAAAAATTAAATTATGAAATACCAATATGTAAGAGATATTTTCCTTGATTTTTTTCAAAAAAAAAAACACAAAATAATTCCTTCTTTTCCTATTTATTTAAGAGACGATCCTACTCTTTTTTTTATTAATGCAGGCATGAATCCTTTCAAGGATTATTTTCTAGGATATAAAATACCGGAATTTCAAAGAATCGTTAATATTCAAAGATGTCTTAGAGTTTCCGGTAAACATAACGATTTAGAAAATGTAGGATATGATAATTATCATCATACTATGTTTGAAATGTTAGGAAATTGGTCTTTTGGAGATTATTCTAGAAAAGAAACTATAGAATGGGCTTGGGAATTATTAATCCAAAAATATAACATTCCAAAAAAAAATATTTATATATCCATTTTTATTGGAGATGAAAAAGATGGATTATCCATGGATAAAGAAACATATCAATATTGGAAATCATTAATAAGTAAAAATAATATACTTTTTTTTGGAAAAAAAGAAAATTTTTGGGAGATGGGGACTACAGGACCTTGTGGCCCTTGTTCTGAAATTCATATTGATTTTCGTAATGAAGAAGAAAAAAATAGATTACCAGGAAAATATCTGATTAATAAAGGACATCCTAAGATGATAGAAATTTGGAATTTAGTTTTTATAGAATTTTTTCGAAAATTAGATGGATCCTTAGATAGATTATCTACAAAACATGTAGATGCAGGAATGGGATTGGAAAGATTATGTATGGTTTTACAGGGAAAATTATCTAGTTATGATACGGATATATTTTTTCCAATCATTAGAGATATAAAAGATTCTTTAGGAAAGATTTATAAAGAAGAATTTTATCAAGATGTATCTATACGGATTATAGCAGATCACTTAAGAGCTCTAGTTGTTTCTATTTACGATGGTCAATTACCATCAAATACTGGAGCTGGTTATGTTATAAGAAGAATTTTAAGAAGATCCATTATTTATGCCACTCGGTTTTTATATAAAAAAAAGCCTTTTCTTTACCAAATTGTGGAATCTTTAGTAAGAGAAATGAAAATATTTTTTCCTGAATTGGAAAATAAAAAAGAATACATAAAGCATGTAATTGAAGAAGAAGAGACCTCTTTTTTTAGAGTAATTGAAAAAGGATATGAACGATTTCATCATTTAATCATAAAAACTAAAGAAAAAAATAAAAAAATTATTGATGGAAAAAGTATTTTTCAATTGTATGATACTTATGGATTTCCCATAAAATTATCTAGAATATTGGCTAAAAAAAATGATTTTTCTATAGATGAAAAATCATTTCAAAAAGAATTATTAAAACAAAAAGAAAAATCTAAAAAAGATAATAATACACTCATTAAAAGTGATTGGATAAAAATTCATAATAATCAATTTAAGTACGAAAATGAAAATTTTATAGGATATGATTTTTTAGAATATAAAATTATGATTTTAAAATATAGAAAGGTAGAAAATCAATCAGTAAAAAAAAGAAAAGATTTTTATTACGAATTAGTTTTTTCCAAAACTCCTTTTTATCCTGAAGGAGGTGGACAATTAGGGGATAATGGTTTTATAAAAAATAAAATAGATAATATTTTTATTGAAAATACAATAAAAGAAAATTATATTATTTTACATATTGTTCGAAAACTACCTTTAAATATTGATTCCTTTTTTCAAGCAATAGTAAATAAAAATAGAAGAATAGAAATTGAAAAAAATCACACAGCAACTCATTTATTACATTTTGCATTAAAAAAAGTTTTTGGGGAACATATTCAACAAAAAGGATCTTCTATTAGAGAAGATTATTTACGTTTTGATTTTTCACATTATAAAAAAATAACTACAGAAGAATTAAATAAAGTAGAAAAATTGGTTCAAGAATTAATTTTTTCTAATCTTCTTTTAGAAGAAAAAAGATCTTTTCCATTAAAAGAAGCAATAAAAAAAGGTTGTTTAGGAATATTTCATGAAAAATATAAAGAAAAAGTACGTGTAATCACGTTTGGAGATTCTTCTGAATTATGTCTTGGAACACATGTAAAATGTACTGGATTAATTCAAGTTTTTGAAATTTTATCAGAATCTTCTATATCGTATGGAATACGTAGGATAAAGGCTATAACTTCAAAAAAAGCTATTCAATATTTAAAATCTATTCATTTTCAATATAAATCATTAAAAAAAATTATGAAATATCCGGAATCTCCGATAAAAAGTTTTCTTAGTTTAAAAATAGAAAATAAAAAATTAAAACAAAAAATTGAAAAAAGCTATTTACAGCAAATTAAAATTTTAAAAAAAGAGTTTTTATTAAAAGCTATTCAATTACCTTTTATCACATATATATGCGATATTTCTAATGAAAATAAAACATTAAAAATCAACCTTGTTAAGAAAATTGTTTTAGATTTACGAAATGAAGTATCGAATTTATTTATGGTAATAAGTTTTATACAAGATAATAAAATAATGATTTTTATCTCGATTTCTGATTCTGTTATCAAAAATAAAAATATTCATGCTCATAAAATTATCCATAAAATGGCGGATTATATCCATGGAAAATATTGGGGGAAATCTTTTTTTTCTATGGCAATAGGTATAAATATAGACGGATTAAGTTTAGTTTTGAAAGAAACGAAAGAATATTTAAAATTTTTAAAAAATTAGGATTAAATTTCTTTTTGAGAGATTTTTTTAATTTGTTTAAATTTGATAAATTTTTTTAGATAAAAATTTTCATATGAATGATAATCGATATTCTTTTCTAAACGATATCCATAACATCGAATTTCTTTATAAAAAATATAAAGAAAATCCTAATTCAGTAGACCCTAGTTGGTGTGCTTTTTTTTATGGATTTGATTTTCATGAAACAATGAATCAACTATCTACTAATAATAAAGCTATAAATGTTCCAGTTATTAATACATCTAATATTAATATAGAATTTTTAGTTTATAACTTAATTCAATCTTATCGAAAAATTGGTCATTTATTTACTAAAACAAATCCTATACAAAAAAGAAAAACCCATTTACCATCTTTAGATTTAAAAAATTTTGGATTATCTGAAAAAGAACTTGATATTTCGTTTGAAGCAGGAAAATTAATTGGTATTGGAAAAAATACTTTAAAAAATATTATTCAACATCTAAAAAGTATTTATTGTAATTCTATAGGTATAGAATATATGTACATATCGGATACTAAAAAAATAGAATGGATTGAAAATTGGTTTCGAAAAGAAAAATTTGAATTTTCCAAAAAAAAGAAAAAATTTTTTTTAAAAAAATTAAATGAAGCAGTAACCTTTGAAAATTTTATTCATACTAAATTCGTAGGAAAAAAAAGATTTTCTATAGAAGGAAATGAATCTATATTACCTGCATTAGAAGAAATGATAGATTATACTTCCAATAAATATATGACCGAATATTTTATCGTAGGTATGTCTCATAGAGGTCGTTTAAACATTCTTTCTAATTTTTTTAAAAAAAAATATTCTCATATTTTCAGTGAATTTCAAGAAAAAGAATATAAAGAAAAATCCTTTTCCGGTGATGTTAAATATCATTTGGGTTTTACAAAAATTAGAAAAACTTACAGTGGTAAATATATAAAAATAAGTCTTGTTCCAAATCCATCTCATTTAGAATCAGTAAATTCTATTGTTGAGGGACTAACTCGTTCTAAAATAGATATTGATTATAATCAAAATAGTAATTCAGAAAAAATAGTTCCCATTCTTATTCATGGAGATGCCTCTTTATCCGGCCAAGGAATTGTATACGAAGTGATACAATTATCTAAATTAAAAGGTTATAAAACGGGAGGTACAATTCACATTGTAATTAATAATCAAATTGGATTTACTACTAATATTACAGAAGGACGTTCTAGCCCCTATTGCACAGATATAGCAAAAGTAATTCTTTCTCCAGTATTACATATTAATGCGGATGATATAGAATCTGTTATTCGAGCAATTCATTTTGCTGTAGATTTTAGAATGCATTATCATGAAGATATTTTCATAGATTTACTTGGATATAGAAAATATGGACATAATGAAGGAGATGAACCTCGTTTTACTCAACCTTCTTTATATAAAGTTATTTCCAAACATATAAACTCATATAATTTATATAAAGAAAAATTAGAAAAAGAAGGAGTCATTAATTCAATTGAAATCCAAAAAATGGAAAAAAAATATGAAAAAATTCTCAATATCGGATTTGATGAATCAAAAACTATTAAATGGAATATTATAAATTCATTTTTAGAAGAAGAATGGAAAAATTTTCCTTCTAAAACTAATGAAATTTTTAAAAAAGTAAATACTCAATTTTCCATTGAAAGACTTATAGATATTTCCAATAAAATTTTTACTCTTCCTACGGATAAAATTTTTTTTAAAAAAACGAAATTTATCTTTCAACAAAGATTAGAAATGATTCAAAAAAAATTAGTAGATTGGAGTATGGCCGAGTTACTATCCTATGGGACGCTTTTAGATGAAGGATTTAATATTCGTCTATCAGGAGAAGATGTTATCAGAGGAACTTTTTCTCAACGACATACCATTGTAAAAACTGAAAATGAAGAGGATATTTTTTTGCTTAATCATATTCGAATAGGACAAGGAAAAATGCAAGTTTACAATTCGCCACTTTCCGAATATGGAGTTTTAGGTTTTGAATATGGATATGCTATGTTATCTCCTTATACTTTAACTTTATGGGAAGCTCAATTTGGTGATTTTGGAAATGGAGGACAAATTATTATAGATCAGTATATATCCTCTGGAGAGGATAAATGGAAAATTAAAAATGGAATTGTAATGCTACTTCCTCATGGATACGAAGGACAAGGTCCAGAACATTCATCTGCACGTATTGAACGTTATTTACAACTTTGTGCTAACAATAATTTATTTTTAGTTAACTGTACTACTCCTGCTAATTTTTATCATCTTTTGAGAAGACAAATGAAACTAAATTTTCGAAAACCGCTTGTCATTTTTACTCCTAAAAGTTTACTTCGTCATCCAAAATGTATATCAAAAATGGATGAACTTTCTGAAGGAAAATTTCAAGAAATTTTAGACGATACTTCAGTTATAGATATTAATAAAGTAACAAGATTAATTTTTTGTTCTGGAAAAATATATTATGATTTACTAAAGAAAAAAGAATCTATTAAGGATGAAAAAACATCTATAATTCGTATAGAACAAATTTATCCTTTAAAAAATAAAAAAATTATAGAATTATTTAATAAATACAAAAATAAAAAAAGAGTCTTTTGGGTACAAGAAGAACCAGAAAATATGGGATTGTGGAGTTTTATTTTTAGAAAAATAGGAAATAGTCTTTCATTTAATTTAATAGCACCATCGGAAAATTCTAGTACATCTACAGGATCTTATATAGATTTTTTAAAAATTCAAAATAAAATATTAGAAAAGGCGTTTCTATAATTTTAAAATTATAAAATAATACTTAAAATTTAAATTATCTATGATAATAAAAGTAAAGATACCTTCTCCAGGAGAATCAATTACAGAGGTAGAAGTTACCTCATGGTTAGTTAAAGATGGAGATTATGTATCCAAAAATCAGTTAATAGCTGAATTAGATTCAGATAAAGCAACTTTAGAAATTACTGCAGAGGAAAATGGTATAATTTCCTTGATTGGAAAAAAAGGAAAACAACTAAAAGTTGGGGATATTCTCTGTACTATAGATACTTCTAAAAAAAGAGAAACTTATGATAAAAAATATCAAAAACTATATCCTGAAAAAAAAATAGATAAGATTAATAAAAATAAAAAAAAGGAAATAATTTCTGATAATAAAAACTGGCCTTCTCCAGCATCAAAAAAAATATTAAAAGAAAAAAATATTCCTATAGAATCTATTAAAGGAACGGGAAAAAATGGAAGAATTACAAAAAAAGATTGTATTGAGACTAATACTAATAATGATATAAATTACCATTCTTTTATAGAAAAAAAACCTACTCCAATGTATCGTTCAACAAGAGTGACTACTCTTTCTTCTCTTAGAAGAAAACTATCTGAAAGATTGGTTTCTGTCAAAAACAAAACTGCTATGCTAACTACTTTTAATGAAGTTAATATGCAGGAAGTTTTCTTAATAAGAAAAAAATACAAAAGTATTTTTAAGGAAAAACATGGAGTTAATTTAGGATTTATGTCTTTTTTTACTATTTCTTGTATTAGAGGAATACATATATATCCAGATATTAATGCAATAATAAATGGAGAACAAAAAATTAATTTTGAATATTGTGATATTAGTATTGCTATATCCGGACCAAAAGGGTTAATGGTTCCTGTAATTAGAAATGCAGAACATTTATCTTTTCGTGGTATAGAACAAGAAATTAGTAGATTATCTACACGTGTTCGAAATGGAAAAATATCTATAGATGAAATGGAAGGAGGAACTTTTACTATTACTAATGGTGGAATATTTGGATCTATGCTCTCTACTCCAATAATAAATCCACCACAAAGTGCTATTTTAGGAATGCATCAAATAGTAGAAAGGCCAGTAGTTATTAATAAATCTATCGAAATACGTCCAATAATGTATTTATCTTTATCCTATGATCATAGAATAATTGATGGGAAGGAAGCTGTTGGATTTTTAGTATCTGTCAAAGAATCAATAGAAAATCCAATAAAATTTTTAATGGAAAAAAATGAAAAAAATATTCCTAAAATATTGGAGTTATAATTCTAATAAAAAAAATATTTTTTCTATGTTAAGATAGAAGAATTTATAAAATTATTAGATATAATTTTATTCAAAACAAAAATAAAAAAGGATAATTGATTGATTTAATATAAATAATTATGGTTTTTATATATTTATTTTAAATAATTTTTTCTAATATAAGGATTTTGTTTATCTCCTAGATTCATTTTTTTCATTTGTATTTTTATTATTTGAATTTGATCATGCAATAATCCTCTTATATCCATTTTTTTTGCTTCTGACAACAATAGTTCAGCTTTTTTTTTATTTCCTATTGATAAAGAATATATTGCTAAGTTTAATTTAGCTATTGCTATATTTTGCTTAAATTTTAATCCAAAATCTATAGCTTTTTGCATATAATTTTCCGATTGATGAATATTGGATTCTGAATATAAAATTCCACGAAGAAAATAGTAATAGGCCATTTGATTTTTTGTCAATTGTAATTTTGGATTTTTTATACAGTCTAATGACTTCTTTAATCCTTTCATATTTTTTCTTTTTATTTTAAAAAAGGCTAATAATAAAAATTCATTCCTGAAATAAAAAAAAATAGGAAATAAGCCAAAAATAATTAGGATAATTCCCAATAAATAATTTTTATTCCAAAAAAAATAAATAGATCCTATAAAAATAAATAAGGAAAAAAGTATTTTTGTGGATTTTTTCATCAAATTTTTATTAAAAAGATTTATTTTTTTTTATCCAATTAATGATATCCTGATAATTATAACTGTTTAAAGAATGGCCAGAATCGTATTCTTTATATTGTAAAGAAAGTATTTTTTTATTTTTAAGAAAATTAATTCCTTTTTTTACTAAATTTATAGGACAAATGGTATCATATTTTCCATGAGAAATAAAAAATTTTAAATCTATATAAGAAGAATAATTCATATTTTTTGGCAAAAGTTTTTTTTCTAAATATCCACTTAAAGCAATAACTTTTTTTACTTTTTCAGGTTTTTTGAAAGCAATAGCATAACTCAGAATAGCTCCTTGACTAAATCCACATAACCATACTTGACTTTGATTTAATTGATATTCTTTAATAGCTTCATCTATAAAAAAAGATATTTTTTCAATAGTTTTTTTAGCTTGGTAAATATTAATAAATCGATCTTCATTAGAAAAATCGATATCATACCACGAATATTTATCTGAACCAAAAGAATAACATCCTTGAATACTAATTATAAAAAAATTTTCTGGAATATCTTTTTGAAAAGAAAAAAGATCATTTTCATTACTTCCATATCCATGAATCATTAAAAAAAGAGGAGCTGGATATTTATTCAATATTCTTGGTTTCTTGATAATATGTTTAATAGAAAGTTTATTTAAAAGCATTTTTTTTAATTTATTACTATTCCATTTTCTATTTTAAATTTTTCATCTGCCATATCTGCTAATTTTAGATTATGTGTTACAATTAAAAAAGTTTGTTTAAATTCTTCTTTTAGAGAAAAAAAAAAATTGTGTAAATTATTAGCATTTTTTATATCTAAGTTTCCTGAAGGTTCATCCGCAAAAATTATTTTGGGGTCATTAATTAATGCTCTTGCAATACATATCCTTTGTTTTTGACCTCCAGATAATTCTTCAGGTTTTGAATTTTCATATTGAGAAATATTCAATTTATTCAATAATTTTTTTGCTTTTTTTTTACATTTTTTTTGATCCCTTATTTTTATCAAAATTGGCAAAAAAACATTTTCTAATGCTGTAAATTCAGGAAAAAGTTGAGGAGTTTGAAATATAAATCCAATTTTTTCGTTTCTAATAATGGATAATCTTTTTTCCGTAATAGACAATACGTTTTCTCCATCTATTTTTAAAACCGTTTTTTTATTTTTTTTAAAAGTAGGATTTTCTAAAGTTCCCAGTATATGTAATAAAGTACTTTTTCCAGATCCAGATTCACCTAATATACATACTATATTCCCTTTTTTAACTCTAAGATTGACTCCTTTCAAAATTTCTTTTTTTCCAAAGAATTTATAAATATTTTTAGATTGAACCATAAAGTTTTATGTAAATTTAATCATATTATGATTAATAAACTATACAAAACTTTTCAAAAAAAAAACTAATTTTAGTTTAAATTTACTTTTAAAAAATATTTTAAATGAATTTACATGAATTTCAAGGAAAAGAAATATTAAATTCTTTTTCAGTTCATGTCCCATATGGGATTATTGCTACTTCTCCAGAAGAAGCTGTAAAAGCTGCAAAAATTGTTTTTAAAAAAACTAATAAAAAATCTTTAGTTATTAAAGCACAAGTACATGCAGGAGGACGTGGAAAAGGTGGAGGAATAAAAATTGTACGATCTTTGG
Source organism: Blattabacterium punctulatus (assembly GCF_003226695.1). NCBI lineage: Bacteria > Pseudomonadati > Bacteroidota > Flavobacteriia > Flavobacteriales > Blattabacteriaceae > Blattabacterium > Blattabacterium punctulatus. The sequence goes on along the minus strand of NZ_CP029808.1, from coordinate 568,451 downwards.
AAGAAGTATATAAAAAATCCAAAGAAATTTTAGGAAATTATCTAATTACTCCACAAACTTCAAAAAAAGGTAAATTAGTTCATAAAGTTTTAATTTCTGAAGATGTTTATTTTTCTGCTCATCTTCCTAAAGAATATTATTTATCAATAATGCTAAATCGTGATTTAGAAAAAAATGTAATTATTTATTCTAAAGAAGGAGGAATGGATATTGAATATATATCAAAAAAATATCCAGATAAAATATATATAGAAGAAATAGATCCATCATGGGGATTACATCTATTTCAAACTAGAAAAATTGGATTTAATTTAGGAATACAAAACTTAAGTTCTTTTTTAATTTCTCTTTATAATGCTTATTTATCTTGTGATGCTACATTGTTAGAAATAAATCCTTTAATTTATACTGTTGATAATAAAATTATAGCAGTAGACACAAAAATAATTATAGATGATAATGCCTTATTTCGTCAAAAAAGATATGCTAATCTATTTGATAGAGAAGAAAAGAATTCTATGGAAATAGAAGCGTTTAAATATAAATTGAATTTTATAAAGTTAGAAGGTAATGTAGGTTGTATGGTAAATGGAGCTGGATTAGCTATGGCTACGATGGATATGATTAAATCTTGTGGAGGATATCCAGCTAATTTTCTAGATATAGGAGGAGATGCTGATAAAAAACGTGTAGAAAAAGCTTTTCTTCTTATATGGAAAGATCCATCGGTACAAGTTATATTAATAAATATTTTTGGGGGGATTGTTCGTTGTGATACTGTTGCAGAGGGAATTATTAATTCCTATCATCATATTGATCATGATATTAAAATCCCCGTTGTAGTTCGTTTACAAGGAACAAATGAAATAATAGCTAAAAAAAAACTTGAGACTAGTAAATTACCAATTTATTCTACTTATACTTTAAAAGAAGCTTCTGATAAAATTAAAGAAATTTTATCGGATTAGTAAATTAGAATAATGGATAATAAGGTATCTTCTTATAAAACTGTATTAACTAGAAAATATAGGCCTATAAAATGGAATGATCTCATTGGTCAAAATGAAGTTATAATCATTTTAAAAAATGCAATAAAAAATAGTTTTTTATCTCAAGTTTTATTATTTTTGGGGCCAAAAGGAGTTGGAAAAAATACCTGTGCGAAAATTTTATCCAATGAATTAAATTCTTTTTCAGAAGTAGGATACTTGAATGTTTTTGAAATTAGTGGATTTTTTAATCATCCAATAGAATTTATTTTTGAAATAATAAGAAAAATTTTTATATATCCAAAAAAAGGGAAGTATAAAATACTTATCATAAATGACATTCATTTATTTTCTCAAGAATCTTTGAACTTACTTTTAAAAAGTATTGAAAAACTTCCTTCACATGTATTATTAATTTTCTGTTGTTCAGAGAATCATGAAATTATTGATTCCATTATTTCACATAGTCAAGTTTATAACTTTAAAAAAATTTCTTTAAAAGAAATTTATTTTTTTTTGAAAAAAATTTCGGAAAAAGAATGTATTCAAATAGAAAAGGAAGCTTTATTTCTCATATCTCAATATGGTAATGGTTCAATTAGTAAAGCTCTTTATACTTTTGATCGACTTACTTTTTATGAAAAAAAAAAAATTTCTAAACAATTAGTAATGGAAAAACTAGGTATTTTGGATATAGATTACTATTTTAATATGATTAATTATCTATTAAATGAAAAAATATCTAAAATATTAATATTATTGAATCAAATTTTCAAAAATGGAATATCATCTACCACTTTTATAAATGGATTAACTAATCATTTTAGAAATTTATTATTATCTAAAAATACTGATACCATATTTCTTTTAAAATATAAAAATAAAACTATTATACAATCTTATATAAAACAATCAAAAAAATTATCTTCTTCTTTTTTAATTAAAGCTTTAATGATTTGTCATAATATGGAAAAGGAATCGATTTTGAGTAAAAATTCTAGATTAATAATAGAAATCTATTTAATACAATTAGTTAATGGTTTTTATTTTTATAAATGGAATTTTAATCGGTATACTTCTGAATTAAAAAATAAAAAAATTCAATTTTTAAAAGAAAATTGGAAAATTTTTATACAAAAAATTTCCGAAAAAATAAATCCAATTTATTTAAATTCATTAAAAAATAAAATACAATTCCAAATTTTCGAAAGTAGAATAATTTTAATAATTCCTTCAAACTTAGAAAATAGAGAATTTTTTTTAATCCAAGCATATTTTATAAAATATTTACGGAAAAAATTAAATAACCCTCATTTAAAATTTAAAACTTTAACAAAAAAATTAGACAATTTTCCAAAAGAACAATATAATTTTCTATCTAAAAAAAATAAGTGTGTAGATAAATTGATAGAAAAATTAAATTTAAAATTTTCATATTCTATACCAAAAATACCAATATAATAATGAAAAAAATAAAAAAAAATATAATTTATCTTCCTCGAAACATTTTTATTTATGAATCATTATAGATTTTTTTTTTATTATACTTATTTAGATGAAAATATTGAAAATGATATTTCCTCTTCTTATTATGGAGGATTTGGAGGAATTAGAATGGGATCTGGTTATTACAATAACAATAACAATAACAATAATAGAGGAACTTCTTCTATAAGAAGAAATACTCCAATATTGGACAATTTTGGAATTGATCTAAATTCTATTGCTATTAATGGTAAATTAGATCCAGTAGTAGGAAGAGACAAGGAAATTGAACGAGTATCTCAAATATTGAGCAGGAGAAAAAAAAATAATCCTCTCCTTATAGGAGAACCAGGTGTAGGAAAATCTTCTATTGCCGAGGGCTTAGCTTTACGTATTGTACAAAAAAAAGTTTCCAGAGTATTATATAATAAAAGAATAGTTGTTTTAGACTTAGCAATTCTAGTTGCTGGAACTAAATATAGAGGTCAATTTGAAGAAAGAATGAAAACTATTATAAATGAGTCAGAAAAAGATGAAAATTTAATTCTTTTTATAGATGAAATTCATACAATGATTGGAGCAGGAGGAACAACTGGTTCATTAGATGCTTCTAATATATTTAAACCAGCTTTAGCAAGAGGATCTATTCAATGTATTGGAGCAACTACATTAAATGAATATAGACAATATATAGAAAAAGATGGAGCATTAGAACGTAGATTTCAAAAGATTATAGTACCACCTTCTTCTGAAGAAGAAACTATTGAAATTTTAAAAAAAATAAAAGAAAAATATGAAAATCATCATAATGTAATTTATACAGAAAAATCTATAAAAGCTTGTGTAAATTTAACTGTACGATATATTGTAGATCGTTATTTACCAGATAAAGCTATTGATGCACTTGATGAAGCTGGATCTCGTGTCCATATTAAAAATATTAAAGTTCCCCAAGAAGTAGTTTTTTTGGAAAAAGAATTGGAAAATATTCGAGAAAAAAAATTGAAAGTAGTTCAGAGCCAAAAATATGAAGAAGCCGCGCATTTACGTGATATGGAAAAACGTATAGAAAAACAATTGATAAAAGCACAACAATCATGGGAAAATTTATCCAAAGAAAATAAAGAAATAGTTTCTGAAGAAAACGTAGAAGAAGTAGTTTCCATGATGAGTGGAGTTCCAGTAAATAGGATAGCTCAAGCGGAAATGAAAAAATTGAATAAAATGACAAGTATTCTAAAAAAAAAAATAATAGGACAAGATGAAGCTATAGAAAAAATAGTGAAATCAGTTAAAAGAAATAGAACAGGATTAAAAGATCCTAATTGCCCTATAGGATCTTTTATTTTTTTTGGAAAAACAGGAGTTGGAAAAACTTATTTGGCAAAAGTATTTGCAAAAGAACTTTTTGATTCAGAGGAATCATTAGTACGTATCGATATGAGTGAATATATGGAAAAATTTTCTATTTCTAGATTAATAGGAGCTCCTCCTGGTTATGTAGGATACGAAGAAGGGGGGCAGTTAACAGAAATTATTCGTCGTAAACCTTATTCTGTTATTTTATTAGATGAAATAGAAAAAGCTCATCATGAAATATTTAATGTTTTATTACAAATACTTGATTATGGATGTGTAACTGATAGTCTTGGAAGAAAAGTAAATTTTAAAAATTCTGTAATTATTTTTACTTCAAATACGGATACTCAAAAATTAAGAGAATTTGGTCAAGAAATAGGTTTTTATACTAAATCAAAAAAATCAAATGATTATAAAAATATTTTAGAAAAAACTTTGAAACGGACTTTTTCTCCAGAATTTATAAATAGAATAGATGATATTATCATTTTTAATACTCTTAAGCCAGAAGATATATCTAAAATTACTCATATAGAATTAGAAAAAATAAGTATTCATATGTCTTATTTAGGATATAAATTAATTTTACTTCCAGAAGTAAAAGATTTTATTAATAAAAAAGGATTTGATCAAGAATATGGAGCCCGTTCATTAAAAAAAATAATAGAAAAATTTGTAAAAAATACTATATCGGAATGTATTATTAGTGAAACCTTAAAAAAAGGAGATCAAATAACATTGAAAATGAATGATAAAAAGAATGATATTCACATCTCTATTCAAAAGCAATAAAATAACTTAATTCAGTATTAAAAATAAAAAAAAAATAAAAATTATCATAGATACCTTAGATTTTATTTATCCTAATCCAATCAGTTCATTATATTATATTAATGAATTTACTTTACTTTTAGCTATACTTTTAACTTCCAGGAGTAAGGAAGAAAAAGTTAACGAATTGACAAAACATTTTTTTAAAAAAATTAAAAATCCTCAAGACATTATTCAACTTACTATAAATGAGATTAAAAATTCAATAAAAAATATTGGACTTTATAATAAAAAATCTAGTAATATTTATAATTTATCGAATATTTTAATAAATAAATATCATGGAATTATTCCAAATAATATTTTAGAATTAGAATCTTTACCTGGAATTGGTCATAAAAGTGCTTCTGTTTTCTTATTTCATAGATCAAAAATACCGGTTTTTCCTGTAGATACCCATATTCATAGAATGATGTTCAGATGGAAATTAAGTAACGGAAAAAATGTAAAACAAACGGAAAAAGATGCTAAACGGATATTTTTAAAAAAAAAATGGAAAAAATTACATCTTCAAATTATTTTTTATGGAAAAAAATATTCTCCATCCAGAAAATGGAATCCTAAAAAAGATATTATTTATCAGAAATTGGTCAATAATCATCTTTTATAAGAATAAGATAAAATTAAAAAGGTAAATCATCAAAATCATCAGAAGATAAAGATGGAGATATAGTAGATGTTTTTTTTGAAGATCCTAAAGACTGTTGGATTTCCTCAATTTTCCATCCTTGTATAGAATTAAAATATTTTATAATTCCTTCTGGGTTAGTCCATTCTCTTCCACGAATATTAATAAAAACTTTTATTTTATCTTTTGGTCTTATAGAATTCAATAATTCCACTTTATCTTGAATAAATTCCAGTAATATGTTTTGAGGATATGGCTCTTCTGTAGTGATCACCATTTCCCTTTTTTGAAATCCACTATCAAATTTTTGAATATCAAATATTTTTTTTACTATTCCTATTATTTCCATGGAATTTTATAATTTTATCATTTATTTTTTTTACTATTTTTACTCTCATTTTTCTTTTTTATAGATTCTCCAATTTGATTAGATATATTGAATGAAGTTATCATATTATTCAACATATCATTAGCTGCTCCCGGTGAATTAGGTAATAAAATTAAATTTGTATTTGAACTTTCTCCCATAGATTGAAGGGTATCATAATGTTGCGTTACTACAATTAAAGCAGACGCTTCTTGTGAATTAATTCCAACATTATTTAACACTTCAACAGATTCTAAAATCCCTCTGGCAATTTCTCTACGTTGATCCGCGGTTCCTTTTCCCTGTAATTTTTTACTTTCAGCTTCCGCTTTAGCTTTAGCTACAATTTGTATTCTTTCAGATTCGGCTTTATATTCCGCAGCAACTTTTTCTCTCTCAGCAGTATTAATACGATTCATGGCTTGTTTTACCTGATCATCAGGATCTAAATCTGTAACTAATGCTTTAATAATAGAATATCCATAATCTAACATAGATTCTTCTAATTCTCTTTTTACAGCAATAGCAATATAATCTTTTCGTTCAAAAACATCATCTAAACGCATTTTTGGAACCTCTGCTCTTACTACATCAAAAATATAGGATGTAATTTGTGTATTAGAATTATCTAATTTATAAAAAGCTTCATATACTTTATTTTCGATAACTTTAAATTGTACAGAAATTTTTACTTTCACAAAAACATTATCTTTAGTTTTTGTATCCACCAAAATATCTAATTGTTGAATTTTTAACGTAAGTTTTCCAACTACATTATCTATAATAGGAATTTTAAAATGAAGTCCAGCCTGACGGATATTATGAAATTTTCCAAGTCTTTCAATAACAGATGCAGTTTCCTGATGAACTATAAAAATAAAACTAGAAAAAAAAGATAAAATCAAAAGAATTAATAATCCATAAAATAGTAAACTAAAAAGGCTCATATTTATCTTAATATTAAAATTTATAACATTCCAAGTTCTAAACGAGCTTCTTCACTCATAAATCCTCTATCCCAAGGTGGGTCAAATGTCAAAACTACATTTACATTATTAATTTCTTTAATAGATTGAATTTTTTCTTTTACTTCTATAGGTAAAATATCGGCTACTGGACAATTAGACGTTGTGAGAGTCATCAAAATTTTCACTTCTTTTTTTCTAGAAATTTGAATATCATAAATAAGACCAAGTTCATAAATATCTACTGGTATTTCTGGGTCATATATTTTTTTTAATACAGAAATAATACGATCTTCTAAAGAGGTATCTTCATTCATGATTTCATTCATTTTAATATTTTTCCAAATTTATCAAAAAAACGAATAGGATAACCAAATTTTTTAAGATTAGGTAAAATATCATTAACTTTTCCAATAATTAAAATTCTTCCATTTTTTACAGAAAAAAATTTTTTACATGAAGAATGTATATTATATATAGTTACAGACTGTATATTTTTCAAATAATTTTTGTAAAAATTACTTGGAAGATTATTTTTTAATTCACTAATAAAAAGATCACTAATTCTATTAGGATCTTCTAAATCCATGATAAATTGACCACATATTTCTTCTTTTTTAATTTTTAATTCTTCTAAGGAAACTTTGTTTTTTGTTATTTCTATAATTTCTTTTAAAATATCTTCTATAGCCTTATCAGTAACTCCATTTCTTACTTGAGTATAAATGGAAAAATAACCTATATTTTTATCCGATTTTAAAATAGAATAAGCACCATATGTATAAGCTTTTTTTTCTCTAAGATTTAAAAATAAACGACTTTGAGGTCCTCCTCCTAGAATTCCATTTGCTAAAATGGAAGAAAAATATATAGGATCATTTTTTTTTAAAAAAATAGGACCTCCAAAACAAATTGTAGATTGGGTAAGAGTTGGAATATCAACTAAATCTATTTCTAGATCCGGAGATTTTATCAGTTCAGCTCTATTTTTTTTTTCATGAAAAAAAGATCTTTTTTTCCATTTATGGAAATAACGTTCACATAATTTTTTTGCTTCTTGTGGATAAATATCTCCTATAAAAGAAAGATAGGAAATATTCGGAATATAATATTTATGATACAATTTTTTTAAATCGTTAAGAGTGATATTTTTTATAGTATCGTAAGTTTCATATTCTCCATAAGGATGATTTTTTCCAAAATATAAAACATTTCGTACACGTTGTAAAATAGCATTTGGATCTTTTTCTGATAGATTGATGTCTATAATTTTTTGTTTAACTATTTTCTCTAATTCTTTAGAATTATCAAACTTACTATTCAACAAAATATCACTCATAATAGAAATTGATTTTTCCAAATTTTTTTTTAAAGTAGAAATAGATATACCTGAGAAAGAAGTATATAAAGTTGTTCCTATATAATCAATAACTTCATCTAATTTTTCTTTAGAATAATTTTTGGTTCCAGAACGAAGCATTTTTCCAAAAATTTTTTTGATACCAGCTTTATCTTTTTCTAAGAAGGGTTTATAATCTAATTCTAATCCAATTCTAACTAAAGGAAGTTTATGATTTTCCACAATTAAAACTTTTAATCCATTTTTCATTTTAAAAAAAACTGGTTTTTTAATATTAATGAATATCTTTTTTTTTAAAGATTTAGGTGGTAAATTTCGATCAAATTTTTGAGAAAACATATTAGTTTGAAAAAAAAGGTTAATTATTATGATAAAAATAATGTTTTTTAAAAAATTAACTAATTGGAACATTATATAAACGTACTCTACAATTTTTATTTAAATATTTATTAGCAACAATTTTAATATCTTCTACAGATATTTTACGATATTTTTCTATATCTGTATTAATTAAATTTGTATTTTGATAATATAAAAAATAGTGGGATAAATTTGATGCTATTCCACTCATATAATAATTATCAAAAAGAAATTTTTTTTCAAAAAAATTTTTTTGTTTATTTAATTCATACTGTGTAATCCCTTTTTCTTTCAAATTTTCTATTTCCTCATCTATAACTTTAGTTAATTGATCTAAAGTTATTTTTGGATTGATTAATCCGTATATAATAAAAATACCATAATCTTCCATAGAATCTAAAAAAGATCCAGCATAAGAAGCAAATTGTTTTTTATTGATTACATTTTTCATTATACGTGAACTTTCTCCAGAAGAAAGAACATGATCTATAATTTTTAATACGTAAGTATCTTCATCAGTCATTTTTGGAAATCTATATGATAAAAAAACTCCGGGAACTTTAGTATTTTTATCTATATATGTAAAAAAAATCTCTTTTTTAATGGGTTCTTCTTCTATTTTTTTCATATTAAAATCTATTTTTCCTTTAGGAATAGAAGAAAAATATCTATGAACAAGATTCCTTGCTTCATTCATTTCAAAATCTCCAGTCACCACCAACGTAGCATTATTTGGAACATAATAAGTTTCATAAAATTTTTTGTAATCTTTTTTTGTTGCCGTATTTAAATCTTTTTCAAAACCAATAATAGGATATTTATATGGGTGTTTTTTAAATAATAAAGAAGGTATAATTTCGGAAATAGCTTTAGCATATGGTTGATTTTCGATTTGCATTTTTTTTTCTTCTTTTACTACTTCTCTTTGAATATTAATACTTTCCTCATCTATTTTTGCATGAAGCATCCTTTCAGATTCCAACCATAAAGCTAATGGTAAACGATCTGAGGGTAGAACCTCGTAATAACAAGTTTCATCATGATTGGTATAAGCATTATTTTTTCCACCATTAGAAGCTATATATTTAAAAAAATCTCCTTTTTTAATATTTTTAGATCCCTCAAACATAAGATGTTCAAAAAAATGAGCAAATCCAGATTTTCCAGGGAATTCATTTTTAGTTCCTACATGATATAAAACCGAAATAGAAACCAATGGATTTGTATTATCTTGGTGGAATATTATATGTAGTCCATTTATCAGTGTTTCTTCAAAAAATCTAATTTTCGTAGCTTCGTGATTTGCTTTCAAATGATTAGAATTGAACATTATTATTGTTATGATTAGTAATATTAAAAAATAAAATCTATTCACGTTCTGTTTATGAATAAACAATAAAGAATTTATTCTTTTTTTTAAAAAAGGAATTTACGAATTTTTTTCTTTTATTCTATTTTTGTTGATTAAAAATGTTATGAATTTATTCATCAATTATGAAAAATTTTTTATTTTCTATTTTTTTTTCATTTTCTACTTTTATATTTCTAATTGAAGCAAAAAATATAGAAGGGAATTTCGAAAATGGAAAAAAAAATTTTAAACAAAATTGCACATCCTGTCATTCCTTAGATTTAGAAAAAAAAATGATAGGACCAGCTTTATATGGTGTAACGGAAAAAAGAAATAGAGAATGGCTACATAAATGGATAGTGGACAACAAATCCTTAAGGAATAGTGGAGATCTAGATGCTATTTCTATTTATAAAGAATATGGGAACGTAGAAATGAACTCATTTAATCAATTATCTGAACAACAAATAGACGATATATTATACTTTATTAAAAAATCAAAAACACAAGATAATAAACAAAAAAAAGAAAATAAACAAGAATTTTATAGTAATATCGAACTAGAAAAAAATCAATTTCTAATAAAAATCATTTTTTTTGGTCTTTTTATTTTCTCTATAATTTTACTTTGGATACTATATAAAATTTATATTTTAACTCATTTACTAAGTAAAGATTTTCTTTTTACAGAAAAAAAAAATAAAAAAAATTTTTGGATATTAACCTATTTATTTTTATATAAATTTTTAGGAGATAAAAAAAAAAATTGGTATTTTCTTTCTTCATTTATAGGATTTTTTTTCATATTAGGAATATATGGAATATGGATTTTTTTAATGCAAATAGATGTTAATAAAGGATATAAACCCGACCAACCCATTTACTTTTCTCATAAAATTCATTCTGGAATAAATGGAATTGATTGTCAATATTGTCATAACTCCGCAAAATATAGCAAAGTCTCTGGTATCCCTTCGGCAAATATTTGTATGAATTGTCATATTACTATCAACGAATATAAAGGAGATTATATAGAAAAAGGAAAAAGTAGAGAGGAATACAATAAAGAAATACAAAAAATATATCATTCAGTAGGTTGGGATCCAGAAGTAAGAAAATATTCTAAAAAGACTCATCCAATTCAATGGATACGTATACACAATATGCCTGATTTTGTATATTTTGATCATTCTCAACATATAATTACCGGGGAAAAAATGATAAAAAAATCAAAAAAAGTAGATTTATCATGTAATGCATGTCATGGAAAAGTTCAAAATATGGATCAAGTAGAAATGGCTAATAATTTTACGATGGAATGGTGTATCTCTTGTCATAAAAATACAGAAATAGATACTGAAAATCAATATTATAAAGAATATTTTCCCGATTTTATAAAACAAAAAAAAGAAAAAAAAATAACAGTAGATATGATTGGTGGTCTAGAATGTGCTAAATGTCATTATTGAAAAAACTTACTACTGATATTATAATTCATTTTCTATTAAAAAAAATATTTATTCATGATGGAATCAAATAATAAAAAAAAAAGTGTGGGTACTTCTCATTTTGAAAAAAATACTTTAGTTCAAGTATTTGTTAAAAAAAATAAAACATCCAGACGAGATTTTCTTAAATGGATAGGATTTAGTACTGCTTCAGTAACTTTAGCAGCATGTAAAGGACCAGTTATAAAATCTATACCATACATTGTAAAACCAGATATTATAACTCCTGGAATTCCAACTTATTATGCCTCTACGATGATGGATTCTTTTGATATTGGAAGTGTATTGGTAAAAACAAGAGAAGGACGTCCAATAAAAATAGAACCTAATTTAACTTCAAAATATTTCAATACAACATCAGTTAGAATACAATCTTCTTTATTATCTCTTTATGATGAAGAAAGGTTAAAAAATCCTTTTATTAATGGAAATAAATGTTCTTGGAATGTAATCGATAATTATGTAATAAACCATTTAAAAAAAATATCCAAAATGAAAAAGGATATTGTGATTCTTTCCTCTTCTTATCCAAGTTATTCTACAAAAAAATTAATTCAGGATTTTAAAAATACATATCCTACTACTAAATGGATTACTTATGATGCTATTTCTTATTCTGTAGCTTTAGATGCTACAGAAAAAATATTTGGAATTCGTGCTTTTCCACTTTTTGATTTATCAAAAACGGAATTAATAGTATCTTTCGATGCAGATTTTTTAGGAGATTGGAGTCCAGAAAATATGGCAAAATCTTATGTAAATAATAAAATTCCAAAAAGATCTATGTTGAAACATATTCAGATAGAAAGTAATATGACTTTATCTGGAGCAAATGCAGATATTAGAATTTCAAGAAAACCTTCCGAAATTAACAAAATATTATTTAAAATTTATCAAAAAATATTTTTGGAAAAAAAAATAAATGAAAATGAAGATGAGGAAATTAATAAAATAGCAGATTTAATTTTAGAAAAAGGATCAAAAAGTGTGATTTTTGCAGATGGAAATCTAGAATCTTATATTCTATCTTTTTTAATAAATAAAAAAATTCAAAGTAATGCTTTACAAAAGAATAAATTTATTTTATCAAAAGAAAGTAATGATAAAAAATTACAAAAATTCATAATAGATTTAGAAAAAGAAAAAATTGGAGCTATTTTAATTCATAATACTAATCCAATTTATAGTCTTCCATTTTCTAGTAAAATAAAAAAATTTTTAAAAAAAATTCCAATTACTATTTCTTTTTCTATGAAAAAAGATGAAACTAATGAAACTATGAATGTATTAGCTCCTATTCCTCATTGGCTTGAAAGTTGGGGGGATACCCATCCTTTAACTGGTTTTTATACTCTAATTCAACCTACTATTCAATCTCTGTTTAATACAAGACAATTTCAAGAATCTTTGATAATTTGGGGAGAAATCCCAGAAAAAAATTATTACGAATATTTAAAAAAAATTTGGGAAAAAAAAATAATTCCACAATCTAATGTTTCTTCTTTTAATGAAGCTTTATTTCATGGAGTAGTTGAAAAAAAAGAAAATATAAAAACTAATAAACTTACATATGATTATCAAAAAAAAATCCACGAATATGGAATAAAGTTAATCAATAATGAAAAAAAAGGGGAAAAAAATTTAGAACTTAGATTATACACAAAAATAAGCATAGGAGATGGGAATCAACATGATAATCCTTGGATACAAGAGTTTCCAGATCCTATTACAAGAACTACTTGGGAAAACTATCTAACTATATCCTCATATGATGCAAAAAAAATAGGACTAAAAAATTGGTATACTGGAAGTGGATCTATAAATGGAAATTGTGTGAATTTAATCAAAAACCATAAAATTTTAATTAAAAATATTCCTGTATATATCCAACCGGGACAAGGTATAGGTTCAATAGGATTATCTTTTGGATACGGACAAAAAATAGGAAAATTATCTAAAATATGCCAAGGAAAAAATGCCTACACAGTCTATGAAAATTTTAGTTTAATACAAAAAAATATACAGATAAAAAAAGTAAATAAAATACATAAATTTTCTTGTTTTCAAGTACAAAATACAACAGTAGGAAGAAATTTAATTAAAGAAACAGATTTAGAAACTTTTTTAAAAAAATCTAAAAAAATTTGGAATGAAGAAGAAAAAATTCTTACTCATAAAGGAATGTTACCTCCAGAAAAAATTTCTCTTTGGGAAGATAAAAATAATAAAAAAGTAAAAAATGGACATCATTTTAATTTATCGATAGATTTAAACGCTTGTATTGGTTGTGGATCTTGTGTGATTGCATGTCATACGGAAAATAACGTTCCTGTTGTTGGGAAAGAAGAAATAAGAAAATCTAGAGATATGCATTGGTTAAGGGTTGATAGATATTATTCAAAAAAAATAAATTCATCAAAAAATGATCAGGATTTTTTTAAAAATCCAAAAGTTTCTTTTCAACCTATAATGTGTCAGCATTGTGAATATGCACCTTGTGAAACAGTTTGTCCAGTTGGAGCTACCTCTCATGGAATGCAAGGTCAAAATATGATGATTTATAATCGTTGTGTAGGAACACGTTATTGTGCCAATAATTGTCCTTATAAAGTAAGACGATTTAATTGGTTTAACTATGTTAATAATCAAAAATTTAATTATAATATGAATAATAGTTTAGGGAAAATGGTTCTCAATCCAGATGTAGTTGTTCGAACTAGAGGGGTTATGGAAAAATGTTCTTTATGTATACAAAGAACCCAATATGTTATAGGAGTAGCAAAAAAAGAAAATAGAAAAATAAAAGATGAAGAATTTGAAACTGCTTGTAGTATTTCTTGTCCAACAAATGCCATTGTTTTTGGAGATATCAATGAAAAAAATAGTCAAATTTTAAAAAAAATACGAGATAAAAGAAATTATAAACTTCTTGATTTTCTGGGAATCCGACCAAATGTATCTTATCAATTAAAAGTTAAAAATTTGAAATAGATAGAAAAAAAAATTATGCTAACTAATCATGAATCCAATTCTATACGAAAACCATTAATTATTGGAAATAAAACATTTCAAAATATTACTGAAGATATATTGAACCCTATAGAAAGAAAAGCTGGACCATTATGGTGGATTTCTTTTTTTATTTCAATTTTAGCTTTTTTTTGGGGATTAGGATGTATTTTTTACACTTTAAATACAGGAATAGGAGTATGGGGATTAAATAGAACCATTAATTGGGCTTGGGATATAACTAATTTTGTTTGGTGGGTGGGTATTGGTCATGCAGGAACTTTAATTTCCGCAGTTTTATTATTATTTCGTCAAAAATGGCGTTTATCTATTAATAGATCAGCTGAAGCTATGACAATATTTGCGGTAATACAAGCTGGATTATTTCCTATTATTCATATGGGAAGACCATGGAATGCACATTGGGTATTACCTATTCCTAATCAATTTGGAAGTTTATGGCCTAATTTTAACTCTCCACTTTTATGGGATGTATTTGCTATTAGTACTTATTTTTCCGTTTCTACTGTTTTTTGGTTTATGGGATTAATTCCTGATTTTGCCATGATACGAGATAGAGTAAAAGATCCTCTAAAAAAAAAAATCTATGGTATTCTTAGTTTTGGATGGGGAGGAACATCCAAAGATTGGAAAAGATTTGAAGAAATTTCTTTAGTTTTAGCAGGTCTGTGCACTCCATTAGTTTTTTCTGTACATACCATTGTTTCTTTTGATTTTTCTACCTCTGTAATTAAGGGATGGCATAGTACTATTTTTCCACCTTATTTTGTGGCAGGAGCTATATTTTCTGGTTTTGCTATGGTTCAAACTTTATTAGGTGTAGCGAGAAAAGTACTATCTCTAGAAAATTATATTACAAGAAATCATATTGAATATATGAATATGATTATTTTATTAACAGGTGGAATAGTTACATTAGCATATATATCTGAATTTATTTTAGCATGGTATTCTAATAATCCCTTTGAAAAATTTATTTATTTTTCTGTAAAAGCAGCAACTGGACCATTCTGGTGGGCTTTTTGGATTTTAATCATTTGTAACGTTTTAATTCCACAATTTTTATGGATAAAATCAATACGTAGAAGTTTTTTTTGGTCTTATATAATAGCTATCATCATAAATATTGGAATGTGGTTTGAAAGATTTGATATCATTGTTTTAAATCTTAGTCATGATTATCTACCTTCATCATGGACAGGGTTTATTCCTACATTTGTTGATGTAGGAATTTTTATAGGAACTATCGGTTTCTTTTTTGTTCTTTATTTACTATATATACGTGTATTCCCAGTTATATCACAGTCAGAATTAAAAACAATATTAAAATCTTCTAAAAGTATAAAAAATATTACAAAAAAATAAAAATGAATCAATCCGAATTTAATATTCATGCATTATACGATAATGATCATTTAATGATCAATAGTATAAAAATTCTTATAAAAAAAAAGATAACTATATATGAAGTATATACTCCATTTCCAGTTCATAATTTAGATAAATTACTTGAATTAAAAAAAACTAATTTATCCTTTTTATCCTTTTTATATGGATTTTTTGGATTTTTTTTAGCAAGTATACTTACTTGGTATACCATGATTTATGATTGGCCCCAGAATATTGGAGGAAAACCTTCTTTTTCTTGGGTTAGAAACCTACCTTCTTTTATTCCTGTAATATTTGAATTTTCAATTTTTTTTTCTGCACATTTTATGTGTATTACTTATCTTATCCAATGTAAATTATTTCCAGGATCTTATCCCAAAAATCCAGATCCAAGAACTACTGATAATATGTTTTTAATAGAAATTAATACAAAAAATAATGTTGAAAAATTATTGAATTTATTAAAAAAAAATGGAGCTATGGAAGTAAACGTAAAAAGAATAGTTTAAAAATTGATTATAAAAAAATGATGAATCATAAATATTTTTATATTATTTTACTTTTTTTATTTAATGTAGGATTAAATTCCTGTTGGTTTGATAAATCAAAACCCAATAGAGTATATATGCCGGATATGTATTATTCGGATGCTTATGAACCTTATTCAGAACCATATCCTAATTATAAAATAAATGTTAAAAAAATAAAAATTCCTCTTTTTTTTAAAGAAAAAACTTCCTCTCTTTTACCAGTAAAAGGAACTATTCCCAATAATTCTTATGAATTTCTTTCTTACAAAATAAAAAACAAGAATAAATCCAAAAATAACGTAAAAAATGGAGAAAAATTATATAAAATAAATTGTTCTATATGTCATGGAGATAGTGGAGATGGACAAGGAATTTTAGTCAAAAATGAAAAAATATTCGGTATTCCTAATTATAAAGATAGAGATCTGACTATTGAAAGTGTTTATAATGTTATTACTTATGGGAAAAATAATATGAATTCTTATGCTTCTCAATTAAATGAAAGGGATAGATGGAAATTATCAGAATATGTAATGTATCTAAAAAATAAATAGATAAAATACAATGTATCAATTTTCTAAAAAATTTAAAAAAATTATTTTTTTTCTAATGACATTAGGATTTTTTCTTATTTTTTGGGATAAAATTCCTGTTTTAAATAGAATAAATTTTAATCAAAAAAAATATTTTTTCTTAAGAAATGTTTCACATAAAAAAGATGAAAAAAAAGAAAATCAACCTTGGATAGGGTTATATATAGCTATTTTTTATTTTACTACTATTTCTCTAGGATCTTTATTATTTTTAGGAATACAATATGTATCAAAATCAGGATGGTCGATCATAATTCATCCTCTTATAGAAGAATTAGCTTCTTTTATTCCATATGGATGTTTTTTTATTTTAATATTTTTTTTATTAAATATTATGGGTATTATTCATATTTTTCATTGGATGGATATTAATCCATTTTATTCTACTTCATTAAAGTATGATAAAGTTATTTCAAGTAAAAAAGCTTTTTTAAATATACCATTTTTCTTAATCAGAAGTTTAATTTATATAATAGGTTGGAATTTTTTTTATTTTAAATTAAAAAGAATATCTCAGATTTTGAATCTGACAAGTTCTTTGAAAGATTACAAAAAATTAAATTTTTTTTCCATTATGTTTATAATATTTTTTTCTATAACATCTATTTTTATGGGATGGGATTGGATTATGTCCTTGAATCCTCACTGGTTTAGTACTTTGTTTAGTTGGTATATTTTAAGCTCTTATATGGTTACCGGTATTGGATCTATTACTATTCTTTCTATTTATCTAAAAAAAATTGGATGTTTACCATTATTTAATGAAAATCATTTGCATGATTTAAGTAAATATCTTTTTTCTAGTAGTTTATTGTGGACCTATTTTTGGTTTTCACAATTTTTACTTTATTGGTACGGAAATATTCCAGAAGAAGTTATTCACTTTTTGAAAAGAGAGGAACTATATGGGAATATCCATTTTTGGATGATTATTCTAAATTTTTTTGTTCCTTTTTTTGGTTTGATGAGTAGTAAAAATAAAATTAATACAAAAATAGTACTTATAGTTTCTTCTTTATTACTCGTGGGCCATTATATAGATATATACAATTTAATTGCTCCAGAAATAATTTTAAATAAACATTTATATCCACAATTTGGATTACATGAAATAGGGTCTTTATTACTAATAGGTAATATTTTTATTTACATATTATTTTTCAATATAAATAGAAAAAATCTCAATTTCATTGGAAATCCTTTTTTTCAAGAAAGTAAAAAATATAAATATCCTTATATGTAAAAAAATAAAGATATTTAACTAAAAAAAATTTTAAAAATTATATAAAAATACCTTTATACCATTATTACACCTAGTAAAAATCAATGAATCATTGAAAATAGGTTTTTTATTTAAAAAAGAATAATTTCCATATTTTATCATAAGTATTTTAATCAGTATTTGTTAATTGATCTTTTAAAAAATTCATTATAGATTTATTAGATCCAAAAATAGTCAATATATCTCCTTTTTGTAAAATAGTATCCCCAGTAACCAATCCTATCACTTTTTTTTTAGATTTTTCATTGAAAGAAATAGAATTTTTAATTTCTCGTATGACAGTAATTAAGGAAACAGAATATTTTTGTGTTAGTTTAAGACTTTTAACTGATTTTCCACTAAAGGAATATGGAGAAAAAACTTCTGCAATAGAATGTTTATTATCTACTCTAAAATAATCTAAAGCATAATTAAAAGATATTTGTTTTGTCAATCGAAAAGCGGCGTCTTGTTCTGGATGAATTACATCATTGATTCCCATGGCCTCTAATATAGTATCATGTATTGTTGATAAAGATCGACTGACTATTCTAAGATTTTTATATTTTTTTAATATAGCCGTTGTTACTATTGATGCCCCTTCATTTTCTCCAATAGCAACAATACCCAAATTCGCTTGTTGTATAGGCAATACTTTATAAGCTAATTCATTATTAGCATCCATACAAACTACATTAGCTATACGATCTTTTAATAAGTCAACTTTTTCCATTTTGTGATCTACTCCAAAAACTTCATGTCCGTTATCTGTTAAATTAAGTGCTAAAGATCTTCCAAAATTTCCTAACCCAATAATTATAATTTTCATACTTTTTTAATTAATGAGAATATTTCCTTGAGGATATTGATAATAATAAGAAGAATTTATTCTATTTCTTTTTAATAATCCTATCATAATATTAAAAACGCCTATTCTTCCTAATAACATCAAAGTAATTAAAACTAACTTACTTCCATTGGATAAATTAGGAGTAATTCCTAAAGATAATCCTACTGTTGAAAATGCCGAAAAAGCTTCAAAAGAAATGGATAAAATATCTTTTTTTGGATCTAAAAAAAGAATAATAAAAATACTTATATATATGATAATGAGAGATAATATTATAATGGCAAAAGCAAGTCTAACAGATTTTGAAGAAATTTCTTTTCTTTGAATTTCTAATCTATCTTTTCCTATAGATAAAGAGATAATATTCATTAATGCTAATGCAAAAGTACTTGTCTTAATCCCTCCACCTGTAGAAGCAGGAGATGCACCAATCCACATCAAAAAAATAGTAAATAATATAGTTAAGGAAGTCCATTTTTCCATATTTAATACTTGAAATCCAGCTGTTCTAGATGTAGCAGAAGAAAAAAATGAAATAATACACTTTCCAAAAATAGAAGAATGTTCAGAAAGTGAATAATGATATTCGCTTATATAATAAAAAATAGTTCCAAAAAAAAGTAAAAAAAAAGTTGTAAATAAAACAATTTTTGTATTTAAAGTGAAAATATGTACAGGACATCTAAAATATTCATCTTTAAAAATTTTGTAAAAATATTTTTTTAACGTTAACCATATATATGTAAAAAAATTAAATAAAATATTAAAACCTATTCCTCCCAATATTAATAAACATGCAATAATAAATTGAAATAAATAATTAAATCTTACAGATTCAGAATAAAGACCTTTATTAAGAGTAGAAAAACCACCATTACAAAAAGCAGATATAGAATGAAAAATAGAAAAAAATAAAAGACTATCAGATTCTATAATATTCCTTTCGTTCTTAATAGACAAATAGATTAATAAAGCCCCTACCATTTCTACTATTAAAGTAAGTAAAACTACTTTTACAGCTAAAAAAAGAACATTATTTGTAGTCTTTGTATTCAAAAAATTGCTTATATAGACCCCCTCTCTAAAAGAAAAACCATCCCTAAAAAAATAACTAAAAAAAGAAGTTACGGTTAAAATTCCCAATCCTCCAAGTTCTATCAAAATTAGAATAATAACTTTTCCTAAATAGGTAAAATCTTTAGAAGTATCTAATACACCTAATCCAGTAACACATACAGCACTAGTAGAAGTAAATAATGCATCTATAAATGATATTTTTTTAACGGTTGATGATGGTAACATTAGAAATAATGATCCTAAAAAAGATAAAAACACAAAACTAGTAATAAAAATAAAAATAGGATTATTAATTTTTACGTATATTTTTCGCATAAAATAGGTAATACGAATTAATATATATATAGTTAAACTCGTTAATAAAACCCCTCTTACATCTGTAATTGTTTCGTGACTAGAAAAAAAAATTTTTCCCATAGAAAATAGTAGAGAGGGAATAAAAACGAAAAAAGATAAAAATATCATAGATTGATATCCTTTATCTAATTTTTTTTCAAAAAGGATAAAAAAATGAAAAAAACTTAATATTAACATCATTCCAATCAGTATTCCTACATTAATAAAAGTATTTATAGAAGTTTTCCATCCTAAAGAAATAATTATATATAAAAATATAATTGGAGTTAAAAACGGTAATAATTTTCGGAAATTAATTTGGATCATGATTTATTATGAAATATTTTTCCCTTTGATTTTTTTTCAATAAAATTTACATCCAACCTTATTCTAATATTTTATTAGAACATTCAATTACGATAAAATTATTATGAGATCCTATTTTTTTTTTTTGTATTTTATTCATACTATTTAAACTGAACAATATTCCTGTAAAATAAGTAATTTTGTTTTTAATAAATAATTACATGATCCCCTATATATAGGATTTTTACACATACACATTCTAAAGTACTCAAAAATCAACGCTCTACATTTTTTTAGATAATATAGTTTCGTTTATACTTATCATTCAATTCAATACTTGAAAATTTAATCCCTATAAATTATGTAATATTCCTCAACGTTCCAATCCTATTTTTTCAAAAAAAGCTTTTTTCCAATAATTTTCACGTAGTTTTTTTAATTTTGTATTTATATTTTATCTTAAAAATTTACAAAATTATGATGTGGATAAAAATTTTTACAAATCACCTATCCTAAGACTTCCAGTAGCTATATAATAGTATGGATATTTGAATATCAAAAAAACTATGTGGATTCTCTTTGTTATATACTACGATTTATTAATAAATAAAAAAAAACCCATTTTAAATAAGCCGAAAAAACTAATTATTCTGGTAATTTAGTTGGTAAATTTTTTAAATAATGAACAACAATATCAATTACTCCTGAAAGCATAACCTGAATAATTTTTTTTAGTAAAAATACTTGATTTTTTAATTTATGAATAGGAATATTTTTAATTAAATATCCTTCATATTTTTTATAAAAAATAAACGAGAATAATAATCTTTTTTTTGAATAAAAATTTAAATTTTTCTAGCTTAATAAACTTTTATTGGACTATTTTTTTTTTCAATTTTAATAATCCTATTCAAAAAAAATATATATTTTTACTTTTTTTGGAATAAATAAAAAAACATATATATAAATGAAAAAAAATAGATTTTATTTATTATAAATAAAATGGAATAAATTTTTCAATTTTATTGAACTTTTTATTACAAAATTTAACATAAGAAAGAAAAGCCATATCTATTGCAGAGGGATAAATATGAGAAAAACAATGAAAATAATCTGTCAATAAACTTTTTTTTTTTTCTTGAAAATTTACATTACCAAAAAAATATACTTTTTGATTTTTTGTGATAAATCTGAAATATTGATCATTGAGATTTTTTATAGAGATAGGAGCTACCCTATTTTTAGATCTATTAAATAAGGAAGTATAAAAAAAATCGGATTTTGCATGTATCATAGGTATTAAAAATCCATCTTTAATATCTATTTTTTGACTCATAATTGTTAATGAATCTAACGATAATAAAGGAATACCTAATGAAAAACACAAACCTTTAGCGGCAGATATTCCTATTCTTAATGAAGTATATGAACCAGGACCTTTGCTAACACAAATTGATTGTAAATCATTTATATCAATTTTAGAAATTTTTATAGCATATTGTATAAATGTATGTAATTTTTCTGAATGAAGATATTTTTCCGAGCATTCTTCTATAGATGTAATACATATTCCATTTTTTGAAATACTTACCGAACAATTTTTTGTAGAAGTTTCTAAATTAAGAATTAAGGACATTTTTTTTAAAATTTTTTTTATGAAAAATATAAAAATCATTTAAAATGATAAATGCAAAAAAAATAATTGAATATATTATATATTGGCTTATAAAATATATAAAAAAATCTAAATCCAATGGATTTATTATTGGTCTATCCGGGGGGATAGATTCATCTGTAACATCGCTGTTAGTTGCTATGACTAAGTATCCAACTTTAATATTAGAAATGCCAATACTAGATAAAAATAAAAATTTATTATCTCAAAAACATGCAAATTTTTTAAAATCTAAATTTTTAAATGTCCATCATATAAAAAAAGATTTATCTTCTCTATATTTATCTTTTATTCATACAGTAAACGATCCTTTTCAAAAAAAAAATTTACTTGCTTTAGCAAATATAAAATCTCGTATTCGTATGATAACTTTATACTATTATGCTAATATAAATAATTATTTAGTAGTTGGAACTGGAAATAAAATAGAAGATTTCGGGGTTGGATTTTTTACAAAATATGGAGATGGTGGAGTGGATCTCCATCCTATAGCAGATTTAACAAAAAGTGAAATACGTTTTTTAGCTAAAAAATTAAAAATTATTAATTGTATACAAAAAGCAAAACCTACGGATGGATTATGGGAAGATCAAAGATCTGATGAAGATCAACTAAAAGCCACTTATGAAGAATTGGAATGGGCAATGAAAATTACAGAAAAAAAAACAAAATTTTTCAATTATGATATTTTTAAGGAAAGTGAAAAAAATATCCTTAAAAAATATCAAACTTTACATCAAAAAAACATGCATAAAGTAATTCCTATTCCTATTTGTAGGATACCTTTTGATCTTAAAAAAAAATTGAATAAATATGCAAAATATAAAAATTAGAATAGTTTTTTTTTAAAAAAAAAGACATAATCCTTTTTGTACCTTTGTTTATCATGGATTGATTAAGTTAATTAATGATGGAAGAGAAACATAAAAAATTTTTTAAAAAAAAAATAAAGGAAACTATTTCTTCTTTAGAAGATCATGAAACTCCATTACGTAACGATGCTTTTTTTATCAGTGACGAAGAAAAAATTTCTAAAATAGAAAAATATTTTTTTCATATTATGGAAATATTAGGATTGAATATGAATGATGATAGTTTACGTAGTACCCCTAAAAGAGTAGCAAAAATGTTTATAAAAGAAATATTTAGTGGTCTTAATCCCAAGACTTTCCCTAAAGTATCTACATTTGAAAATAAATACAGGTATAACCAAATGTTAATAGAAAAAAATATTACAATATATTCTATATGCGAGCATCATTTTTTACCTATTGTTGGAAAAGCTCACGTTGGTTATATTTCTAATGGGAAAGTGATAGGTCTTTCTAAAATTAATAGAATAGTGAATTACTATTCAAAAAGACCACAAGTTCAAGAGCGTTTAACTATACAAATCGTAAAATCTTTACAAAAAATATTAGATACAAAAAATGTTGCTTGTATTATAGAAGCAAAACATTTATGCGTAAATTCTCGCGGAATTCAAGATATCAATACCAAAACTATTACTACCAAATTATTAGGAATATTTAAAAAAAACTCGGAAATTCGAAAAGAATTTTTCCATTATATTGGAATTTCATAGAATATATTATTATAAGAAGGAATATAAAAATATATGAAAATAGAAGAAAAAAAAAATATACGAAATCATATACGAATATATAATTCTTTAACTAGAAAAAAAGAATTATTTCAACCTATTCATAAAGAATATGTGGGAATTTATGTTTGTGGTCCTACAGTTTATAATCATCTACATTTAGGAAACTGTCGGACTTTTATTGTATTTGATTTAGTTTTTCGTTATTTAAAACATTTAGGCTATAAAGTTCGTTATGTAAGAAATATCACGGATGTAGGACATTTAGAAGATATAGGACATTTAGAAAAGGGAAAATATAACGGAGAGGATAAAATTTTAAAAAAATCTCGTATAGAAGGACTTGAACCTATGGAAATTGTACAAAAATATACTATTTCTTTTCATTCTACCTTAAATCTTTTCAATATTTTACCTCCAAGTATTGAACCTACTGCAACTGGTCATATTATAGAACAAATTGATATAATTCAAAAATTGATTCAAAAAAAATTAGCGTATGAAAAAAATGGATCTATTTATTTTAATATGAAAAAGTATAGAAAATCTTATTCTTATGGAATATTAAGTCATAATAGAATAGATAAACTATTTAGTAAACAAAAAAAATTTTTAAAAGAAAAAAATTGTTTTCAAGATTTTTCTCTTTGGAAGAGAGCAAAAAAAAATCATATTATGAATTGGAATTCTCCATGGGGTAAAGGATTTCCAGGTTGGCATATAGAATGTACTACTATGAGCACAAAATATTTAGGAGAATTTTTTGATATTCATGGTGGAGGTATTGATCTTAAATTTCCACATCATGAATGTGAATTAGCACAGGCGATAGGTGTTTATAATAATAATAAACTTGCAAATTATTGGATGCATACAAATATGTTAACATTAAATGATAAAAAAATGAGTAAATCAACTGGGAATTACTTAGAATTAAAAGATTTGATTTCCAAATGTCGGAAAAAAACTTTTCATCCAACTATTATTCGATTTTTTATTTTACAATCTCATTATCGTAGTATTTTAAATTTTTCTAATAAAGGACTTATAGATGCAGAAAAAGGATATTATCGTTTAATGAATGGAATCCAAAAATTAAATTTTTTTTCTTCTAAAAAAAAAAAAACTAATAGTTTTATATTTGATGTTTCTAAATGGATAAAAAACTGTTATGAAGCAATCAATGATGATTTTAATACTCCATTATTAATTTCTTATTTATTTAAAGTATCTCATATCATTAATTCTACTTTTATCAATGATAATGATATAGAAACTATTCATTTATTGAAAAAATATATGAATTATTTTATTTTTGATATTCTTGGTATTCAAATTGTTGAAAAAAATTTTTTGGAAAAATCTTCTAAAAAATTAAAAATAATTACTGAAAAATTAATAAAAATTAGAACAGAAGAAAGAAAAAAGAAAAATTGGATTCTTTCAGATCAAATTCGAAATGAATTATATGATATAGGAATTTCATTACATGATGATAAAATTTTTTAATTTAATCTATATTTTCATTTTTTAAATTGATTTTAATTCAGAATTTGTTTTTTAATAAATTCTCGTTTTTTTTTATAGAAAAAAAACTAAATTTGTTTTCTATTCGTCTATTGAATGAATGGGGTTAAACAAATTAGTAATATATTATTTATTATTCCTTATTTTTTTTGGTTTTATTCATGTGAATATTTTCGCAAAAGAAAAAAAAAATATTGATGTAGCTAAGACAATTATTGAACATATCAGCGATTCCCATGAATGGAATATTATTGGGGATAAAAATTTTTCTTTACCTATATTTTTATGGAATAATGGATTAGAATTTTTTTTTTCTTCTCAATTTTCTCATGGAAAAGTAGTAAAAGGAAAATATGGAAATTATAAAATGTTTAAAGAAAAAATATATAAAACCGATACTATTGGAAATTTATATATGGATTCAAAAGGTTATCCAAAAAATGATAAACCATTAGATTTTTCTATTACAAAAAATGTAGTATCTATTTTTATTTCCTTTATTTTATTATGTTTCATTTTTATAAAAATGAGAAAAAGTTACGAAACTTATCAAATAAAATGGAGTTTAGGAATTTTTTTGGAATTTTTAATACTATTTATTCGTGATGAGATTGTTATTCCCAATATTGGGGAAAAAAAATATAAAATTTATTTTCCTTTTTTATTGACTATGTTTTTTTTTATATTGATTAACAATTTAATAGGGATGCTGCCAGGATTTCCAAATGTTACAGGAAACATAAGTATTACGTTATTTTTATCTATAATAACTTTTATAATAACCTATATGAGAGCTAATAAAAATTATTGGAAACATATTTTATGGATGCCCAATGTTCCAATAGGAATAAAATTATTATTAGCTCCAATAGAATTGATTGGGATTTTAATTCGTCCATTAACTTTATGTATTCGTTTATTTGCTAATATTACTGCTGGACATATTGTCATTTTAAGTTTTATTTGTCTTATTTTTATTTTTAAAAGTTTTTTAATTACTAGTTTTTCCATTATTTTTGGTTTTTTTATCTCCCTTTTAGAAATTATGGTTGCTTTTTTACAAGCTTTTATTTTTACAACTTTATCTGCTTTGCTCATAGGAACAACCGTAAAGAATTATGAATGTAAAATGAAATAACATTATATTATGGATATAGATTTAACATATTCCGGTTTAGCTGCTTTAGGAGCTGGAATTGCTGTGATAGGAGCTAGTTTAGGAATTGGTAAAATTGGAAGTTCAGCTATGGATTCTATTGCTAGACAACCTGAAGCTTCAGAAAAAATACAAAATGCAATGATTATTGCATCAGCTCTTATTGAAGGTGCTGCCCTTTTTGGAATAGTAACTGCTTTATTAGCTGTGTTTAAATAGATTTTTGTAATGGATTTGATAACTCCTTCTATTGGATTAATTATTTGGCAAACAATAATATTTGTAATATTGATATTATTTCTTTCTAAATATGCTTGGAAACCAATAATAAAATTCATTGATCAAAGAGAAGAAAAAATTCGAATTTCTATAGAAAATGCTAATCAAATTAAAAAAGAATTGGATTTTATAGAAAAGAAAAAAAATAAAATTTTAAAAGAAACTCGTATAAAAAGAGATATGATTTTGAAAGAAGCTATTCAAATGAAAGAAAATATTAAATATAAAGCAATAGAAGAAGGTTTTTTAGAGAAAAAAAAAATATTAACAGAAACAAAAAAAATTATACAAATAGAAAAAAAAGCTGCTATTCATGATTTGAAAAATCAAATAGGAAATATTTCCATAAAAATTGCTGAAAAAATATTAAAAAAAGAATTGGATCAAAATCAAAAAATGGAAAAACAAGAGAAATTTATAAAAGAATGGCTAAATAAATTAAACTAATAAACATTTTAAAATGTTTTCGAAAAGAAGAATAACTAAACATTATGCTATGGTACTTTTTGAAAGTTCTATGAAAACCCATAACATGGATTCTATTTATCAAAAAATAAAAAAAATATCTTTTCTATTATCTAAAAATGTAGAGTTAAATAAGTTTTTTCATTCTTCTTTGTTAAATTCAGAAAGAAAAATAAAAATTTTAGAGAAAATTTTCTATTCTTTTGATATTTTTATTTTTCATTTTATAAAAATTTTAATTATACGTAATAGAGAATATCTTATAAAAAAAATTTTTTTAGAATATCAAAAAATATATAAAGAAAAGAAAGGATTATTGAAATGCATTATTACTTCTTTTTTTCCTTTAAGTATAGATATTCAAAAAATGATAATACATAAAATTATTTCTTCAGAAAAATCAAAAAATAAAAAATATCACATTATTAATAAAATTGATAAATCTCTTATTGGTGGATTTTTATTTCGAATAGGATATAAAGAATGGGATTTAAGTGTAAAGAACCAATTATTAAGTATTCAAAATATATTCAAAAATTCAATATAAAGTATTTATTTTCATGTACGATTTAAAATATTCTGAAATATCATCCATTCTTAAAAAACAATTATCGGATTTTCAATATGAATCAAAATTATCTGAATATGGAATTGTAGTTCAAATAGGTGATGGAATTGCTCGATCTTTTGGTCTAAATTCGGCATTCTGTGGAGAATTAGTAGAATTTCATACTGGTATAAAAGGAATTGTATTGAATTTAGAAGAAGACTATGTGAGTATAGTATTGCTTAATCATTCAAAAGATATAAAAGAGGGGGATATGATTAAACGTACAGGGAAAACTTGTTCTATAAAAGTTGGAAAAGGTATGCTAGGACGTGTAATAGATATACTAGGAAATCCTATAGATGGAAAGGGTGAAATAGTAGGACCACTATTTGAAATGCCATTAGAAAGAAAAGCACCAGGTGTTATTTATAGAGAACCTGTAAAAGAACCTCTTCAAACCGGTATAAAATTTATAGATAGTATGATCCCTATAGGAAGAGGACAAAGAGAATTGATCATTGGAGATAGACAAACTGGAAAAACAACTATTGCTATTGATACTATTATTAATCAAAAAGAATTTTTTGAAACGGATAAACCCGTTTATTGTATTTATGTAGCTATATGCCAAAAAGGATCTACAATAGCTAGAATAGCAAAAATTCTAGAAGAAAAAGGGGCTATGCATTATACTGTTATAATAGCAGCTAAAGCATCAGACCCTGCATCCATACAAGTTTTTGCCCCTTTTTCTGGGACTGCTATTGGAGAATATTTTCGTGATACAGGTCATTCTTCTTTAGTAGTTTATGATGATTTATCCAAACAAGCTGTTTCTTATAGAGAAATATCTTTATTATTACGACGTTCTCCTGGTAGAGAAGCATATCCAGGAGATGTTTTTTATTTACATTCTCGTTTATTAGAACGTTCTGCTAAAATTATACAAGATCAAAAGATGGCAAAACAAATGAATAATATTCCAGAATCTATTAAAAAATATGTAAAGGGAGGAGGATCTTTAACGGCCCTTCCTATTATTGAAACTCAATCTGGAGATGTATCTTCTTATATTCCAACCAATGTTATTTCTATAACAGATGGACAGATTTTTTTAGAAAAAAATCTATTTCATTCTGGAGTACGTCCAGCTATTAATGAAAGTATTTCCGTTTCCCGAGTAGGAGGATCTGCTCAAATTAAATCTATGAGAAAAATATCTGGAACCCTAAAAATAGATCAAGCTCAATTTCGAGAATTAGAATCTTTTTCTCAGTTTGGATCTGAGTTAGATCCTACAACTATGAATATTATACAAAAAGGAAAAAGAAATATAGAAATATTAAAACAGGCCCCTCATAATCCATATAATATTTCCGATCAAATTGCTATTATTTATGCTGGAACTAAAAATTTTTTAAAAAATATTCCTATTGAAAAAATTTCATCTTTTGAAAAAGAGTATCTTTTTTATTTAAATGAGAAACACAAAAATTTATTGGATTCTTTAAAAAATGGTTTTTTTGATGAAACATCAGCATCTATATTAGAAGAGGTGGCACTTGAATTAAGTGAAAAATATCTATCTTCTTAATTATGTCTAATCCCAAAGAAATAAAAAATAGAATCTTATCTATAGCTTCTATTATAAAAACTACAGAAGCCATGAAAATGATTTCTATCATAAAATTACGAAAATCAAAAGAATCTCTTATTCATTTCAAAAAATATTCAAAATATATAGAACAATTATTTCAAAATATTTTATATTCATTCCATGAAAATACAAAAATTTTAAAAAAAAATAATTATTTTTTTTCATCTAAAAAAAAAAAATTGTTTATCGTAATTACTTCTAATCGTGGATTATGTGGTTCATTTAATTCCTTAATTTTTGATAAAATTCATAAAATAATTCAAAAAAAAGATCATTCAGTAAAAAATGGAGATATTTTTTTTTCTATTGGAAAGAAAGGGTTTGATTTTTTCTTATCAAAAAAATATACTTTGTATGAATATGAATATAAAAAAAAATTTTTAAATAATTTTTCTGATATATATTTTTTTGTAAAAAAAATTATTGAAGATTTTTTATCTCAAAAAATTTCTTCTATTTATTTGATATATAATTATCTAAAAAATACTTTATTTCAAAAAGTAATTGTTGAAAAAATTCTTCCAATTTCTATTCCTACTTTTAGTAATAAAAAATTATCAGAATATGAATATTCTATTTTAGAACCATCTAATATGGTCATTTTAGATTATATGATTCCAAAACTTATTAGCGTAAAAATATTTAAAAGTTTGTTAGAATCATATACTTCAGAACATACTTCACGTATGATATCTATGCATAAAGCTACAGAAAATGCTAATGATATTAAAAGAAATCTTATGTTGAATTATAACAAAGAAAGACAAACTAATATTACTAAAGAAATACTTGAAATCATTAGTGGATTAGAAGCTTTAATCTAAAAAATAAAAAAGTAAAAATCTATATAAATGAATGATATTTCATTTAATTACATTTGTTAATATTTAATAAAATAAAATGATTTTTATATGAATAAAAATATGTTAACAGGAATTCAAAGTACGGGAATTCCTCATTTAGGAAATATTTTAGGAGTTATCATTCCATCTATAAATATAGCTAATAATTCTTCTAAATATTTTTCGTACATATTTATAGCCGATTTACATTCACTGATAGAAATGAAAAATCTAGAAACTATCCGTTATAATACCTATCAAATTACGGCAGCATGGTTAGCTTTTGGATTAAATACAGAAAAAAGTTTACTTTATAGACAATCCGACGTTTCAGAAGTTACTGAACTAGCTTGGTATTTAAATTGTTTTTTCCCCTATCAAAGACTTACATTAGCTCATTCATTCAAAAAAAAAATGAAAAATAATGAAAAAATTAATGTAGGAGTATTTTCATATCCTATTTTAATGGCAGCTGATATATTACTCTATAATGCCGAAATAATTCCTGTAGGAAAAGATCAATTACAACATGTAGAAATAGCACGTTACATAGCTAATCGTTTTAATAAAAAAATAGGAAAAAAAATATTTGTATTACCTGAAGCATTTCTTAAAAAAGAAACTATGTCAATTCCTGGTACAGATGGAAAAAAAATGAGTAAATCAAAAAGAAATTGGATTGATATATTTTCTTCAGACGAAATATTAAAAAAACAAATTATGAGTATTCATACAGATAATAAGTCTTTAAACGAAAAAAAAAATCCAGATAAAAATTATATAATGTACTTGTATAAATTATTAGCTCCTATAGATAGAGTAGAAGAAATGAGAAAAAAATATCTAAAGGGGGGATATGGATATTTAGAGGCTAAAATAGCCTTATATGAATGTATAATTCAAAAATTTTCAGTTGAAAGAAAAATTTTTTTTTCTTTAATAAAAAAAAAATATTTATTAGATCGTATTCTTGATTTAGGTGCTAAAAAAGCCAAAAATATTGCTTTTAAAAGATTGAATAATATTCGAAAAACCTTAAAATTTAATCCTTTATGAAAATTATATTGGATTTTTATAACCTGTCATAATGACATAATTATAAAATATGGCAAAAAATTTGCTTCTAAAACATAGAATTATTATATCAATATTTTTTATTTTATGAATATGAATCAAAAAAAATTAAAAAAAAAGGAAGAAATTCAGGATAATCCATTAAAGGAAGAAATTCAGGATAATCCATTAAAGGAAGAAATTCAGGATAATCCATTAAAGGAAGAAATTCAGGATAATCCATTAAAGGAAGAAATTCAGGATAATCCATTAAAGGAAATAGAAATTATAAAAGAAAAATTAGAAAAAGAAAAAGATAAATTTTTACGTATTTTTGCAGAATTTGAAAATTATAAAAAACGTATTAAAAAAGAAAGTTTAGATCTATTTAGAACTGTTCATCAACAAATTATTATAGATTTAATTCCAATTTTAGATGATTTTGAACGAGGTCTTAAAGAGCTTAAAAAGTCAAAAGATGAACTTATAATTAAAGGAATTTCTTTAATACAGGAAAAATTTATAAAAATTTTAAAACAAAAAGGATTGAATAAAATTAAAATTAAAAAAGGAGATGATTTTAATACCGATTTTCATGAAGCAATTACACAAATACCAGTTTTAACAGAAAATTTAAAAGGAAAAGTAATAGAAATTATAGAATCTGGATATATCCTACAGGAAAAAGTCATCCGACATGCTAAAGTCATTACCGGTAAATAATAAACTTTTATCTTCATAATGAAAAAAGATTATTACGAAGTATTAAATATTTCTAGAAATGCTTCTTCAGAAGAAATTAAAAAAGCTTATCGAAAATTAGCAATTAAATATCATCCAGATAAAAATCCGGATAATAAAAAAAATGCAGAAGAAAAATTTAAAGAAGCTGCGGAAGCTTATGAAATATTAGGAAATCCAGAAAAAAAACAACGTTATGATAAATTTGGACATTCCGGTATAAAAGGTAGTAGCTCTGGTAGATCAGGAATGAATATGGAAGATATTTTTACAAATTTTGGGGATATTTTTGCTGATGCATTTGGTGAAGGGTTTTCTAGTTTTGGATTTGGAAAATCTACAAGACACCAAACTATTAAGGGAAGTGATCTTAGAATCAGAGTAAAACTAACATTAGAAGAAATAGCTAATGGAATAGAAAAAAAAGTGAGAGTAAGAAGACTTAAAGTAGCTCAAGGAGTAAAATTTAAACATTGTAGTCCTTGTAAGGGTACAGGTCAAATAACACATATAGCTAATACTATTTTAGGAAGAATGCAAACAACATCTCAATGTAATAGATGTTCTGGAACTGGAAAAAATATTGAAAAAATTCCATATGGGGCAAATAAACATGGATTAATTAAAGAAGAAGAATTAGTTAATATACAAATACCAGCAGGTCTTACAGAAGGAATTCAATTAAAAGTTTCTGAAAAAGGGAATGAAGCTCCATTTAACGGAATTCCAGGAGATTTAATTGTATTAATTGAAGAAATATCTCATCCTAAATTAAAAAGAGAAGGGAATAATCTTCATTATGATTTATACATATCATTTCCAGATGCTATATTAGGATCTTCAAAAGAAGTTCCTACTATTAATGGAAAGGCTCGTATTAAAATAGATCCTGGAACACAATCCGGAAAAACTCTTAGATTAAAAAATAAGGGGTTACCTAATATTGAAGGATATGGATATGGAAGTCTTTTCATTCATGTAAATGTTTGGACTCCTAAAAAAATTAATGAAGAACAAAGAAATTTTTTCGAAAAAATGAGAAAAAATGAAAATTTTTTTCCTCATCCTGGAAATTCAGAAAAATCTTTTTTTGATCGTGTTAGAGAAATGTTTTCATAAAATAAAATATTTTATATATAATTAGTTTTTATTAAATATTCCTTTTTATTATGAAAAGAGTAGTAGTAGGTCTTTCAGGTGGTGTGGATTCTAGTGTTGCAGCTTTACTTCTTAAAAAAAAAGGTTATGAAGTAATCGGTTTATTTATGAATAATTGGGATAATTCTAATATCAATACCAATAAATGTTCTTGGGTAGAAGATAGTATTTATGCTATGTTAGTTTCTCAAAAATTGAGAATACCTTTCCAAGTAGTGGAAATGAAAAAAGAATACAAAAAATACATTATAAATTATATGTTTAACGGATATAGATATGGAATAACTCCTAATCCAGATATATTATGTAACCGAGAAATTAAATTTAATATTTTTTTAAAAAAAGCCATAGATTTAGGAGCCGATTTTATTGCTACAGGTCATTATGTTAATAAAAAAATAATTATAAAAAATAATAAAATTATCTATCGTCTTTTTATTGGAAAAGATTCTAATAAAGATCAATCATATTTTTTATGTCAATTATCGCAATATCAATTAGAAAAATCTTTATTTCCATTAGGTTCATTTACAAAAAATCAAGTACGAAAAATAGCAGAAAAAAATAAATTGTGTAATGCATCTAAAAAAGATTCTCAAGGATTATGTTTTGTTGGAAAAATTAATTTATTCCAATTTCTTCAACAAGAAATACTTCCTAAAAAAGGAGAAATCATTAATATTAATTCAAAATCCTCAATATATAATAAAAAAAAAAAATTTTTTTGTTCAAAAAAAGAAGAATTATTTTTTTTATCCAGAAAAAAAAAATATAAAAAATCGGATGGTAAATTGATTGGATATCATCAAGGAGCACCATTTTTTACAAAAGGCCAACGTAAAGGTATTTCTTTAGGAGGATATAAAAAAGCACTTTTTGTTATTGAAAAAGATATTAAAAAAAATATTGTTTATACAGGAATGGGAAGAAATCATCCTGGTCTATATAAAAAATTTTTATTTATTAAAGAAAAAGATATTCATTGGATAAGAGATGATCTTGCACTTTTAGATGGAAATAAAATGGAGGTATTTTGTAGAATTCGTTATAGACAACCATTGCAAAAAGCATTTTTATACAAAATAAAAAACGGAATGTTTATAGAGTTTGAAATAATGCAATGTGCTATAAATGAAGGACAATTTGCAGCTTGGTATATAGATAAAGAATTAATAGGATCTGGAGTTATTTCATAAAATAAAATTTATTATATAATATTAGTAAAGTAAATAAAAATTTATTCATTATAAAATTAAATTTTTCATAAAAAAATATTGACTCTTTAAACAATCCAATAAAAAAAATGAAACTATTATAGTTTTATATGGATTTTTTTTATAAAAGGATAATTTTGAAAAAATTACTGCTTGTTAAGAAAGGAATCATTTTTTTGTGTAAAAAAAGATAATAATTCAGAAAAAAAATCTAATAATTCCTAAAATTATATAACTAATTTTTTCTATATTATAGGTATTTGTAGTTGGGATAGGGAAGTAGTTATTCTTATCAGTAAGAAGAGAGATGATTTTTATTTAATATATTCTCTATATAGAATCAATGGATTTATTCTATATAGGTAGTGTATAGAATATAATATACCTACTAAAATAGATGCATAAAATAATATTATTCAACTTTTATTTTAAAGAAGTTAGGATAATAAATAAAAAACGTATTCTTTTATTTTTAAATTTTTACTATAAATACTTTGTACCCACGACTGGATTCGAACCAGCATATCCATTATTAGAGGATACCACTCCCTCAAAGTGGCGTGTTTACCGATTTCACCACGTGGGTTTTATAATGTTTTTATCCATTTTTATTTTGAATAAATAAAATAATAATTATAATATACTGATCATATTTTTTTTTACTCTTTCATACATATACTATTCACTATAATATTCAATTTTATTCTATAAAGTAATTACTTTTTTTTTTCATTTTATTTTATAATTATAAATATAATTTATTTTAATAAAATAAAATTTCAGAACTAAAGTTAATCTATCTTTGAATAATTAATTTTATATATAAAAATTTGAAAAAAATATGAATATAGCCATAATAGGATATGGAAAAATGGGGAAATCTATAGAAAAAATAGCAAAAATTAGAAATCATCAAATTTCTTTTTTTTCTAATAAAAGTCCTTATAATATTTCATTAAAAAATGTAGATGTAGCAGTAGAATTTAGTTGTCCTGATTCAGCATTTAATAATATCAAAATTTGTATAGAAAATCATATTCCTGTAGTGTGTGGAACTACAGGATGGTTAGAAAAATTTAATCTTGTTAAAGATATATGTAAAAAAAAAAATGGAACTTTTTTATATTCTTCCAATTTTAGTATAGGAATGAATATTTTTTATGAAATCAATCATAAATTATCAAAATTACTATTTCCATATTCTATAAATTATAAAATAAAAATTGAAGAAATTCATCATAAAGAAAAAATGGATCGACCTAGTGGAACTGCTCTTGTTTTAGCAAAAAATATTATTAAGAATAAAATGAAAAAAACCTGGATTTTAGATAAAAAAAAAACAAAAAATCAAATATTAATTATTTCAAAAAGATTGGATAATGAAATAGGTATACATAGAGTTTTATATCAATCTAAAATAGAAAATATAGAAATTAAACATCAAGCTAATAATAGAGAAGGATTTGCTATAGGTGCTATTATTGCTGCAGAATGGATAAAAGATAAAAGGGGGATTTTTTCTATGAAAGAAGTTTTAGGTATATAAAAATTTTATATAAATTAAGTATATTTTTATGTTTCAATATTTTCTTTTCAGTAGTATTTTTTTGTGTTTTGAACATTTTATTCATGTTTTAGGAACATGGAGACTTTATAAAAAATTAGGAATAGATTCTTATAGATTAATTATACCTATCTACAATATTATTATCCTTTTAAAAATTTATAGAAGATCTATATGGTGGTTATTTTTATTATTTATTCCACTAACAAGTATTTTTTTATTTGGAATTTTATGGATAGACTTACTTAAAAATTTTGGAAAAAATTCAAAAAAAAATATTATTTTATTTTTTTTAACTCTAGGAGGATATATTTTTTATATAAATTACTCTAAAAATATTGAATTATCAAAAATAAAAAAATCAAAAAGTGATATAGAATCTAATATTTTATTTGCTATGATTTTTTCTTTTCTTATACATACTTATATACTTCAACCTTTTGCAATCCCTACTTCTTCTATGGAAGGGACTTTACTTGTAGGTGATTTTATATTAGTAAGTAAAATTCATTATGGATTACGTATGCCAATAACTCCAATATCTATTCCATTTACTCATAACACTATTTTTGGTAAATGGAAATCTTATATTTCTATTTTTAAATGGCCTTATTTACGTTTTTCTCCAATACAACCAATTCGAAGAAACGATATTGTTGTTTTCAATTATCCTAAAGATTCTAATCATAAAGTTATAGATCGAAAAGAAAATTATATTAAACGTTGTGTTGGATTACCAGGTGATATAATTTATATAAAAAATGGAGATTTATTTGTAAACTATCAAAAAGAAAAATCTTACAAAAAAAATATTTTAGAAAAACAACATATTTATCTTATTAAAACAAAAAATATACCATTAAATATAGAATTTATTAAAGAAAATATGAATATTGAAGAGGTTGAAATGATATTAGAAAAAAATGACGAATATTTTTATCAAATAATGTTGACAGAAAAAAAAGCAATTCAAATTAAAAATCTATTTGATAACATAATTTTTATAAAAAAATATATTTTACCAATTTCTTTTCAAGAAAATTCTATATTTCCAAATAATTTTGGTTGGAATAGAGATTTTTTTGGTCCATTATTGATTCCCAAAAAAGGAGATTTAATTAAATTAAATTCAAATAATATTAACATTTATTATGATATTATTGTTTCTGAAGGAAATAATATTGAAAAAAAATATTTTTATTTTTTTATTAATAATAAAAAAAATAATTTTTATAAAATAAAAAAAAACTATTATTTCATGATGGGTGATAATAGACATAATTCTTCGGATTCTCGTTATTGGGGTTTTGTACCAGAAGATCATATAGTCGGAAAACCTATATTTATATGGATGAGTATTGACTGGGATAGAGAAAATCCTTTAAATTTTTTTAATTGGAAATTTCGTTGGAATCGTACTATGACTACGATATATGGACAAAATTCTTATTTATACTTTTTTTTTATATTTTTATTGATATATTTTTCCTATATTTTATTCTATTTTTTTTTCTATAAAAAATAGTTTATAATTTATTAAAATATGTTTTTTTATTTTCTTTTTTTTAGAAAAAAATTTCCTATAGAATAACCAGAAATAATTCCTCCAATATGAGCAAAATGTGCAACACCAGGAGAAAAGTTAAAAATAGCAGAAATAAAACTTCCAAAAATAAAAATCAAAAGAGCTTTTCGTACAGCAATTGGAAAAGGGAAAGGTAAAATAAATATTTTATGTTCTGGAAAATATCTAGCAAAAGCTCCTACTATTCCACTAACAGCTCCAGAAGCCCCCATCATAGGAGAATACATTGAACTATAAAGATTAATTCGTTGTTCTTGATTTAAATAATCAAAAATTTTTTTTGCTTGTGAAAAATCCAATGTATGAACGAAATAATATAGGATACTAGTATTAAATCCTAATTGTAATAAAGAAGCTAAAATACCAGATAAAAAATATACTATTAAAAATTTTTTGATTCCTAATAAAGTTTCCATTTGTCCTCCAAACATGAATAAGGCTAACATGTTAAAAATTATGTGTAAAAAAAGATGTTTAGAATGTACAAACATATGAGTAAAAATCTGATATAATTCAAATCGATCATCTAGAGGATGATATAAAGAAAGTAGATATTCTATTTGATATTGTGAAAAAATAAAGGTAGCTGTATATACAAGTATATTAATACTAATCAAGTGTTTTACAGCATCTGAATTGAAATTTGATGTATAAAAATTCACTTACAAAATTGTTTTTTTTAAAAAATTTTTATTAAAAATAAAAAATATAGGATCTCCTGAATACGTATAATTGATATTTTTACAAGAAAAAAAATCTCTAATTAAACATTCCATTTTATTAGAATGTAATTCTGTTCCGGATTTTACAGCTGCAGATTTAGATATAGATTGAATAAGTATTTTTTTATTATTTTTTGCTCCATTAATAAAATTATATGTTAAAATATTTTGAAAAATTTCAACTAATATATTTTGATGAATATTCTCAGGAATAGAATATAAATATACAGATTGATTCCAAAAGTATAAATGAAATCCCATTTCAATCAATTCATATTGAATATTTTTCAATGAAATAAATTCATTATTTAAAAGTTTAATTTCAATTGGAAAAAGAAATTTTTGGCTTATTAATTTTTTTTTTCTTTCCTTAAAAAAAAATTCAAATAATATGTTTTGATGAGCTCTATGTTGATCTACTAATATTATATTTTCATTATTCCATAAAAAAATTATATATTTTCCATTTATTTGAAAAGTTTTTATTTTTTTTTCATGAAATATGTAATTAGATAATTTTTTCGTAAGATTAACATCAATAAAATAATTAGATTTTTTCATTTGATGGAACCAATTATCTAATTGAGTTACTTTTTCTTTATAAGAAAATTCCTCAAAAAAAGAATCATAATGATTCATAAAAATTAATGATTCTTTTTTTGAGGAATTAAAATCTAATAATAAATCTGAATTATTTAATTCCTCTTTTTTTACTTTATATTGACAACATAAAATATTTTTGATTTCTTGTTGAATCATATTACAAATCAAATTTTCTTCTTCCAATTTTACTTCTGTTTTTGTAGGATGAATATTCCAATTCACTAAAATTGGATCTATGTAAATAAAAATAAAATAAGAAACTGTTTTTAAATTTTTTAAAAGACCTTCATAAGAATGAATAATTTTTTTATGTAAAAGGATATTATTTATACAACGTTGATTCACAAATAAAAAATGATTTCCTTTTTTTATTGAAGAATTTGGTTTACTAATAAATCCCTCTATAATAATTTTATTTTTTTTGATTAAAATAGGGAGTAATTTTTTATTTTTAATAAAAATTTCTTTTATTCTTTCTTTTAAAGAAGCTTTTTTTAAAAAATAAATAATTTTATCATTATGATAAAAACGATAAACAATATCTCTATGTGCTAAAATAATTTTATAAAATTCATTAATAATATGTTTAAATTCTATTTTTGAAGATTTTAAAAATATTCTTCTTGCAGGAAATTTATAGAAAATATTTTTTACTGAAATTCTTGTTCCCTTAAGCATGTTAATAGGAATTTGTTCTTTAATTTTTCCTTCTTCTACAAGAATGTGAATACCAATTGGATTTTTTTTATTTTTAGTTTGTATTTCCAATTGAGAAACGAAAGCAATGGAAGCTAAAGCTTCTCCACGAAATCCTTTTGTATTAATCCTAAAAATATCTTCATTGGTTCTTATTTTAGAAGTAGTATATCTTTGATAACTATTCCTAGCATCATTATAACTCATTCCTTCTCCATTATCTATTAATTGAATTAATGTTTTTCCTGAATCTCTTATAAAGATATCAATACTTTTGGATTTTGCATCTATAGAATTTTCTAAAAGTTCTTTTAATACAGAAGAAGGACGTTGTATAACTTCACCAGCCGCAATTTGATTGATTACTTTTTTAGGTAAAAATTGAATAATATCCTTCATAAAGGAACTATTTTATTCAATAGAATTTTTAAAAAAAGCCATATATAATGCAGTTTTTGCACATTCTATTCCTTTATTTCCAATTTTTCCACCTGATCGATCAAAAGATTGCTTTTTATTTTTATCAGTAAGAACACAAAATATAACAGGAACATCATATTTAATATTTATATCTTTGATACCTTGTGAAATAGCTTGACAAAGATAATCAAAATGATGAGTTTCCCCTTTTATAAGGGATCCTATAACAATAATTGAATCAAAATTATAACAAAAAGCTATTTTTTTAGCAGAATAAATAAGTTCATAACTTCCAGGAACTTCCCATGTTTTTATTTCTTCTTTTAAAATACCTGATTGAATTAAAGTTTCATAAGCACCTTTATATAATTTTTTTGTCACATCGGGATTCCATTTTGCAACAATAATGGCAAATTTTAATTTTTTATTTTTTATTTTATTTTTATCTATTTGATATGAAGAATCTATTTTCATAATCAAGAATTATTATAATTTATTTTCAATAAACATGATATATTTATCTACATTATCCTTATATAAAAAAAAAGGATATTTTTTTTCTATTTTTTTCAGAAAAAATTTAGAATCCCTATATTTTTTAATGGAAAAGTTTAATAATGCTGCTTTATAATAATAAAGAGGTGTAGTAATTTCGTTTTCTCTTATATTAGCAGCTTTTATATAATTTTTTAAAGCTTCATTATTATTTTTAATTTGTGTAAAAGCATCTCCTATTATTCCATATTTTATAGAAGATAAAAATTCATCTTTTGCATAAAAATGATTCATCATTTTTATAGATTCCTTATAATTTCCTAATTTATAATAGCATATTCCTGCATAAAATTTAGATATATTACCTGCTTTAGTTGAAGGATATTTAGTAACAATTCCATAAAATCCAAGATAAGGTATTTTAAGTTTTTTTTTATTTAATGCTTTATTTATAAATCCTTCTGAAAGATATTTTTGAGCGTAAATTAATTCTGTTAAAGCTTTTTTTTCTAATGGAAATAAAAAAAATTTTTTATATAAAAAAAATGTTACTCCTATTATTAAAATAATACTACAAAAAAAGATTATTACTTTTTTCTTTTTCATAAGATTAATCTATCTTAAAAAAAAGAAAATAAATTGTATCGTTCATTGATTATCTTATTATTATATAAATTTAATTCTATTTATCGTAATAAATAAAATAATTTAATTTTTTTTTCTTATTACTTCTATACTTTTTATTCTTTTGTTATCTATTCTTCTTATCAGAAAAGAATAATTTAAAAAATTAATTTTTTGTTTTTTTTTTGGAAATTCTTTATTTA
The DNA here is from genome assembly GCF_003226695.1 of Blattabacterium punctulatus. Taxonomy (NCBI): domain Bacteria; kingdom Pseudomonadati; phylum Bacteroidota; class Flavobacteriia; order Flavobacteriales; family Blattabacteriaceae; genus Blattabacterium; species Blattabacterium punctulatus. The sequence goes on along the minus strand of NZ_CP029808.1, from coordinate 527,044 downwards.
TTTCCATAATAAAACCACCTAGAGTATCTGCATCACCTTTTTTTTTCTCAAAAAAAACTTCTTCTTTTATTTTCATAATACGGTAAAAATCAATTAAAGAAGTTTTTCCATCAAATAAGTAATTATTGTGATTTAATTTAGAATAAGATAAGTTTTCTTCATCAAATTCATCAATAATATCTCCTACTATTTCTTCAATAACATCTTCAAGAGTAACTATTCCACAAGTTCCTCCATATTCATCAACAACAATTGCTAAATGTATTTTTATTTTTTTAAAATCATTTAAAAGATCATCTATTTTTTTATTTTCTGGAACAAAAAATGGAGTATGAATTAGTTGAGTCCATTCAAATTCCTTTTCATGAATAAATGGAAGAAGATCTTTAGCAAAAAGTACTCCTTCAATATCATCAATACTATCTTTATAAATCGGTATTCTAGAATATCCTTGATAACGAACTAATTCTAAAGTATTAGAAAATAATGTATTTTTATTTAAAGCAAACATATCTATTCTTGGAGTCATAATTTGATGTGTTTCCGTATTTCCAAAATCAACAATTCTTTTCAAAAATTGACATTCTTTAATATTTTTTTGATTTGAAGATGCAATTTTTAAAGCTTTTGAAAGTTGATCTACGGATATTCTATTCTTTTTTTTTTTTATTTTTTTCTCTATAAATCTAGAAACTATAATCATAATTTTACTGATAGGATCCAATATTTTACTAAGGTTAATTATTGTTTGAGACATTAAAATAGCAAAACGAAAATTATTTTTTCTAGCATATATTTTTGGAATTATTTCTCCAAATAAAAGTAAAATAAAAGTTAAAAGAATTACTTCTAATAGAAAGTTTATAGGAACTTTATAAAAAAAACTATTTTTAAAAAAATATTCTGTTATTAAGGATGAACTTAATATAACTATTCCAATATTAGAAAAATTATTAGATATCAGTATAGTAGCTAAAAGTTTTTTTTTATTTTTTAGTATTTTTAATACTTTATCTCCTCTATAAGGATTTTTTCTTATTTCCCTATCAATAGTTTTTTTTTCAAGACAAAAAAAAGCAGTTTCTGATCCAGATATAAGAGCAGAAAATAATAGTAAGATTATTATTAATAAAAAATAAAGAATTATTTGAATATATAAAGTACTTTTTAAAAAAAAATTCGTCAAAGATTCTCTTTCCAATATATTGAATTTTTTAAGTTTTAGAAAAGAAAATAATGATGATGAACAAAAAATTGAATTTTTATTTAATCAAAGATAAAAAAAACTAAATCATTTTTTTATTTTTCAAAAACAAAATAATAGGATTAGGAAAAGGGTAATTACAAATTTTTTTATATGAAATATAAAAACAATTATTTAAACTTTTTTTTATTTGAATAGATTGTATCATTTTACAATTCAAAAATTGAATAAATAAAATTTGATTAGTTATTTTATGTTTTACTTGATAAATGATATTTTCAGAAAATATTTTATATTTTTTCCAAATTTTATCCCGTATTTCTAAATGGGTTAGCCCATTTTCTGATTCTATTAAAGGAAACTCATAAAGTCCTTTCCATATATCTTTATTAGATCTCTTTTTAATAAAAAATTTTTTATTATTATTACATATAAAAATATAATAAAAAAATCTATTCTTTATAGATTTTTTTATTATATTTTTAACAGGTAATTCATATATAGTTCCATTTTTCAATGAAAAACAATCAATTTTTATAGGACATAAAAAACATTTAACCTTTTTTGGTGTACATAAAGTAGCACCTAAATCCATGATAGCTTGATTGAAAATACCAGGATTTTTCTTATCCATCATTTTTAAAATTAAAGTTCGGAATATTTTTTTCGTCAATATTGATGTAATATTATTATAAATTCCTAAATATCTAGAAAATAACCTATAAAAATTTCCATCTATAGATGGAACTACTTCATCAAAACATATAGAAGCTATTGCAGCTCCCGTATATGGTCCTATCCCTTTATATTTAATAAGATCTTTGTATTTTTTAGGAAAAAATCCAATAGATTTTTCTCTTATTTTTTTTGCAAAAGAATGTAAATTTATAGCTCTTTTATAATACCCTAATCCTTCCCATACTTTTAATACTTCTTTTTCTTCAGCTTGAGCAAGCTTTTCTAAATTTGGAAATTTTTGTATAAAATCCGAATAATATTTTAGAGTTTGAGAAACTTTTGTTTGTTGTAACATAAACTCTGAAACTAATATATAATATGGATTTTTATTTTTTCTCCAAGGAAGTTTTCTATGATTATTTTTATACCAATTTATTATTTTTTTAGAAAAATCCATGTATAATTTAATTTTAGAGCAATTTTATAAAAAATTGGTATATTTAAGAAACCGAATTTTGGATATTATTAGAAGGATTAAACATGACAAAAGCAGATATAATAACAGAAATCATATCAGAAACTGGATCTGAACGAATTGATACAAAAAAGGTTATAGAAACTTTTATGAAAAAAATAAAAGAAAGCCTTACATCTGGAGAAAATGTTTATTTAAGAGGATTTGGATCATTTATTATTAAATATAGAGCTGAAAAATTAGGCCGTCATATATCCAAGGATATATCTATTGTAATTCCTGAGCATAATATACCAGCATTTAAACCTTCAAAAGCATTTACTGAATTAGTAAAGAAAAACGTTTCTATTATTAAAAAAAATAATATGTCTAAAGATAAATCAACAACGATTTAAAATTATTATGCCAAACGGAAAAAAAAGAAAAAGACGAAAAATAGCTACCCATAAAAGAAAAAAAAGAAATAGAAAAAATAGACATAAGAAAAAAAAATAAAAATTTGATCATCTTTATCAAAAGTTAATCTATTATAATTTCTAATTTTTTTTTTCTTGTTTTTGTGTATGAATAAAGAATTAGTTATAAATGCAGAAGAACAAGAAGTTAAGATAGCTCTTTTAGAAAAAGGAAAGTTGTTGGAACTTCATCAAGAAAATTACAATAATAAAATTTCTGTAGGGGATATATACTTAGGAATAGTTAAAAAAATTTCATATGGATTAAATGCTGCTATTATTGATATAGGTTATTTAAAAGGTGCTTTTTTACATTATGATGATCTTGGTTTTCAAATCGAAAAAATGTTAGATTTAATTACCATAAATAAAAAAAAAAATTTTTTAAATAATACTTTGTTTTTAAATAATAAAGAGGATAAAAGTTCTATAGAAAAAATATTATATCTTGGACAAAATATTTTAGTTCAAATATCGAAAGAACCTATTTCGAATAAAGGACCAAAATTAACGGCAAAAATTTGTATTCCGGGAAGAAATTTAGTATTAATTCCTTTTTCGGAAAAAGTTACTATTTCTCATAAAATAAAAAATATAAAAGAAAAAAATAGATTGATTTTATACATGCAAAAAATAAAACCAAAAAAATTTGGTATAATCATTCGTACAGTAGCATGTTTTAAAATTGAACAGATTTTAAAAAAAGAACTTTTTATTTTGATAAAAAAATGGAGAAAAATATTAAATAATTTGATAAAATTACCTCCAGTTAAAGTTTTAAGTGAAAATAATAAAACTTCTTGTTTATTAAGAGATACATTTAATGATGATTTTAAATCAATTTATTGTAATAATAGTTTTCTTTGTAAAGAAATTAGTTCTTATTTATCTTTTATTGCTCCAGAAAAAAAAAGTATTATTAAATATTATAAAGGTAATATCCCCATATTTGAAAAATATGGAATTGAAAAACAAATACAAATTTTTTTAGGTAAAAATGTTCCTCTAGGAAATGGGGCTTATCTTGTAATTGAACATACTGAAGCATTACATGTCATAGATGTTAATAGTGGAATGATTAATCATATTAAAAAAAATTGTACGGAATCAGAAAGAATTGATCATGTATTGCAAGTAAATCTTTTAGCTGCAACAGAAATTGCTAGACAAATTAGATTGAGAAATATGGGAGGAATCATTGTTGTAGATTTTATAGATATGTATGACCCTTATCAAAAAAGAAGATTGTATGAACATTTAAAAGAAAAAATGAAAAACGATAAAGCTAAACACCAAATATTACCTCCAAATGAATTTGGATTAGTTCAATTCACTCGTCAGAGAGTAAGACCTGAATTAAAATATAATGAAAAATATCAAAAATCAAAATCTCCTATAATTTATATTCATAATCTAGAATTTATCTTAGAAAAAATTATGAATCATAAAGGAGAAAAGGGAATACAATTACATATACATTCTTTTGTCGCAGCTTATCTTAAAAAAGGATTTCCTTCAATTCAACAAAAATGGTTATTTAAATATAAAAAATGGATTAAAATTATTCCTAGAAATTCATTTAAATACACGGAATATAAAATTTTAAATAAAAATAAGGAAATTATATCCTCTTCATTTATTTAATAATAAAAATTTCTATTAAATTTATAATGTGGGCGTGGTGAAATTGGTAGACACGTCAGACTTAGGATCTGATGCCATTAGGTATAAGGGTTCGAATCCCTTCGCCCGCACATTATATAATAATTTTATTATATATTTCTTTTTTTATATCCTATATAAATTTGTCTAGGTCTTCCTATAGGTTCTTGATTCAATCTCATTTCTTTCCAATGTGCCATCCATCCAGGTAATCTACCTAAAGCAAACATAACCGTAAACATATCTTTTGGAATTCCTATAGCTTGATAAATAATTCCTGAATAAAAATCTATATTTGGATATAATTTTTTTTCTATAAAATATGGATCTTGAATAGCTATTTTTTCAAGTTCCTTTGCTAATTCTAAAATTGGATCATGAATTCCTAATTCACAAATAATTTTTTCGGCTATTTTTTTAACTATTTTAGCTCTAGGATCAAAATTTTTATAAATTCTATGTCCGAATCCCATCAATCGAAACGGATCTTTTTTATCTTTTGCTTTATCCACCCATTTCTTTATATTTCCACCACTTTTAAGAATATTTTCTAACATTTCTATAACTGCCTGATTAGCTCCTCCATGTAATCTTCCCCAAAGAGCGCTAATTCCAGAGGATATAGATGAAAATAATCCTACATATGCAGAACCTAATAAACGTACAGTAGTAGTAGAACAATTTTGTTCATGATCTGCATGTAATATTAAAAGTTTATCTAAAGCATCTGTAATAATTGGATTAATTTGATAACATTTCTTTGGAATAGAAAAAAACATTTTTAAAAGATTAGAAGTATAATATAAATCCTTATCGGCATAAGATGGAGGAAGACCTACTTTTTTTCTATAAGTTAAAGCTGCTAATACAGGTAGTTTTGCTAAAAGATATAAAAACATATCTTCCTCTTTTATATTAATATAATCTGTAAATGCAGTAAGAATACACGTTAAAGATGATAATATACCCATAGGATGATAAAAAACTGGAAACTTATCCAGTATTTGATATATTTTATGATTAATGGAATTGAATTCTTTTATTTTTTCAGAAAAAAATTTTAATTGTTCAGTATTAGGAAGTTCTCCATTTAATAGTAGATAACTAGTTTCTATAAATGAACATTTTTTAATAAGTTGTTCAACTGGATAACCTCTATATAATAGAATTCCTTTTTCCCCATCTATAAAACTAATAGAGCTTTTAACAATTCCTGTATTTTTTAATCCTGGATCAAATGTAATAAATCCGGTATTTTCTCTAAGTTTAGATATATTAATAGCTTTTTCTTCAAAAAAAGTTCCATAAACTATGGGAAGTTTATAATTACATCCATTAATATCAAAATTAATAATTTTGCACATAATAAATAAATTTTGAATAAAATATAAATAATTTTTACAATTTAAATATTGAAATAATAGACTTTATATTTTATGATCAAAGAATCATTTCATCAAATGAAAGAATAGTATTAAATCCTTTTTTTGAAAAATATTTTTTCATTCCCTTTCTGAAACTTATTAAAACAAAATCCCCACCCCAAGTTCCTAAACTTTTTACGATACCTAAATAATCTGGAAAATAATGTTCTTTTACAGTAGGTATATCAAGTATTCCGGATATAATCCTTTCATGTTTAAGTAATAATATTTCAAATTCTTTCAAAGTTTTACAAACTATAATTTTTTTAGTTATGGAAGAAATAGAATCAATACTTTTACTAGATATGTTTTTTTTTGAACGAAAAAATCGAATTCCTTCACAAGTATTTTTTTTTTTATTAAGATATAGAAAAAAAAGTTTTTTTTTAAATGGAGGATTAAAATTTATAGGAATAACATGAGGTTTTTTATTTTTTAATTTAAAAATTATTGGTTTTGAATTGGATACACACGCTATATCATATCCACTTCCTGGAAAATTTTTTTCTAATAACATATAAGGATCTATACTAGCCCATTTTGCTATATTATTAATTAAAGTAGAACTACTACCTAACCCCCAATTTATAGGAAATTCTAATTTCGTTTTTACATAAAAAATACCAAATGAATTTTTAAGAAAATTTTTTTTAATTTTTCTAGATTCCAACAATATATTTCTTAATCTAAAAGCTATTTTTTTTTCTGTATCATAACAAATATCTAAAGAAGGAAGTTTAAAAAATACTTCAAACCAAGGTTTATCTATATTATCAAAACTTTTCCAATGCAATCCAGAATATCCAGAACAATTTTTATCATAATATATAGTAAATGATTGTCCTTTTACGGTAGGTAAAGCTAAACCATAAGCTCCATATAAAATAAAATATTCTCCTGTTAATAACAATTTTCCATGACTATAAAAAAAATGTTCATATTGCCGCATAATACTAATAAAAATCATTTTTTATAAATTTTCTTGAAAATATTTTTCGTTATTCCTTGTAAAATATTTCCTGGACCTACTTCTATAAAGGAAACTGCTCCATTATCAATCATATTTTCTATTAATTGTTTCCATTTAACGGGAGATGTTAATTGTTCTATAAGATTTTTTTTTATATCGTTAGATTTTGTAACTGATTTAGCCGTTACATTCTGATATATTGGACATTGAGAGTCTTTAAATGAAATTTTTTCTATAAATTTTGATAATTTTTTTTTAGCTGGCTCCATAATTGGAGAATGAAAGGCTCCATGAACAGGAAGTCTTAATATTCTTTTAGCTCCTATTTTTTTTAAAGATTGACAAACTCTTTTTAAAGATTTTTCTTCTCCAGAAATTACCAATTGTCCAGGACTATTATAATTAGAAGGAACAACTATCCCATTATCTTCTTTACAAACTTTCTCTATAATTTCATCTTCTAATCCGAATATTACTGCCATTCCTCCATGTATATATTCACATATTTCTTGCATAATAGAGGCTCTTTTATCTACTAAAATTAATCCATCTTCAAAAGAAAATACATTAATAGCAGTTAAAGCAGATAATTCTCCAAGAGAATGTCCAGCTACCATATCTGGATTAAAATTATCTAAAATTTTTGCTTTTATTACTGAATATATATAAATAGCAAGTTGTGTATATTTAGTTTTTTTTAGAACCTCCATAGAACCATTAAACATAATATTTTTCATATGAAATCCTAAAATATCATCGGATAATTGAAACAATTTTTTTGCTAAATTAGAAAAATTGTATAAATCTTTTCCCATTCCCATATATTGTGCACCTTGACCAGGAAATATATAAGCTTTCATACAGACAGAAAAAATTTTTTAATGTTTATTTATATGAAAATTACTGATACACATACTCATTTATATATGAAACAATTTGATAAAGATAGAGATTTTGTCATAAAAACTGCAATTCATAACAAAATCCATAAATTGTATATTCCTTCTATAGATAGTACCACAATTCCTAAAATACTAAAATTAGAAAAAAAATATCCAAATATATGTTTTCCCATGATAGGATTACACCCTAGTAAAGTTACCCCAGAAAATTTAGAAAATGAATTAAATAGCATTAAAAAATGGTTAGATCAACATACTTTTATTTCTATAGGAGAAATTGGAATAGATTTACACTTAGAAAAAAAATTTATTCTTGAACAAAGATATGCCTTTCAAACTCAAATACAATATGCAAAAATAAAAAAATTACCTATAGTGATTCACTGTAGAAAAGCTTTTGATCCAGTTTTTGATATTTTAAAAAAAAATTATCCTGTAAAAGGAATTTTTCATTGTTTTTCTGGAAACTTAGAACAAGCAAAAAAAATTATTAATTTTGGATTAAAAATCGGAATTGGAGGTATGATTACTTTTAAAAATAATAATATTAGTTCATTTTTACATAAAATTAATTTAAAAAATATAGTATTAGAAACAGATTCTCCATTTTTATCTCCTTATCCTTTTAAAGGAAAAAGAAATGAACCGATTTACTTAAAAATAATTTTAAAAAAACTTTCAAATATTTATTCTATTTCGGAAAGAAACATAGCAAATATAACCGAAACAAACGTAAAGGAAATATTTTCCTAATTATGATAATGATTTATATCATTTTATCTGGTCTTACTAATTTATCAAATTCATCAATTGTCAAATATCCTAATCGTACCGCTTCCTCTTTTAGAGTACTATTATTTTCATAAGCTTTTTTTGAAATTTTTGCTGCTTTTTCGTATCCAATACAATTATTAAGTACTGTTATTAACATTAAAGATCTATTTAATAATTCTTTAATTTTTGTATAATTTGGGATAATTCCTTTAACACATAAATTAGAAAAAGAACTACAAGCATCAGAAATAAGTTGCGAAGATTGAAGAAAATTATAAGCCATTAATGGTTTAGAAACATTTAATTCATAATTTCCGGATGCTCCTGCTATTGAAATAGATAAATCATTTCCTATGACTTGTGTACAAACCATTATAAGAGATTCACATTGTGTTGGATTAATTTTTCCAGGCATAATAGAAGATCCAGGTTCATTTTCAGGAAGATAAATTTCTCCTATTCCGGAACGAGGTCCCGAAGATAAAAATCTAATATCATTTGCTATTTTAATCAAAGAAACCGAAATTTGTTTGAGAGAAGCATGAGATTCTACAATAGCATCATGAGATGCTATTGCTTCAAATTTATTATTTGCTACTTTAAATGGAAGTCCAGTATATTTACATATATAATCAGTTACTTTTATATCATATCCTTTAGGTGAATTTAATCCTGTCCCAACAGCTGTTCCTCCAATAGCTAATTCAGAAAGATGATCTAAAGTTTTTTTAATAGAATTTAATCCATGATCTATTTGAGAAACATAACCGGAAAATTCCTGTCCTAAAGTTATAGGAATGGCATCCATAAGATGAGTCCTCCCTATTTTAATCACATTTTTGAATAATTTTGTTTTCTTTTCCAATGTATTACGTAGAATTTCTATAGAAGGAATTGTTTTTTCTATCAATTTTTTATAGGATGCAATATTCATTGCACTTGAATAGGTATCATTAGATGATTGTGACATATTTACATCATCATTTGGATGTATAAAAGATTTACTTTTTCCAAGTTTACCTCCCATTAAAACATGTGATCGATTGGAAATTACTTCATTTATATTCATATTAGTATGTGTACCAGATCCTGTTTGCCATATAACTAAAGGAAATTGATCATCTAATTTTCCTTCTATAATTTCTTCACAAACCAAAGTAATTAAATCTCTTTTTTTTTTCGACAAAATTCCAAATTCAAAATTGGCATATGCAGCTGCTTTCTTTAAAAGAGCAAAAGAATGAATAATTTCTATCGGCATAGATCCTTCTCTTCCTATTCTAAAATTATTTCTTGATCTTTCGGTTTGAGCCCCCCAATATTTATCCATAGGAACTTTTACCATTCCTAATGTATCTTTTTCGGTTCTAAAAATCATTTTTATTTTTTTACGAAATTAATAAACTTTTTATAAAAAAAAGTATAATTTTTTTTTCAAATTTATTAATTATATTATGATAATCAAATTTATAGGATTTTTATTTTTTATACTCATCACAATATCTGGATTTTGGTGTATTTTTTTTTTATTTTTTTTGATTATATATTGGACTATAAGTATAGGAGTTAACACTATAAAAAATTGGATAAATGAAAAAAAAATACATAATGTATAAAATATTTAAAACTAAATATTTTTGGATCAGTTTATCTTTTTTTATATGGATGTTTTTTTTTGATACCAATTCTTTAATTTTACATTGGAAACTAAAAAAAACTATCAATAAAATGATATTAGATAGAGATTATTTAAAAAATAAAATTTTTTTGGAAGGTGATCATCTTAAAAAGTTAAATAATGATCCTAAATACTTGGAAAAAATAGCTAGGGAAAAATTCTATATGAAAAAAGAAGATGAAGATTTATTTATTCTATCTAAAACTGAAAATTAACGACCTATATAAACTAATAAAATACTTAAATCCGAAGGAGAAATCCCACTAATCCTTGAAGCTTGTGAAAAAGTTTCCGGACGGTGATAAGTTAATTTTTCCCTAGATTCTATAGATAAAGATTTAATTTTTTCATAATCAAAATTATGTGGAATTCGAATATTTTCAAGTTTTAACAATTTTTTAGCATTTTTTTTTTCCCGTTCAATATATCCTTTATATTTAATTTGAATAGAAACTTGCTCTAATATTTCTTGTTGATTAAGATTATTAATTTCTATCTCTTTTTTTAAAAAAGGGATAGAAATTATATCTTGTATATCGATTTCCGAACGAGATAAAATTATATCTATTTTTTTTTCCTGATATACAATAGGAGATTTTTTAATATTTAGAATTGGATTAAGTATTTTTGGAGTCAGATTAATTTTTTTAAATAAAGAAATACATTTTTCAACTTTATATTTTTTTTTTTCTACTAATTTCATTCTTTTTTCTGAAATTAATCCAATTTTATAACCCATATGGGTTAATCTTTCATCCGCATTATCTTGACGTAATAACATTCTATATTCTGCTCTTGAAGTAAACATTCTATAGGGTTCTTCTGTCCCTTTTGTAATCAAATCATCTATTAATACTCCAATATAAGCTTGGTTTCTTTTTAGAATAAATGGCTTTTTTTCATGAATTTTTAGATGAGCATTAATTCCAGCAATTAATCCTTGCGCAGCAGCTTCTTCATAACCTGTAGTACCATTAATTTGTCCCGCAAAAAAAAGATTTTTGATTAACTTACTTTCCAAAGTAAGTTTTAATTGGATTGGAGAAAAATAATCATATTCAATAGCATATCCAGGTCTTAACATTTTAACTTTTTCGAATCCTGAAATTTTTTTTAAAGCTTGGTATTGTTTTTTTTCTGGTAAAGAAGTCGAAAATCCATTTATATATACTTCTACTGTATTCCATCCCTCTGGTTCTACAAAAATATGATGTTCTTTTTTATCGGAAAATCTATAAATTTTTTCTTCTATAGAAGGACAATATCTAGGGCTAACACCTTGAATTGATCCTGTAAAAATAGGAGAATATATCAAATTTTTTTGAATAAAATCATGAATTTTTTCATTTGTATAAGAAATATAACATACACATTGTTTTTTTAATTTTATTGTTTTTGAAAAAGAAAATTTTTTAGGATTACAATCTCCCTTTTGAACTTTCATTTTTTTGTAATTCAAAGAGCGTCCATCTACTCTAGGTGAAGTACCTGTTTTCATTCTTCCATGTTTAAATCCGAAAAATTGAGTTAATTGTTCTGTTATCCCTCTAACCTCTTTTTCCGATATTCTACCTCCATTAATTTTTTTTTCACCAATATGGATTTTTCCATTTAAAAATGTTCCATTTGTAAGTATGACCGATTTTCCCATTATTTTTATTCCAAAAGAGGTGATCACTCCTTTAACTATTTTTTTTCTTACAATTAAAGAAGTAACCGTATCTTGATATAGGTCTAATTGATGATTTTTTTCTAAAAAAAATCTCCAATTATTAGAAAATAATTTTCTATCACATTGTGCTCTAGGACTCCACATAGCAGGCCCTTTAGACTTATTCAACATTCTAAATTGAATCATACTATAATCGGATATTATCCCTGAATAACCTCCTAGAGCATCTATTTCTCTTATTATTTGTCCTTTAGCTATTCCTCCTATAGCTGGATTACATGACATTTGACCAATTGTTTGTAAATTACTTGTAATTAGTAAAGTTTTTGATCCCATTTTAGAAGAGGCCGATGCTGCTTCTGCTCCTGCATGGCCTCCTCCAACAATAATAATATCATATGTATCTAAAAACATAATTTTTCTATTGAAATAAAATTAAATAAAACTCTTCTTTTTTTCTCATTAATTTTTTACTTTTTATTTTTTTATCATCATACCCCAAAAAATGTAATATAGCATGGATCATAACACGTTTTAATTCAACTTGAAACAATTGATTCCATTGTTTAGAATTATCTAAAACTCTATCTATGCTAATATAGATATCTCCTGATATATACTTTTTTTTTTTTCATCAAATCCTGAAAACGCTATGACATCAGTGTAATAATCTTTTCGAAGAAATTTTTTATTTATATTTAAAATATAATTATCACTACAAAAAATATAATTAATATTTCCAACATTTTTTCCTTCATTTTTTAATATAATACAAATAGATTGAATAAATATAGATTCATTTTGAATAGAAAAATTAGAAATTTCGTAAAAAAAATTGATCATAACGTATAAAAAATAAAATATTATTTTGATAATATTATATATTAATGAAAAAAATAACAAAAATTATTCCAAATATTTTTACTCTATTAAACTTATTTTTTGGGTGTATTTCTATTATTTTTTTACAATCAAAACTTTTTGAGTATTCTGCTATTTGTACTACATTTTCATTAATTTTTGATTTTTTAGATGGATTTATATCTAGATCCATGAAAATAGAAAATAAGTTTGGTAAAGAATTAGATTCCTTAGCAGATATGGTATCTTTTGGGTTAGTACCATCGATAATAGTTTTTCTTTTGTTTCAAAATATGAATGGTAATCAAAAAAGAATACCATTCATAGAATGGTCTTCTTTTTTGATTACCATATTTTCGGCATGGCGTTTAGCTAAATTTAATATAACTTATTATATGGATAAAAAAAATTATGGGTTGACCACTCCAGTGAATACCATATTTTTTACTTCTTTATCTATTATAATGAAAAAATATATACCCAGTAATAATATAAATATTATAATAAAAAAAATGATATTTTCTCCTATTATAATGTTTTTAATAATTTTTTTTTCCTGTTATTTTTTAATAACTAAGATACCGATGATTTCCTTTAATTTTTATGGTCTTTCTTGGAAAAAAAATAAAATACGCTATTTATTTTTACTAATGAGTCTACTTCTTTTATTAACTTTACATATGGTATCTATTCCATGTATTATCATTTTATATATGATAACTTCAATATATTTTCATAGATTTAATAGAAAAAAATTACATTAAAAAACATGAAATTACAATTAAATCGTCCTATTTGTTTCTTTGATATAGAATCTACAGGAATAAATATTGGAAAAGATCGAATTATAGAAATCTCTATATTGAAAATATTTCCAAATGGAAAACAAGAAGATAAAACTTGGCTTATTTTTCCTGAAATGCCTATACCACCAAAATCTACCGCTATTCATGGAATAAAAGATGAAGATGTAGAAGGAAAATTACCATTTAAAAATGTAGCGATCCCGATTCTAAAAATGATTGAAAATACGGATTTAGCAGGTTATAATTCTAATAGATTTGACATACCCATTTTAGTGGAAGAAATGTTACGTGCAGGAATTTCTTTTGATATAAAAAAACATAATACAATAGACGTACAAGTAATTTTTCACAAAATGGAACCTAGAAATCTTTCAGCTGCTTATAAATATTATTGTAAAAAAGATCTTGTAAAGGCTCATAGTTCCAAAGCAGATACATTTGCTACGTATGAAATATTACTTGCTCAATTAGAAAAATATAAAGATCTCAAAAAAGATGTAAAAAGTCTAAACAAATTTTCTTATCAAAAAAATATAGCCGATCTTGCTGGTTTTATAAAAATAGATGAAAATGGGGATGAAATATTCAATTTTGGAAAATATAAAGGAGAAAAAATATTCAAAATTTTTGAAAAAGATACCAATTATTATGATTGGATACAAAATTCAGATTTTCCTTTATATACAAAAAAAGTATTAACAAGTATTAAATTAAGAAAATTTAATAATAACTAACCAATTGATTTTTATTGATTAGTAAGATCTTCTATTTTTTTTGAAATAAAAATAATGAGATTTTTTCCTTTTAATAAATTATTTGATAAAAGTGTAAAATTTAAAGCCTCTTGAATAAGTTCTTTTTTTCTTGCATTACATGATTCCCTTAATATTTTCTTCATTAAAATATGATTTGTATTTACAATTAATTGATAAAATTTTTCTTTATCATGTTTTATAATATCTTTTCCTAAAGTACTAATTTCTCTCATTCTTCTTATAAATTCTGGTATAATGATCAAAAAAGGAGGATCAATTTTAGATAAGTTTTCCAATTTTACGGAAAACTCATATTCTTTTATTAAATTTTTATTTACAAAATTTTTTAAATCTTCTTTTTCTTTTTCAGAAAGTTCAGAAGAATATTTTTCTTTTTTATTATCGATTAATTTATCAATATGATCTGAATCTACACGAACAAAAAAAATATCCTTATAAGTAATTTCCAATTTTTGTATTAAATGTGCGGTAAGTGGACTATTTAAAATTAAAACTTCATAAGATCTTTTTTCTGCTTCTTTAATATAACTATATTGTTTTTCTTTATCTGAAGTATAAAGAAAAACAATTTTTTCATCTTTATTTTTTTGAGAATTTTTTACTTTTTCTTTTAATTCCTCTAAAGTAAAAAATTCTCCATTTACTGTAAGATAAATGAAAAAATTATTAGCTTTATCAAAAAAATTTTTTGTACTAATCATCCCATATTCTATGATAATTTTTATGTATTCCCACTTTTTTTGAAAATTTTTTCTATCTTTTTTAAACATAGAATTAAGTTTATCAGCAACTTTTCTTATTATATATTTTGATATATTTTTTACTGATGTATTCAATTGAAAATGAGAACGTGAAACATTGAGAGGAATATCTGGGGAATCTATAATCCCCTTTAATAAACTTAGAAAATCTGGAACTATTCCTTTTAAATTATCCGTTATATAAACTTGATTTTTATATAAATGAATTCTACCTTTTTGAACATTCATTTTATTTTCTATTTTTGGAAAATATAAAATTCCTGTTAAATGAAAAGGATAATCTATGTTTAGATGAGCCCAGAATAATGCCTCTTCGAAATGTTTTGGATATAATTCATGATAAAAATTTAAATAGTCTTTGTCACTTAAATGAATAGGATTTTTTTTCCAAATAGGATCAATATTGTTGATTCTAATTTCTTTTTCTTCTTCTGAAAATAGGAATATAGGAATCGGCATAAATTTACAATATTTATGAAGTAATTTTAAAATACGATTGTATTCTAAAAATTCTTGACTATCTTCATTAATAAATAAAATTATTTCTGTTCCTCTTTTTCTTTTTTCAGTTTCTACCATACTGAATTTTGGAGTTCCTTCGCATGACCATAATACTGTATATGAATTTTTTATATAAGATTGAGTAATAATAATTACCTTTTTTGCTACCATAAAAGAAGAATAAAATCCTAATCCAAAATGACCAATAATAGAAGATGCGTTATCTTGATATTTTTGAATAAATTCTTCCGCTCCAGAAAAAGCTATTTTATTTATATATTTTTCTACTTCTTCTTTTGTCATTCCAATTCCATTATCAATGATATGAATTGTATTATTTTTTTTATCTATTCTTATTTTAATTTTCAATAAATTATCATTAATTACCTCATCTATTTCTTTTACTTTTTCTAGAGTTTTTAATTTTAAAATTGCATCTGTTGCATTGGAAACTAGTTCTCGTAAAAAAATTTCTTGATCAGAATAAAGAAATCTTTTTATAATTGGAAAAATATTATCTGAAGTAACACTAATTTTATTATTTTCCATAATTAAAAAATTTTAATAAAAAATAGAAAAAAAAATAACAAGACTATATCATTTAAAATGAAAAAAAATAATGTCAATTATCTTGTATTATATCTTTTTTATTTTTTTGATGAGTAGTAGTACTAATAAAAAAAGAATCGATAAATTTTTTACCATCAAATTCTTTCAAATCTTGTATTTTTTCTCCTATTCCAATATATTTAATAGGTATTTTAAATTGATCTACAATTCCTATGACTACTCCTCCTTTAGCAGTACCTTCTAATTTTGTTAATATTATAGAAGAAATTTTCACAAAAAAAGAAAATTTTTTCACTTGTTCAAACGCATTTTGACCCGTTGTAGAATCCAAAACCAGCATAATTTCATGAGGAGCTTCAGGTATAACTTTTTTCATAACCCTACTTATTTTAGAAAGTTCTTCCATAAGTCCAATTTTATTTTGTAATCTACCAGCTGTATCAATCAATACAACGTCCATATTTTTAGATTTTGCAGATTGCAAAGTATCGTACGCAACAGAAGCGGGATCTGCATCCATATGTTTTTTTATCAATGGAATATTGACTTTTTTTGACCATATTTCAAGTTGTCTTATAGCCGCTGCACGAAATGTATCCGAAGCTCCTATAATTAAATTAAATCCTTTTTTTTTTAAAAAAAATGCTAATTTACCAATAGTAGTAGTTTTTCCTACTCCATTTACTCCAATTATCATAATTACATATGGTTTTTTTTTATATTTTTTTATTGTTCGTTCTAACCCTTCATTTTTAATATTCATGAAAGGAACTTTCATTTCTTCTTTCAAAAATTCATATAATTTTTGATGATCTTCATATTTTTCCTTTTTAATTCTATTTTCAAGATTATTAATAATTTTAATGGTAGTTTTGGTCCCTATATCCGAAGATAATAATATCTCTTCTATATGATCTAGAAATTCTTCTATATCAATTTTCAATGTTGATTTTCGTAAAAAAATATTTTTTATTCTAGAGAAAAAAGATTCTCTAGTTTTTTTTAATTCCTGATCGAATGCTTCTTTTATTTTATTTTTTTTTAGAAAAAACATTTTTATTGATTGAATTTAAAGACTACACAATTAATTTTTTATTTTATACTGGAAAAATTTATCTACTTCATTATCGGTTATAATTTTATTTTCAAAAGTGTAAAAACCTGATTTTTTAGATTTAATTACTCGAATTGCCATAATCATCTTTTTATCATTTTTTTTTTTTTTATTTTCTACAATTTTTTTAGACATATTTATTTTATTTCCTTATAAATTGTGTATTTTCTCAATTTGGGATTATATTTTTTTAATTTCATTCTATTTGGAGTATTTTTTTTATTTTTTGTAGTAATATATCTATAGGAGCCAGAAACCCCCATTTTTCTCTGTTCAGAACATTCCAATATTATTTGTATTCTATTTCCTTTCTTTCCCATAATATTTATATTTAAAACGTTTTAATGTATTTTCAATTCCAATTTTATTAATCAATTTAATAACAGAAGTACAAATTTTTAAAGTAATCCATTTTTTTTCTTTTGTTAAAAAAAAACGTTTTTTGCATAAATTTATATTGAAATGACGTTTATTTTTATTGTTAGCATGAGAAACTCGATTCCCTATCATTGCTCTTTTTCCTGTAAGTTCACAAACTTTTGACATAATTATTTTTTTTACTAAATTGCTTTTCCAATTTTTTATTTATAGTGATTTTTTAGCGAAGATAGATAAAAAAAATCTGTCTATTCAAAAGTACTTTATAAATAATTATAAAAATTACATGTCAGGACATAGTAAGTGGACAAATATCCAACATAGAAAATCTCATCAAGATTTTATAAAATCTAAAAAATTCTCTAAAATCATTAAAGAAATTTATATGGCTGTCAGAGAATCAGGATCAAATAATAATTCTTTTCGTTTGAAAAAAGCTATTATTAACGCAAAATCATTGAATATCCCAAAAATAACTATAGAAAAAACTATACAAAAAGCTTCAAAAAATAATAAAAATAATTACAAAAATTTAAATTTAGAGGGACAAATACAAGGAATTAGTTTGATTATAGAATGTATGACGGATAATAGTATTAAAACAACTTCCAATATAAAAATTTTTTTTAACAAAAATGGAGGAAGATTATTTCATAATGGAACATTGACTCATTTATTTAATCGGATAGGTATTTTTTCTATAAAAAAAAAAGATATTCCTTGCTCAATGGATAATTTTGAACTAATTTCCATAGATTTTGGAGCAAAAGAGATCAGAAAGGATGAAAAAAAAATGTATATATATACAGATTTTAAATATTTTGGTTTAATGAAAAATAATTATGAAAAATTAAAAATTTTTCATAAATCTATCATCCAACAAATTGCTAAACATCCTAAATCTATTTCAAAAGAAAATGGAAAAAAAATATCAAATTTTATTGAAAAACTTAAAGAAAATGAAAATATAAAAAATATTTACTCCAATATGGTAATAAAATAAAAGTAAGACGTCCTATCACATTATTAAAAAATGAGGAAAGTCCGGACACCATAGAGCAGTACAATGGATAACATCCATCCACCGTAAGGTGAGGAATAGTGCAACAGAAAGGAAGTACAGAATAAATATATCTATAAAAAATATAAGCTGTAGTGAAATCATGTAAACTCTGTACGGTGAAATGCCATATATACCGGAAAACTGACTCGGTTGATACCGGGGGGTAGGCAGATAGAGATAATAGGTAACTACTATCCTAGATAAATGATAGGTATAAAAACAGAATCCGGCTTATAGTCTTACTTTTATTTTGGATTAGGAGAGATGGCCGAGAGGATTAAGGCGCACGCCTGGAAAGCGTGTTCACAAAAAAAGTGTCAAGGGTTCGAATCCCTTTCTCTCCGCTAATAATTATCTATATCTCTTAATTTTTTTTCAATTAAATTTTTCCTAAGACCCATTACTTTATCTATATTTTTCGCCGCTTCTTGTAATTTATCTTGTGCTTGATGAAGTAATGATCCAAATTTTATAAATTCTTTTTTTACAGTTTCTAAAACTTTCCATACTTCGGAACTTTTTTTTTGAATAGCTAAAGTACGAAACCCAATCTGTAAACTATTTAACATAGCAGCCAATGTAGAAGGTCCGGTAATTACAATTTTATATTTTCTTTGTAATTCTTCTAATAAGCTGGAATTTTTCACTATTTCAGCATATATTCCTTCAAATGGCAAAAAAAGAATAGCAAAATCAGTAGTATGTGGAGGATCTATATATTTATCATTAATATCCTTAGACATTTTTTTAAGAACAGATACCATATTTTTTTTAGCTATTTCTATATTTTTTTTTTCTCCTAAATTATAAGCTATTTGTACTTTTTCATAAGTTTCTTTTGGAAATTTTACATCAATCGGTAACCAAATAATATTTCCATCTCCAAGTCCTGGAAGTTTAATAGCAAATTCCACTACAAAATTTGTACTAGATTTAGTCACTACGTTACAGGCATATTGTTCTGGGGATAGAATCTGTTGCAAAAGCATAGATAATTGCATTTCACTAAAACTTCCACATATTTTTACATGATTTAAAGTTCTTTTTAAAACATTTACATCCTGTGCTAAATTCTTCATATCTCCCACCCTTTCCTGTAAAAAAGACAAATGATTCCCAATGATTTCAAAAGATTTATCCAAATGTAAATTCAAAGAATTTTGAAGTTTTTCATTCACATTTTCTTTGATTTCTTCTAATTTTTTCTCTGTTATTCTAACCAATTTTTCTTGTTCTAAATGAATAAAATTTAATTTATTAGATTGATTTTCAATATAAAACTGAATTCTTCCATCAATAGAATTTTGAAAATCTATTATAGATTGTACCATTTCATTCTTAATCTCTTTAAAAGAATTTTCAAATTCAATTCTATCATATTGAAATATTTTTTGTATTTCATTTCGATGATCTTTTAATTTTTCTATTAAAAAAAATTCTAATTTTCTAAAAAAATAGATAAATATAAAAAAAATAAAAGAACATAAAATTCCCAAAAAATAATAGAATACCATAAAAAAAAGGATATTAAGAATTTTATGAAGTTATAAAAAAATAGCGGGAATAGGACTCGAACCTATGACCTTCGGGTTATGAGCCCGACGAGCTACCAACTGCTCCATCCCGCGTCATATAATTTATAATATAATGTTTTTCATTAACAAAATCAAGTATCAATAAAAAATTTTGATCATCCATTCATTGATATTAAAAATTCTTCATTATTTTTAGTTCTAGCCATACGAGATCTTAAAAATTCCATGGCTTCTACTGGATTCATATCGGAAAGATGTTTTCGTAAAATCCACATTCTTTGCAATGTATTTGTGTCTAACAATAGATCATCCTTTCTTGTACTAGATGAAACAAGATCAATAGCTGGATAAATTCGTTTATTAGAAATTTTTCTATCTAATTGAAGTTCTTTGTTTCCGGTACCTTTAAATTCTTCAAAAATAACTTCATCCATTTTTGATCCTGTATCGATCATAGCGGTAGCAATAATAGATAAAGAACCTCCATCTTCTATATTTCTAGCCGCACCAAAAAACCTTTTTGGTCTATGCAAAGCATTGGCATCTACTCCTCCTGATAAAACTTTTCCAGAAGCTGGAGAAACAGTATTATATGCACGTGCTAAACGGGTTATAGAATCTAATAATATAACAACATCATGAGAACATTCTACCATTCTTTTAGCTTTTTGTAATACAATATTAGCTACTTTTACATGTCTTTCTGCTGGTTCATCAAAAGTAGAAGCGATTACTTCTCCTTTAACGTTTCGTTGCATATCTGTAACTTCCTCAGGTCTTTCATCAATAAGTAAAATAATTAGATAAACCTCAGGATGATTAGCAGCAATAGCATTAGCTATTTCCTTTAATAAAGTAGTTTTTCCTGTTTTTGGAGGGGCTACAATCATTCCTCTTTGTCCTTTTCCTATTGGTGTGAAAAGATCTACTATTCTTGTAGAAAGAGTCGCATTTTTTTCAGCTAATTTAAATTTTTCATTGGGGAAAAGTGGAGTTAAATGTTCAAAAGAATCTCTTTCTCTTACAAAAGAAGGATTTCTTCCATTAATTTCAAGAATTTTAATTAAAGGAAAATATTTTTCTCCTTCTTTAGGAGGACGAACCTCACCTCTTATCGTGTCTCCAGTTTTCATTCCAAAAAGTCTAATTTGAGATTGAGAAACGTAAATATCATCAGGAGATGATAAATAATTAAAATCAGAAGACCTTAAAAAACCATAGTTTTCTTGCATAATATCTAGAACTCCTTCACTAATTATAATTCCCTCAAATTCATATTCAGGAGCACGATATTTATTGGATGATTTTTGTGAAAATCCACTACTCTCTGTACTAATAGGAGTTTTAGATTCCGATCTATCAATTTTTTTCCAACTTGGAAAATATTTTTTTTTATATTTTCCAGTTTCTTCTGGAATTTTGGAAGATTTATTTAAATTTTCCTTAGGAAGGAATTTCTTTTTTTCATTAATATTTTCTGAAAATAGGATCTTAGATTCTGTTTTTTTTCGAATTTTAAATCCTTTTTTTAATAAAGAATTTTCTATCTTTGAAGAAGACATTTGAGTATATTTTTTTTTATTGAAAATGGAAATTATTTTTTCTAGGAGTTCGTTTTTTCGTAATTGTGTATATTTTTTTAATCCTAAAGTACGAGCAATCTCCTGTAATTCAAAAAGTTTTTTACTTTTTAATTCAGTAATATCATACATAATAAAGTAATTGGGTTAGATTTTATATATGCCAATCTTGGCTTTTAAGATAGTATCTTTACTATAAATGCAATTATACAAATTAATTTGAATTTCAATCTAAAAAATTATAAAATATTTTTTTAATCTTATGTTATACCGAATACAAACTTTTTATTTATTTTTATCTATATTAATTTCCTCTATTTCTTTATATTTATACGTTTATTATTATCAACAAAAAGAAATAAAAAATTCCTTTTTTATAGATAAAATATTTTTAATTTTTTTAATTATAACTTTTATTTTATCTATTATAAGTCTTCTTTTTTTTAAAAAAAAAGAAATTCAAATTTTTTGTAATTGTTTAAATATACTTATAAATAGTGCTACTTTAATATACATTCTTTTTTTTTCGTATTATTATAAATATTTTTTAATAAAAAAAAATCTTATTATTCTTATATTATCAACGATGTTATTTCTATATCTTTCTAATAAAAAAATAAAAAAAGATATAGAATTAATTCGTTCTATGAATAGAATACGATAATAAACATCTGGAAATAAAAATATAAACATAATAATTATATTATAAAATATTTTTTTTTTACTTAACGAAAAAAAAATAATGAAAAAAAATTCGTTGATTAATAAATTTGAAGTAATTGAAAAAGAATTTCAAAAAATATCCAATTTTATTTTAGATCCTAAAATTATATATAATAGAAATCAAAAAAAATATAAAATATACTTAAAAAAATATCGAATATATAAAAATATAATGGATATTTATGAAAAATACAAAAAAAAATTATCCTCTCTTCAAGAAGCCAACGAAATTTTAAAAAATGATTCTGATCCTGAAATGAAGGAAATAGCTTCTTTAGAAAAAAATAAAATTTTAGAAGATTTATATTCTATTGAAAAAAAATCATATAATATTCTATTTTCTAATATAAATACAGAAGAAACCGACGATGATCATAGAAATGCAATTGTAGAATTACGTTCTGGAACAGGAGGAGATGAAGCATGTATTTTCGTAGAAGATATATTAAGAATGTATATAATGTATTTTAAACAAGTAGGTTATAAATATGAAATTATAAATATTCAAAAAGGAGGAATTAAAGGATACAAAGAAATAATTTTAAATGTAAGTGGAAATAATATAAAAGGAGGAGTTTATGGAAACTTAAAATTTGAATCTGGAGTACATAGAGTGCAAAGAATTCCAAAGACTGAATCTCAAGGAAGAATACATACATCGGCTATTACAGTTGCTGTACTTCCTGAAATAAAAGATATAGAAATGGACATACATTTATCTGATATAAAAAAAGATACATTTCGATCTAGTGGTTCTGGAGGGCAACATGTAAATAAAACAGAATCCGCTGTACGGGTAACTCATTTGCCAAGTAAAATTACGGTAGAATGTCAAGAAGAACGCTCTCAACATAAAAATTTTGAAAAAGCTATGAACGTTTTACGATCACGTCTTTATCAAAATGAAATGGAAAAACAATCTAAAGAAAGATCTATAAAAAGAAAATCTTTAGTCTCTACAGGAGATCGATCTGTAAAAATACGTACCTATAATTATCCTAAAAAAAGAGTTACAGATCATAGAATTCATAAATCTATCCATGATCTTACCGGATTTATGAATGGAAATATTCAAGAAATCATTGATTTTTTAAAATTTTTTGAAAAAAAAAATCAATAATTTGAATGATCATTATCAAATTTAGAATCTAAGTGAAGTTTTTTTAAAAAATTTGTATTATAATTTCCTTTTAAAAAATCATTATTTTGCATAAGCTGTCTATGAAAGGGAATGGTAGTCCGAATTCCTTCTATTAAAAGTTCTTCTAAGGAACGCCGCATTTTATCAATAGTTTCTTTTCTACTTTTTGCAGTGGTGATAATTTTTGCAATCATAGAATCATAATGATGTGGGACTCTATATCCCGCATAAATATGCGTATCTATACGGACTCCTTTACCTCCTGGGAAATGGATTTGAATAATTTTTCCAGGAACAGGACGAAAATCTTGATAAGGTTCTTCAGCATTAATTCTACATTCTATTGAATACATTTTTGGATAATAATTTTTTCCCGAAATTTTTTTTCCATAAGCTAAAAAAATTTGTTCTTGTACAAGATCTAAACCGGTTATTTCTTCGGTAATAGTATGTTCTACTTGAATTCTTGGATTCATTTCCATAAAGTAAAAATTTTTATTTTTATCTACTAAAAATTCTATAGTTCCTATACCTTCATAATGAATAAATTCAGCAGCTTTTACAGCTTCTTCTCCCATTTTTTTTCTCAAAGAAATAGTTAAAAATGGAGAAGGGGCCTCTTCTACTAATTTTTGGTTTCTTCGTTGAATGGAACAATCTCTTTCGGATAAATGACAGGATTTTCCATATCGATCACTAATTATTTGTATTTCTATATGTCTTGGATCTATAATTAATTTTTCTATATACATATCTGTTTTTCCAAAACATGCTGAAGCTTCTTTTTTTGCTTCTTCCCAAGATTTTTTTAATTCTTTTTTATCCAAAACCGATCGTATTCCTTTACCTCCACCTCCATAAACTGCTTTAATCATAATAGGATATCCTATTTTTTCTGCTATTTTTTCCACTTCTTTATAAGAAGATTCAACACAACAATCTGATCCAGGTAAACACGAAATTCCAGCATTTTTCATAGTTTTTTTAGCTGATATTTTATTCCCCATCTTAATTATTTGATTTGGACGAGGACCAATAAATTTAATTTTATGTTTTCTACACATAGATGAAAAATAGGCACTTTCGGATAAAAATCCATATCCAGGATGAATAGCATCTGCATTAGTAATTTCAGCAGCAGATATTAAATTTGGAACATTTAGATAAGATTGATAAGAATAAGGAGGACCAATACATACAGCTTCATCCGCAAAATAAACATGAAGACTATATTTATCTGCAGTAGAATAAACAGCTACTGTTTTTATTCCCATTTCTTTAGCGGTTCGTATAATCCGTAAGGCAATTTCTCCACGATTAGCTATTAATATTTTTTTGAACATATATTTATTGAAATTACAATAACTAATAATTAGGATCTAAAATAAATAAAGGTTGATCATAATCAACTGGAGAAGAGTCTTCTACAAGAATTTTAACAATTTTTCCATCTACTTCAGATTCTATATCATTAAATAATTTCATGGCTTCTATTACACAAACTTTTTCCCCTATTTTTATTTTATCTCCAACATTAACAAAAGGATCTTTATCTGGATGTGGTCTACGATAAAAAGTTCCAATCATAGGAGATTTAATGGTTAAATAACGATCTTTTTCAATATTTTTTTCTTCTAATTTAGAAAAATTATCGTAAAAATCAGAAATATGGGAAGATCTTTTTCTCTGATTATTTGTAAAAATTGGATTCAATGTATTTTTTTTCTTTTTTATAAATATTTTATTTTTAATATGAATTTTTGTTTCTCCTATTTTAATCATTATTTCATAAATATCAGATTTAGAAATAAATTGAATAAGCGATTTAATATTTTTGTAATCCATTAAGTTTTTCTATATATATATATATTATTAAATGAAATGAATATGGATTATTTTTCTTTCAATACCTTTTTACCTCTGTAAAAAAGTTTTTCTTCATGCCAATAAGCATTATGATATAAATGCTTTTGATTAGTTAAAGAACATTTAACTAATAAAGGTTCCTTTATTTTTAGATGAGTTCTTCTTTTATTTTTTCTGGATTTAGATTGTCTTCTTTTAGGATGTGCCATGATAATATAACGTATTTATTTTTTTAATTAATTACTAATTTATAGATAAAATCAAATGTATATATAAAATAATTTTTTTATATTTATCATATCCTTTTGATTTTCAATTAATATTAATAAATCAATATGCATCAATTAACTAAACGTAATGAGGATTATTCCAAATGGTATAATGATATTATCATTAAATCTGAATTAGCAGAATTTTCTGGAGTTCGTGGTTTTATGATTATTAAACCATATGGATTCTCTATATGGGAAATAATGAAAAAAAAATTGGACAAAATGTTTAAAGAATCGGGCCATAAAAATGTTTATTTTCCCTTATTAATTCCTAAATCTTTCTTTTCAAAAGAAAAAAAACATATTGATGATTTTTCTAAAGGATGTGCTATAGTTACGCATTACAAGTTTAAAAAAAATAAGAATCAAGAAAAATTAACAATTGATTCAAAATCTAAATTAAAAGAAGAATTAGTAATTAGACCAACTTCTGAAAGTATCGTATGGAAAACTTACAGACGTTGGATTCAATCTTATAGAGATCTTCCTATTCTTTTTAATCAATGGGGTAATGCTATCAGATGGGAAATGCATACTCGTTTATTTTTAAGAACTTCTGAATTTTTATGGCAAGAAGGTCATACAGCTCATTCTACAAAAAATGAAGCTATAGAAGAAACTAAAAAAATATTAAATATTTATACTAAATTTTCAGAAAATATTATGGCTATTCCTGTATTGAAAGGAATAAAACCTTATATGGATAAATTTTCTGGATCTGAAACTACTTATTGTATTGAAGCGCTTATGCAAGATGGAAAATCACTACAAATTGGAACTTCGCATTTTTTAGGCCAAAATTTTTCAAAAGTTTTCGATGTAAAATTTACTAATAAAAATGGGGGGAAAGAATACGTATGGTCTACCTCTTGGGGTGTATCTACTAGATTAATAGGTGGATTAGCAATGTTACATTCAGATGATCATGGTTTGATATTACCTCCAAAAATAGCGCCTATACAAACTGTTATTATTCCTATATATAAAAACCAAAAAGAATTAGTTAAAATAAATGAAATAGTTGAAAAAATTAAAAAAATTCTTAAAAATAAAGGAATTAGTATAAAATATGATAATAGAGAACTTTTTACTCCAGGATGGAAATTTCATGAATACGAAATGAAGGGAATTCCCATACGGATTAGTATTGGAAAAAATGAAATAAAAATGGAAAAAGTTGAAGTATTTAGAAGAGATACTTACGAAAAATCACATATATCTTGGAATATGATCATCACATTGATTCCAGAACTTCTTGAAAAAATACAAAAAAATATTTATAAAAAAGCTTTAAATAGAACAAAAAAATTGACCATTATTTCAGATCATTATGAAGACTTTAAAAAAAAAATAAAGGATAAAGGAGGTTTTATTTTTGCTCATTGGGATGGTACTATGAGTACAGCAAAAAAAATTCAAAAAGAAACCGAGGCTACTATACGTTGTATTCCGATTCCAAATGAAAAAAAAATTGGAAAATGTATTTATTCTGGTTCCCCTTCTACTCAACGAGTAGTTTTTGCTAAATCTTACTAAAATACATTTAATTTTCCTTTAAAATTATTTAAAGATGAATAATTTTTATTTTTTAAAATAGTAATTAATTCCTTGATTAATCTATCAAATACAGGAATCCCTTCTTTTAAAAATTGAGTCCCAATCTGAACTGCAGATGCTCCACACAATATATATTCAAATACATCTTTTCCAGTACAAATTCCTCCACATCCTATTATAGGAATATCTTTCCGAAGATAAGTATAAAATTTCCTAACATTAGCAAGTGCAAATGGTTTTATCGAGAATCCACCTATTCCACCAAACCCTTTTTTTGGATGAATCACTACAGATTCTTTATTGATATCAATGCAAATACCATTTGGTAAACTATTAATACAAGTAACAAAAGAAATAGGATATTTATTTAATATAAAAGCCATTTTTCTAAAATGGAAATCTTCAAAATAAGGAGGCAACTTAACTCCTAAAGGTTTTTTATAGAATTGAAATAGATTTTCTAGAAAGTCTGAAATTTTAGAAAAATCGTAACCTAATATTTTATCTTTTTCCAATAGATTTGGACAGGATAAATTTAATTCTATAGCATTCATATTTGAAGAAATATTTGCTTTACGAAGAATAAGATAGTTTTCTTCGATAGAAAGTCCTGATATAGATAATAAAAAAGGTTTTTGAGAATTTTTTTTTTCTAAAAAATCTAAATAAAAATCTAGTCCAAGATTTGGCAATCCCATAGAATTAATACTTCCTCCCTTCCATTCAAAATACCTTGGTTTTAAATTCCCCTTTCTTGGTTTTATAGTACAACTTTTTGTAACTACAGCTCCAGAAGAACTAATCATAAGATTGTAAAGTTCTTTTTCGGTACAACATAAAATACCTGAAGCATTCATGATACATGATGAAAATTTTATTCCATTTATATTAGTGGAAATATCTATTTTTTTCATAATCATAGCATATATATTATGTAATATTACAAAAGAATCCCAAAAGTATAAAATTTTTAACTTTACTAAAAAAGGTTTTTTATGAAGGACAAGGAACAATTTTTTTTAAAAATTTATAATTTAGGGATTCTTAAATTTGGTCATTTTACCTTAAAAAGTGGAATGAATTCTCCCATATATATAGATTTACGTCCAATTGCTTCTAGACCAGATTTATTAATAAAACTATCGGATCTTCTTTTAAATGAAGTTCCACCTCATACATTTGAATTAATTTGTGGAGTCCCCTATGCAGCTTTACCTATAGCTACTGCTTTATCATTAAGATCTAATATTCCTTTAATTATTAAAAGAAAAGAAAATAAAGGTTATGGAACAAAAAAAATGATAGAAGGAATTTACAAAAAAGGACAAAAATGCCTTATCATAGAAGATGTAATAACGAGTGGAGATAGTTTATTAAAAACCGTAATAGATCTTGAAAAAGAAGGATTGATTATAAAAAATATTTTATCTATTCTCGATCGTGAACAAGGAGGAATAGAAAATATCAAAAATAAAGGATTTAAGATACGATCTTTATTTCGTATAGGAGAAGTTTTTAAAATATTAGAAAAAAAAAATCTTTTAAAAAAAAAAGAAATACATATAATTAAGTTTTTTTTTCAAAAAAAATATATAAAAAATATTCAGAAAAAACGTATTTCTTATGAAGAAAAAAAAGAAAAAATTTATCATCCAATAGGAAAAAAACTTATTGATATAGCATTAAAAAAAAAAACTAATTTGATTTTTTCAGCAGATTTAATACATTCTGAAAAAATCTTAGAGTTAGTAAATTTAATTGGAGATCAAATTTGTGGATTAAAGCTTCATGTAGATATTATTAGTGATTTTTCATTTTCATTTATAAGCTTTCTTAAAAAAATTTCTTTAAAAAAGAAATTTTTATTATTTGAAGATAGAAAATTATGCGATGTAGGACCTACAAATTATCTTCAACTACATCATGGGATACATAAAATTTCTTCTTGGGCGGATTTGATCACAGTACATGTACTTGCAGGAAGTAAAAGTATAGAAAATTTAAATATTCCTTCTAATATTGGATTAATTACTATATCTGAAATGTCTTCTTATGGAAGATTATCTGATGATAACTATATAAGAAAAGCATTAAATATTTCTTTAAAAAATTCAAAAGTAATTGGTACAGTAGCACAAAGAAAAGTTGACAATAGATTATTATTATTTACTCCTGGTATACATTTTTCTGATTCAATAAAAAACTATAAAGGGAATAATTACATTCATCCTAATCAGGCTTTTATCAAAAAAAATTGCGATTTTATTATTGTTGGAAAAGCGATTTATCAATCCGATAATCCAAAAATAGTTGCAGAAAATTATAGAAAAGCCGGATGGATAGCCTATGAAAATAGCTTTTAAAAAAGTAATCAACATAAAAAAAAAATATATTTAAATTTTTTTTTAAATTAATAAGACTGATTGTATTTTTGTTTAATTTGTGATTTTAATATTAATTATGAATATATTTTAGAATATGAAATGGATACATTCATTAATAAGTTGTTTTATGATACTTTTTAGTATTATAGATATACTAGGAAATGCACCTATAATTATGGGATTTAAATCCAAAGGTAATATTATAGATACTAAAAAAGTAATAATATCTTCTTTTGTTATATTTTTATCTTTTTTATTTTTAGGCCTTCCTATGTTAAAAATTATCGGTGTAGATATCTATTCTTTTTCGGTAGCAGGATCTATAGTTTTATTTTTAATAGGACTAGAGATGATATTAGGTATAGATATTCATAAAGTTACAAAAAATTCTCAAACTTCTATCGTTCCAATAGCCTTTCCACTTATAGCTGGACCAGGATCTTTAACCACTTTAATTTCACTAAGGTCAACTTATGATGTTAATATTATTCTTTTATCTTTAATTCTTAATATGATAGTGGTCTATTTTGTGATAGATAAATGTGATTTTATTGCTAAAACAATAGGAAATAATGGATTAGATATACTAAAAAAAATATTTGGAATTATTTTACTTGCTTTTTCAGTCAAAATATTTGGGGCAAATGCAGGTCAATTATTTCAATAATAATAAATAAGGATTGTGACTCCATAATTATTTATTTCCATTTAATGACTTCATAAAATATTTTTTTAACAGATTGATTAATTTCTTCAAAATTTGGTAAAAAAACTCCTTTATAAAAAAAAACTATATGATAGCTTTTATATTTATCTTTTTTTTTTTCTAAAATAGATTTATTCCATAAAAAAGAAGACCGTAATAAACGTTTTATTTTATTTCTATGAACCGATTTTTTAAAATTTTTTTTTTTACTAAAGTTCCAATTAGTTTTATCCCTTCAGGGTATCTTTTATTTGAATATAATAGTACGTATGTATAAATAGGAAAAAAAAATAAGGATTTTCCGTATTTAATTGTATTAATAATGTTTTTTGATCCTTTTATTTTTAATTGAACTTTCATACTTTACTTATGGATTTATAAATTCTTCTAATTTAGTAACCATCCTTACAGGTCCACAAATAAATGGTGTTCTTTGATGTAAATTTAAAGGTTCTATATCTAAAATTCTATTTTCTCCATCAGAAGCTTTTCCACCAGCTTGTTCCGTTAAAAAAGCCATAGGATTACATTCATAAAGTAATCTCAATTTTCCTTTTGGTGAATATGCTGTTTTAGGATAAATATAGATACCTCCTTGGATCATATTTCTATGAAAATCTCCTACTAAAGAACCAATATAACGTGCTGTATAAGGACGATTTTCTTTTTTTTCTTGACAATATCTTATAAATTTTTTGATTTCGTTAGGAAATCTAGAATAATTTCCTTCATTAATAGAGTAAATTCTTTCTATTTTAGGATAACGAAGATTCGGATGAGATAAATAAAAGGTACCAACCGATGGGTCTAAAGTAAACCCATGGACTCCATTTCCTGTAGTATATACTAATATTGTAGATGATCCATAAATAATATACCCTGCTAAAATTTGTTTATTTCCTTTCTGTAAAAAATCGTCTATTGTTAAATTCATAGAAGATTTTCTCCTATATACTGAAAATATAGTACCAATTGATACATTTACATCTATATTTGATGAACCATCCAGTGGATCTATTAAAACAATATATTTTTTTTGAAAAGAATTTTCTTTTTCTCCCTTTACAACTATAAAATCTTTACTCTCTTCTGAAGCAATTCCACAAACTATATTTCTGCTTTTCAAGGATTCTATGAAAACTTGATGTGCAAAATTATCCAATTTTTGTTGATTTTCTCCTTGTATATTAATAATTCCAGAACTTCCTATAATTTTTTCTGTTAAACCAGCTTTATTAACTTCCTTATTAATTGCCTTAGCAGCTAGCTTTATAGAGCTAAATAGACGTAATAATCCTTCTGTAGGATACGAAAAATGATCTCTATTTTCTATAATAAATTCTCCCAATGTATACATGTATCAGGAAATACTTTATATAAATATCAGATTTTTTTATAAAACCCCATTTTTATAGAAAAAAATTTCTTGAACTATTTTTTAAAAATAAAAAAAAAAGTTTTAAATTTTTTAAAATTTATCTAAAAAAAAGTAAAAAAATAAAAACAAAATACATTATGATAAATCATATGAATGAATTACAATATATTGATGAATTTCGTTAATTAATGAAAATGAAAATTATTCAAGTATCATTAATATTATTATGGCGTGTATGGTTTTTTATAATAAATATATTTCTAATACCATTATTAGCAGGAGCTTCGATTCCATTTCTTTTTAAAGATAAATATTATTATATCGCATATTGGTTTTACCAAATTTGGGCTAGAAGTAATCTTTTTCTTATGGGTTTTTGGTATGTATTAGAAAAAGATAAAGAAATTTTAGATACAAAAAAACAATATATGATTATTAGCAATCATAGTTCTATCATGGATATTATGTTGATTTATTCTTTGATGAGAAATCATCCTTTAGTTTTTGTAGGAAAAGCGGAATTAGCTAAACTTCCTTTTTTCGGATTTGTTTATAAAAGAAGTAATATATTAATAAATAGAAAAAATTTGTCTAGTTGTATGCAAGTATTTAAACAAATACAAAAAAAAATTGATTCTGGAAAAAGTATTTGTATCTTTCCAGAAGGTGGAGTTCCTAATCCCTCTATTTTTTTAGATCATTTTAAAAATGGAGCTTTTTATATAGCCATAATAAAAAAGATATCGATTATTCCATTTACTATAGCTGATATAAAAAAAAAGTTTCCTAGATCTCCTATAAAAGGAAGACCTGGAAAAATACGTATCAAACAACACCATTCTATTTTAACAAAAAACTTATCCTTAAAAGATAAAAATTTTCTAAAAGAAAAATGTTTTAATTTAATCCAATTTCAATTAAAAAAATTTGAACGTGAAAAAAATAAACAGATATTTTAGTGAATAAAAAAATTCATATTTACACTGACGGATCTTCTAAAGGGAATCCTGGTCCAGGAGGATATGCTATTTTTATAGAAATTGCAGGAACGTCTTATTGGAAAATTATTTCTGAAGGATTTCGTTATACAACCAATAATAGGATGGAGCTATTAGCTATAATAGTTGGTCTAGAAAAAATTACGAAAAAAAAACAAAATATTATTATTTTTACTGATTCTAAATATATAATAAATTCTATTCAAAAAAATTGGATTTTTAAATGGAAAAAAAATAACTTTAAAAAAAAAAAAAATGTGGATTTATGGATACGATTTTTAAATTTATTTCATAAACATTTTATTATTTTTCAATGGGTTAAAGGTCATAATCTTCATTATATTAATGAATATTGCGATCGATTATCTGTAGAAGCATCCAAAAGTAAAAACTTGAAAATAGATCATGTATATGAAAAACAAAATTTTAAAAAAACTATTTAGAAAACTTATATGTATTTCTTTGTCTAATGATTTCATAGATAATTACAGATGTTGCATTACTTACATTCATAGAATCGATAGATCCAAACATAGGAATCGTTATTATTTTATCGGATATATTAAACCATATATTGGATACTCCTTTGCTTTCGGAACCTAAAACAATAGCTAAATGTGAAGAAAATTTAGTTTGATATAATTTTTTAGATTTTTTATTATGGAATCCTGTTACGGCAATTTCTATGTTTTTTTCTTGTAACCAAGAAATAATTGATTTTATTTTTTCTATAAAAATTGTTTTTGTAAAAACACATCCTACACTACATCTAATTACATTAGGATTAAAAATATATGTTTTCGTATTACATAATATAATAAAATGTACTCCTGCCGCATCAGCAGTCCTTAATATAGATCCCAAGTTTCCTGGTTTTTCTATTCCATCCAATATAAGAATAAAAGGATTTTTAGGAACTTTTATACTTTCTAGACTAGAAAATTTTTTTTCCTTAAACAAGGCAATGATTCCACCTGAATTTTTTCTACATGCTAATTTTTTAAAAGTTTTTATATTAATAACAAATACAATATTATGAAAGGATTTTATCATATTATTTTGATAAAATATATTTTTACATATAAATATTCCTATTGGTCTATAATTTCCTATTATAGCCATTTCAAATTCTTTAACTCCTTCAACAAGGAACATTTTATTCTCCTTTTTTTTTTTATAAATATTTATTAAATTTTTAATTTTTATATTACGTAATCCATGTTTTTTTTCCATAAAATATCTTATAATGAATTGTGAAATTTATAAAAAAAAGGATATATTTTATATGAATAAAGCCATAAAATGTTCTAAATTATCTTATTGTAAAAATAAAAAAGTAGGAGCTATTATAGTAAAAAATCATCGTATTATATCCGATGGATATAATGGAACTCCAAGTGGATTTGATAATATATGTGAAGATCAAAATGGAAATACTAAATGGTATGTTTTACATGCAGAAGCAAATGCTATATTAAAAATGGCTTTTTCTTCAAAATCTTGTAAAGATTCGTATTTATATATTACACATTCTCCATGCAAAGAATGTAGTAAATTGATTCATCAAT
Organism: Blattabacterium punctulatus; assembly: GCF_003226695.1. NCBI lineage: Bacteria > Pseudomonadati > Bacteroidota > Flavobacteriia > Flavobacteriales > Blattabacteriaceae > Blattabacterium > Blattabacterium punctulatus. The sequence continues at coordinate 492,612 of NZ_CP029808.1, read as the reverse complement.
CTAAAATTAAAAGAGTGGTATATTTACATAAATATTCCGAAAAAAATGATGGATTAAATTTTTTGAAAAAATCAAAAATTATAATACATAAACTTATTTATTAAAGATCATTTATACGCTATATTTTGATATTATGTTAATTTTTTATATCATATAGATATACATAAAAAAATGAAAAAAAAAATAGTCTAATACTATTTATTTTTTTTTAATAAATAATAGAATATATCAAAGAATCCAGATGGCGGAATAGGTAGACGCGCTAGACTCAAAATCTAGTGATTTTAAATCATGCGGGTTCGAATCCCGCTCTGGGTATTTTTTTTATCTATTCAGAAAATTTAGAATAAAAAATATCTTTGAGAAAGAGGTAAAATATACGATGGATTGGATCTTATTTTTTCTCCATCTATATAAACGCTATAGGTTTTTGGATCTATTTTTATATCTGGAGTCTCTCCATTTAATATCATATCTTTTTTAGATAAAATTCGACATCCTTTTACTATTTTAAGTTGCTTTTTTATTTCATTTTTTTCTATAAACCCATCGTTTATCGCATGGATAGAAATAAAAAGACTACTCAATTTTGGTTCAAAAAAACCAAACATTTTACGATACATAAATGGTTGAGGGGTAGGAATACTAGCATTAGGATCTCCCATGCTTGCGTATACAATCATTCCACTTTTGATTACTAATTCCGGTTTAACTCCAAAAAAAGACGGTTTCCATAAAACTAAATCTGCCATTTTTCCAAGATGAATTGACCCAATATATTCTGAAATTCCATGAGTAATAGCAGGATTTATGGTATATTTAGATATATATCTTTTTACTCTAAAATTATCATTTTTATGAGAATCATTATTTAAAGATCCTCTCTGTTTCTTCATTTTATCAGCCGTCTGCCAAGTACGTTTTATTATCTCTCCAATTCTTCCCATAGCTTGAGAATCAGAATTGATCATACTAATAGCTCCTATGTCATGTAATACCCCCTCTGCACTAATCGTTTCAGATCTAATACGTGATTTTGCAAAAGCAATATCTTCTGGAATATTAGAATCTAAATGATGACATATCATTAACATATCTAAATGCTCATCAACAGTGTTATAAGTATAAGGCATAGTTGGACTTGTAGATGATGGTAAAACATTCAAATAAGATATAATTTTCAATAAATCAGGAGAATGTCCTCCACCTGCTCCTTCTGTATGATAAGTATGAATGGTTCTATTTTTAAATATTTTTAAGGTATCCTCGACATAACCTGATTCGTTTAAGGAATCTGTATGAATATTAACTTGTACATCTAATTTTTCCGATACTTCTAAACACTGATCTATAACATATGGAGTACTTCCCCAATCTTCATGAATTTTTAATCCACCTGCACCAGCCTTTATTTGTTCAATTAAAGCTTCAGGATTAGAACTGCTACCACTCGCAAGAAAAACAAAGTTTATCGGAATGTGATCGGTGCTTTTTAACATTCGTTGAATATTCCATACTCCAGAAGTACAATTAGTTGCTATAGTTCCTGTAGTAGGACCTGATCCTCCACCAACAATAGTTGTTGTTCCATTTTCTAATGCTACTTCAAATAATTGCGGACATATAAAATGAACATGACTATCTACACTTCCAGCTGTCACAATCATCTTCTCTGAAGAGATTACTTCAGTCCCCACTCCAATATACATATTTGGAGTTACTCCATCCATAAAATAGGGATTTCCGGCTTTTCCAATCCCAACAATCACTCCATTTTTTATTCCAATATCTGCTTTTACGATCCCCCAATAATCAATAATAACGGCATTAGTTAATACTAAATCTAAAACTCCTTCATTGTTCGTGGCCAATGGATGTTGTCCCATTCCATCTCGGATTACTTTTCCTGCTCCAAAAATACATTCATCTCCATAAATGGTATAATCTTTTTCGATTTCAATCCATAAAGACGTATCTCCTAAACGAATTTTATCTCCTTTTGTAGGTCCATACATATTGGCATAAGATTCTCTATCTATTTTTTTCATATTTTCGTATTTTCTTTTCCAGAAAAACCATAAATTTTTTTGCTACCTCCTATTTTTACCAAAAAAATTTCTTTTTTTTCTCCTGGTTCAAAACGGATAGACCTACCAGAAGGAATATCGAGTCTATATCCTTTAGTTCCATTTCTATCAAAATGAAGAGAAATATTGGTTTCATAAAAATGAAAATGAGATCCTACTTGTATAGGACGATCTCCCATATTAGAAACTATTCTTTTTATACGAAATCTACCAGGTAATAAAAAAATATCCTCTTGAAGAAGTTTATATTGTCCTGGAATGAAATTTGATTTTTTTTTAAGTATTTTTTTAATAGGATTGTGTATAGTTACTAATTTTGTTCCATCAGGAAAAGTGGCTTCTATTTGAATATTATGAAGTAATTCATATACTCCATCCATCACTTGACCATCGTGAAGAATATTTCCAGCTTCATACATAAGTTCTTTCACTGTTTTTCCATCACGTGCACCTTCCATAACATAATGAGTGATAAAAGCTACAGATTCAGGATAATTCAATTTTAATCCTCTTTTCAAACGTTTTTTTGCTAATTCTCCAGCCATATGTAGAATAATTTTTTCCTTTTCATAAAAAGTTAAGTGCATACTTTTTTTATATTTTGATTCATATTTATAAAAAACGAACATTCTACAAATTTAAAGTAATATATTTATTTCTCATTTTTTTTATAAAAAAATAGAGTAATAATAATATAAAAATCACACGATTTTTATTAACCATATAACAAGCATGATTCCAAAAAATGTTTATATTTTTATAAAGTTTAATAAATAAATAGGAATTCTATTCTAAATGAATAAAAAGGTAAAAATTATTAACTAATTCATTAAAAAATGCAAGTTTTAAAATTTGGGGGAAGTTCCGTAGCTCATTCTGATTCCATAAAACGGATTTGTTCTTTATTAGAAAAAAAACCAAAAGGAAAATATGCTATCGTGGTATCTGCATTAGGAAATATCACCGATCAATTAATCCAATGTAGTAAATTAGCTTATGAAAGAAATAATGTTTATAAAAATATTATAGAAAAAATAGAAATTCGGCATTTTAATATTATCAAAGAATTATTTCCTATCTACTATCAAAGTCATTTAATTAGTTGGATAAAAAAAAATATCAATAATTTAGAAAGTTTATGTCACGGTATTTTTCAAGTAAAAGCACTTTCAAAACGTACTTTAGATGAAATTATGAGTTTTGGTGAACTTTTTTCTTCTTTTATTATTGCAAAAAAACTAAAAAAATACGGATTAAATGCAATTTTCAAAGATAGTAGGGAGTTAATTATTACAGACTCCAAATTTGGATGTGCAAAAGTAGATTTTATTACAAGTAATCACCATATTCTTCAATTTTTTCGTAAAGAAAAATCAGAATATGTGGTTTTACCAGGTTTCATAGGATCAAATTTAAAAAAACAAACAACTACTCTTGGAAGAGGAGGATCTGATTATACTGCAGCTATTTTAGCTTCTGCAATATCTGCGAGTTTACTTGAAATATGGACTGATGTAAGTGGAATGATGACCGCGAATCCAAAAATGGTTAATCAAGCATTTCCTATAAAAGAAATTTCTTATGAAGAGGCAATGGAATTATCGCATTTTGGAGCAAAAGTCATTTATCCTCCAACGATACAACCAGCTATGAAAAAAAATATTCCTATACAAATTAAAAATACCTTTTATCCAATAGATCCAGGAACTTTAATTCATATTAGTCAAAAAAAAAAAATACGTAAACTAGTTACTGGTATTTCTGGAATTCAGAATTTAGCTTTGTTTACTCTTAAAAAAGTTAGTGGAATGATAGGTATATCAGGTTATTACAAACGTTTATTTGAAGTTTTATCACGTGAAAAAATAAATGTAATTTTCATAATCAAAAATTATTCAGAACATTTCATTACTACAGGTATTCATGAAATGGATATTATTAAAGCAAAAACGGTAATAAATAGTGAATTTTCTAAAGAAATATATCAAAAATATATCGATCCATTAAAAATAGAATATGATCTTTGTATCATTGCTCTAGTAGGAGAAAATATAAAAAATATTCATGTAACCAGTGGAAAAATGTTTTCTTCTTTAGGAAAAAATAGAATTAATGTAAGAGCGATATCACAAGGTTCTACGGAAAAAAATATATCAGCCGTAATTCAAAAAAAAGATTTTAAAAAAGCTTTGAATACCTTGCATGAAACCTTTTTTGAAAAATCTCCAAAAAAAATTAATCTTTTTATTATAGTTAGAAAAGTAGAAAATAAATTACTTGAAAAAATTGATAAACAGAAAAATTATTTGCTTGAAAAATTAAAACTTCAAATAATAATTGGATTATCAAATATTAAAAGAATATATTTTGATAATTACCATGGAATCAATTTTATCTAAATGGAAAACCAATGAAAATTTCATATAAAAAATAGTTTATTTTTAGATAGATAGATAATACAACTAGTAAAAAAACGGAAATAATTTACGAAAAATTTTTTACAAAATAGAATTAAAGTTATTACTTGTAATAAAATGACTGGTTCTTCTGATTATAATTATTATCAAAAATTAAAAACAATTTATAGCCATTTTAAATATCTATTTTTATTAAAAAAAATAATGTAATAGTTGGGGTTCAAATTTTTTTAGCACTATTAACGATTTTATAACCATTGGATATAAAATAAAAAAAATAAAAGCTTTATTATCTGTAAGTTTAAACTTTATTTTTAATCATTTTATAGGATAAACATCTTATGAAATAGTGAAAAAAGTCTAATCAATCAAAAGGATATACGGAAAAATATCCTCGTAATAATCTTAATGTATTAATTATTAGATGATGTAATTAGAAAAATACTCATTTTAGAAAAAAAAAGTGGATATAAATTAGAACTATAAAAGTATAAATAGAATGAATATTTTCGGTTTCAAGTTAAAATATTGGAAATATTTATTCAGTAATAATGGCTTAAAAAATGGGATTACCTATATAAAAATATATCAATAAACCGATAAAAATACCTTATCCATATATATAAAAATGGGATGGAATAAAAATTTATCTATAGAAGATCCAAATATCTATATATCTATTGGAAATTTAGATATTATCTAAAATATTTATAAAAAGTTTAAGATCCTTCATCAAAAACATCTATTTTTTTTAGAACCCGTGATCCTATTAAATTTTTAGATCATATGCCATATTCTTTAAAAAAAAGAGTAGTAGAATCAATCGGTATTTCTAAAAAAAATAGATTTTATTTTAAATTCATAAAAAATAACAACTATATCTATGTCTAATAATTACGATTATTTTAAAAATTAGTTACTCAAAAACTGATCAAATAGCTACGTTACCTTTGATATGAGGATAAGGATTGTAATTTTTTAATTCAAAGTCTTCGAAATTAAATTGAAAAATATTTTTCACAGAAGAATTTAAAATAATTTTTGGCAATGGTTTTGGAGTACGACGTATTTGAAGTTGAATTTGTTCTATATGATTATTATATACATGAGCATCTCCTATAGTGTGAATTAATTCTTTTTCTCTAAAATTAAGCGTTTTAGCTATCATAGTAAGAAATAATGCATAAGAAGCTATATTAAAAGGTAATCCAAGAAAAATATCTGCACTTCTTTGATATAATTGCAACGATATTTTTTTTTCATAAACATAAAATTGAAAAAGTAAATGACAGGGAGGTAATGCCATATTTTGAATCATTCCTACATTCCAAGAAGAAACTATTAAACGTCTTGAATTAGGATTAAATTTTATTTCTTCTATAAGATTAACTATCTGATCAATATAACGACCATCATAAGTAGGCCATTTACGCCATTGTAATCCATATATTGGACCTAGATCTCCATTTTTATCAGCCCATTCATTCCAAATAGATACTTTATTTTTTTTTAAATACTTTATATTTGTATCTCCTTTCAAAAACCATAATAATTCATAGATAATAGACCGTATATTTAATTTTTTGGTAGTTAAAAGAGGAAATCCTTTTTTCAAATCAAATTTCATCTGATATCCAAATATACTTTTCGTCCCTATACCAGTACGATCCATTTTATTTATTCCATTTTTTAATACGTTTCTTAATAAATTTAAATATTGTTTCATCTTTAAAAAGTATTTTTGCATAAAAAAATATAATTATGAATCAAAAGGTACTCTTCTTTTCTACAAGAAGTGGATTAAAATTATCAGAAAAAATAGCCTATTATTATGGTAATTTACTTGGAAAAATTCGTTTTTTGGAATTTAGTGATAGAGAATATACCCCATGTTTTGAACAATCTGTTCGTGGATCAAGAGTTTTTTTGATTGGATCTACTTACCCTCCAGTAGATAATTTGATGGAATTACTTTTAATGTGTGATGCAGCACGTAGGGCATCTGCTCATAATATAACACTTGTTGTCCCCTATTTTGGATGGGCAAGACAAGATCATAAAGATAAACCAAGAACTCCTATTGCAGCAAAACTTTTAGCTAATTTAATGGTTGCCTCAGGAGCTAATAGAGTTATGACTATGGATCTTCATGCAGATCAAATTCAGGGATTTTTTGATATTCCTGTTGATCATTTATATGCATCTAGAATATTTATTGATTATATTAAAAAATTAAATATGGACCAACTAACCATTGCTTCTCCAGATATGGGAGGTGCAAAAAGAGCTAGGAGTTATGCTGGTTATTTAGGAACAGATGTAGTTATTTGTTATAAAGAAAGAAAAAAAGCAAATGAAATAGAATTTATGAATCTTATTGGAAATGTGAAAGAAAAAAATATCATACTCATAGATGATATGGTAGATACAGCTGGAACTTTAACAGAAGCAGCCAATTTAATCAAAAAAAAAGGTGCTAAAAGTGTACGTGCTATAGCAACTCATCCAGTTTTATCAGGAAATTCATATGAAAAAATAAGAAATTCCTCTCTTGAAGAATTGGTAATTACTGATTCTATCCCTTTGAAAATAATAAAAAATAAACTATATAAAATAAAAATATTATCCTGTGCTCCACTTTTTGCAGAAGTCATGAAATCTGTACATAATGACGAATCTATAAGTAAAAAATTTATAATTTAATTTAATATGCAATATATAAATATATACGGAAAAAAAAGAAATATAGGAAAAAAAGCGATTGAATCCATTCGATCTTCCGGAGAAGTTCCTTGTATTTTATATGGAAAGAATATTAACATTCCATTTTCTACTTCATTAGAAAGTTTCAAAAATTTAATATATACATCAAAAATACATTGGGTAAACATTCAAATAGAAGGAAAAAATATAAATGCAGTTCAAAAAGAAATTCAATTCGATCCTATTAGTGAAAAAATATTGCATGCTGATTTTTGTAAAATTGATCCCAAAAAATCTATTATATTAGAAATTCCTGTAAAAACTTTTGGAAGATCTATTGGTGTTTCTAAAGGAGGAGAATATTATTCTACGATTAGAAAATTAAAAATAAAAGCTATTCCTTCTTTTTTTCCAGAATATATAAAATTGGATATTAGCAATTTAGATATAGGAGAAAAAATTACAGTGAAAGATATATATCCAAAAGGATATACCATTTTACATCCTACAAATACTCTTTTAGCTAGAGTAAAACACTCTCGGATTACTACTACTTCTACTGAAGAAAAAAAAACGGATCCTATCAGTAATAAAAAAGAATATCAAGAAGAAAACAAAAAAAAGAATATAAAGAAATAAAGTTTTGATTCTAATGATAATAAAAGATCTTTATTTTATGAAAATAGCTCTTGAAGAGGCTTTGATCGCTTTTCACGAAAAAGAAGTTCCTATAGGAGTTGCAATTACCTATAAAAATATAGTCATAGCTAGAGCTCATAATTTAACCGAAACTTTAGGTGATATAACCGCACATGCAGAAATGTTAGGGATTCACTTAGCTTCTAATTTTTTAGGTAAAAAATATATCCGAGAATGCACTTTATATGTAACTATCGAACCCTGTATTATGTGTGCAGGTGCCTTATTTTTATCTCAAATTGGTAGAGTAGTTTGTGGAGCAAAAAATTATAAAATAGGATTTTTATATACAGGGATAAAATTGCATCCAAAAACAAAATTTTTATCTGGAATTATGAAAAATCAATGTAGTCATCTTCTAAAAAAATTTTTTTTCTTGAAAAGAATTCATAAATTTTAGGGAAGTTATATAAGGAGTTTTTTCTTTTTTCTTATTTTTAATTTAAGTAATATTGGTAATGTAGTCATTAGAACAATCAACAAAATAATCCATTCCAGATGATTTTTTAATTCTGGGAACCTTTTATCTAGATAATGCCCAGCTAACATTATCGAAAAAGTCCAAGCAAGAGCTCCAATAATATTATAAATCATAAATTTTTTAAAGTTAATACGTATTGCCCCTGCTACAATGGGGGCAAAAGTACGAAGTATTGGAAGAAAACGACTCATGATAAGTGCCGTTGTTTTATATTTATTATAAAATAATTTTGCTATAATAAGATGTTTTTTCTTAAAAAAAAAGGAATCTTTCTTTTTATACAAAAAATTTCCAGATTTATATCCAAGCCAATATCCTTGTATATTACCAAGTACAGCTACACATGCAACAATTAAAATAATTACGAAAAATGGAACATGATAAAAATTTTTGCATAAATTTTCTCCGAATATTCCAGCAGTGAATAATAAGGAATCTCCTGGTAAAAAAAAACCGATAAAAAACCCTGTTTCTGCAAAAACAATGGCTAAAAGAATAAATAAAGCTGTATTTCCAAAATAGAAAAAAATCCATCTAGGATTGAAAAAATGCTGAAAGAAATCCCAAATATCTGACATTTTATTATGTTGAATATGATATTCTTATTAACTTTAAAGAAAAAGAAAATATTTCCATTTTTTTCAAAATAAAAGTTTAAAATATTTATTTTTAATTAAAAACATTATATTTTTTTTATGGAATTTTTATTCAAATTTATTAATATTTTAGGATGGGGTCCAAATATATTTTTCATAATCGTTTTTTTTATCTTTATAACTTATTGGTTATACCAAATATTTTACTTTATTGATTAAAAAACTTTATGGATTGATCTTGATTATAATAATCTTTATTCCGATTTTTTAATAAATTGGTTAATTTTGTTTGATCAAGTATAAAAAAACGATTTTATTTTTATGTTTTGTGATAATAAAAAAATTATATTTTTTAATGAAGAAGCTTATCAAAAATTAGAAAATTATCTACTTAATCATATTGATACCATAAAAAATACATTTATTCTAGTAGATTATTGTACCTATATTCATTGTCTTCCAATACTTTTCCATCATATAAATTTTTTAGAAAAATCTAACATTATTCAAATTAAACCAGGAGAAAAAGAAAAAAACATTTATACATGTATTCAAATATGGAAATATTTGGAAAATTTTAAGGCAAATAGAAATAGTTTAATTATTAATTTAGGAGGGGGAGTAATTACAGATATTGGTGGATTTGTTGCCTCTGTATTTAAAAGAGGAGTTCGATTTATTAATATTCCTACAACGTTATTAGGTATGGTAGATGCATCTATAGGATATAAAACGGGAATTAATTTAGAATCTATTAAAAATGAAATAGGTTCTTTCTATTGTCCAGAATTTTTAATCATTGATCCTTTTTTTTTAAAAACTCTTCCTGAAAAAGAATTTATTTCAGGTATGGCAGAGATGTTTAAACATGGGTTAATAGCAGATGAAAGTTTTTGGATAAATATGAAAAAATACCAAATGAATAAGGATCAAAATCAATGGAAAAATTTAATCTATCAATCTATATTGATAAAAAATAAAATTGTAGAAAAAGATCCTAAAGAAAAAGGATTAAGGAAAATTCTTAATTTTGGACATACTATAGGTCATGCTTTAGAGAGTTATTTTCTAGATTCTAAAAAAGAAACACTTTTACATGGTATAGCAATCGCTATGGGAATGATATATGAATCTTGGATTTCTTACAAAATAAATGGATTATCTATAAATGATTATCAAGAAATAAAATCGAATCTTTCTAGATTGTATCCAATTAAAAAAATATATAATTCAGAATTTGATCAAATTTTTTTTATTATGGAACATGATAAAAAAAATGATAAAAATAAAATTCAATTTTCTTTATTAAAAAAAATAGGAATTTGTTCTTATAACTGTCAAGTTCCTTATTCTTTAATCAAAGAAAGTTTTTTACAAAAAAAATAAACATTTATTTTTTTTCTTAATTGATTAATATTTTTTATATTAAGTATCGATATTCCTTTACTTACTTTATAATACTTATATAAGAAGCTAACTAAATAATACAACTATATATATAAAAAAATGGGAGAAAAATTAATTCCTATTAATATTGAAGACGAAATGAAATCTTCTTACATAGATTATTCTATGTCTGTTATTGTATCCAGAGCACTTCCTGATGCAAGAGATGGATTAAAACCTGTACATAGGAGAGTTCTATATGGAATGTTCCAATTAGGAATTTTTTCTAAAAATACTTATAAAAAATCGGCTCGTATTGTTGGAGAAGTACTAGGTAAATACCATCCACATGGAGATATTTCTGTTTATGATACTATGGTACGTATGTCTCAAAAATGGATACTTCGTTATCCTTTAATAGATGGACAAGGAAATTTCGGATCATTAGATGCGGATCCACCTGCAGCAATGCGTTATACGGAAGTTAGAATGAAAAAAATATCTGAAGAAATGTTATCGGATATAAAAAAAGATACGGTGGATATGAAACTTAATTTTGATGATTCTCTAGAAGAACCTACGGTATTACCTACCCGAATTCCCAATCTTTTAATTAATGGATCTTCTGGAATAGCCGTAGGAATGGCTACCAATATTCCACCTCATAATTTAAAAGAAACTATTCAAGCAATTTGCGCTTATATTGATGATAATAATATATCTATAGAACAAATAATAGAATATATTAAAGCCCCAGATTTTCCTACAGGAGGAATTATTTATGGATACGATGGAGTAAAGAAAGCCTTTCATACTGGAAAAGGCCGTATTGTATTACGCGCAAAAGTTCATTTTGAAGAAATTAAGGGTAGACAATGTATCATTGTAGATGAAATTCCTTATCAAGTAAATAAATCAGAAATGATTAATAGAACTGTAGAGTTAATAAAAGTAGGAAAGATGGATGGTATCTATCAAATTCGTGATGAATCTGATAGAAATGGATTACGCATAGTATATATGCTTAAACAAAATACAAATTCTAATGTATTATTGAATAATTTATTCAAATATACTTCTTTACAAACTTACTTTAATGTTAATAATATTGCATTAGTTAATGGAAAACCAGTTAAACTAAATATTAAAGATCTGATCCAACATTTTGTAGATCATCGTCAGGATGTTATTATTCGTCGTACTCAATACGAATTAAAAAAATATAAAGATAGAGTTCATACTTTGATGGGCTTTTTAAAAATATTAGATCATTTAGATAAAATGATTGAATTAATCAAAAAATCTAAAGATCATAATGAAGCTTGTGATAGACTTATTAAAAAATTTAGACTATCTAAAAATCAATCTAAATCTATTTTAGATCTTCGCTTGCAAAGTCTTACTTCTTTAGAAATTAATAAAATTAAAAGAGAATATGAAGAATTAGTCAAAAATATAGAAAATTTGGAAAATGTTTTATTAAAACATTCTATCAGAATGAAAATTATTAAAAAAGAACTTTTAGATATTAAAGAAAAATATCAAGATGGACGTCGTACAAAAATCGATTACTTAGGAAATGAAGTACACATAGAAGATCTTATTGATGACGAACAGGTAGTACTGACTATCTCTCATGCTGGATATATAAAAAGAACTTCTTTATCGGAATACAAATGTCAAGGAAGAGGAGGGGTAGGGAATAGAGGGGCTAGTGCTAGAGAATCGGATTTTTTAAATCATCTTCTCATAGCTACTAATCATCAATATCTACTTTTTTTTACAGAAAAAGGAAAATGTTTTTGGTTAAGAGTCTATGAAATACCAGAAGGATCAAAAATTTCTAAAGGAAGAGCTATACAAAATATGATTCATATACAAAAAGATGATAAAGTAAATGCCTATATATTAACTGGAGATCTGAAAGATAAAAAATATGTTCAAAATCATTATGTTATGATGGTAACTCAAAAAGGAATTATTAAAAAAACTTCTTTAGAGAACTATTCACGTCCTAGAAAAAATGGAATTAAGGCGATTATCATTCGAGAGGGAGATTCCTTATTAGAAGCAATCCTAACTAAGGGTAAAAGTCATGTGTTTATTGCTGTAAAAAGTGGAAGAATTATTCGTTTTTCAGAGAATCATGTTCGTAAAACGGGAAGAACTTCTTCTGGAGTAATAGGGATTAATTTAAAAAAATATGATATTGTAATTGGAATGATATGCGTAGAAGAAGAGGAAAAAGGAAATGTTTTGGTAGTTTCGGATAAAGGATTTGGAAAAAGATCAAATTTAAAAGATTATCGAATTACTAATCGTGGAGGAAAAGGTATAAAAACCATAAATATTACTAAAAAAACAGGTAGTTTAATTTCTATAAAACATGTAAAAGAACCAGATGATTTAATGATTATTAAAAAGTCTGGAATCATCATCCGTATTCCAATATCGGATATACGAGTTATGGGGAGGTCTACACAAGGAGTAAGATTAATCTATCTCAAAGAGAAGGATGAAATTGCTGATGTAGAAAAAATTGATAAAAACCAGGTAGTTGAATTTCTATAAAAAAAACCTGTATGTAATAAATGATTTTTTTTAATTTTCATTAAAATCTCGTAAAATATTGACACATTCGGCTATCTGAAAATCTTTCAATAAATTATTTTTCCACTCTTTTTTTTTCAATTTATATTTGGAAATAATTTTGTAAGATGGAGGATATGCTTTCAATCCATATATATTTAAGTAATCTTTTAACTTTTGAAAGTTTTCGTTTCTTTTTTTTATTTTTAAATTATCATAATAAAAATCTTTCCAATTTAAAGAAAAATTTCTTTTTTTTATAATTTTTTTTTCGAATAATTGTATAGTTTTATATATAGTATTTATATCCTGATGTTTTTTCAAACGATTTAGGCTTTTTAACTTTATTTTTTCCAAATCTACTTTCCCTTTCCAAGGTTTATAAGGAATAGAATCAATACGATCCCATATCATGGAGTTAGGTTTGTCTTTTTCCATTTTTTGGATGGAAAAAGGAACATTATTATTGGGGATTACTATATCTGAATTTACGCCTTTTAATTGAGTAGAACTTCCATTTACGCGATAAAATTTATTCATGGTAAATTTTAAAGTCCCCAATTCATTATTAGAAAATAAAAATGAATTTAATGGATAAAATGTTTGAACCGTACCTTTACCGTATGTTTGATCGCTACCAACAATGATCCCTCTTTTATAATCTACTATAGCAGCCGCTAGTATTTCTGATGCAGAAGCAGATAATTCGTTGACAAGAAGAACGAGAGGTCCTTTCCAAAGGATATTATCCTCCTTATTTTTGATGATTTTCTTTTTTCCAGAAGATAGTTTTACTTGTACTATTGGAACTTTTCCTAAGAAAAAACCTGAAATTTTAACAACAGTCTCTAAAGATCCTCCTCCATTATTTCTTATATCAATAAGAAGACCTTTAATTTTTTCTTTTTTTAATTTTTGAATAATGTTTTTCATATCTTGAGCTGCATTTCTTCCATTTTTATTTTCAGGATTAAAATAAAATTCTGGCAAATGAATTAAACCATATTTATTGTTATTCTTATCCAATAAGATGACACTTTTTGCAAAAATTTCTTCTTTTTCAATTATATCCCTAATAATGATAACTTCTTCTATAGAACCATTTTTTTTTTGAATTGTTAATTTTACTTTACTTCCTTTTTTACCTCTTATAAGACGAACGGAATTTTCTAATAACATTCCTATAATATTTTGAGATTCTGAATTTGGATTTTTTGCTACTCGAATAATTTTATCTCCTATATCTATCTTTTTACTTTTCCATGCAGGTCCACCAACGATAAGTTTTATAACCGTTGCATAACCTTTATAATCTGTTAATTCAGCGCCAATTCCTTCTGTTTTACCAGATATATTCAAATCAAAATTTTCCTTTTCTTTAGTAGAAAAATAAATAGTATGAGGATCATAATGAGATATAATAGTATTTACGTACATAGAAAACCAGTCTATTTTTTTTTTCATTTTTAATTTTCTGAAATATTCCCGGAGATCCTCTTCCACTTTTTTTCTCGATTTTTTTTCTTTATTAATAAATAGATTCTTCCAAATATTCTTTTTGTAATTTTTAAAAAAATTTTTATTTGTATTTATTGAAGTTACTATTTCCATAAGAGTTAAATATTTTAAATATTTTCTCCATTCTTCTATCCATTCTTCTTTATTTTTAGGATAAAAATATTTATATTCTCCAGGAACAAATATTTCTTTTTTATTGAAATCAAAAGGTTTTTTTAAAATTTTAAAACAAAAATTTTCCACTTCTTTTATTCTTTGATAAAAACGATTTATCGTAATATTAAAAAATATGGGGTCCCCATTTATCCAATAATCATCTATTTTTTCTCTATAGTAAGAGATATATTCTAGATCTTTTTTTAGAAAAAAACGTTTTTGAAAATCTAAATTTTCAAAATATTTTTTATATACTTTTTTGGAAAAATCATTATTAATTTTAATAGGACTAGGATGTAAAAAATAAAGTATTTTGTATATTTTTTTTAATATAATACTATGATTTTCTACTTCTCCTTTTGGAGAACAAAAACTTAATAAAAAAGTAAAAATAAAACCAATTATTATATTTTTAAATTTAAAATCTACAATCATTCTGATACTGATTAATAAATAATAAAATTACAAATATTTATATCCTTTATGAAAAAATGAAAAATAAACCAATTATTTTAGTAACAAACGATGATGGAATTATAGCTCCAGGTATTCGAGCTCTTGTTAATGTTATGAATTCTTTAGGAGAAGTTTATGTTGTTGCTCCAAATAAGCCTCAATCTGGAATAGGACATGCTATAACGATGGATACCATTTTATATTGTGATTCTGTCCAAATAGACAATGGATGTCAAAAAGAATGGGAATGTTCAGGCACTCCTGTTGATTGTGTAAAATTAGCTATTAGTAATATACTTCCAAGAAAACCGGATATTTGTGTTTCTGGAATTAATCATGGATCTAATTCTTCCATAAATATTATGTATTCTGGAACAATTTCTGCAGTCATAGAAGCTGGAATTGAGGGGATACCTTCTGTTGGTTTCTCTCTTTTGGATTTTGATTGGAATGCAGATTTTGAACCAGCCAAAAAATATGTATGTAAAATTGTAAAAAAAATTCTTTATAATCCTATACCAAAAGGGGGTATTAGTCTTAATGTAAATATTCCAAAAAAAAAAATAAAAGGAATGAAAATATGCAGGCAGTCAGAATCTAAATGGAAAGAAAGTTTTGATAAACGTTATAATCCAAAAGGAAGAACTTATTATTGGCTAATTGGAGATTTTATTAATTTTGATAAAAAATCGGATACGGATGAATGGGCATTAAAAAATGGATACGTTTCTATTGTTCCTATAAAATTTGATTTAACAGATTATCCAATTTTAAATATTTTGAGATCATGGAATTTTATATTATTATTTATTTTTTTGGATACTCTATTATGAAAAAAAATATATAGTGTCACCTATTTTAGAAGAAACTTTAAATCCCAAAAAAATTCAAGAATTTGTTGGACAATGTGATATTTTAGAAAATTTAACAATTTTTATTCAAGCTGCTAAAAAAAGAAAAGAAGCCTTAGATCATATTCTGTTTCATGGTCCTCCAGGATTAGGAAAAACCACTATTTCTCATATTGTTGCTAATGAATTGGGCGTTAATATCTCTGTAACTTCAGGATCCGTTTTAGATAAACCAGGAGATTTAGCGGGTATCCTCATTCATTTAAATTTGAACGATGTTCTATTTATAGACGAAATTCATCGTCTTTCTCCTATAGTTGAAGAATATTTGTATTCTGCTATGGAAAATTATAAAATTGATATTATAATAGATTCGGGATCTAATGCAAGATCAGTACAAATTGATTTATCTCCTTTTACTTTAATAGGAGCAACAACAAGATCTGGATTATTAACAGCACCTATGCGTTCTAGATTTGGAATTAATTTACGTTTAACTTATTATCAAAAAGAATTATTAAAAATAATTATAGAACGTAGTGCAAAAATATTAAACATTCCAATCACCGAAGAATCTTCTTATGAAATAGCAACTAGAAGTCGTGGTACTCCACGTATAGCTAACTCTTTACTTCGTAGAATTCGTGATTTTGCTCAAATAAAAGGGAATGGCATTATAGATAGTAACATATGTAATTTAGGATTAAAAGCCCTTAATGTAGATCAACATGGATTAGATGAAATGGATAATAGAATTCTTACATCTATTATTGATTCCTTTAAAGGAGGTCCTGTTGGAATAAATACTATAGCAACAGCTGTGAATGAAAATTCCGATACAATAGAAGAGGTTTATGAACCTTTTCTTATTCAAGAAGGATATTTAATAAGAACACCTAGAGGTAGAATAGCAACAAGGTTAGCTTATCAACATCTTAAACGATATATTTGCAATAATAAAAAATTTTAGAATTTTTTATTATCTATTTATAAAAAACTAACTTTGTAGAAAAAGTATAAAATTGTAAAAAAATCATGCCTTCAAATGTTATTGTTGGTCTCCAATGGGGTGACGAGGGAAAAGGTAAAATCACAGATTTACTTTCTAAAAATTCAGATTATGTAATTCGTTATCAAGGAGGGAATAATTCAGGTCATTCTATTCATATTAATAATCGTAATTTTATTCTTCATTTAATTCCATCTGGAGTAGTTAATCCTTCTATTAAATGTATTATAGGACCTGGAATGGTTATTGACCCTAAATCCTTGATTCAAGAAATTAAAAAAATAGAATCTATAGGAATCAATACCTCTAGAGTTTTTTTGGCAAAACGTGCACATCTAACCATGCCTTATCATCGTTTACTAGATGAATATAAAGAAGAAGCTTTAGGTTCTAGATCTATTGGAACTACACATCGTGGAATTGGTCCTACTTATGAAGATAAAATAGCCCGTATAGGAATCCGGTTATTAGATTTTTTGAATCTAAAAGTATTTCATAAAAAATTAAAAGATAACGTAGATTATAAAAATAAGATTATTACAAAAGTATATAAAAAAGATCCTATTTATTTTAAATCGATATATGAAGAATATATCGAATATGCTAAGATTCTTTATCCTCGTATTATTGATTCTGTACATGAAATTCATTATGCTTTTCATCAAAAAAAGAAAATTTTATTTGAAGGGGCTCAAGCTATGTTATTAGATATAAATTATGGAACATATCCATATGTAACTCCTTCTTCAACTTCGACAGGTGGTGTATGTACAGGAACTGGGATCCCACCTAATTTTTTGAAAAATTTTATAGGAATAGCAAAAGCTTACTGTACCCGTGTAGGATATGGCCCTTTTCCTACAGAGATTAGGAATAAAATCAGCGATATAATACGTAAAAAAGGGAATGAATATGGTTCAACTACAAAACGGTCCAGAAGATGTGGATGGTTAGACCTTTTATCTCTAAAATATTCCTGTATGATTAATGGAATTAATTATTTAATCATTACAAAATTGGATGTTTTAAGTGAATTAGAATTCATTAAAGTATGTGTAAAATATAAAATTAATGGAAAAAAGATACAATATTTTCCATCTAATATAGAAGAATTGGAAGAAAAAAAAGTAGAAGCTATTTATATAGATTTTCCTGGTTGGAAAAAAGATATTTCTCATATACATGAATATGATGATTTGCCTAAAAATTGCAAGAAATATGTTAACTTTATAGAAAGTTATTTAAATTTAGATATTGTATTAATTTCTGTAGGATCTGAAAGAAATCAAAATATTATCAAAAATAAATCTTCCTTTTTGAAAATTATTTCTTAGAAAAATATTTCCATTTATATAAAAATGATTCTTTTGTGAAAGAATATAAAAATCCTTTAGTAGAACGATACAGTAGTAAAGAAATGTTGTATAATTTTTCTCCCGAAAAAAAATTTACTACCTGGAGAAAACTTTGGCTATATTTAGCAGAATATCAAAAAAAATTAGGTTTAAATATTAAGGAAGAACAAATTAATGATTTAAAAAAACATTTAAATGATATTGATTGGAATAGAGTTTTTTTCTATGAAAAAAAATTTCATCATGATGTAATAGCTCATTTATACGCACTTGGAGAAAAAGCAACTATAGCTAAACCAATTATTCATTTAGGTGCTACAAGTGCTTTTTTAGGAGACAACACGGATCTTATTCTCCTACGTGATGGATTAGAAATTATCCTTAATAAATTAATTAATGTTCTTTTTCGTCTTAGAAATTTTACCTTAGAATATCATAATACTCCCACTTTGGCATTTACACATTATCAACCAGCTCAGTTAACTACTGTTGGTAAACGTTCTTCTTTGTGGATACAAAGTATCCTAATGGATATAGAAGAATTGGAATTCAGATTACAAAATCTATGTTTCAGAGGAGTAAAAGGAACTGTAGGAACAGCTGCTAGTTTCAAAGAATTATTTAATGGAAATTTAAAAAAAGTAAAATATCTAGAAAAAAAATTATCCAAAAAATTTGGATTTCAAAAAATTTTTCCTGTTACGGGTCAAACTTATGATAGAAAAGTTGATGCACAAATCTTAAATTTATTATCCAATATTTCTCAATCTTCTCATAAGTTTAGTAATGATTTGCGTTTATTACAAAATTTAAAAGAAATGGAAGAACCATTTAATAAAGAACAAATGGGATCCAGTGCGATGGCATATAAACGAAATCCAATACTTAGTGAACGGATGGCTTCTTTAGCTAAATATGTGATTTCTCTATCCAATAGTTCAGCTATGGTAGCTGCCACTCAATGGTTAGAACGGACTTTAGATGATTCCGCCAATAGAAGATTGGTCCTTGCACAATCTTTTTTAGCTACAGATGCTATTTTAATGATTTGGAATAATATATTAGAAAATATTGTAGTTTATCCTAAAATGATAGAAAAAAATATCTATCAAGAACTTCCATTTTTAATTACTGAATCTATTATTGTCAAAAGCGTAAAAAATGGAGCAGATAGACAAGAAATCCATGAAAGAATCCGAATTCATTCCATGAAAACTCATTCTAAAATGAAATTAGAAGGTACAGAAAATGATTTTATAAAACGTATTTTAAACGATGAAAAAATACCGATTAATGAAAAAGAATTAAATCAAATGCTTGATCCTAAAAATTTTATAGGTTTTTCTTCAGATCAATCTTTAGAATTTATTGATAAAAAAGTAAATCCTATTTTGGATCGATTTCATCGTTTGATAAATTCAAATAGTAATCTTAAAATTTAGAAAAATTCTATTTTTATATTCTAATCTAATGAATTTAAGGATTTATATACAAAAAAAAAATTTTTTCGACCTTTATTCTAGAAAGTTATATCAAGAATTAAATGATATGGATATATCGTTATCTAAAGTGATTATTTATCATATATACGATATATTTCAAATAAAACAAGAAGTTTTTATAGATAGCTTATATAAAATTTTTGTGGATCCTGTAACAGATATTTATCATAAAAAATTACATTTAAAAAATCCATATTTTTCTATAGAATATTTACCAGGAAAATATGATCAACGTGCAGAAGCGGCTATGCAATGTATAAAAGTGATAGATCCTATATCTACAGTTTTTATAAAAACAGGGAAATTAATTGAATTAATAGGATTGAATAATCCAAAAAATGATATTATTAAAATTAAAAAATATTGCATAAATCCAAATATTTGTAAGGAAAAAAATCTTAAAGAAATGCTTCCTCCATATTTTTCTAATATAAAATGTGTAGAGAAAAAAAAAATGAAAATCCTAGAAGGATTTATTAATTTTACTCATGAAGAAATAAAAAAAATTCATAAAAAATGGAATTTTTCTATAGAAATAAAGGATTTACTCTTTATTCAAAAATACTTTTTTGAAGAAAATCGTGATCCTAAAGAAGAAGAATTACGTATTTTAGATGCTTATTGGTCTGATCATTGTCGTCATAGTACTTTTTTGACGACATTGGTAGATATCACTTTTGATGGAATATTGAAAGATACCTATTATAATATTTTTAATAAATATTTAAAAGATCGTGATTCAATAGGAAGATCAAAAGATCCTATAAATTTGATGGATTTATCTAATCTTCCTTCTCAAATTCTTTTTAAAAAAGGAAAATTGAAAAACTATGTATTTTCTAATGAACGTAATTCTTGTATAATGAGAATTGACGTAGATATTATAGGAAAAAAAAAGGAAAAATGGTATCTTTTATTTAAAAATGAAACCCACAATCATCCTACAGAAATTGATCCGTTTGGAGGAGCTTCTACTTGTATAGGTGGAGCAATTCGTGATCCATTATCTGGTAGAGCTTTTGTTTATCAATCTATTCGATTAAGTGGAGCGGATGATCCAACTAAAACAAAAACATTGAATGGTAAAATAGAGCAAAGAAAAATCTGCCGTGAAGCGGCTAATGGTTATAGTTCTTATGGAAATCAAGTTGGAGTTTCTACTACTCATATACATGAAATATATCATAAAGGTTATAAAGCTAAAAGGATGGAAGTCGGAATGGTTATTGGAGCCGTTCCAGTAGATTACGTAAAACAAAAAAATCCAAAAAAAGGAGATATAATTCTGTTAATTGGTGGATTAACAGGAAGAGATGGAATAGGAGGAGCAACAGAGTCTTCTAAGGAATATGAATATAATTTAAAAAATACATCTTACAATATTCCAGTCCAAAAAGGAAATCCAATAATAGAACGACAAATACAAAGATTTTTTCGAAAAAAAGAAGCCATATCTTTGATCAAAAAATGCAATGATTTTGGTGCAGGAGGAGCTTCAGTAGCAATAGGGGAATTGAGTAATAGTTCGATCCTTTATTTAGATAAAATACCAATAAAAAATACATCTTTAGATTCTATAGAAATAGCACTTTCAGAATCTCAAGAACGTATGGCTGTGGTTTTAAATCCCGATGATGTAAAAAAATTTATTAATTTATCTCATGAAGAAAATATTCTATCCATTCCTATAGCTAAGATTACGGATAATGAACGTATAATTTTTTATCATCAAAAAAAAGAAATATTCAACTTAAAAAGTTCTTTTTTAAATACAGGAGGATCTAATAAAAAAAAAGTTGTTCAGGTAAGTTCTCCAACTTCTATTTCTCCTTTTAAAAAATCCCAAAAAATTACTTTCAATAAAAAAAATTTCTTAAAAAATATTTCTAAATTAAATATTGCATCTCAAAAAAGTTTAGTAGAAATGTTTGATAGTACTATAGGTGGGGGGACTATATTGATGCCTTTTGGAGGAAAATATCAAATGACTCCATCGGAAGGAAGTGTACAAAAAATTCCTGTTTTAAATGGAGAAACAACCACAGTAAGTTTAGCATCTTGGGGATTTCATCCAAATATATCTAATTGGAGTCCTCTTCATGGAGGGGCATATGCTATAGTAGAGTGTGTTTCTAAAATTGTTTCTATGGGAGGAAATTATAAAAGTACTTATTTTAGTTTTCAAGAATATTATCAAAAATTAGGAAAAAGTCCAAAAAATTGGGGGAAACCATTTGCTTCTTTATTAGGTGCTTATCATGCACAAATGGCTTTTGAATTAGCTTCTATTGGAGGAAAAGATAGCATGTCAGGATCATATAAAAATATTCACGTTCCACCAACATTAATAGCTTTTGGAGTTAGCATAGGTTCCTGTGGGAATATTATATCACCTGAATTAAAAAAAATAGGAAATAGAATATACTTATATCATCATAAACCACTAAAAAATGAAATGCCAGATTTCGATTCTCTGAAAAAGGTATATGATAAAGTTTATAAAGGGATTTGTTCCGGTAAAATAGTTTCTGTGAAAACTATAAAAGATGGGGGGATTTCCATTGCTATTGCAAAAATGTCTTTTGGGAATCGTTTAGGTGTTGTAATTCAATATAATAATCATTTGCTTGAAACAAATATAGGTTCATTAATTATAGAATCCTCATCTTCACTTTCAGAAGATTTCATTTTAATTGGAGAAGTTGTTTCATCTCAAAATTTAAATTTTAATGGTATTTCTATTGATATAGATGAATCCATCAAAAATTGGATAAAAACTTTAACTCCTATATATTCTATAAATAATAGAGATATAAAATATCCTAAAAAAAATATACTACAAAAAAGTAGAAAATTCCATAAAAAAATTCCATTAAAATGGAAATCAATTAAAAAAATAAGACCACGTGTATTTATTCCAATATTTCCTGGAACAAATTGTGAATTTGAATCAATTCATGCTTTTGAAAAAGAAGGAGCAATAGTAAAAACTTTTGTATTGAGAAATTTAAGCGATAAAGATCTTATTCAATCCATATCTAAAATGGTAAAATATATCAAATCTGTACAAATATTTATGCTTTGTGGAGGATTTAGTGCGGGAGATGAACCCGATGGTTCTGCAAAATTTATAACGTCTATGTTACATAATCCCTATATCAAAGATTCTATTGAATATTTTATTGATCATGATGGATTAATTTTAGGTATCTGTAATGGATTTCAGGCATTGATTAAATCTAGTTTATTACCTTACGGTAAAATCAATTTGCGTAATCATAAATCTCCAACACTTACCTATAATGAAATAGGAAAACATATATCTCAATGTGTTCATATAAAAGTTATTTCTGATCAATCTCCATGGTTAAAAGGAATGAAAAATAAAGTATATACTATTCCAGTATCTCATAGTGAAGGTAGGTTTTATGCTAGTGAAAAAATGATTAATATTTTATTAAGAAAAAATCAAATTGCCGCTTTATATGTAGATTTAAAAGGAAATCCTACTATGGATTTTCCTTTTAATCCCAATGGATCTATTGGAGCAGTAGAAGGATTATTAAGTAATAATGGAAAAATTTATGGAAGAATGACTCATCCGGAGCGTTATAATAATGGATTATTAAAAAATATACCTGATATTAAAGAGCATTCTATTTTTAGAAATGCTGTGCAATATTTTTTATAAAAAAAAAAATTATATGAAAGTAGCTATATTTTGTGGAAGTCTATCAGATAAACCAACGATGAAAATATCGGAAAATATACTAAATATATTTAATATAAAGAACAAAACTTATGTTATATCGGCACATCGTTTACCAGATATATTATCAAAAACAATAAAAAAAATAGAATCTTTAGAAGGTGTGGAACTTATTATTGCAGGAGCTGGGTTATCTGCTCATTTACCTGGAATTATAGCTTCAAGAACTATTATACCCGTTATAGGAGTTCCTATTTATGCTAATAATGGATTATTAGGTGGAATGGACGCTCTACTTTCTATTGTTCAAATGCCTAAAGATGTTCCTGTGGCTACAGTAGGGATCAATAATGCATACAATGCGGCTCTATTATCCGTTCATATATTAGCTATAAAATATAACGAAATAAAAAAATTATTATTAAAATTTCGAATGAAAAAAAAAGAAAAATTAGTGACTGAAATAGATAAATATTGATTATTATGAGCAGTATGATTAAAAAAAAGTATTTATTAGAAGGAAAAACAAAAAAAATCTATTCTACAGATAATCCAGATGAAATTATTATTCATTATAAAGATAGTATAACTTCTTTAAATGGATTAAAAAAGGAATTATTACAAGATAAAGGAATTTTAAATAATGAAATAACAACATTAATATTTAAATTCCTTAAAGATTATGGAGTAAGAAATCATTTTATTCGTAAGATAAATAATAGAGAACAATTGTGTTATAAAGTGGATATGATACCATTAGAATTTGTAGTTCGAAATATTGTTGCTGGAAGTATGTCTAGACGTTTAAATATAAATGAAGGGATTACTATAGATAATCCAATTATTGAAATATTTTACAAGAATGATGGATTAAAAGACCCATGGTTAAACCACCATCATGCTGTATTCTTAAATCTAATTTCTTATGAAGAATTAAATAAAATTAATCAAATTGTCTCAAATATTAACAATATTCTGAAAAAATATTTTTTAGATAAAAATATTCTATTGGTAGATTTTAAAATAGAATTTGGAAAAAATAAAAAAAATCAAATTTTACTTTCTGATGAAATTAGTCCTGATACATGTCGTCTTTGGGATAAAAAAACAATGAAAAAACTTGATAAAGACAGATTTAGAAATGAATTGAATGATAAGGAAGAGGTAATAGATACTTATATGGAAATATTAAAAAGGCTCAATGCAGGTTAATCCATTTAAGGGACAAATATTTTCTTTTTCCATAAAAAAAAAAGAGGATGTCTCAATTATTTCCTATTCTAGAAAAAAAAAATTATTATGATAAATTTCATGAAGAATGCGGAGTTTTTGGAATTTATTCTACTCATAAAATAGATACATTTTCTCTCATTCAGTTTGGTTTATTTGCCTTACAACATCGAGGTCAAGAAGCATGTGGTTTTTCGGTTTTACGAGATGGATTTATTTTATCTCATAAAAGTGAAGGTCTTGTTTTAGATTCCTTTAGAAAAATTTCGAATTCTGAATGTTATCATGGAAATGCTGTTATTGGACATACAAGATATTCTACAGAAGGAGGACAAAGTCAAAAAAATATTCAACCATTTTTTGGAGAAGATATCCATGGTAAAAGTATCATTTCTATTGTCCATAATGGAAATTTAATAAATGCTAAAAAAATTCGGAAAAATTTAGAATCGAAAGGAATTACATTTATATCCTCTGATTCGGATTCTGAAGTCATTTTACGTTTAATACAAAAATATTTATCAGAATCTGAAAATAACCTAAAAATAGCTATTCAAAAAACCACTTTTGATATTCAAGGAGCTTATTCTGTAATAGTTCTTATGGATAATAAAATTGCTGCTTTTAGAGATCCAAATGGAATTAGACCTTTATGTTATGGTATGCTTAATGAAAAAACTTATATATTTAGTTCTGAAACTTGTGGAATAGATTCTGTGGGGGGATATTATGTAAGAGATTTATTTCCAGGAGAAATAGCTATTGTCGATCAAAAATCAATTCAATTTTCTCTTCTTAGAAAAAAAAGGGATACAAAACGAAGAATATGTTCCTTTGAATATATTTATTTTTCCCGTCCTGATTCTTTCATTGAAAATATAAACGTTTATGCAGTTCGTGAAAAAAGTGGAGAAGTTCTTTATGAACAACATCCAGTAGTAGCAGATGTCGTGATTGGAGTACCAGATTCTGGGGTACCAGCAGCTATTGGATATTCTAAAGCATCCGGAATTCCTTTCAAACCAATTTTAGTAAAAAATAAATATATTGGAAGATCTTTTATTTTACCAAAACAAGAAATGCGTGAAAAAATGGTTAATTTAAAACTAAATTCTATTTTAAATGAAATTAGAGGAAAACGGATTGTCATTATTGATGATTCTATTGTTCGTGGTACTACGAGTCGTCGATTAGTTTATATTTTAAGAAAATCAGGAGCAAAAGAAATTCATTTTAGAAGTGCATCTCCACCTATTATAGCTCCATGTTATTTAGGTATAGATACTCCTACTCAAAAAGATCTAATTTCATTCAAAATAGATAAGGAAAGTATAGCTAAATTTTTAGATGTAGATAGTTTAGAATTTTTAAGTATGGCTAATTTAATCGATATTCTTGGAAGTAATAATTATTGTTTCGGTTGTTTTACTGGAAATTATCCCATTCATAAAAAAAAATGATTGTATATTATAGTAATAATGAAAGAAAGTAATCGTACTATATATAAAATTAGTCCAATTTTAGAGAAAACTTATAACAATAAGGTAATTGGCTCATTAGATAATTTTGCAGCACTTTATAAAATGCCTTACTCTGAGTATAAAGAACCTGTTTTGGTATCTGGGGTTGATGGTGTTGGTACTAAACTTCTTTTAGCTATTAATTACCAAAAATATGATGTAATTGGAGAAGATTGTTTTGCTATGTGTGCCAATGATATATTATGTCATGGAGCAAAGCCATTATTTTTTCTAGATTATTTAGCTTGTGGAAAAATTGATTCTAACATTGCAGAAAAAATTATACAAGGTATAGCTACCTCTTGTAAAAAGACGAATACCTGTCTTATTGGAGGAGAAATAGCTGAAATTCCAAGTATTTACAAAAAAAAAGATTATGATATAGCAGGATTTTGTGTAGGTATTGTAGAGAAAAAAAAGGTTATAGATGGAAAAAAAACAATTAAAGAAGGAGATATTTTAATTGGAATACCATCTTCAGGTGTACATAGCAATGGTTTTTCTTTAATTCGAAATATTTTTTATACAGAAGATTTATTGATGAAAAAATTCCAAAAAAAACCATTTTATGAGACTCTTTTAATTCCAACTAGAATTTATTATTCTACTATTCATATTTTATTAAAAGAGTTTTTAATACACGGATTAGTTCATGTTACTGGAGGGGGTATATACGATAATTTATTTCGTGTTCTTCCAGAAAATTTATTAGCTATAGTAGAGAAAAAAAAAATTCCTATTCTACCTATTTTTAATCATATTCAGGAAAAAGGTTTTTTATCCGATCAAAAAATGTGGAATACTTTTAATATGGGAGTTGGAATGATTATAATAGTTTCTATTAAAGATCAAGGTCCCATTTTTGATAGATTACGTTTTTTAGGAGAAAATCCTTTTGTATTTGGAAATATAGTTAAAGGAGATAAAAAAGTATTTTTGAAATAAAAATATTTTCATGAAAAAACTATCTATTTTGGTCTCTGGAAAAGGGACAAATATGCAGCATATTCTAGAATCTATTTCCAATGGAAAACTTTCTAAAGTTAAGATAGATACAGTTATTTCTGATAGATCTTGTAAAGCTATTCAATATGCATCGAAAGAAAATATTACAACTTTTTCTTTAAAAAATACTAAAAAAATACTTCTATCTAAAGAGATAGATAATATTTTTATAAAAAAAATCCCAGATATTATAGTACTTTGTGGGTTTCTTTCCATACTTGATTCGGAATTTTGTGATAAATGGTATGGAAAAATCATAAATATTCATCCATCTCTTTTACCTAAATATGGAGGAAAAGGTATGTATGGAATGAGAGTACATCAAAAAGTGATTAATAATAAAGAAAAAATATCAGGTGCTACAGTTCATTATGTAACTAAAAATATTGATTCAGGAAATATAATTTTAAAAAAATCATGTAATCTTTCTTCAAAAGAAACTCCAATATCGTTATCTAAAAAAATATCTATCATAGAAAAAGAGATACTCATTCAATATTTAAACAATATTTGACCTATTATATTATTTTTTTTTATATCCCATAAAAATTTCGAATTCTTTAATTATATTATATATATGAAAAGAGCTTTGATTAGTGTTTATGAAAAAAATGAAGAATTATTTGATTTTGTCTGTTTTTTAGATAAAAAAGAATATCAAATAATTTCTACTTGTGGTACTTATCAATACTTAAAAAAAAATGGAATATCTAATGTTCTAAAAATAGAAAATATCATTTCTTTTCCTGAAATTTTAGATGGAAGAATAAAAACTATTCATCCATCTATTTATGGGGGTATTCTTGCTAATCGTTCTATTGATAAACATATGAAAAGTATTCATTTTCACGGAATTAATCCTATTGATATTGTATTGGTAAATTTTTACCCATTTTTTGATAAATTCCATAAAAAATCAATTAATTCTATAATTGAATTTATTGATATAGGAGGACCATCTATGTTGCGAGCAGCAGCTAAAAATTTTTTTCATGTAACCCCTATTACAGATAAAAAAGATTATATATTAGTAAAAAATGAAATTGAAAACTATGGGAATACTTCATTAAAGTTGAGAAAAAAATTAGCAGGAAAAGTATTTAATCTTACTTCTGCTTATGATTCTGCAATTTCTCAATATCTTTTAATGGAAGAAAATTTTCCTACTTATTTACATTTTTCTTATGAAAAAAAAATGAATCTTCGTTATGGGGAAAATCCTCATCAGGAAGCCGCTTATTATATTAGTACTATTCATAATGGAGCAATGTGTAATTTTCATCAATTACATGGTAAAAATCTTTCTTTTAATAATTTAAGAGATATGGATATAGCTTGGAAAGTAGTATCGCAATTTTCTGAACCAGCTTGTTGTACTGTGAAACATGCAACACCATGTAGTGTTGCCTTAGGAAAAAATGTTATAGATGCATTTCAAAAAACTTATTATGCGGATTCTATTTCTTCTTTTGGAGGAATTATGGCATTAAATGTTCCAATAACAAAAGAATTAGCGAATAAAATGAATAGTCTATTTTTAGAAGTTATTTTATCTCCTAGTTATGAAAAAAATGGATTGAGTATTTTAAAACAAAAAAAAAATATAAGAATCATTAGGATAAAAAATCCTATTTCTGATAAATTGGAATATGTAAAAATAGATGGAGGAATATTGGTCCAACAAGTAGATCCTCCTTTATCTTATGATTATCAAATAGTAACCAAAAAAAAGTTTTCTGATCAAGAAATAAGATCTTTATTTTTTGCTCAAAAAGTAGTAAAATATGTAAAATCAAATGCTATTGTTGTAGCTCAAGGTACACAAACTTTAGGAATTTCGGGCGGTCAAACAAATAGAATTTGGGCAGCTCGTCAAGCTATAGAAAGAGCTTTAGAAAAAAGCAAAGAGGATTTAGTCCTTGTTTCGGATGCTTTTTTCCCTTTTCGGGATATAATAGATGAAGCTGCGATATCCGGTAAAATAAGAGCAATTATTCAACCAGGAGGATCTATCCGTGATAAAGAATCTATAAAAGCTTGTGATGAACATGGAATAGCTATGGCTTTTACGGGAAAAAGACATTTTAAACATTAAAAAAAATATTATGAAAGTTTTAATTCTCGGAAATGGAGGACGTGAACATGCTATGGGAAAAAAAATTTTAAAAGATTTTCCTAATATAGATCTTTATTTTTATCCTGGTAATGGAGGAACCGATGAAATAGGAAAAAATATTAAAAATACTTATACAACATTAGATTTATGTTTATATGCTAAAAAAAATGAAATAGATATAACTATTGTTGGTTCAGAAACTTTTCTATTGGATGGAATTGTAGACGTATTTAAAAATTTTGGACTAAAAATTATGGGTCCACATTACCTTGCTGCTAGATTAGAAGGTGATCGTGTTTTTTCTAAATCATTTATGAAAAAATATGGAGTACGGACTCCTAAATACGAAGTTTTTTCTTCTTATCAAAAAGCTTTAGATTTTTTAGAAAAAAAAAATTATTCTGTAGCTATAAAAACAAGTGGTATAGCAGGAGGGAAAGGAGTAATATTAGTGAAAAATAAAAACGAAGCAAAGAAGGCTTTGACTTCTATTATGATAGATAAAAAATTTGGAAAATCTGGAAATAAAGTTATCATAGAAGAATTTTTGAAAGGTAATGAATCCTCTATTATATCCATTTTTAATGGGAAAGATATTATTCCTTTTTTATCCGCTAAAGATTACAAAAAAATTGGAGAAAAAGAAACTGGGGGCAATACAGGAGGAATGGGTACGATAGTACCTAATCCCTATATGAACGATGAAGTTTGGATAGATTTTAAAAAAAATATATTGGAACCAACTTTAAAAGGACTTTTTTTAGAAAAATTAACTTTTTTCGGATTTATTTATTTCGGATTAATGATCACTTCAAATAGTGTATACTTATTAGAGTATAATACTCGTATGGGAGATCCTGAAACTCAAACTTTATTGCCATTAATGGAAAGTAATTTTTTTCAGATAATCCAGTCGGTATTTCTTCAAAAAGAAATATCTATTTCTTGGAAAAAATTATGTTCTTGTTGTATCGTACTATCTTCAAAAGGCTATCCGGAACAATATGAAAGTGGAAAAATTATAAATGGATTAAATTCTTTAAAAGAACCTTTTTATATTGCTGGGGCTAAAAAAGAAAAAGAAAAATGGATGACATCACATGGACGAGTTTTAAATATCATAGGAATAGGGAGGACAATCGATTCCGCTAGAAAAAAAGCTTATAATAAGGTAAAAAAAGTTCATTTTGAAAACTTATATTTTAGGAAAGATATTGGATTATAGTTTTTTTAAAAAAAATTCCAATGATACAAAAAAAAATATAATGAAAAAAGACTCTATTTTGGTATTAGATTTTGGTTCCCAATATAGCAAGATGATTGCACGAAGAATTCGAGATATAGGGGTATATGCAGTTTTATATCCTTATGATATTTCTATTCATAATATTTTATCCAAAAAACCAAAAGGGATTGTTTTATCTGGAAGTCCTTTTTCTGTTTATGACGAAAATCCTCCATTAATATCTAAAAATATATTTAAATTAAATATTCCTATACTTGGAATTTGTTATGGAATGCAACTTATTTCTTTTCTTTTTGGAGGGAAAATAGAAAGATCAAAGTATAAAGAATATGGAAAATCTATTTTTATGATAGATCATTGTAAAAATGATTTATTCCACGGAATTCCTAAAAAATCTATTGTTTGGATGAGTCATTTTGATGAAATAAAAAATATTCCAAAAGAATTAAAAGTAATTGGACATACTTCTTCTTGTGCTATTGCAGCTTTAATTCATAAAAATAAAGATATTTATGCCGTACAATTTCATCCAGAAGTGAATCATACCGAATTCGGAGTTCCGATCATGAAAAACTTTATACTTCATATTTGTAAGTGTTCCCCAAATTGGAAACTAAACCATTTTGTACAAGAGAATGTAGAAAAAATAAGAAAACTTGTAGATACTAAAAAAGTAATATTAGGATTTTCAGGAGGTTTAGATTCTTTTGTATCAGCTTATATCATTCAGAAAGCGATTGGTTCATCCTTACATTGCATTTTCGTTGATACTGGTTTTCTTCTAAAAGAAGAAAAAGAAAAAATATCTTTTTTTGGTAAAAAAATGAATTTATTTATTAAAATCATAGATGCTAAAAAACGATTTTTATCTAGTTTAATTGGAATTATTGATCCTGAAATGAAAAGAAAAATTATAGGGAAAGAATTTGTTTCTATTTTTCAAGAAGAATCAGAAAAAATTAAAAATGTAGAATTTTTAGCGCAGGGAACTATATATTCAGATGTAATTGAATCTTCTACATATTCTTCATCCAAATTATTAAAAAATACTGTTTTTATTAAATCTCATCATAATGTAGGAGGATTACCTAATTTAATGAAATTGAAACTTTTGGAACCATTAAAAGAATTATTTAAAGATGAAGTACGAAAAATAGGAAAATATTTAGGAATTCCAAAAGAAATTTTATACCAACATCCATTTCCAGGTCCTGGATTAAGCATTCGGATTATTGGAGAAGTCAATAAGAAAAAAATTTATATTCTTAAAGAAGCGGAAATTATTCTTTTGCAAGAATTAAAAAATTATAATTTATATAAATTTGTAAGTCAAGCTTTTATAATATTATTGCCTATAAAATCCGTAGGAGTAATGGGAGATAAACGAACCTATGAATATGTCGCTGTATTACGTGTTACAAATACGGAAGATTTTATGACTGCTACTTTTTCACATTTACCTTATAATTTTTTAGAAAAAGTTTCGAGTAGAATAATTAATGAAGTTAATGGAATTAATCGTTTAGTATACGATATTACTTCCAAACCTCCAGCAACTATAGAATGGGAATAATTTTTTTTTACATCATCATAGAAACAAGATTGGATATATTTTTTTTTAAATCAATTCTAGAAGAAATTAAATCTATAAATCCATGTTCTAGAAGAAATTCTGAAGTTTGAAATCCATCTGGAAGATTTTTTCCAATAGTTTCTCTAATTACTCTAGGTCCAGCGAATCCAATTAAAGCACCTGGTTCGGCTATATTTATATCTCCAAGTAAGGCATAAGATGCTGTAACGCCTCCTGTAGTTGGATCTGTAAGAATGGATAGATAAGGAATTCTTGAATCACGTAATTGAGTTAATCTAGCTATTGTTTTAGCCATTTGCATTAAAGAAAAAGAAGATTCCATGATTCTTGCCCCTCCAGATTTAGATATCAATACATATGGAAATCTTTTTTCAATACAATGTTTTATAGCTCTAGATATTTTTTCTCCTACTACAGATCCCATAGATCCTCCTATAAAAGAAAAATCCATACAAGAAATAACTATATCCATCCCATTTATTTTTCCAACTCCTGTTCTAATAGCATCATATAAATTTGTTTTTTTTCTTGCTTCCTCAATTCGATCTGTATATTTTTTTCTATCTATCCATTTTATAGGATCTTTACTAATCATTTTAACATTTTTTTCTGAAAATTTTCCATTATCAAAAAGAATATCAAAATATTCCTTGCTATGAATTCTTACATGATATCCATCTTCCGGACTCACATATATATTTTTTTTTAGTTCATCCGTATCTATAATTTTTCCATTTGGAGTTCTGTACCAAAGCCCTTTAGGTAAATTTTTTCTATCTTCTATAGGGGTAATAATATTCTTTTTTTTTCTTAAAAACCATGCCATAGTTTTATAAAGTGTTAATATTATTCATTAATTCAAAATATTTTTTTAATAAATCTTTGAATGATTTTTCTCCTTTTCTAAGCCATATTCTAGGATCATAATAGTTTTTATTTGGAAGATATTTACCTTCTGGATTTCCGATTTGTTTATTCAGATATTCCTTATTTTTATTCATATAATCTCTTATTCCACAGGTAAAAGCATATTGCAAATCTGTATCTACATTCATTTTAACAACTCCATAATTAATAGATTCTTGAATTTCTTTTATGGAAGAACCAGATCCTCCATGGAAAACAAAAAAAACTGGTTTTTTTTTTGTATTAAATTTTTTTTGTATGTACTTTTGAGATTCTTTCAAAATTACCGGACGTAGAATAATATTACCAGATTTATATACTCCGTGTACATTTCCAAATGAAGCCGCTATAATAAATTCTTTGCTTATTTTGATTAATCTTTCATAAGCATACGATACTTCTTTTGGTTGAGTATAAAGTTTATTGTTTTCTATATTAGAATTATCTACACCATCTTCTTCACCTCCCGTAACTCCAAGTTCTATTTCAATGGTCATTTGAATTTTATTCATTCTTTCAAAGTATCTTTCACAAGTACTAATATTTTCTTCTAAAGATTCTTGAGAAAGATCTAACATGTGAGAACTAAATAACGTTTTACCAAAACGTTTATAATGTTTTTCATTAGCAATCATCAATCCATCTATCCATGATAGAGATTGTTTAGAACAATGATCTGTATGAAGAATTACAGTAGATTTATAAAATTTAGCTAGTTCATGGATATGTTTTGCACAAGCTATAGAACCTTGGATAGCTGCTTTTTGTTCGTGATTACTTAATCCTTTTCCTGCGTTGAAAATAGCTCCACCATTAGATATTTGAATAATTATAGGGGAATTAACCTCTGCTGCAGTTTCCATTGCAGCATTCATAGTATTAGATCCAATAACATTTACAGCAGGTATGGAAAATACTTTTTCCCTAGCATATTCAAATATTTCTTGGATAAGACTCCCGGTAATAACCCCAGAAGGAAATTTTTTAGACATGTGTTTTTTTTTATTTAATTAAGGATTAAAAAATGTAAAAAAAAGAATTTTTTTCTAAAATTGGGGGTTAATTCCAAAATTGATCCATGGTTTTTTTAATTTTATATAATTTATGATCCATTCCTTTTGTTGAGATGAATCATAAAATTTATATACAAGATCTACAAAAAAAACAAAAAATTTAAGATCATATCGAACTCCTATTCCTCCTTCTAATAAAAATTCTTTATAAAAAGGGTTCCATATCAACTTTTCTATTTTTTTTGAATTATTATTTTCTTTGTTTAACAGTTCTCTATTTTCTAAGTAAAAAAAAATAACTGAAAAAAAATTAGAAAGTATTTTATTTCTATATTCATTTACTAATAAAATTTTATTAAATGATGAATTTTTATCTATATTTAGATGAATACTATTTGATTCTCGACCTTTTTTACAAAATTTAGATATTCCTGAAAAAGAATTTTTTGGAATTTTTTCATAATTAAAATTTTTTTCAAGAAAAAACCTTGATATTAAGAAATAATTTTTAGATAAAAAAAAATATTTTTTGAAATCTAAATTGTATTTAACCAAAAAAATATTATTCAATAACTTATTTTTATAAGGAAAAAAAAATTTTTGAAATAAATAATATAAAATATTTACAGAAATATCTATATTTCCACGTAATGCAATAGGATTTTTTGTACTATGATCCAAAAATTGATTCATCTCATAATTATAAATAATAGAATGGATAAAATTATCCTTTATCTTATTAATTTTTTTCTTTTGTATAGTATTTTTTGAATCAAAATGATTATTATTTGTTTTTTTTACATTTTTAAAATTAATCATTTTTTTGATTACTTTTAAAGTGATCATTTTTATTTTATGTTTTCTATAAGGAGTTACCTTCCATTCATAATTAATAAAATTGGAAAATATGTATTTTTTTATATCTATATTTTTTTTATTTTTTTTTTGAAAAAAAATAGAAGTATGAGTCCTATATAAGTAATATTTAGGAATCATAGATGATATAAAAGTGGATAAAAATCCTGGATAGATAAAATTTCCTTGAAAGGAAATTTTAGATAGGTTAAAAATTTCTTTTGGAGAAAAATTTAAACTTCCTTTTATAGAAAACATAAAATTTTCACCATTTTGTTGTAGTATATTTCTACTTAGTAAAGTGATTTTTGGATTGATTTTTATATCCATTTTTTTGGATATAGAATTTACTAAATAAAATTTAAATTCATTACTTTTTATAGTTTTCAAAAAAATTTCAGCATTTAAAAAGGCTATTTTTGAATTTAAATTGTTTTTTTTTTCTTCTTCTACTTTAAATTGATTAATATAAAAATTATGCAAAGAATAAATATTTTTTTGAGTCTTTAAAACCTCATTTTTATTATACAAAGATCCAGGAAAAATAGTGAAAACATCCGTGATAATTTTTGGATTCAATTTTTTATCGGTAGGAACAAAAAATTTATATCCATTGTAAATGAAGAAATTTTTATTTTCATTATTGATTCTTATCACAATTTTATTGAATAAATATTTTTTATGATTATGGAAATTTTTTACTTCCATATATAAATTTATTTTTTGATTTTCTATAAAATTTACATGAAACTTAATATCGGATACATTAAAATTATAATAACCATAATTTTCATACATTTTTTTCATCCTTTCTATTTCAAATATTATATTTTTTTCACTGTATTGTTCTCTTTTTTTAATTAAACTAGAATTAATATTATTTATATAAATATCCTTTAACTCTTTTTCTTGAAAATTGTAAATAATTTCGTTGATAAAATAAGGTCTTCCACTAGTATGAATATTATAAGTTATTTTTCCTTTTTTTTTCTTTTTTCTAAAAATATAAAAATTTATATTATCCTCAAAAAATCCTTTTGAATTAACATTTTTTACAGAATTTTTTTTTAAATAATGGGATTCTATTCTTATAGTTTTTTCTACGTTTTTAAAATGAAAAAAATGACAATAAATACTTTTTATATATTTATTTTTTGGAATTATTTTTTTTAAAAATAAAAAATTTAGATTTTGTTTATTTTTTTTCAGTAAATATGTTTCTTTCGGGATTTTTTTTATAATATTACACGATACAAAAAAAAATCCAAAAAAATAAACGATAAATAATATATTAATTAAATTTTTTTTTTCCCAAATTTTTTTTATCATTTTAATTTTTTTCTTATTTCGTTTTATATTTAAAAGAATTATTGATAAAATTTATTATGTTTATTCCAGCTACATTAAAAATATACAACGCTTCAGCAGGCTCTGGAAAAACTTTTTTTTTTGGTAAAAAATTATCTTGTTATTCTTTTTAAAAGTCCTCATTGTGACGAATTTAAACGTATTTTAGCTTTAACTTTTACCAATAAAGCTACTGAAGAAATTAAAAAAAGGATATTACAATGTATAAAAGAATTTTCTAATCAAAAAATTAGTAAGGAATATCATTCTTTGTACAATTCTATTAAAAAAGATTTAAAATTAACAAAAAGGCAACTATCTGAACGCGCTAAAAAAATATTATCTGAAATTTTATCCGATTTTTCTTCTTTATCTATAAGTACTATCGATAAATTTACTTATCGTATCATTCGATCTTTTTTTTCTAATAAAAATATATATATAGAAATGGATACCCATAAATTTTTATGGGAAGTTATAAATAATTTATATAATAGATTAAAAAGTTCAGAAAAATGGTCTCATATTTTGATCCAATTTTCTTTGGAAAGATTAAAAAAAGGAAAAAATTGGGATATCAGAAAAGAACTATTTAAAATAGCTAGTCTTATAGTAGAGGAAAATAGTTTTTTTTCTATGAAAAAAATTAGATTTCAATCTTTTGATGATTGGATAATACTAAAAAAAAAATTGTTAAAAAGAACGAAAAAATTTGAAAAAAAATGTAAAAAACAAGGAGAAAAATTTTTTGAATTTTTAAAAAAAACATCTATTCAAAAACATTCATTCTATTATTCAGATTTTCCAAAATTTTTTCAAAAATTCCGTGTAAAAAACATAATATTAAATCCTTTTCATCAACGTATAGAAAAATCTATTCAAAAAGAAGTATTGTATAGTAGTAAAAATTCTACCATAAATATGGATCAAAAAATATTGATAGAAAGGAACAAAAAAAAAATACTTTCTTTGTATCAAGAAACAAAATTTATATATAAAAAATATATATCCTCCTATATTTTAGATAAACTTTTTTTAAAAAATTTTCATTATTTATCTATAATACAAGAAATTGAAAAAGAATTTTTATTTTTAAAAAAAGAAAAAAAAATTTTTTTAAACGCAGAATTAAATAAAATACTTCATGAAAGAATTATTCAAGATCCCATCCCCCTAATTTATGAAAAAATGGGGGTACAATATAAACATTATTTTATAGATGAATTTCAGGATACTTCATTTTTACAATGGTATAATATTCGAATTTTAATTGAAAATGCTTTATCAGAAAATGGATCAGCTATGATTGTAGGAGATCCTAAACAATCTATATATCGTTGGAGAGGTGTAGATTATAATCTTTTTCTTCATTTAATTTCTTCTTCATCTAAATCTTATCACAAAAAAATAATCACTATAGGTACTAATTTTCGTAGTTATGAAGAAATTGTAAAATTTAATAATTCACTTTATCAATCGGTATCTAAAATTTTTAATTCTACTCTTTACAAAAAAATATATAAGGAATCCAAACAAAAAGAATTTAAAAAACCTGGAGGATATGTAGAATTAAATTTTGTTATAGAACAAAAAAGTTACAGAAATGAACTTTACTGTAAAATACAAAAAAAAATAAAGAAATTGTTAAAACAGAAATATAAATTATCGGATATAGCTATATTAGTTAGAAATAACGAAGATGGAAATTTTTTATCTGAAAAACTTTTAGAAGATGGATTTATTGTCAATACTTCCGTATCTCTTCTTGTAAAGAATCATTTGGAAATAGAAATCATTATACATTTTTTTTATATACTTTTAAAACCACATTGTTATCAAAAAAGAGCTACTTTAATTTTATTATTATTGAAAAATAAGTTAATTCATACCAAACAAAGAGATCATGACTTTCTTGTAGAATCTATTTTTTTACCATTCGATCTTTTTTTAAAAAAAATTTTTATTACAAATAAAACATTAGATTTAAAAAATCTATATAATAAATCTATTTACAATATAGTAGAACAGGTCATTGATGGATTTGGATTATTAAATAAATATAATACGGAATCTATCTATTCTTTTTTAGACTTTGTTCATCGTTCTATAAAAATTGTAGGAAATTCTATTGTAGATTTTTTAGAATATTGGGAATCCAAAAAAGAAAAAGAAAGTATCATTATTTCTGATAATACAGATGCTATTCGTATTATGACTATTCACAAATCTAAGGGATTGCAATTTCCTGTAGTAATTATACCTTTTACAGATTGGAATGCTTTTTCAAAAAAAAAAAAGGAAGGAATATGGATAGATGTATGTCCTGATTTATATCATGGTTTGGATTCTATCTATATAGAAATAGAACCTTATTTTAAATATATAAATGACCCTTTTTTCATAAATATTTATGAAGAATATCTATCTAAAATAAGGATTGATAATCTAAATTTATTATATGTAGCTACTACTCGTCCTATGGAACAACTTATTATTTTTTCTAGATATGGAAAGGATCAATCTGTATCTTTTTATCTTAAAAATTTTCTCTATGAAAAAAAATTATGGAATGATAAAATATTTCAATATTCTTTTGGAATAGAGAAAAAAAATTATTAAAAAATATTTTATTTTTTTTATTTTACATGTTTTTCTGCATGATATGAAGACCGAACCAAAGGTCCACTTTCTACATATTTAAATCCTATTTTTAATCCAATTTTTTTCAATTCTTTAAATTCTTCCGGTAAAACAAAAAAACGTACGGAAAAGTGTTTTAAAGAAGGTTGTAAATATTGTCCGATGGTTAAAATATCTACTTGAGAGTTTTTTATATCTTTCATCGTTTCTAATATTTCTTCTTTTTTTTCTCCTAATCCTAACATAATTCCCGTTTTTGTACGAATATTTTTATTTTTTTCCTTAATATATTGTAGAACTTTTAGACTACGATCGTATTTTGCTTGAATACGTATTTTTTTTGTTAACCTAGAAATAGTCTCTACATTATGAGAAATAACTTCTGGATTAAGATCTATTATTTGATCTATAATTTTTTGTTCCCCTTTAAAATCCGGAATCAATGTTTCGATTGTTATACCTGGATTGAGCTTTCTAGTAAGTTTTATGGTTTCTATCCATATAGAAGCCCCCATATCTTTTAAATCATCTCTATTCACAGAAGTGATCACAGCATGTTTAATTTTCAATATTTTAATTGATTTAGCCACTTTTTCTGGTTCTTTCCAATCTATATTTTCAGGACGTCCTGTTTTGACTCCACAAAATCTACAAGATCTTGTACAAACGTTACCTAATATCATAAAAGTGGCAACTCCTTGTTCCCAACATTCTCCTATATTAGGACAACTACCACTCTGACAAATTGTATTCAGTTTGTGGAAAGAAACTAATTTTTGTAAATTTTTATAATTTTTTCCAATCGGAAATTTCACTTTTATCCAATTAGGTTTCTTTTGAATTAAATTCATGATTATTTTTTTTTATTTTTTAGGAATAAAAATTATATTTTTTATTTTAAACTAAAATTAATATAATAGAATTTGATCCATATTCTATTTTATCTATCTACTAAATATAATAAAATCAATTTTTTTTATAAATTTGTCATACTTTTTCTTTTATATTTTTTTTAATGAAAGTCTTAGTAAGAGATATCGCTGAAGAGTTAGAAAATTTAGCTCCTAGGGAATATGCAGAATCCTATGATAATATAGGACTTATAGTGGGGTCTTATTTTCAAAAAGTAAAAAAAATATTGATAACTTTAGATCTTACTGAGGAAGTTTTTTCAGAGTCTATACATAAAAATTGTAATCTTATTATATCATTTCATCCTGTTATTTTTAAATCAATAAAAAGTTTAACTGGAAATACTTTTTCAGAAAGAGTCGTAATTTCTGCCTTAAAAAATGATATATCTATTTATGTAATTCATACTAACCTGGATTCCAGCTGGAAAGGAACTCATTCTTACATATCCAAACTTTTACAGTTAAACAGAGAAAAATCTTTATTTCCTAAAAAGGGGGCTATAAAAAAATTAACAACTTATGTTCCAATTTCTTATTCTGATAAAGTTAGAAATTCTTTATTTAATGCAGGAGCTGGAAAAATATCTAATTACAGTCGTTGTAGTTATAATTTTGATGGTTTTGGAAGCTTTATGGGAAACGAAAAATCAAAACCTTTTTTTGGAAAAAAAGGACATTTTCATATGGAAAAAGAAACTTGTATTAATGTAGTTTTTTCATCCCATAAATTGAATTTAATTAAAGAAGCACTTTTTAAAAGTCATCCTTATGAAGAAGTTCCATATGAAATTTATAATATTGAAAATATTAATCCCTATATTGGAATAGGAATAATAGGATTTCTAATAGAAGAAATGAATGAATATGATTTTCTTCTTTATTTAAGGAATAGAATGAATTTATTGTGTATTAGACATTCTATATTTATAGGAAAAAAAATTAAAAAAATAGCTATGATTGCAGGTTCTGGAAGTTTTGGTATTGAAAAAGCTATAAAAGAAAAAGCCCATGTTTTTATATCTTCTGATTTTAAATATCATGATTTTTTCAAATCTGAAAAAAAAATATTGATTGTAGATATAGGACATTATGAATCTGAAAAATTTAATAAAAATCTTCTTAAATCTTTTTTAGATAAAAAATTTACTCATATACCTGTTTATGAATCAGAAATTCATACTAATCCAGTTAAATATTTTTATTAAAAAATATTATGGAAAATAATAAAATAAAAGTATCTATTAAAATAGTAGATAAATTAAGAGTTTTATATCATCTTCAACTGATAGATTCTCGTATAGATGAAATAGAAAATTTTCGTAAAAATATTCCTATAGAAATCAATTCTTTGGAAGAAGAACTTGAAAAAATGAAAAAAAAATTGAAAAATATTCATGAGGAAATTATTTCTATAAAAGAGGATATCAATCAAAAAAACAAAGAAATTAAATATTCAGAAAATTTGATAAAAAAATATGAAAAACAGAAAGAAAATATAAGAAATAATAAAGAATTATATTTTCTAGAAAAAGAAATTGATTATCAAAAACTAGAAATTAAATTATCTAAAAAAAGAATTCAACAAATGAATTTAAACATTCATAAAAATGAAGAAATTTTTAAAAAAAAAGAAGATCTTTTTTTAAATAAAAAAGAACATATTTTTCATAAAAAAAAAGAATTAAATCAAATTTTTTCAGAAAATAAAAAAGAAAAAAAATTATTACTAGAAAAATCTATAGATTTTTCTAAAAAAATCGATAATAATTTATTAAAAATTTATAAAAAAATAAGAAATAGAGTTAAAAATGGAGTAGCCGTTGCTCCTGTACAAAGAGGAGCACCGTTAGGATCTTATCTTGCTATTACTCCACAAAAATACTCCGAACTAATACAACGTAATAAACTTTTAATAGATGAAAATAGTGGAAGAATATTAATAGACGAGGAATTAGCTGAAGAAGAAAAAAAAAAATATTTTATTTTTTTTTCAAAAAAACAGAAAAAATAAACTAATTTTATAAAATTGGTAAAAAAAATAATTATGGTAATTACCTATTCTTCCAATGAAATTAAAAAAATAAAAATAAAAAATTTTAAATTATTAGAATCTTTATCAGGAAAAAAAAAATCTATTCAAGATTTTTTTTCTGATAGAGCAACTGTGATTATGTTTATTTGCAATCACTGTCCGTATGTTAAACATATTAATCCAGAATTAGTACGTTTAACTAATGATTATATTCCTAAAGGAATTTCTTTTTTAGCTATAAATTCCAATGATATCGAAAAATATCCAGAAGATTCTCCTGAAAATATGAAAAAAATATCTCATAAATTAGGTTATATATTTCCTTATTTTTTTGATGAAAAACAAGAAGTAGCTAAATATTATGACGCTCAATGTACTCCTGAATTTTTTATATT
Organism: Blattabacterium punctulatus; assembly: GCF_003226695.1. Lineage (NCBI taxonomy): Bacteria > Pseudomonadati > Bacteroidota > Flavobacteriia > Flavobacteriales > Blattabacteriaceae > Blattabacterium > Blattabacterium punctulatus. The sequence goes on along the minus strand of NZ_CP029808.1, from coordinate 450,285 downwards.
TAATGGGATAGGAGATTTATATTATCATGGACAATTAGATGATTCTAGACCAAACAATGGAATTCCAGTTACAGGATATGATGTTAGAAAAATATTAAATTCTCTTTTAGAGTATGATGGTGTAAAAAAAATATATCCCATAAAAAAACCAAGTTACGGATGTAATATTAAATGGAAAAAATAAGATGTTTATGATAATTAGGAATAATTTTTAAAAAGTATTCAATCGTTTCGGATAAACTTTTTTCTAATACTCCCCCAGCTGCATTTTTATGTCCCCCTCCTCCAAAATGTTTTCTAGAAAACAGATTGACATCAAAATTTCCTCTTGAACGAAAAGAAATTCTAATTGGAGATTGTTCTTTTTCTTCAAAAAAAAATACTGAAAACACAATATTTTTTATTCCTAATCCATAGGAAATAATACCTTCGGTATCCCCTTTTTTATAAGGATATAAATCTAGATCATAAGAATTAATACTAGTATAAACTGTACGATATTTTTCTATTACTTTCAATTTTTCCAAAGCTTTAGACAAAATTTTTAATCTATTTTCGTTATATTTTTCGTGTAAATGATTATATATATTTTCTACATTTATTCCATTTTCTATCAATTTTCCAGCAATAAAATGGGTTTCCGATGTTACGGAAGGAAAACGAAAATTTCCAGTATCTGTCATTAACCCTACGTATAAACAGGTAGCTATTTTTTTATCTATTTTATCTAAATTATTCATTTTAGATATAAATCTAAATACTAAAATACTAGTAGCTGCTACCGTTGTATCTGAAAACATAAAATCAAAATAAAAAGGATCAGGATGATGATCGATTAATATTTTTTTTGCTTTAGAAAATGAAAGTAATTTTTTTAAAAATTCTATTCTTGATAAATTATTGAAATCTATAAAAAAAATATAATCGGAATCTATAATTTTTTTTTTTATCAAAGATTGATTTTTTTCAGAAAAAATAATAATATCCTTACTTCCAGGAAGCCATCTAAAAGATTCGGAATATTCTGTAGGAGATATTAAATCTACATCATGTTTAAGTTTTCTTAAATAAAATAATAGAGCTAAAGAAGAACCTAAAGCATCTCCATCGGGATTATTATGTGGTAATAATACAATTTTTTTTTTTTCTTTTCCATTAATGTTATAAAAAAACATATATTAATTTTTAATTATTTTTTTCAATCCTAATTCTTTCCCTTTTTTTAACATAAGTAAATAGGCTGGATAAAATTCATTAGATATTTTTCCATCTAAAATAGACTCCTTAATAAAATTTTTTATTATTCCTATTTCTTTACATGGATTAATATGAAAAGCATTCATAATATCGTTTCCGGATATAGGAGGTTCCCATTTTTGGATACGATCTTTCTCTTCCAATTTTTTCATTCTTTCCATTAAAAGAAAAAAATTTTTTTTATATTTATTTCTTTTTTCTAGATTTTTTGTAGTAATATCCGCTATACATAGTTTTATTAAATCTTCCATATATTCTCCCATATCAAATAATAATCTACGTATAGCTGAATCACTAGAATTATGTTCTATTAAAGAAACAGGTCTATAGCTATTCTGGATTATTTTTTTTACGTATTTTATATATTTTCCTTTTGGGAGCTTGAAACGTTTAAATATATTTGAACTCATTTTAGATCCTACCAACTCATGTGCATGAAAAGACCAACCAATTTTTGGAAAAAATTTTTTCGTATAAGGTTTTCCTATGTCGTGAAGCAAAGCTACCCATCTTAACCAGATAGAATTATTTTCTTCTTTACTAATATTATCCACTACTTGTAAAGTATGATAAAAATTATCTTTGTGTTTATATCCATTTTTTTCTTCTATTCCTTGTAATAAAACTAATTCCGGTAATATTATTGATAATAATCCAGATTTAGATAATAAAAATAATCCTATAGAAGGCCTTTTAGATAAAAGTATCTTATTAAATTCTTCTGTAATTCTTTCTATAGAAACAATACTGATTCTATTTTTATTTCTCTGAATCGATTTAAATGAAGATTTATCTATTATAAATTGAAGTTGAGTTGCAAATCGTATAGCTCTCATCATTCGTAATGGATCATCAGAATAAGTAATATCTGAATTTAATGGATTCCTTAAAATTTTTTTTCTCAAATCTAATATTCCTCCAAATGGATCAAATAATTTTCCATAATTATTTTTATTTAAACTAATCGCTAAAGCATTAATTGTAAAATCTCTTCTATTTTGATCATCTTGCAATGTTCCAAAATCAATAATTGGATTTCTACTGTAGAGATGATACGATTCTTTTCTAGAACTAACAAATTCTATTTTTTGATTATCAAATTCTAACATAGCAGTTCCAAAACGTTTAAATATATTTATTCTAGGAGTTGGTTTTATATGTTTAGAAACTTCTTTAGCTAATTTAATTCCTTCTCCTATTGTTAAAATATCTAAATCTTTAGAAAGCTTTTTACTAAGTAAAAAATCCCTAACATAACCTCCAACTACATAACAATCTTGTCGTATTTTTTTAGCAGAATTACTAATAATACGAAATATATCCCTATGAATAGCAGAAACTAAATTCATGTAAATTACATACGTAATATTTTAATTTTATTTGAAATAATTTTTAGTATAGAAGAACTATTATAGCGTGCTTTTTCTTTTCTACGAAAATTAACCGAATAATCTATTTTATTTAAGATAGAATAACTAATTTCAGAAAAGGATTTAGGAGTTGGAAATCCTGATAAATTTGCAGAAGTAGATATAATAGGTCTATCTAATGTTTTAATTAAATGAGAACAAAATGGATCGTTAGTTAATCTGATAGCTAAAGTATTATCTTTACTATTGATCAATAAATTAGAAACTATTTTACGAGGTTTTTTATATACTATAGTAATAGGTTTCTCTTTTTTTATAGAATTATCCTGAATAATTTTCTTAACTAAATTAGGAATATCCTCTATTAATTCGTATAAACGATCTATATTTTCTATTAAAATAATCATAGATTTAGAAATATTTCTATTTTTTATTTTATATATTTTTTCTATAGAATTTAAATTAAAAGCATCACATCCCAATCCCCATACAGTATCTGTAGGGTATAGTAAACATTTTCCTCTTTTCAATATTTTTACACTTTTTTCTATTTCTTTATAAAAATACATGATAAGTAAAAAAAATTACAAAACAAGATGATGCGTTCTCAACGCTTCATTTAAAGATGTTTTTTTATTAGTACTTTCTTTTCTTTTTCCTATAATCATTGCACATGGAATATGATATATTCCTGAAGGAAATTTTTTAGGATAGGATCCAGGGATTACTACAGAATATTTTGGAATTATACCTTTTATTTCTATAGGTTTTTGATTTGTTACATCAAAAATTTTAGTAGAGGAAGTTATAACAACATTTGCTCCTAATACGGATTCTTTTTCTATAAGTACTCCTTCTACTAAAATACACCTAGATCCAATAAAAACATCATCTTCAATAATTACAGGATTATCTTGGATTGGTTCTAAAACCCCTCCTATTCCAACTCCTCCACTTATATGGACTCTTTTTCCAATTTGAGCACAGCTTCCTATAGTTGCCCATGTATCTATCATTGTTTCTTTTCCTATATAAGATCCTATATTTACATAAGAAGGCATCAGGATAACTCCAGGAGAAATATAAGAACCATAACGTACTACAGCATGAGGAACTACGCGAATTCCTTTCTCTTTAAATTTATTTTTTATCGGTATTTTATCATAAAATTCGAATGGCCCTAATTCTATAGTCTTCATTTTTTTTATAGAAAAATACATGATTATAGCTTTTTTTATCCATTCATTGACTCTCCATTTTCCATTTATAAACTCCGAAACTCTTATTGATCCTTGTTCGACATAATCAATAACATGAATCACTATTTTTCTTATACTATCATTTGTAGACCAGATTTCTTTTTTTTTATCCCAGTAATTTTCTATTTCTAATTTTAGTTGATTTACTTTCATAAAAATTGATACAAACAAAGACAAAAATATATATAATATAAATATATTTGTTACAATAATGAAAAAAATTTTGGGGATAGATTACGGAAAAATAATAACTGGTTTGTCTATATCAGATACTTCACAAGTATTTTCCTTTGGATTAAAATCCATTCCAACTAAGAAATTAATGGATTTTTTGGATATTTTTATAGTTACCGAACAGATAGAAAAAATTGTTATAGGGTTACCTAAAACATTAAAAAATAAAAATTTTTTAATAGAAAAATATATTCAAAAATTTATTTTTAAATTTCATAGAAAATATCCTAAAATATTAATAGATAGATTAGATGAACGTTTTACATCTAAAATTGCTTTTTACACTATGATCGAATTAGGGATAAAAAAAAAAAAAAGAAGAAAAAAAAATATTTTAAATCAAATTAGTTCTACCCTCATTTTACAATCTTATCTTGCAAAAAAAAATAAAAAAAATTAATCTATGATATTACCTATAATACTTTATGGAAATCCTATTTTGAGAAAAAAATGTATCGATATAGATATAAATATCTATTCCCAAGATAGTCGAATTAATCAATTGATCAAAAATATGTTTGAAACTTTACATAAAGTAAAAGGAATAGGATTAGCAGCACCTCAAATTGGTAAAAATATTCGATTATTTATAGTAAAAACGCCTTACCTATCAAAAAAGGGAAAATATAATTATAAAGAAGTTTTTATTAACGCTAGAATATTGAAAATATATGGAGAAGAATGTGAATTCAATGAAGGATGTCTAAGCTTTCCTGGAATCATGGAATATGTAAAAAGAAAATCTCATATATTAATAGAATATTACGATAATAACTGGAATAAAAAAAAAAAAACTTTAAAAGGAATTTGTGCAAGAGTGATCCAACATGAATATGATCATATTGAAGGTAAACTTTTTATAGATTATTTTTCTTCTATGAAAAAAAAATTAATAAAAAAAAAATTGATAATTTTTTTGAGAAGGAAAAACTCTCTATTATAAGGTAATATCATCCACGATTTTTTTGAAAATATCTGGATGGTTCATAGAAAAATCTGAAAGAAATTTTCTATTAATTTTAATACTTTTATCAGATAATTTTTTCATAAACTTGGAGTAAGAAATTCCATATTTACGTGATCCAGCATTAATACGTTGAATCCAAAGAGATCTAAAATATTTTTTCTTTTTTTTTCTTCCTAAAAAAGCATAACTAAAAGATTTTTCTACCGCATTCTTAGCAATTGTATAAACCTTACTTCTAGCTCCATAAAATCCTTTCGCAAATTTAAGTATTTTTTTTCTTTTTCGTCTTGAGTAAACAGAATTTGTAGATCTTGGCATTATTTTCTATAATTTAGAATTGTTTTTTTATATTCTTTTGATCAGACTTCTTCAATAGAGAAAATGTAGAAAGTTTCCGTTTTCTTTTTTTTGATTTTTTCGTTAAAAGATGATTTTTAAATGCATGTTTTTTTTTTATATATCCATTAGCGGTTTTTTTAAATCTTTTTTTAGTTCCTGATTTTGTTTTTAATTTTGGCATACTAAATTTTTTTTGGGGCTAATATCATGTACATTCTTTTTCCTTCCATAACTGGCATTTGTTCCACTTTTCCATATTCTTCAATTTCTTCTGCAAATTTTAATAATTTAATTTTTCCTTGGTCTTTATATACTATAGAACGACCTTTGAAAAAAACAAAAACTTTTACTTTATCCCCCCTCATTAAAAATTTTTCAGCACTTTTTATTTTAACTTTTCCATCATGATCTCCGATTTGTGGTCCAAATCGGATTTCTTTAGTATTTACCTTAATTTGTTTTGCTTTAAATTGCTTCTTTTTTTTCTTTTGTTCATATAAAAATTTCTTATAATCCAATATTTTACATATTGGAGGATCAACTTTTGGATTTATCTCCACTAAATCTAATCCTTTATCTATAGATAATTGAATGGCATCTTGAATGGAGAAAATTCCATTTTTGATAGAATCACCAACTAAACGAACTTTATTAGAATCTATATGAGCATTAATACGATGTTCCTCCTTTTTTTTTATAAATGAACGATATATTCTCTTTTTTTTATTTCCCCTTGAAAATTTTTTTTTTATGATAATAGTTTTATAAATTTAATTAATTTCTTTAAAAATAGTGTTTATTCCGTTGGAAATAGATAATATTCCTATATGACCTAAACCATGTTTTCGTAATGAAATAGTTTGAGTAATTACTTCTTTTTCCCCCAAAATAATCATATAAGGAATTTTATTTTCTTCCGAATCTCTGATTTTTTTATCAATTTTCTCGTTTCTTTTATCAATAAAAACACGAATATTATAATTTAACATCAAATTTAAAATTTTTTTTGCATAAACTATATATTTATCACTTATAGGAAGTATTACCACTTGATTAGGAACCATCCATAAAGGAAGGTTCCCCTTTGTATGTTCTATCAAAATAGCTATAATACGTTCTAAAGAACCAAATGGAGCTCTGTGTATCATTACTGGACGGTGTTTTTCATTATTTTTACCTCTATAATATAAATCAAACCTTTCAGGTAAATTATAATCTACTTGAATAGTTCCTAATTGCCAATTTCTTCCCAAAGAATCTTTAATAAGAAAATCCAGTTTAGGACCATAAAAAGCAGCTTCTCCATAATGAATCGTAGATTCTATTTTTTCTTCTTTTACCGCTAAAAGTATAGCTTTCTCAGCTTTTTTCCAATTTTTTTCAGATCCAATATAATTATTTATTTTTTTTGGATCTCTAAGTGATACTCTAACTGTATATTCTAAAAAACCTAAACGACGAAATACATGAAAAAATAAATTTATTACTTTTTTCAATTCTTCCAATAACTGATCATAAGTACAAAAAATATGTGCATCATCTTGGGTAAATCCTCTTGCCCTTGTAAGACCTTGCAGTTCACCACTTTGCTCATAACGATATACGGTACCAAATTCTGCAAAACGTTTAGGAAGATCGCGATAGGACCATTCCTGGGAACGATAAATTTCACAATGATGAGGACAATTCATCGGTTTTAAAATAAATTCTTCTTCTGAATGAGGAGTTTGAATAGGTTTAAAACTATCTTTTCCATATTTATTCCAATGTCCACTTATAACATATAATTTTTTATGTCCAATATGTGGAGTAATAATCATCTCATATCCGGATTTTTTTTGAATATCGGTTAAAAAATTTTCTAAATTTTTTCTTAAAATTGTTCCTCTAGGCAACCATAATGGTAATCCTGATCCAACTCTATCAGAAAAAATAAAAAATTTCAATTTTTTTCCTATTTTTATGTGATCCATATTGGAATCTTATTAAAAAAATGGGATCAAATATTTATTATCCATTTATATATATTATACACTTAATTAATAAAAAAAAAGTTACAAATTTTTTTATTATTATGAGAATAACAATAAATATAATGCAGCAGCTCCTGAACTACCTACAATAGGGCCTAAAACAGGAATAAAAGCGTAATCCCAGTTACTTTTCCCTTTTCCCGGAATTGGAATTATAGAATATATAATCCTTGGACCTAAATCACGAGCTGGATTAATTGCACAACCCGTAGTTCCACCTAAAGATAATCCAATTCCCAACACAACTAAAGAAGATAAAAAAGCCCCTAAAATCCCTAATCCTACAATAGGATATTTTTTTGTAAGGTAACAATTAACCAACATAAAAATAAATGTAGCCAATACTTCGCTTAAAAAGTTAGAAAAAAAATTTTTTATAGTAGGTCCTGTACTGAAAACAGATAATTTATCTTGTTCTTTCTTAGTTTCTAAAAAATGATCTTTATAGAAAATCCATACTAATAAAGCACCTAACATTGCTCCAATAAATTGAGCAAAAATATAAAAAGGGACAAGATTCCAATTTAACTTCCCAGTTATGGCAAACCCTATTGTTACAGACGGATTTAAATGCCCTCCACTATAAGGATAAGATACTAAAATACCTATAAAAACTGCTAAAGCCCATCCTACAGTAATAGTTAACCATCCTCCACCATTCCCTTTTGTTTTTGACAAAAGTACGTTAGCTACTACTCCATTTCCTAAAAATACTAAAATCATAGTTCCTATAATCTCGGCATATATTTTTGTCATTTTATTTTCATTTTTATAAAAAAAAATTTACTTACTAGACCAAGTACGGGTTGTTTGTATCGCTTTTTTCCAACCTTGAATTCTTTCCAAACGACTTGACATCCCTTTCGGTTCAAAAATCTGTTCCATTTTCCAATTATCTTGAATCTCTTCAAGACTGTTCCAATAATTTACAGCTAATCCAGCTAAATAAGCTGCTCCTGCTGCTGTAAGTTCCGAAATTTTAGATTTAACAACTTTTACATTTAAAATATCAGATTGAAATTGCATTAATAATTTATTTACTGTAGCACCTCCATCTACACGAATTTCTTTAATAGAAATCCCGGAATCTGCTTCCATTGCTTTTAGTACATCCATATTTTGAAAAGCAATACTTTCCAAAGCAGCACGAACAAAATGTGCAGAAGAAGTCCCCCTAGTAATTCCAACAATGGTCCCTCTTGCTCTTTGATCCCAATAAGGTGCCCCTAATCCAGAAAAAGCTGGAACCATATACATTCCTTCTGTATCTTCTACTGAAGATGCAAGTATTTCTGCTTCACTTGAAGATAAAAGTAATCCTAATCCATCCCTAAGCCATTGTACAACGGCTCCTGCAATAAAAACACTACCTTCTAAAGCATATTGAACTTTATCTTTAATTTTCCAAGCAATAGTAGTTATTAAATTATTTTGAGAAAAAACAGGATTTTCTCCTACATTCATTAACATAAAACAACCAGTCCCATAAGTATTTTTTACCATTCCAATTTTTGTACACATTTGACCAAAAAGAGCTGACTGTTGATCTCCAGCAATTCCAGATATAGGAATCTTATGAGAAAGTATATTTCCAGTTGTGTAACCAAAAATTTCACTAGATGATTTGACTTCTGGAAGCATTGTTTTTGGAATATCAAATAAATTTATTAAATCTTGATCCCAACTAAGAGTATGAATGTTAAAAAGCATAGTACGAGATGCATTAGTCACATCCGTTACGTGAATTTTTTTTCCAGTTAAATTCCATATTAACCATGAATCTATAGTACCAAAAGCTAAATATCCAGAATGAGCTTTTTTTTTAGCTCCTGGAATATTTTCTAATATCCATTTTATTTTAGTAGCAGAAAAATAGGGATCTATAATAAGACCAGTTTTTTTTCTAATCATTTCAGTTAGTCCATCACACTTGATTTTATCACAATAATTAGATGTTCGTCTATCTTGCCAAACAATAGCATTAAAAATTGGTTCTCCCGTTTTTTTATCCCATACTACAGTAGTTTCTCTTTGATTAGTGATTCCTATCGAAATAATATTTTCTCCTTCTAAATTTGCTTTTAAAATAGCTTCTAAAGCAACTGAAGCTTGTGTAGACCATATTTCTTCTGCATTATGTTCTACCCATCCAGGATAAGGATAAATTTGTGTAAACTCTCTTTGAGCTACGGAAATAATATTTCCAATTTGATCAAAAATAATAGCTCTAGAACTCGTAGTTCCTTGATCTAACGATAGCACATATTTTTTCATAAACATATAAATAATTACAAAAAATTTTCTCCTTAAAAAATCAAAATGGATAATAATATTGCATGGCTAATTCTTTAAAAGAAGCTATCTGGGATACTTCCCATTTTTTATCTCGAGAAAGTTCTTTTGCCATTAATGATGCTATTATTGGTGCTATATCTATTGCTATTTTAGCATTTAAAAATAATAAACGAAATCTTCTTGCTAAAACATCTTCAATTGTTCTAGCCATTTCATAACGTACCATCCATATAACTTCTGCTTTTGTACAATGATAAGGATATTGATAAATTAATGGACTGCCCCATAAAGGATTTTCCTCAATTAATTTTTGAATATGAATTTCTTCATCTCCATATTTATCCCCCCAATTATTATAATTTTTACATGAATAAAAATCAATTCTATAACCAAAAATCTTAAGATTTTTAGTTATAGAAGAAACTTTCTTTAATTTTCCTATTTCAATAGCTTTATTTACAGTTTCTTCTGCCATTTTTCTATATGTAGTCCATTTTCCCCCTATAATAGTTATTAGACCAGAAGGACTAATTATCAATTTATGAGATCTAGAAATATCTTTAGTAGGATAATAAGATAAATTAGGAGGTACGAAAAGAGGACGTAACCCAGAAAAAGCACTTAAAATGTCTTTTTTATTCGGATTATATAAAAAATATTGGTTAAAAGTTTGTAAAATAAAATCTATTTCTTTTTCTAAAGGTTTGGGTTCAAGAACACTTTTTTCTAAAAATGTATCTGTAGTTCCTACTAAAACATGATCATACCATGGTATACTAAATAGAATTCTTCCATCCGAAGTTTTTGGAATTACTATAGCATTTGAACTACTAAAAAAAGATTTTTTTAATACAATATGCGTTCCTTGACTAGGTTTTATAAAAATAGTAGATGCGGGATTATCCATTTTTAAAATAGTATCGGAAAAAACTCCAGTTGCATTAATCACTATTTTTGAATAAATAGAATATTTTTTTTTAGTTTCAAGATCATAAGCTATTACTCCATTTATTTTATTTTCTATTTTTTTAATAAGATTTTTCACTTTAAAATAATTTAATAATACTCCTCCTTGTTGAACACAAGTTTGTGCTAAATCAATAGCTAAACGAGAATCATCAAATTGTCCATCATAATATAAAATACCTCCTTTTAAATTATTTGATCTAATTTCAGGAAACATTTTTAGTATTTCATTTTTAGATAAAAATTGAGAGTTTCCAAAACTCAAGGATCCAGATAACCATTCATAAATTTTTAAACCAGTCCAATACAAAATACCCATTTTCCAATTAAAAATAGGAATAATAAATCGTTTTTTTTTCACTAAATGAGGAGCATTTTTTAACAAATACCCCCTTTCTTGCAAAGCTTCATAAACTAATTTTATATTTCCTTGAGCTAAATATCTTATTCCTCCGTGAATCAATTTCGTACTACGACTAGAAGTTCCTTTAGAAAAATCATTTTGTTCTAAAAGTAAAGTTTTGAATCCTCTAGAAGCTGAATCTAATGCTATTCCTAATCCTGTTGCTCCTCCTCCAACAATAACAATATCCCAAATATTTATATTTTCTAAAATTCTTAAAAATCTATCTCTATTTAAAAAACCTTTCATCATGATTTACTCATTCATATTATTCGAAATAAAATACCCCTCTATCTATTTATTGGGATATTGAAACATATAACGAACAAAATTAAAAATATTTTCAATAAAAGAAAACTTTTATTAAAGTTTATCCAATAACTTTTTACATTATATTTTCTTTATTAATAATTTTTGATAAAAAATTTTTTATAATATCTTTTCCTGAATTTTCCTTAATAGTTTTCATTATTTTACTTATGTTAGAAAATTGTTTTAATAAAAGATCTATCTCTTTTAAGGAAACACCAGATCCATTTGATATTCTTTTTTTTCTTTTTATATCAGTAAGTATTTTTGGATGATTTCTTTCATAAGGAGTCATGGATAAAATAATAGATTCTATTTCTTTGAAAGAATATTTTTTTTTATTTTTATTATCAATAATTTTTTCCATACCAGGAATCATGGAAACAATATTTTTAATACTTCCTATTTTTTTTACTTGTTGAATATGCTCTAATAAGTCTTCAAAATCAAAACGATTTTTTGATATTTTTTTATAAATTTTTTTAGTCTTTTCCTCATCAAATTGTTCCTGAACTTTTTCTACTAAAGAAACTATATCTCCCATTCCTAAAATTCTATTAGCTATTCTTTCTGGATAAAAAATTTCTAGATTTTCTATCTTTTCTCCATTACTAATAAATTTAATAGGTTTTCCAATGATGCTAGACATAGTAATAGCGGCTCCACCTCTACTATCCCCGTCTAATTTAGTCATGACTATTCCATCAATATTCAAAAATTTGGAAAAACTTTGAACAGTATTTATAGCATCTTGTCCCGTCATTGAATCTACAACGAATAAAGTTTCATCTGGTTTAGAATATTGATAAATTTTTTGAATTTCATCCATCATAATTTTATCAATTGCTAATCTCCCTGCAGTATCAATAATAATGACATTGCATTTTTTTTCAGAAGCATAAATAAGAGATTTGTCAAAAATTTCTATTATATTTTTACTTTTTTTTAAGAAAAAAACGGGAAGATTATCTTTTTCTGCTATAATTTTTAATTGATCTATAGCTGCAGGACGATGAATATCTGCTGCTACTAATAAAGGTTCTTTCTTTTTTTTTTTCAAAAAAAAAGAAAGTTTAGAAGAAAAAGAAGTTTTTCCACTACCTTGTAATCCACAAATTAATATAATAGTAGGATTATTAGAAATATTGATTTCTATGTTTTTTTTACCCATTAAGGAAACTAATTCATCATATATTATTTTTATAATTAATTGTTTTGGATTTAAAGAAGAGAGTACTTTTTTACCAATAGATTTTTCTTTAACCTTTTGAACAAATATTTTAGCTATTTTATAATTAACATCTGCATCAATAAGAGCTTTACGAATATCTTTTAGTGTTTCAGCTATATTGATTTCGTTTATTCTACTATTTCCTTTGAAAATATGAAGAGCTTTATCTAATTTTTTTTGTAAATATTCAAACATAAGTGTGTTTATTTATTACATACGATCAAGCATTTTAATTCCTAATAAACTCATTCCTGATTTTAAAATATTTCCTGTAACATGAATAATATTCATTCTAATATTACTATGAATAATACTTAAAGGATCTATTAATCTTTTATTTTGATAGAGATGGTTAAAAGTTTTAGAAACTTCATAAACATAATTTGCTACTAAAGAAGGATTCAAATACATTGCTGATTTTTTTAATATTAATGGATATTTTTGAAGAATTTTAATCATTTTTTTTTCATAAAGATCCAATTTGATATTGGACCAATCCTCATTAGTTAATGAACATAAATTTAAAAAATTTCGTTCTAATGAACGAATTCTAGAATAAGCGTATTGAATATATGTTCCTGTTTTACCCTTAAAATCTATAGATTTTAAGGGATGAAAAAGAATCCTTTTTCTAGGATCTACTTGAAGAAAGTAATATTTTATAGCTCCTAATCCTATTACTTCAGAATATTTTTCTTTTTCTATCTTGGAAAAATTTTTTAAAAATTTTTTTTTTACAATGGAACACATTTCTAATGTAAAACTATCAGCATCTATAATATTCCCCATTCTAGATTTCATTTTACCACTTGATAAATCTACCATTCCATAAGAAAGATGAGATAATTTTTTTACCCATATATATCCTAAACGGTTTAATATACTAAAAAGTACTTGAAAATGATAATCTTGTTCTTTTCCTACAATATAAATTAACCTATCTATACAATATTTTTTAAAACGTTCTACAGCAGTTCCTATATCTTGGGTGATATAAACAGAAGTTTCATCTGATCGTAATAAAAGTTTTTGATCAAATCCTTCTTTTTCCAAATTAACCCAAATAGATCCATCTTTTTTTTTAAAAAATAGACCTTTTTTTAGACCATTTTTTACAATATTTTTTCCAAATTGATAAACATGACTTTCATATTCTATTTTATCAAAATTGATTCCCAAATTTTTATAAGTTTCTTTAAATCCTTCATAAACCCATTTATTCATTTTTTTCCAAATACTTATAGTTTCAGGATGTCCAGATTCCCATTTTTTTAATAAAATTCTTGCCTGTTTTAGAATAGGAATATTTTTATCATTGTAATCTTTATTTTTTTTGGAATAATCGTGAATTTCCTTATGATAAATTTTATCGAATAGACTATAATATTTACCGACAAAGTGATCTCCTTTCATTTTTGAACTATTAGGGGTTTCTCCTTTACCTAATTTTTTCCAAGCAATCATAGATTTACATATATGTATTCCTCTATCATTAATCATTTGAATTTTAGTTATTTTATGTCCCACAATTTTCAGAATTTCGGATATAGAATGTCCAATAAGGCAATTTCTAATATGACCTAAATGAAGAGGTTTATTTGCGTTAGGAGAAGAGTATTCCACTATTATATTTTCAGATGGTAATTTTAAATTATAAAAATTTTTATTCAACATTCTTTTAAGAATATGAAGATAATAACTATCCTTAAAAATAAAATTTAAAAAACCACCTATAATAGAAAAAGTAATCCTATCTCCTAATTGACTCTTGACATAATTTCCAATATCCTTACCAATTTTTTCTACAGGTTTTTTTAATTTTTCAGATAAAGGAAATAAAATCAAAGTAATATCTCCTGGATATTCTTTCTTAGTATATTGAAAATTCAAACTTGGACAAGGTTCTAATCTATATAAAATAGATAAAGATTTTTTTGTTATATGTTCTATGGATTGAAATTCTTCATTCATAGATCTTACAAAATTCTTTTTAATTTTAATCTCCATCCAAAAGGATCTACCGATAAATTATGTTGTATATCTAATAGTCTTTTTCTTAATCGAATTGATATCCTTTCTTTATCTAAAAGATCCGGTAAAAAAAATTTTTTACCTTTATAACTAATTATTTCAAAATAAGTGACAACTACGGCTGTACCACAACCAAAAGCTTCTTTTAAGATTTTATTTTTCAATCCATCTATAATTTCTGAAACCCTTAATTTTCGTTCTTCTATCTCTAATCCCTCTTCTTTAGCTAAAGAAAGAAGACTTTTACAGGTTATTCCACTTAATATATTCTCATTAGATAATGGAGTAATAAGTTTATTTTTTAACCAAAAAAATACATTCATAGTTCCAGATTCTTCAATCAGTGTATGAGTAGAAGCATCTGTCCATAATATCTGATCAAATCCCTCTTCTTTAGCTAATCTAGTAGGATAAAATGAAGATGCATAATTACCAGAAGCTTTAGTAAAACCAACACCACCAGATGCAGAACGACTATATTTTTCTTCTATTTTTATTTTTAAAGGTTTTTTATAATAATAATCTGCCGGTGTAGATATAATCATAAATAGATAATCATTAGAGGGCTTTGCAGACAAACATTTATCTATTGCAATTAAAATAGGACGAATATATAAAGATTGTCCATACTTTTTTGGAACCCAATCTCTATCTATATCTATTAAATTTTTTAATCCATTCATAAAAATATATTCTGGAATAGTCGTCATTTCCAAACGTATAGCAGATCGATTCATTCTTTTAAAATTTTCTTTTGGACGGAATAAAAATACTTCTTCATGTTTATCTTTATAAGCTTTCATACCCTCGAAAACAGATTGACCGTAATGAAAAACAAGAGATCCAGGAGAAAACATAATATTTCCAAATGGTTTAATAATAGAATTTATCCACTTTCCATTTCGAAATTCTGAATAATACATATGATCCGAATAGTGATTTCCAAAAGAAATATTTTCGAAATCCATTTTTTTAATTCTTGAATAAAAACTTCTTTCTATTTTTATTTTCATATATTAATGATAAAAATAACACTAGAATCTTTTTGATAATTCAAAGATAATAATTTTATTACTACTACTTATTATCTATTAACTAATTATTATGCATGATTTGCAATACTTTTTCTACAATATCATCAATAGATGGTTTGGAAAAATAATCTCCATCTGATCCATAAGGTGGCCGATGTTCTTTAGCCGTAATTGTAATAGGTGGACAATCCAAATAATAGTACCCATTTTGTTCTTCTAATATTTTTTGTAAAATATAAGCCGAGGCCCCTCCTGGAACATCCTCGTCAATAATTAATAATCGATTTGTTTTTTTTAAACTTTTTTCAATATCTTTTCGAAGATCAAAAGGTAATAAAGATTGAATATCAATTACTTCAGTTTCTATATTAATTTTAGATAATTCATTTGATGCTTCATTAACAATTCTCCATGTAGAACCATAAGTAACTATAGTGATATCTTTTCCTATCCTAGTAACTTCTACTATTCCAATTGGAATTCTAAAATAACCTAAATTTTTTGGTAATTTTTCCTTTATTCTATAACCATTTAGACACTCAATTACTAAAGCTGGATCGTCCCCATATAACAAAGTATTATAAAAACCAGCTGCTTTTACCATATTTCTTGGAACAAGTATCAAAATACCTCTTAAATAATTAATAATTCCTCCCATAGGAGATCCAGAATGCCAGATCCCTTCTAAACGATGGCCCCTAGTTCTAATAATCACTGGTGCTTTTTGTCCTCCTTTTGTTCTATATTGCAAAGTTGCTAAATCATCACTCATGATTTGCAAAGCATAAAGAATATAATCTATATATTGAATTTCAACTATGGGACGAAGTCCTCGCATTGCAAGACCGATACCTTGTCCTAGAATTGTAGATTCTCGTATTCCAGTATCAAAAATACGTATTTCCCCGTATTTATTTTGAAGTCCTTCTAATCCTTGATTGACATCTCCAATTTTACCAACATCTTCTCCAAAAATTAAAAGATCAGGATATAGTTCTAATAATTTATCAAAATTATCTCTTAAAATTATTCTACCATCTACTTCATAATCAGAATAAATTGGTTTAATTTCGGTTATTTTTATTGATGATTTTTCAGAAATGCTATATAAATTTGAAGAATAATTTTCTTTTTCTTTATTGAATTTTTCTTTTAACCATTTTATCAGGAAATTTTTTTTATAAAATTTTTCTTCAGAAAGTAAATATAAAGATTTTCGAACAATACAAAATATGAATTTTTTAGTATATAAATATTGATTTATATGTAATTTTTTGATCTGATTTTTTATCCATTTTTTACAAGGAAATGTATTTTGCAACTTTTCTAAAATAGTTATAGCTTCATTTTTTATTTTTTCAATAGGTTTTTGAAAAGATTCCCAAGCCTTTTTTTGTTCAGAATGAACATATTTTTTTGCTTCTATATCTATTTTATCTAAAGAATGAATATCTGCAATATTCTGAAATACTCCTGGTTCATTTTCAATCTTAAAATTCAAAATCCAATCTCTAAATTTTTTTATTCCATCATTTTTTTTTTCCCATTCTAAACGTGTTTTGGATTTATATCTCTCATGTGATGAAGAAGTAGAATGGCCTTGTGGCTGAGTTAAATCAGTAACATGTATTATTACAGGAACATGTTCATAACGTGCTATTTTATCTGCTTTTATATAAGTCTTTGTAAGATCTATGTAATTGGATCCATTTACACGAATAATTTCTATTCCATTTTCTTTTTTATTTCTTTGAAATCCATATAAAATATCACTAATATTTTTTTTTGAGAATTGATACCTATTAGTAACAGATATTCCATATTCATCATCCCAAATAGAAATAATGATTGGTATTTGTAATACTGAAGATGCATTCACGGTTTCCCAAAATAATCCTTCAGAAATACTTGCGTTTCCAATAGTTCCAAAAGCTACTTCATTTCCATTATGAGAAAATATTTTATGTGTTTTTTTTAAATTTTTTAAATTTTTATAAATTTTGGAAGCTTGAGCTAACCCTAATAATCTTGGCATTTGAGAAGCAGTAGAAGAAATATCTGCACTAGAATTTTTTTGGTTCATTAAATTTTTCCAATTTCCATCATAATTGAGTAGACGTGTACCAAAATGAGATGTCATCATTCTACCAGAAGAAACCGGTTCTTCCTCTAAATCAGAATGTGCATATAACTGAGAAAAAAAACTTTTTACATTTAAAACTCCAATGGCAATCATAAAAGTTTGATCTCTATAATATCCAGATCTAAAATCTCCATTTTTAAAAATTTTAGCCATAGCTATTTGAGGAATTTCTTTTCCATCTCCAAATATTCCAAATTTAGCTCTACCATTTAAAACTTCTTTACGTCCTAAAATGCTTATTTCACGACTTATTTTTGCTAATTTATAATCATTTAAAATCATTTTTTTAAACAAATAAAAAGAGGAAACTCCAAAACTTTTAAAGTTAAATTTATTGTTCTTTTTTTTTTTATTCATGATCATGAATACTAATTTTTTTTTTAAATACAGTAATTTTCACTTTATTTATTTCTAATTTTAGAATTATTTAAATTAAAAAAAATACAAATTATGATGATTTTTCATATATAAAAATATGATAATAGGAAAAATTACATTAGCTATTATAAAACCTGATGCTGTTAAAAACGGATATATAGGACCTATATTATTTCATATTATTAATGCTGGATTTTTTATAAGAGCAATTAAAATGACGGAAATTTCCCAAAAATTAGCTAAAAAATTTTATTATGAACATAAAAAAAATTTATTTTTCGAATCGTTAGTGAAATTCATGTCTTCTGGACCAATAGTATTGATTATCCTAGAAAAGGAAAATGCAGTAAAAGATTTTAGAAATTTAATAGGAAATAAAAATCCAATAAAAGCCAAAGTAGGAACTATACGGAAATTATATGCAAGTTCTTTAGAAAAAAATGCTATTCATGGATCCGATAGCGATAAGAATGCTTTTAGAGAATGTCGATTTTATTTTTCTGATATCGAAATATTCTTAAAAGAATATTTTTAAAATACTTAATTTTAAAAAAAATCTAAGAATTAAACATTACAAAAAATTTGTATTTTGTAATAAAATACTTATATTAAAAATGAAAAAAGATTTTTTAATTTCTATTTCTACTATTTTTATAGTGATATTTTTAATCATTTTTTGGATTACTGGAACATATAATCAATTAGTTCAACTAAACGAAAATATAAAAACACAATGGAGTCAAGTAGAAAATGCTTATCAACGAAGATCCGATTTAATACCAAATTTAGTAAATATAGTTAAAGGGTCTTCTAATTTTGAAAAAAATACCTTAAATCAAGTAATAGAATCAAGAGCAAAAGCAACTTCCATAAATATAAATCCAGATAATTTAAATCAAAATCAAGTAAGTAGATTTCAAAAATCACAAGAAGGTTTAAATAACTCTATCAATAGATTACTATTAATTGTAGAAAATTATCCTAATTTAAAATCAATACAAAATTTTTCTGAATTACAAAATCAATTGGAAGGAACAGAAAATCGTATTAATGTGGAAAGAAATAAATTTAATGATAAAGTAAATAATTTTAATACTTATAGAAACAAATTTCCAAAAATTATAATCTCAAATTTTTTTTCTCAATTTAGAGAAAAAGGATATTTTAAATCTAAAATAGGATCGGAAAAAGCACCTATTGTAGATTTTGATAATTCATGATAGGGTTAAATTTAAAAAATTAGGAATGAAAAATTTCATAAAAAAAGTTTTTAACTCATTATCTATTTTACTATTTTTAACAAATATCGTACAAGGACAATTCAATATACCTGACCCTCCAAAAAAAATATATCCTGTTAATGATTATGCAGGAGTACTATCTCATATTCAAATAGAAAAATTAAATAAAAAACTTATTCAATATTCAAAAATTACCTCAACAGAAATTTTAATTCCTATTGTTAAAGATATCCATGGGGAAGATTCTAATTTTTTAGCTTCCAAATGGGGCGAAAAATGGAATATCGGAAAAAAAGATAAAAATAATGGAATTATTATTTTATTATCTATAAACGATAAAAAAATATCCATACAAAATGGATACGGAATTGAGCCATATCTTACAGATTTTTCCACTCAAAATATAATAAAAAAAATAAAACCTTTTTTAAAAAATCATCTTTATTATAAGGCTATAGATATCGGTATTAAAGAAATATTGAAAATTTTAAAAAATAAATATGAATATAAAAAAAAATATAATAAAAATTATTTATGGAAATTTTTTATTCCTATTAGTATTTTTTTTATTATATTTTTTTTATTTCAAAAAAAAAGGATCGAACCTTCATTATTAAATACATTATTTTTAACCAATATTCTATTCAAAAATAGATCTATAAATTATCCACACGATCATAACCATGAAGATAATTTTGACGGATTTGGAGAAGGAGGAACCTTTGGCGGTGGAGGATCTAGTGGAAACTGGTAATTTAATTATTCATTTTTTTTAAAATCTCTTTGAGATAAACTATTTTTTTCAAAGTATCACTTTCTTTTTTTTTTTCCTTTAATAGTAGGTATTGTGGAACCGATTTTACATATTTATCATTTGATAAATTTTTACGAATTATAGATAAAAAATTCTTAAAATACTGAATTTTTTTTTCAATATTAAATGAATCATTTTTATCTAAATGATACTTTTTATCTAAAAATAAGAAGTATCTATCCGTTCCAATAAAAAAAGAAACAAATTGTCCTTGTTTAGGTTTTTTTAAGATTGCAATAATTTGAGATAAATTTGCTAATTTTAATATAACTGGATGATATTCTTCTTTATTTTTTACAGAAAATAAAACTAAACTTGTTTTATGAGGAATATGTATCTTATTTCTTATATTACGTATTTTAGATACAATTTGAATAGCTCTTTCAAAAGAAACTAATAAATTCCAATTATATGATTTTTTTTTAGGCCAAGAAGAAATAATTAAAGCTTCTTTTTTCGTTCTACTTTTAAGAAGACTCCAAATTTTTTCTGAAATAAAAGGCATATATGGATGTAACAATTTTAAAATATTTTCAAACCATTTAACAGTATTCAAATACACAGTTTTTGATATAAAATTTCCAGAAATCGGTTTAATAATTTCAAGAAATAATGAACAAAAATCATTCAAAAATAATTTATATAAAATCATTAACGATTCATCAAATTTATATTTATGGAAATAAATCTCAAAAATTTCTAATACATAATAAAAACGATTTTCAAACCATATGAGTGCCATATTAGATATATTAGGAATATCATCATCTACTATATGATGATTTTCTTTTATTTTCCAACTTTGTATCAAACGAAAAGCATTCCATATTTTATTAGAAAAATTTCTTCCTTGTAAACAAAAATTTTCCTCAAAATGAAAGTCTTTTCCTGCACTAGCTCTAAGCATAATCCCCATACGAACAGCATCTGCCCCATATTTTTCAATTAAATCTATAGGATTGGGAGAATTATTTAATGATTTAGATATTTTATTATTTTGTGAATCTCTCAAAATTCCAGTAAAATAAACATTTTTGAATGGTTTTTTTTTTTTAAAAAAAAATCCTGCTATAATCATACGAGCAACCCAAAAAAATAATATATCCGAACCTGTTATCAAATTTTCAGTAGGATAATAATAAGATATTTCATGATTATTAGGATTAAAAATTCCATCAAATACAGATATAGGTAATATCCAAGAAGAAAACCAAGTGTCTAAAACATCTGAATCTTGCCAAAGATTATCATAGTTTAAATCGTAATTATGACTCTTAATTTTTGCTTTTTTTAAAGCTGATTCCAAATTTTCTGCAACAACAAAATCATTTGGAGATGGACCATAATAATAAACAGGAATACGGTGTCCCCACCATAATTGTCTCGATATATTCCAATCATGAATTTTATACATCCATTGAAAATAAATTTTTTTAAATCTATTTGGATAAAATTTAATTTCTCCATTTTTAACTGCTTCTATAGCAGGGGTCGATATTTTTTTCATTTTTAAAAACCATTGAAGAGATAATTTTTGTTCTACTACAGATTTAGTTCTTTCTGAAATTCCTATTTTTTGATTAAATTTTTCTATATTTACTATAACTCCTAATTTATCTAACTCTTTAATTATCTTTTTTTTTACTTCAAAACGATCCATTCCTTGATAGTGAAGTCCATTTTCATTTAGAGTTGCATCCTCATTAAAAATATTAATTATATCTAAATGGTATTTATCCGCAATATTTTTATCATTAATATCATGAGCTGGAGTTATTTTTAAAAATCCTGTACCAAAATTTGGATCTACGTATGAATCTTGAATAATGGGAATCACTCTATTTATTATGGGTATAATTACATATTTTCCCTTTAAATGATAATAACGTTCATCATCTGGATGAAAACAAACCGCTGTATCTCCAAATATAGTTTCCGGGCGACTCGTTGCAATAGTAATAAAATCTTCTTCTCCTTTGATTTGGTATTTTATATAATAAAGAGTTCCTATCCTTTCTTTATATACAACTTCTTCGTCAGAAATAGTAGTTCTAGCTTTTGGATCCCAATTAACTACATGATACCCTCTGTATATATATCCTTTTTCATATAAATCTATAAAAATTTTTGTGATAGATTCAGATAATTTTTTACTCATTGTAAATTGAACCCGGTTCCAATCACAAGAACATCCCAATTTTTTTAATTGATTAAAAATAATATTCCTATGTTTTTCAGACCATTCTACAACATAGGATAAAAATTTATCTCTTCCTATAATAAATTTGGATAACCCTTTTTTTTTTAATTGATAAACGATCTTTGCTTCTGTAGCAATAGAAGCATGATCGGTACCTGGAATCCAACATGGATTATACCCTTTCATTCTAGCATATCTAATTAATATATCTTGTATAGTATTATTCAAAATGTGCCCTATGTGAAGAATTCCAGTAATATTTGGAGGAGGCATTATAATAGTATAAGATTTTCTATTATCTGGATAGGAAAAAAAGTAATCATTATTTATCCAATGATGATATATTTTTTCTTCTACAGATTTTGGATCATATTTAATTGGAATATCCATAAAATATAAAAAAAATTAATTTTTAATGAAAATTGTACTGATCTCTGCGATTTCTAAAAATGGATTTATAGGAAAAAATAATAAATTAATGTGGCATCTTCCTAATGATTTAAAACGATTTAAAAATATGACTATTGGAGAAATTGTTCTTATGGGTAGAAAAACTTTTGAATCAATTGGTAAACCACTTCCAGGTAGAAAAAATATCATATTAACAAAAAAAAATAAAATAAAATTATCATATTCTTATAACGGAATTTTTAAAATTTTTTCTTCTTTAAAAGAAGTATATGATTTAAATTATAAAAAAATATTTGTTATAGGAGGAGAAAAAATATATAC
Organism: Blattabacterium punctulatus; assembly: GCF_003226695.1. Lineage (NCBI taxonomy): Bacteria > Pseudomonadati > Bacteroidota > Flavobacteriia > Flavobacteriales > Blattabacteriaceae > Blattabacterium > Blattabacterium punctulatus. The sequence continues at coordinate 427,049 of NZ_CP029808.1, read as the reverse complement.
TTCTACTATAAATAAAGCAAAAATTCTAGAATTAACCATCATTCATCAAAAATTTTACGGTGATGCAAAATTTCCAAAAATAAATTTTAAAAAATGGGAAAAAAAATATGAATTTTTTTATGAAAAAGATCAAAATCATTTATACGATTATAGTTTTGTTCGATACGAAAAAAAAGGGTAATGGATTATTCTCTTCTATTATCTAATTCTTTCTTGATTTTTGCTGCAAGTTCATAACATTCATTTACTACTGCATGATTCAATAAAGCATTAAGATCTCTTTCAGTCATTTTTTCTAATTCTTTTTTACTTTTATTTTCTTTATCAAAAGAAAAAGAGGAAGTGGTTTTATTTTCTAATTCACCTTCAAAATTATCATTTTCAGGAAATCCATTTTCAAAATAAATTCCAGCTTTATCAAAAATTTCTTTTGTAGTATAAATAGGAGATTGAAATCTTACTGCTATAGCAACTGCATCCGATGTTTTTGAATCTATTTTATATTCTTTATTTTCTCTTTCAAATAGAATATAAGAAAAAAATATTCCATTGACTAATTTATATATCACAATTGATTTTAATCTAATATGAAATATTTTTGCAAAAGTTAAAAATAAATCATGTGTAAATGATTTAGATATATCTCTTTTACCTATAGCAGAAGCGATAGATTGAGCTTGTAAACTTTCTATAACAATAGGAAGTTTTATTTTTCCAGATTCTTCTTCCAGTAATAAAACATATATCCCAGATTGTATTTGACTTAAGGATATTCCACGTATAGCTAATCTGATTAGTTGTTCCATAGGAAAAAATATATAAATAAATCTTTCTATTCTCATCAAATATACTAAATTTTATGTCTTATATAAGGATAAAATATAATAGAATTTTTAAAAAATAAAGAATAGTATTTATCTGTAATAATTTTTTTTATATATTTAAAAACTATAAACTAAAAATTTTTATTATGAATACTTCTATGAAATTTTTAATTCCAACAATTTTTTTATCGTTAGGAGTTTTTATTGTATCCTGTAATGATGATGAAATCACTTATTCTAATGATCCTGTAAATAATACAAATCCTCCAGAATCCCATAATATTCCACCACAAAATCCAACTTTTGTAAATTCTATTCCCCAAGAAAATATTATCCCCCCGAATTATACTTTTTCGAGGGAGGAACCCCTTAATTTTCAAATACCTGATGATATAAAACCTGAAGAATTATCTAAAAGAATAAAAGATATAGAAGTAAAAATAAAAGAATTAGAAAAAGAAAGTAATTTTCATCAAAATCAATATTATGATATGATAAGTATTCAGAAAAAAATTTTAAATGAAACAAAGAGAAGAAAATCGGTAATGAGATCTAAACCTTACGGTTCAAAAGAGCAATTACAAGCTAAAAAAGATTTTGAAGAATATAAAAAATATGAAAAAGAAAAATTAAAAATTCTTAAAGATAAAAGTTATTTTTTGAATAAAATAAATCAATCTATAACAGATTCTAAAAATGAACAAATCGCTCTTCATAAAATGCAGGAAAATTTACAAAAAAAAAATCAACCAGATAATCATTAATTAATGATTCAAAACGGAAAAGGAATAAATTTTATCCCTTTTCCGTTATTATTTTTTATATGGAATTTTTACTTTTTACTAAACTTTGGATCCATTAAAAAAAAATATTATGAAAAAAATTACTTTTCGTGAAGTCATAGCGGAAGCTATGAGTGAAGAAATGAGAAGAGATAATTCCGTATATCTAATGGGTGAAGAAGTTGCTAAATATAATGGCGCTTACAAAGCTTCTAAAGGTATGTTAGAAGAATTTGGCCCAAAACGAGTCATTGACACTCCAATATCAGAATTAGGATTTTCTGGTATAGGAGTTGGATCTGCAATGAATGGTTGTCGGCCAATTATTGAATTTATGACATTTAATTTTTCTTTGGTAGCAATGGATCAAATTATTAATAATGCTGCAAAAATACGTTATATGAGTGGTGGACAATGGAATATTCCTATTGTTTTTAGGGGACCTACTGGATCTTCTGGGCAATTAGGAGCTACCCATTCTCAATCTTTTGAAAGTTGGTACGCAAGTTGTCCGGGTTTAAAAGTAGTAATTCCATGTAATCCATATGATGCTAAGGGACTTTTAAAATCTTCTATTAGAGATAATAACCCCGTTATTTTTATGGAATCTGAACAAATGTATGGTGATACCATGATGATTCCAGAAGAAGAATACCTACTACCTATTGGAAAGGCAGATATAAAAAAAGTAGGAACTGATATAAGTTTAGTTTCTTTTGGAAAAATTATGAAAATGGCTTTAAATATAGCAGAAAAATTAGAAAAAGAAAATATTAGTGTAGAAGTAATAGATATTCGAAGTATTCGTCCATTAGATTATGAATCTATACTTTTTTCTGTAAAAAAAACCAATCGTTTAGTTATTTTAGAGGAATCATGGCCTTTTGCTTCAATAGCTTCTGAAGTTTCATATATTATACAAAAATATGGATTTGATTACCTTGATGCTCCTATTAATAGAATCACTTTAATAGATACACCAGCACCTTATTCTTCCCATTTGATAAAGAATTGGTTTCCAAATGAAGAAAAAGTAATTAACTCCATAAAAGAGACTCTTTATCTTGTTTAATTTTTTTAATAAATAGCTTGAACTATCTTATAAATATTATCTGGTTTATCCATAGTGTAATAATGAATGACTTTTACTCCAGAATTTTTTAACTCCTTAGATTGTTGTATTGCCCATTCAATTCCAATATTAAAAATTAATTTTTTATCTTTTTAATTGAATTTTAGAATAAATAGGTTTAATTTAAGGTATTATAGGGATAATTATCCCTTTTGATCTACATTTTTTTACAAAAAAAAAGTATTTTTTATTATCAAAAAACATTTGAGTAACAATATAATTAATTCCATATTCAAGTTTTTTTTTAAGAAAAATAAATCACTTTCCATATGGGGATCTTCTCAATGTTTTTTATGGATATCCAGCTATATCAATACAAAAATCAAATAATGTAGAATTTTTTTTTTAAAAAAAAGTTTTATTAAGATACTTTCCTTTGTTCAAGTTTTGAACTTTCTTTACTAATTCTACTGTTAGGTCCATCTTTTTTAGAAAAAAAACTATTTTCTAATTTAATAAATAGGATCCCCTCTAAGTACTAAAACATTATCTATTCCTAAAAAATTTATATCTATTAAAGCATTTTCAGTCCTTTGTTTATTAAAACCACCAAAAATTAAGATGTAGGATGGCATCTATTCCATATTTATTCATAATTTTTTCACAAATACTTATAATACCAGGACAAATGCATGGATACAGCTTTTCTTTGTAAAAGATCATTTTCTTTTTCTACATAAAAAAATTCTTCCCGATGATATGTAACATCAATAAAAATAGGATTAAATTCCATTAATGGATCTAAAGTAGAAAAAATATTTTTTATTTAATATTATCAAATCCTGTATAAGGAATTAAAACTTTAGGAATATTAATTTGATTGACAGTTTGATTATTTTCTAATAAAGCGGCAATAATTCGTGGTAAAGCTAAAGAGCTTCCATTAAGTGTATGACAAAACTCCATTTTTCCTGTAATAGTTTTATATCGAAGATTTAATCTATTAGATTGAAAATTAGTGCAATTTGAAATAGAACTTACTTCTAACCATTTTTTTTGTACCATAGAATACACTTCAAAATCATAAGTTATAGAAGATGAAAAACCGAGATCTTTACCAATTAAACGAAGTATTCGAAACGGTAATTCTAAAGATTTTAGAATATTTCTAACATGTAAAATCATTTCCTCTAAATAATAATAGGAAGTTTCATGAGAAGTAATTTGAATAATTTCTACTTTTTCAAATTGATGTAATCTATTTAACCCTCTAACTTTAGAACCATAAGATCCAGCTTCTCTTCTAAAGCAAGAAGTATAAGTGGTCGCTTTGATAGGTAAGTCTTTATATGTAAGTATATTATCTCTATAACAATTCATAAGAGGAATTTCTCCAGTTGGAATAAGATAAAAATTATCTTTTTCTATTAAATACATTTGACCTTCTTTATCCGGAATTTGTCCTGTTGAATATCCTGACTTTTCATTTATAAGATAAGGAAAACTGTATTCTGTATATGTAGCACGTATATTCTGATCTAAAAAATATTGAATCAAACTTCTTTGTAATTTAGCCCCTTTTCCGATATAAACTGAAAAACCAGATCCACATATTTTCGTACCTAACAATAAGTCGAATAAATGAAATTTTTTAGCTAATTCCCAATGAGTAAGTGCTCCTTCTATTATTGTTGAATAAATAGGACCTTCTTGAAAAATAATATCATTTTTATCGGAATTTTTTTTTACTTTTTCATTGGGTATATTAGGTATTTTATTTAGTTTTTTTTCTAAACATTGATTAATATTTTTTAATTGAATATTAAAATCTTTTTTTTTTTTTTTTAAAAAAAGGGATTTTTCTTTTAAAGAATTGATTTTTATATTTTTATCAATCTTCATAATAAGATGACTTATATTTTTGGATATTTTATTTTCTTCTTCTGAAATTTTATTCAGAATAGTTTTTAATTCCTTCTTTTTTTTATCTAAAGTCAATATTTCATCTATCAAATAAACTTTTTGAAAGTTTCTTTTTTTTAATCCTAATAAAACTTTTTTCCTATTATTACGTATAAAAGAGGGTTGAAGCATAGAAAAATTAAAATTGTATTTACAATCTTAATTAAAATCAAGATATATTTTAAATATACAAAAATAATATTAATATATTTCTTTTTTATATTTGCATAATGAAAGAATCTTTTTTTGAAAAAAAATTCGATCAATATTTTTTAAAAGATAAAAATATAGCTAAGAAAATTGTAAAAAATCTATCTTTTCAAGATTATAATACAGTAGTAGAAATAGGGCCCGGGTTAGGAATATTAACTCGTTATTTATTATTTTTATGTAAAAAAGTATTTTTAATAGAAATTGATGAAAATCTCATCTTTTTTTTAAAAAAAAATTTTTCTATTTCTAAAAATCAAATTATACATCAAGATTTTTTAAAATGGAATCCAGAAGAAATAAACCTTAATAATTTTGCATTAATTGGAAATTTCCCTTATGGAATTTCTTCTAAAATATTATTTCATATATTAAAATATAATCAATATATACCAGAATGTATTGGAATGTTTCAACAAGAATTTGTAGAACGTATCCTTTCTCATAAAGGAATGGTTAAATATGGAATTTTATCTGTTTTAGTACAATCATTCTATGATGTAGAATATCTTTTTTCAGTAAAAAAACATGTATTTTATCCTATTCCAAATGTAAAATCGGCCGTAATATCTTTAAAAAGAAAAAAATTAAAAATCCTTTTTAATAAGGATATTTTATTTTTATGCGTAAAAATGGCTTTTAATCAAAGAAGAAAAATATTGAAAAATGCACTCCAATATTTTAAAAAAATTCCCAATTTTTATGATATTCCATTTTTGAATAAAAGAGCTGAACAATTATCTATAAAAGAATTCCTTCAATTAACAAAAGAAATAGAAATTCGAAAATGACCCAATTATTAAATGGAAATCGATTAGCAATTGAAATAAGAAAAGAAATTTCTAAGGAAATAGATAAAAATATCCGAAATCAAAAAAAACGAATTCCTCATCTTGGAATTATTTTATTAGGAAATAATAGTTCCAGTATAACATATGTCAATAGTAAAATAAAAGAATGCAAAAATATTGGAATACAATCAACTTTAGTCCATCTAACTGTAGAAATTTCCGAATTGGAATTATTAAAAGAAATTCAAAAAATGAATGAAAATTCTTTAATAGATGGTTTTATTATCCAATTACCTATTCCAAAACATATCAATACGGATAATATCATTTTAGCGATTAACCCAAAAAAAGATGTAGATGGATTTCATCCCGAAAATTTTGGAAAAATGTCTTTGAATATGAAGACTTTTTTTCCTGCTACTGCATTAGGAATATTAGTTCTTTTAGAAAGATATAAAATAAAAATTTCGGGTAAAAATACTGTAGTAATTGGAAGAAGTCGTATTGTAGGACGACCTATTAGTATCTTGATGAGCAGAAAAAATTATCTTGGAAATAGCACTGTAACATTGACACATAGTTATACTAAAAATATAGAAAACTATACGAAAAATGCAGATATAATTATAATTTCTGTTGGAATCCCCGGTTTTTTAACAGGAAAAATGATTAAAAAAGGAGCTATCATTATAGATGTTGGCATTAATAAAGTAAAAAATAAAAAAAAATTTATTTTAAAAGGAGATGTTGATTTTAATAGCGTTTATGGAAAAGCTTCTTATCTTACACCTGTTCCAGGTGGAGTTGGTCCTATGACCCGGATTATGCTTATAAAAAATATTTTAATAGCTTCCGCATTAAATAATAAAAAAAAATAATATCTTCTATCCTACTATAATTACTCATTTGAAATAGAATAAAAAATATTATTATATTAAAAATATAAATGGTATAATTTTATTATGGTATATATATATAAATATATTTTATTTGTTTTTAAAGAAGAAATATAAAAAATATAATGGGTATTATATTATTATAAAAATATTTGGAAAATAAAAAAAAAGAATTATTTTGAATATTTCATCAAATCATCAATAGAATCACAATGAAAAATGATCATTATTACACAGTCCAGGAGGATTATCTCTGATGTTAGGTTACATTTATCTACTTTTTAACAAATTTTAAGTAAAAAAAAATTTTAAATATCTATTAATTCTTTTTTTTCATTTTTTAAATGTCTTTCTTCTAAAATATTTATAATTTCTTGTATGGAAATTCCTTTTTTATGTAAAAGAATAAGATAATGAAATAACAAATCTGCAGATTCATTTAAAAAAAAATGTTTATCATTATCTTTAGATTCAATGATCATTTCTACGGCTTCTTCTCCTAATTTTTGAGATATTTTATTAATTCCTTTTTGAAATAATTGAAAAATATAAGAATTTTTATATTTTTTATTTATTCTATTAGAGATTATATTTTCTAAATGAAATAAAAAATTCATTTTATTTATTTCTTTCCAACAAGTATCCGATCCATTATGGCAAATCGGCCCTGTAGGATTTGCTTTAATCAATAAAGTATCTTGATCACAATCAATTAATATATCTTTAATTAAAAGATAATTATGACTAATTTCTCCTTTTTTCCACAATCTTTTTTTAGATCTACTATAAAAAATAACTTTTTTTTCTTCAATACTTTTTTTATAGGATTCCTGATTCATATAACCAAGCATTAAAACTTTACTAGTTTTTGAATCTTGAACAATAACGGGAATTAATCCTTTTTGAAAATTTATTTTTTTTTTTTGAATGCACTTCATTTTTTTTTAAATTTATTTATTAGTTCTCACAGGTATATTATGATAATTTAAATAATATTTTAAATTAGGAATTTCTATTTCTCTATAATGAAAAATACTAGCAGCTAATGCTGCATCTGCATTACCATTTTTAAAAACTTGATAAAAATCTTCTAATTTACCAGCTCCACCTGAAGCAATAATAGGTGTAGAAAGTAAATCCGAAATTTTTTTAGTTATATCTAAAGCAAATCCATTTTTCATCCCATCATGATTCATTGAAGTTAATAATATTTCTCCTGCCCCTCGATTTACTCCTTCCTTAGCCCAATCTAAAGTTTTTTTTCTGGTTGAAATTCTTCCTCCATTTAAATATACCCACCATTCATTTTTTTCGTATTTTGTATCAATAGCTAAAACAATAGATTGACTACCAAATCTTCTAGAAAGAACTTCTAAAATTTTGGGACTTTTAAAAGCAGCTGTATTAATAGATATTTTATCTGCTCCTGCATTTAATAATAATTCTACGTCGTTTTCTTCCATAATACCTCCTCCAACAGTAAAAGGAATATTAATATAACGAGAAATTTTTTTCACTAAAGAAAATAATGTTTTTCTTTTTTCATTTGTAGCTGTGATATCTAAAAATATTAATTCATCTGCACCTTGTTTTGTATACCAATGACTCATTATTATTGGATCTCCAGCATCTTTTAAATTCTTAAAATTAATTCCTTTGACAATCCTTCCGTTTTTAATATCTAAACAAGGGATAATACGTTTAACTAACATAATTTATTTTAATTTTTTCTCACCATCTTCCCAATTTCTAAGTTCTGATAACGATATTTTATTTTCATATATAGCTTTTCCAATAATTACTCCATGACAACCTAAATCATCCAATATTTTGATATCGGATATATTTCTTATTCCTCCACTTGCAATAAGTTCAATATTTGGGAACCTATGAATGATATTCTTATATAAGGATAAAGATGGACCAGAAAGATCTCCATCTTTAGATATATCCGTACAAAAAAATTTTTTTATTCCATGAAAATTTTTTTCTTCTAAAAAATCCCAAAAAGGAATTTTATGAAATTTTGTCCATCCATTAGTAGCAATTTTATAATCCTTAACATCTACTCCAAGAAGTATTTTATCTTTTCCATAAATTTGAATCCATTTCTTTAGAAGAAATGGATTTTTTACAGCTATACTTCCAATAGTTACCATATCCCCTCCATTTTCAAATACAATACGTACATCTTCTTCGGTATGAATTCCACCTCCAAAATCAATGATTAGATGTGTATATTTTGCAATTTTTTCCAAAATATTCCAATGAATGACTTTCCCTTTTTTTGCTCCATCTAAATCTACTAAGTGTAATCTAGATATTCCATGATCTTCTAATAAAAAGGCCATATCTAATGGATCTTTATTATAAATTTTTTTTCTTTTATAGTCTCCTTGTGTTAAACGAACACATTTTCCATCAATAAGATCTATAGCTACAATAATATTCATTATAAAAATTTATTTCTTTTATAATCTCATAAAGTTTTCTAATATTTTATGTCCTACATAAGAAGATTTTTCTGGATGAAATTGTACAGCATAAAAATTTTTTTTTTGTAGTGCTGAACTATAAGAAACTATATGGTCGGTTTTAGCTATAGTATATTTTCCTAAAGGAGCATAATAACTATGTACAAAATATTGATAACTTCCATCTGGAATATTTTCAAATAATGGTCCTTTTAGTGTATCAATAGTATTCCAACCAATTTGAGGAATTTTATGATTTTTATTTTTTGATTGAAATTTTTTTACTAATAAATCAAAAATTCCTATACAATTAGTACTACTTTCTTCAGAATATTTACATAATAATTGCATTCCTAAACATATTCCTAATACTGGTTGTTCTAACTTAGATAAAAGAATATCCAATTTTTTTTCTTTTAAATATTTCATAGCAAAATTAGCTTCTCCTACACCAGGTAAAATTACTTTTTCTGCATTTTTAATAGACTCTATAGAGTCCGTTACGATAGCATCTATTCCTATTCTTTCTAAAGAAAAAAGTACAGATTGTACATTTCCAGCAGGATATTTTATAATAATTGTTTTCATAATTTTTGGATTGAAAAATTTTTATAATAGGCCTTTAGAACTAGGCAATTTTTTAATATTGTTTTTTTGTATAGCCATTTTAATAGCTCTAGCGAAAGCTTTAAAAATAGATTCTATCTTATGATGATCATTTTTTCCTGTAGCATAAATATGAATATTACATTTTGCAGAAGAAGAAAAAGATTTAAAAAAATGGATAAACATTTCTGTAGGAACTTGACCAATCTTTTCACTAAAAAAATTGGTTTTCCAAGATAATTCACTTCTCCCTCCAAGATCCAATATTACTGTAGCTAAAGAATCATCCATAGGAATAGAAAAAAAACCATAACGTTCTATTCCACTTTTATTTATAATAGATTGATTAAAAACTTCTCCTAAAGCAATTGCAGTATCTTCTATAGTGTGATGTTCATCTATATTTAAGTCTCCGTTTGTGTGAATATTCATATCTATCATACTATGAAAAGAAATTTGTTCTAAAAGATGATCAAAAAAACCTAATCCTGTTTTTATATCTGATTTTCCTTCTCCATAAAGTTGAATAGTGATTTTGACATCTGTTTCTAATGTTGTTCTTCTATGTTTAATCAATTTTTTATTAGATACATATTTTAAATATTCGTAAATATTTTTCCAATTATCAGTTTTCAAAACTATTTTTTTTTTGAAATTTTTTCTTTCTATGGAAAATTCTTTTTTGGATACATAATGATTATTTTCATTGATCCATATGGACTTACATCCTAAATTGTTTGCTAATAAAACATCCGTTATTCTATCTCCAATAACAAAAGAATTGGAAAGATCATAATCCGAATGAAAATAAGAAGTGAGCATTCCTATTCCTGGTTTTCTAGTAGAAGAATATTCTTCTGGAATAGTTCTATCTATATGAATAGAAGAAAAATTAATTCCTTCTGTTTTTAATATCTTTAATATATGATTATGTATAGGCCAAAAATTTTTTTCAGGAAATTTTTCAGTACCTAATCCATCTTGGTTAGTTACCATAACTAAATCATAATCCAATTCATTAACTATTTTAGTTAAAAAAAATATAACTTTTGGAAAAAAATTAACCTTTTCGATAGTATCAATTTGATAATTAGGAGGAGTTTCTTGTATTATTGTTCCATCTCTATCAATAAACAATATTTTTTTCATGGTATTTTTTTTTATGTTATTCCTTATATACTTAGGAACATTTTTCGGAATATTTTTTTATTTGATCTATCAAATACTCATTTTCTTCATGAGTACCTACTGTTATTCTTAAACATTCATTACACAAAATGATTTTAGACTGATCTCTAACAATAATGTTTTTATCAACTAAATATTGATAAAGATTTTTTGATGAAAAGGAAATTTTAACTAGTATAAAGTTTGAAGAACTAGGATATACTTTATCTATAATAGGAATTTCTGTTAAAGAGTCTTCCATATATTTTCTTTCTGAAAGTATATTTTTTAAATGATAAAAAAATAAATCCTTATTATTAAGAGCTTGAATAGCTATTTTTTGAGATATTTGACTTACGTTATAGGGAAATTTCACTTTATTCATCCATTGAATAATTTCTTCAGAAGAAATAGCAATTCCTATTCTTAATCCGGCTAAACCCCAAGATTTAGAAAGTGTTTGTAAAATAATTAAATTGGGATATTTTTCTATTTCTAAAGAAAAAGATTTTTTTTCTGAAAAATCAATATAAGCTTCATCTAAAACAACAATACCGGAAAATTTTTTTATGATATTTTCAATATCTTCTTTTTTTATATCATTTCCAGTAGGATTATTTGGAGAACAAATAAAAATGATCCGACTGTATGGATTAACGGCCTTTTTTATTTTTTTCAAATTTAATTGATATTCTTCTTCCGTTAGAAAAACTTTTACAATATCTACTCCATGAATTTTTCCAATAACTTCATACATTCCATATGTAGGAGGAAAAATAATTACATTATCTGTATTTGGACGAGAAAAAATACGATAAATTAAATCAATAATTTCATCACTTCCATTTCCTAAAAAAATTTTGGATGAAGAAATTTTTTTTATTTCTGATATTTTTCTTTTTAATTCTTTTTGCAATGGATCCGGGTATCTATTGTAGGAATTAGAAAATGATAAAGGAGACCCGAAAGAATTTTCATTAGCATCTAGAAATATAGAATTTTTTTCTTGATAAGAATATTCTTCTCTAGCAGATAAATAAGGATCTATTTTTAAAATATTATCTCTGATTAAAGAATTCAAATTAAAATTTGAAAAATCATCTCTATTCATGCATTCACATTCAATATTCATTTTTTTAATCTAATATTAATGGATTTTTTATGTGCTATTAATCCTTCTTCAGAAGACAATACATCAACACATTTTGATAAATTTCGTAATCCTTTCTTGGAAATTTTTTGAAAAGTTATTTTTTTAATAAAACTATCTACAGATACTCCACTATAAGATTTAGCATAACCATATGTAGGAAGTACATGATTAGGACCAGAAGCATAATCCCCAATACTAATTGGAGAATAATTTCCTAAGAATATTGAACCAGCATTTTTTATTTTATTACTCCAATAAATAGCATTATTACAATTAATAATAAGATGTTCTGGAGCAATTTCATTAATCAATTTGATCCCTTTTTCCAAAGAATCAAAAACAATAATTTTGCTTTTTTCAAAAGCCGTTTTCATAATATTTTTTCTATAGGATAGATTAATTAATTGTTTTTTTAATTCACATTTTACTTTTTCTATCCACCAAGATTCATTTATAGTAACTAAAAGAATATAACTTTCCATATCATGTTCTGATTGAGAAAGTAAATCGGAAGCTACATATTCTGGATTAGCTGTATTATCGGCTAATATAACAATTTCTGAAGGACCTGCAGGTATATCAATAGCCACAATTCCGTTTTGAGATACAATTTTTTTAGCTATTGTTACATAAGAATTACCTGGTCCAAATATTTTATAAACTGATGGAATACTTTCTGTTCCATATGCCATGGCAGCTATTGCTTGAGCTCCTCCTATTTTATATATTTGTGTAATACCTAGATATTTAGCTGTGTATAAAATAGATGGATGTATTTCTCCATTTTTATTTGGAGGTGAACATAAAATGATATTTTTACATCCTGCTAACTTACCTGGAATTCCTAACATTAATACAGTAGATAATAAAGGTGCGGATCCTCCAGGTATATAAAAACCTACTTTTTCTATAGGAACTGATTTTCTCCAACAAATAATTCCTGGTAGTACCTCAATTTTAGATTCTTCATGTATTTGTTTTTGATGAAAAAATTTGATATTTTTATATGCTATTTCAATAGATTTTTTTAAACAATTTGAAATTTTTATATTTGCTTTATTAATATCTTCTTCCGTGACTTGAATATATTTAAGATTAAAATTATCATATTTTTTTGTATAGGTTTTTAAGGCTAAATCTCCATATTTTTTTACATTATTTATAATAGGTGTAACTGAATCAGTTAATATAGAAATATCTTTTATAGGTCTTTTTATAATATATTTCCACGTATTGAATGAAGGATGCATATAAATTTGAATATTCATATTATATTAAAGTATAATTTTTTCTATTGGAAGTACTAATATATCTTGTGCTCCAAGTGCTTTTAAATTTTCTATAATCCCCCAAAAATCATTTTCATTTACTACAGAATGTACAGAACTGCATTTTGAATTTGCTAATGGAAGAATAACTGGACTTTTAATTCCTGGAAGATGAGATATTATTTTTTCTAAGTGTTCATTAGAGACGTTTAAAAGAATATATTTATGATTTTTAGCTTTTTTTACAGATCGAATCCGAAATAATAATTTTTTCATTATGATATTTTGTGGTTTTCCTAAATGAAGATTAGATGCTAAAACAGCTTCAGATTGAAGAATTGTTTCTACTTCTTTTAATCCATTCATAAAAAGTGTAGATCCACTACTTACCAAATCACAAATACAATCGGCTAATCCTATTCCAGGAGCAATTTCTACAGCTCCAGAAATTTCGTGAATTTCTGCTTTTATATATTTTTTTTCGAAAAATTCTCTAACCAAAAATGGATAACTTGTAGCGATTCTTTTTCCATTTAAATCATTTATTTCTTTATAAACCAAAGATTTAGGAATTGCAATCGAAAGACGACATTTCCCAAATCCTAAAGTTTCTTTGATTTTTATTTTTTTTCTTTTTTCCAAAAGAACATTTTTTCCAACAATTCCTATATCGGCTACTCCATCTTCTAAATATTGAGGAATATCATCATCACGTAAAAAAAGTATTTCTAGTGGAAAATTAAGAGCTGTTGTTTTTAATTTATCTATTCCAATATTAACCTCTATACTACAATCTTTAAGTAATTTGATGGAGTCGTCATAAAGACGACCTGATTTTTGAATAGCTATTTTAAGTTTATCCATTTTATATAATAGGAAGGAATAATATATTATAATAATAGTAAAAGCTTACAAAATAGTAAGCTTTTACAGTAATTTTTATTTTTATCTATAGATTTGATGAGCAAATATAAAAAACTATTTTGAATATTCTTTAACCTTTTCGAACACTATTTTTTTTTATTCATTATTTAATAATTATTAGAAATTGAATGATTATTTTTAGTAAATTTTTTTTTATGGAATATGAAAATTATTAGTTATAATATTAATGGAATTAGATCTGGAATAAATAAAGGTTTATCCAATTGGATTGAAATAAATCAACCCGATATTTTATGTTTTCAAGAAATAAAAGCTTTTCCGGAACAAATAGATACCAGTATATTTGATAATTTGGGTTATTACCATTATTGGTATCCTTCAACAAAAAGAAAAGGATATAGTGGAGTAGGTATTTTATGTAAAAAAGAACCCAAATATATAGAATATGGAATAGGAATTGATTCTATCGATCAAGAAGGAAGAATATTACGAATAGATTTTAAAAAAATATCCGTGATAAATATTTATATTCCCTCAGGAATAGATATGGCAAATAGATTAAATTTTAAATTTTATTTTATGGATAATTTCATTTTTTATATAGAAAAAATGAAAAAAAAATTAAAAAATCTTATTATTTGTGGAGATTATAATATTTGTCATAAAAAAATAGATATTCATGATCCTATAAAAAATCATAAAAATTCAGGTTTTTTGCCAAAAGAAAGAAAATGGATGAGTGATTTTTTAAATTTAGGGTTTATAGATAGTTTTAGAAACTATGTTAAAGAATCTAAAAATTATAGTTGGTGGAGTTATCGTTATAATTCAAAAAAAAATAATAAAGGTTGGAGAATTGATTATATAATGGTTAGCAGTTCTTTAAACAAAAAAATGATTAATGCATATTTATTACCTGAAATAAAATATTCGGATCATTGTCCAACTGTATTAGAAATAGAAATAAATAAATGATGTAATGAATGAAATAATGACCTGACTGGGATTCGAACCCAGGACCCTTACATTAAAAGTGTAATGCTCTGCCAGCTGAGCTATCAGGTCTGAATTCTATATATTTGTATTCTATCTATGTATTTTTTTTTATTATTATAAACAAATATACTATTATAAATTTTATATTTTCATGAAAGTAACTTTGATTGGATATATGGGTTGTGGGAAAACTTCTATAGGAAAAATTTTATCCGAAAAATTGAAATTTTTTTTTTATGATTTAGATTCTATGATAGTTCAAAAAAAAAAGAATTCTATTTATAATATTTTTAAAAAAAATGGAGAAACTTTTTTTAGAAAAATAGAACATTTAATGCTAAAAAAATTTTTAAAAAAACATAAACAATATATTTTATCTGTTGGTGGAGGGACACCTTGTTATTATAACAATATTTATTTATTAAATAAATATTCGAAAACATTTTATCTAAAAACCAATATTTATACATTATATAAAAGGCTATATATAGAGAAAAAAAATCGACCGATTATATCTCATTTATCTAAAAATGAATTATTTATATTTATTATGAAGCATTTTTCAAATAGAATTTTTTTTTATGAAAAATCTTCTAAAATAATTGACATTACTGGAAAATCCAAAAAAAAAATAATTAAGGAAATTATAAATCATATTGAATAGTTATTTATGGAATATAAATTATATGATCCTTTATTTTTAGAAAAATTAATAAAAGATTTTTCAATTGAAAATAAAAATATTTGTGTTGCTGTAAGCGGAGGATTAGATAGTATGGTACTTATCAATTTATTACTTCATATTTCTTTTAATCTTAAAATAACATTAAGTGTAGCTCATTGTAATTTTTCCTTAAGGAATAAAGAATCTAATGAAGATGAATATTTTGTCAGAAATTTTTGTGTAAAAAAAAATATTTCATATCATATTAAACGATTTAATACTTTTGATTTTTCTAAAAAAAAAAAAATATCTATACAAATGGCTGCTAGAAAACTTAGATATGATTGGTTTGAAGAATTATTAGAAATAAATTCATATGAATATATAGCTTTAGGGCATCATTTTAACGATTCTATTGAAACCTTTTTTATTAATATGATGAGAGGAACAGGAATTAAAGGATTGTTAGGAATACCTATAAAAAACAAAAAATTTATTCGTCCTCTTTCTGGTTTTACTAAAAAAGAAATTTTACATTATGCTAAAATAAAAAATATCCAATGGAGATTAGATAGCAGTAATAAAGAGTATAAATATTTAAGAAATAAAATTCGCTTAATAACATCTACTTTTTCTAATTCTTTTTATAAGGGTGTAAAAAAAAGTATGGAATATCTTTATAAGGAAAATTTTTTTATAGAGATAGAGATAAAAAAAATCAATAAAGAGATTACAGTAGAAAAAAAAAGTAATCCATTTTTATGGAAGATAGAATGCGAAAAAATAAAAAATTTACAACCATTATCATTTTATTTATTTAAGTTATTTTTTCCATATGGATTTTCTAATATAGAAAATTTAAAACATCTTATTCATGCACAATCTGGAAAACAATTAATTTCAAAAAGATATCGTATTATTAAAAATAGGAATTATTGGATTTTAATAGAAAATCATTTTTTTGATAAAAAAGATAAGGGATACGTTATACAGGATATAAAATTTGAAAATTTAAAATATTTACCTATTGATATACAATTTATTATAAACCCTTCACCAAAAGAAAAAAATACGAAAAATATGTCATTCATAGATTTTGATAAAATTGAATTTCCTTTAGAATTAAGAACATGGAAAAAAGGAGATTACTTTTTTCCTTTAAACATGAAAGGTAAAAAAAAATTAAGTAAATATTATAAAGAAAAAAAATTTTCTCTTTTGGAAAAGAAACAAATATGGTTATTGATTAATGGAAATGGAGATATTATTTTGGTTATAGGAAATCGATTAGATGATAGATTCAAAGTAACAAAAACAACAAAAAAAATATTAGGAATAAAGATATAATTTGGTTATTATATTAGTATTTTTTTTAATTTTGGAAAAGAATTAGTTATTTTATTCATGATATGAAAATACATAATTTTAATGCTGGTCCTTCTATTTTACCAAAACAAGTTATTAAAAAATCAGTTAAAGCTGTAATTAATTATAATCAATATGGATTATCTTTGCTTGAAATATCTCATAGGAGTAAAGATTTTGAAGAAATATTGGAAAAAACTACTAATTTGGTAAAAAAATTGATGAATTTAAATGAAGATTATGCAGTTTTATTTCTTCAAGGAGGTGCTACATTACAATTTACCATGGTACCATATAATTTAATGCAAAAAGAAGCAGCTTATTTAGATACAGGAATATGGGCTAATAATGCTATTGAAGAAGCGAAAAAAATAGGAAAAGTAAGAATACTTTTTTCTGGAAAAAAAAAAAAATATGTCCATATATCTAAAAATTATAAAATTCCAGATAAAGTAGATTATTTTCATTGTACTTCAAATAATACTATTGTTGGAACACAAATGAAAATATTTCCTAATACTTCTGTACCAATAATTTGTGATATGTCTTCTGATATTTTTAGTAGAAAATTGAATTTTTGTAAATTTGGATTAATCTATGCTTCTGCACAAAAAAATGTAAGTTCGGCAGGAATGACTATTGTTATAATAAAAAAAGATATTTTAATAAAAACTCAAAGAAATATACCTTCTTATCTAGACTATAAAATTCATATTAAAAATAAAAGTATTTTCAATACACCAAATGTATTTTCTATTTATACTTCTATGTTAACTTTAGAATGGATAAAAAATAAAGGAGGAATTTCTATTTTAGAAAAAGAAAATAAAGAAAAATCTAAATTATTATATGATGAAATAGATAGAAATAATCTATTTGAAAATAAAATTTATAAGGAAGATCGTTCTAATATGAATATTACCTTTTTTTTAAAAAAAAAAAATCTAAAAAAAAAATTTGATGATATGTGGAAAAAAGAAAATATTATTGGATTAGAAGGTCATAGAGTTTTAGGTGGATATCGTGCTAGTATATATAATGCGATGCCATTAGAAAGTGTACAGGTTTTAATTGATTTAATGAAAGAATTTGACAGAATATTTTCATAAAAATGAAAACAATCGAATATCGTATTTTTTCCATAAAAAAATCAATACCAAAAAATATAAAAATTTTAGCAGTATCTAAAAATCAAGATATTTTTTCTATAAAAAAAGTTTATCAAACAGGACATAGAGATTTTGGAGAAAATTATATTCAAGAAATGATCCTAAAATATAAAAAATTACCAAAGGATATTCGTTGGCATATGATTGGTAGAATTCAAAGTAATAAATTAAAATATATAATTCCTTTTATTAATTTAATTCATAGTGTTCAAAAAATTGAACATCTTAAAATAATAAATAAAGAAGCACTAAAATATAATCGGATTATAAACTGTTTATTGCAAATAAAAATTTGTAATGAAAAAAATAAATCCGGAATTACTCCTAAAGAAGTTCATGAAATTTTGGAAAATGATCATTATAAAAATATGAAAAATGTAAAAATTATTGGACTAATGGGAATGGCTACTTTTCATGGATCTATTCAAAAAATCCATCATGAATTTGATTATTTAAATAAAATATATAATGAATGTAAAAATAAATATAAATATTCTGTACTTTCCATGGGAATGAGTAGAGATTATCCTATAGCTATAGAATGTGGTAGTACACTTATTCGATTAGGAACATTTTTTTTTGGGAAAAAAAATGTCCAATAATCAATAGAATATATTTGATATTTTTTTTTCAATCTTTATTTTTTATTAAATGATTCAATAAAGGTAATTTTAATTATTCATCCATTTTCATATTATTAAAAAAAATAGAGTAATTTTAACTTTTTTAAAGTTTTGAAAAAAAATTTATTATTAAAACTGAAATATTTCATCTATCATTTAGAATAATTTTTTTCATAACATAAAAAAAAATTAAGATATAAAATACAATTCTATTGGAGTAGTCCTATCATCTAAAATTTTTTATGAATAGTTATAAAAATAAATTTGAATATAATTTATAATATTTTTACTATATGATATTTACTACATAATAATAAATAAATTTTTCTTAAGAAATATTTTATAATATATAGTATAATAATTGGAATAAAATAATTTTAAGAATCTTATACACTAACTAAAATTAATAAAATTAGTAACTATATAAATTTTATTATTATGAAAATATTTATCTTTTATTTTTTATTTTTTATATTATTTTATATTTCTTTTTCTGTAAAATCTATGGAAAAAGAAAATATAATGCAAAAAAAAATTTGGGGTATTTATAATCCTATTTCTAAAGATTATAAATATTGGACAGAAGATAATAAAAAAAAAAGAAATTTAGATACAAATTCTTTTTCTATAGAAAAAGAATTTTCTCATAATTTTTTTCGAAAGGATAATTTTGGTTTTTTTAAACTTAAAGAAAAAGATTTAATTATTCCTAATTCTGATACAGAAAAAAATTTTTTATCGTATTGTAATACAATTTTTTTTAATAAAAATTATCTTCCTAAAATGTATTTTTTAAATGATATTTTTTTCTCTCGTGAAAAGATTAGATACTTTGACGTAAAAACTCCAATATCAGAAATTTTTTATATAAAAAATTCTTTTCAAGAAAAAATACTAAGTGGTTTATTTAGTCAAAGTCCTAATCAAAAAATGAATTATTCTATAGAATATAAAAATATTTTTTCTGAAGAAGAATCAAATATAAATTTAAAAAAATATCATAATTTATTCTTAAGTACATTTAATTATAAATATTCTGATTCTTCTCATGATAAATTAATATGGGGACATTTTTTATATCAAAATTTTTATATAAAAAAAAAAAGTAAAATTCCTTTTTGGAAAAAAACGGATAATTCAAATTTTTTTTTTGATAAAAAAAATCTTTTTCATAAAAGATTATACATAAGTTTTTTTCAAAATATTTCCCCTTCATGGATTAAATCTACCCATAGAGAAAGATCAATTTTTTTAATAGAAAAAATGGAATATTCCAAATATTTAAAATATTTTTTTGATTCTAAAGAAAAATTTCAAAATAATAGGATCAATTTATCATATTTAAAAAATGAATCTTCTTTAATTTTTGAAATTAAAAAAAAATTAAATATAGAAATAGGTGCTATTCATGATCAAATACATTATCAATTATTTTCAAATTATTTATTTGATCCAGTTTATGAAAATGAAAAGAAAAATTTAAATTTTAATAAAATATATTTAGAAACAAAAATTAATTATTTCATTAATAATATATTTAAAATTAATTCCTATGCGAAATGGTTGATATCTAAAAATTATTTACAAATATCTACTCAATTGGATACCAATTTATGGTCAAAATTTCAGTTTTTAATCAAATTTAATATCAATAATAATATTTCTTCTGATTTTATCAATTTTTATATGTTTCAAAAAAATGGAAATTGTTATAATAATCAACAATACAATAATGAAATATTATATATAAAATCAATTAATTTTTCTCTTTTTTCAAAAAAAAAGTTGAACATTTTTTTTAATATATATGATATTAACCGTCTTAATCAAAATAATAATCCAAATCTATTATATTGGAAATATATACGTACCTGGAATTTAAAAATTAAAATAATTCATGATATATGGAAATTTCATATTAATAATCTGGTTTTATTCCAAAATCAAAAATCTGATCAATTAAATTTTTCCATTCCAAATTTTCTTTCAAAAAATACAATATCTTACGAAGATAGTTTTTTTAATAAAGCGTTATTAGTGCAAACTGGATTTTCTATTAATTATTTTAATAAATATTTTCATCAATATTTTTCATATCCCTTTGATTTATTTTCTTTTTATTTAGAAAATGAATGTTTTCCTACAAAAATTGGAGGGGTACCTTTTATAGATTATTTTTTAAATTTTAAAATATTTAGAACTATTTTTTATAGTAGTATACAAAATATAGGATTTTATCATAATAAAAAAAATATTTTTAATCATAAAAATAAAGATTCCTTTTTTCAAGTAGGAATATTATGGAACCTTTTCACTTAATTCGATTAATTAATTTTTATTTTTAAAATTTGTAATTTTTTTAAAAAAAATATTTAATATTTAATATGAACTTCAATAATTTAAAATATAGCAAAAATCATGAATGGATAGGATTATATGGTTTTAATAATGATAATAATAATGAAAATATATATGCAGTAGGAATTACTCATTTTGCTCAAAAGGAGTTAGGAGATATTGTTTATTTAGATATAGAGGAAACTATTATAGGAACAAAAATCAAAGAAGGAAATATCTTTGGAACAATAGAAGCCGTTAAAACTGTTTCCGATTTATTTATGCCAGTTTCAGGAAAAATACTAGAATTCAATAAAATTTTACTATCTAATCCAGAATATTTAAATAAAGATTCTTATAATGAGGGTTGGATACTTAAAATTAAAATATTGAATAAAAAAGAATATGATATCCTGATGTCATTTAAAGAATATAAAAAATATATAGGAGAAAAATAAAAAAGTAAAATTCTAAAATTACAAAAAGATAATAGTCTATAAAAATGAAACAAAATGAAAATTTTAAATTTCTTGATGATGAAAAAATTGCCGAAAAAATAATTGATTTTAAAGATAAAAATATCACTTCCGTTCGTTTTTTTATTCCATCTATTCATTGCAGTTCATGTATCATGATTTTGGAAAATTTATCTAATATTCATAAAAATATAATTGAATCTACTGTTGATTTTCCAAGTAAAATAATTAGAATAATATTCAATCATTCGGGATTAAAATTAAGCTATTTAGCAATTATTCTTGAAAAAACAGGCTATAAACCTTCTATTAATTTTGAATTTTTAGAAAAAAAAAATAAAAAAAAAATATTTGATAGAAAATTAATAGGAAAATTAGCTATTTCTTTTTTTTGTTTTGGGAACATTATGCTTTTAGCTATTCCAGAATATGTAGGATCTCATGAAGATATATGGTATTTAGAAAATCGTAATTTTTTTCGTTATTTAATGTTAATTCTTTCGTTACCTATTGTATTATTTTCTTTCACAGATCATATAAAATATGCTATTTTAGGATTTAAAAAACATATTATTAATATGGATATTCCTATTTCTATTGGAATATTAGTTCTTTTTTCATGGAGTTGTTATGAAGTATTTTTTGATTTAGGATCTGGATATTTTGATAGTTTATCTGGATTTTCCTTTTTTTTACTTATTAGTAAAATATTCCAAATTCATACTCATAATAAAATATTTTCTTTTGAAAAAAGTTATAAATCCTTTTATCCTATTTCAATATCAAAAATTAAAAAAAATAATAAAGAAGAAAATATTTTACTTTTTTCCTTAAAAAAAGGAGATCATATTATAATTAGAAATGAAGAAATTATTCCTGTAGATTCTATATTAATAAAAGGATCTGCATTATTAGATAATAGTTTTCTTACAGGAGAATCTTATTTAAGAAAAAAAAAAATAGGAGAACGAATTTATGCTGGATCTAAACAAAAGGGGGAAGCTATCTATTTAAAAGTAATCAAAGATGTAGATCAAAGCTATTTAAGTTTATTATGGAATAATAAAAAATTTCGTAAAAATAAAAAAAATTTTCATTTAAATTCAATAACTAATCAATTTAGTAAATATTTTACTCCTATTGTTTTAATCATTTCTATAATAACTGGAATATATTGGTATTTTATTAATGTATCAAAAATTTTTCAAACTGTTTTTTCCGTATTAATTATTACTTGTCCTTGTGCTGTAGTTCTTTCAACTCCATTTATACTTGGAAATTTTATACGAATATTTTCTAAAAAAGGATTTTATGTAAAAGATATTTCAACTATGGAACGAATTTCTAATATAAGTACTTTAATTTTTGATAAAACAGGAACTATTACAGATCAAAATAAAGAAAAAATTTCTTTTATTGGTCCATATCTTAAATGTAAAGAAAAAAAAATGATTTCCTCTTTATTAAGAAATTCAATTCATCCATTAAGTAAAAAGATTTTTTCAGAATTATCTATCAATAAATTTTATCCTATAAAAAATTTTAGAGAAATAATAGGTTATGGTATAGAAGGAATTATAAATAAAGTTCCAGTTAAAATTGGATCTTCCAAATATATAGGAATTACAATAAATAATCATCAAGGAACTTCAGTTGCTATTTCTATAAATAAAAAATTCATAGGTTATTTTTTATTTAGAAATTATTATAGAAAAGGAATAGAACAAATATTCCAAAATCTAAAAAAAAAATATAAAATCATTATTCTTTCTGGTGATAATAATAAATTAGAAAAAAAATATTTAGAATCGATTTTACCAAAATCTAGTAAAATTATTTTTAATCAAAATCCAGAAAACAAACTAGATTATGTAAAAAAAATACAAAAAAATGGAGAAAAAGTAATGATGATTGGAGATGGTATTAATGATTCTTCTGCATTAAATCAAAGTGAAGTCGGCGTTTCAATATCAGAAAATCCAAGTAGTTTCTTTCCTAATTGTGATGCTTTTATTCAATCTAATTATTTGAGTAAAATTTTTTTATTTCTAAAAATATCCAGAATATCAATCAAATTGATTATTGTAAATTTTATGATTAGTGTATTTTACAATTGTATAGGAATTATATTTGCTATAACCGGTTTTTTAACCCCTTTTATTGCAGCAATTTTAATGCCTTTAAGTTCTTTATCCGTAATTGTTTTTTCTCTATTATCTACTTGGATAGTTTCACGAAGATTTTTATCTTAGATAAATAAAAAATTATTTTTTTTATGGATGTATTAATTATAATGATATTATCTAGTATTTCTTTAGGAGCAATTTTTCTTATAATTTTTTTAATTAGTCTTTATTATGGTCAATTTGATAATTATGAATCTCATAAAATTAGAATTTTAATAGATAATCATAAAAAAAAATAATAATTCTATATTATTATGAAAATAGAAACATATTACTACAATAATCGTATTGTAAAAGCTTTTCTATATGCTACAATATTTTGGGCAATTATTGGATTTTTTGCTGGATTAGTTATTTCTCTCTTATTATTTTATCCTGAATTGCCTGATTTTCTATTAGGAAGTAAACTGAAAAATTCTCAAGGAATATTTGGATTTGGTCGTTGGAGAATGTTACATACTAGTACAGTAGTATTTGCTTTTGTTGGAAATATTATTTTTACAGGATCTTACTATTCTTTACAACGATTATTAAAAACTAGAATATTTAGTGATTATCTTAGTTGGATTCACTTTTGGGGATGGCAAATTTTTATTATTTCTACTTGGATTACTTTTTTGTTAGGAATAAATACTAGTAAGGAATATGCGGAACATGAATGGCCTATAGATATAGGAATTTTTTTTATTTGGATGATTTATGGAATTAATATGATAGGAAGCATTTTAAAAAGAAAAATTAAACATTTATATGTCAGTATTTGGTTTTTTTTAGGAACATGGGTAGCCGTAGCTATGTTACACATCTTTAATAATCTTGAATTACCTATTGATCTTTTTACTTTTAAAAGTTATTCTATATATGCTGGAGTTCAAGATGCTTTAATGCAATGGTGGTATGGACATAATGCTGTAGCATTTATTTTAACTACGCCTATACTTGGATTAATGTATTATTTTGTTCCAAAAGCATCTAATCAACCCATTTTTTCTTATAAACTTTCCATTATTCATTTTTGGTCTTTAATATTTATATATATATGGGCGGGACCACATCATCTTATGTATACATCTCTTCCTAATTGGGCTCAAATTTTAGGTACTATTTTTTCAATTATGCTAATTGCTCCTTCTTGGGGTGGTATGTTAAATGGATTATTGACCTTAAGAGGAGATTGGAATAAAGTAAAAAAGGATCCTATTTTAAAATTTTTTTCAGTAGGAATTGTTTGTTATGGAATGGCAACTTTTGAAGGACCTATGTTAGCTACTAAAAAATTAAATTCAATTGCTCATTTTACAGATTGGGTAATTGCTCATGTTCACTTAGGAACTTTAGGTTGGAATGGATTTATGGCTTTTGGAATCATCTATTGGTTAACCAAAAAATTATGGAATACTAAATTATATTCTACATTATTAGCAAATATTCACTTTTGGTTTGGAATATTTGGGATAATATTTTATATTTTTCCACTTTATTTCGGATCTTTATTACAATCTGAAATGTGGAAAAAATTTAATCCTGATGGGACTCTAGTATACAAAAATTTTTTGGATACAGTTTTATCTATTATTCCTTTTTATAAAATAAGATTTATTGGTGGAATCATTTATTTTTTAGGTTTTATTGTAATGATATATAATATTTTTAAAACCATACAAAAAGGATATTTTATTAATAATGAAGAATTTAAAGTAATTCCATTGCATGAAAATAAAATAGAAAAAAAGGAAAAATTTCATAATTGGTTAGAACAAAAACCTATACAATTTGCTATTCTTTCTTTTATTGCTGTAGCTATTGGAGGGTTGATAGAAATAATTCCTACTTTAGTGATAAAATCGAATATTCCCACTATTGATAATGTAAAACCTTATAAGGCACTTGAATTAGAAGGTAGAGATTTATTTGTCCGAGAAGGATGTAATTCCTGTCATAGTGCCCAAGTTCGTCCTTTTCGAGATGAAGTAGTCCGTTATGGAGAATATTCTAAAGCAGGAGAATTTATATATGACCATCCATTTCTTTGGGGATCTAAAAGAACAGGTCCTGATTTAGCTAGAGAAGGTGGTAAAAATCCTAGTTCATGGCATTTCAACCATATGCATAATCCTCGTTCAACCTCTCCTAAATCCATTATGCCAAGATATCCTTGGCTAATTTATAATGAATTGGATAGATCTAATACAGAAAAAAAAATAAAAGCTATGGTAAAATTAGGGGTCCCATATACTTTGGAATATATTCAATATATATATAAGGATATGGATACTCAAGCAAGTAAAATTGTATCTGATATTTATCAGGAATATCCAAGTTTAAAAAAAGAAATAGATAAACAGAGAAAAATAGAAAAAGAAAAATTTATTCCTTTGGAAAAAAGAGAAATAATAGCTCTAATTTCTTATTTACAACGTTTAGGTACGGATATTAAATCTTAATAAAAAAAAAATTGATGATAAATTTTTTGAAACAAAATTTTATAACAGAAAAATATATAGGAATATTTCAATCTATTATGTTAATTTTATTTTTTATCGCTTTTTTATTCATTTTATTTTTAGTTTTTATAAAATCTGAAAAATATTATAAAGAGGTAAGTATAATTCCTTTAGAAGGAAAAAAATAAAAATATTTATGAGATCAAAAATTCCTTCTTTTATTATTATTCCTTTTTTTTTATCCGTTATAATATTCATTCTCTATATTTTTTTAGGAATAGATCATCGTTCGTATATAGTTGATCCAATAACTATATTTTTTTTTATTATTATAACAATATTGTTGTTTATTTTAGATACTATTAATAATTTAATCTATCGAAGAAAATTAAAATTTCTTACAGAAGAAGAAAGACGGAAAATTTTTGAAGAAGATGAAGGTAATTATTTTTATAGACTCTATAAATTTTTATTTAATAATTCCAAAAAAATGAATCAAGGGGTAAAAAAAATAGATCATGGATTTGATGGAATTATAGAATTAGATAATAGATTACCAATGTGGTGGGTTCATCTTTTTTATACTACAATTCTTTTTTCAGCAATTTATTTTTTTTCTTATTTATTCATGGATTTTTCTAATCCTTATAAAGAGTATGAAATAGCTTATAAAAATCAATTAAGAGAAATAGATATTTTTGAGAAAACAACGCCACAAATAACTATAGAAAATGCTTTTTTTAATCCAAAATTGATTGATAGTGGAAAAGCTCTTTTTGAAGAAAATTGTTCTACTTGTCATCAATATGATGGTAGTGGAAATATAGGTCCTAATTTAACAGATGATTATTGGATAAATATAATAGAAAAAGATTTATTTAAGAATATATTTTCCATTATTTGGTATGGAAGTAAAAATAATCCTACTATGCGTGCTTTTGGTCAATCAGGGGAAATTAAAGGAAATGATATTCATAAAATATCTAGTTATGTTTATTTTATAAATAAACTATCAAAAAAACCTATAAAACACAAAGCCCCTCAAGGGAAAAAAAATATGGATTGGAATAAAATTTAATTGATTCAATTTTTATTTTTTTAGTACACATATACATTAATTATGAGAATAAAATTTAGTTGGGAAACAAGTATTATATTAGCTTTTTCCTTTTTTATCATTTTTATCATTTATATTGCGTTTTTCTTTCCTCATGTAGGTAGTCAACTTGTATCCGATAGGTATTATGAAGAAGAACTAAAATATCAAGAAATTATAAATGAGAAAAAAAATGTATTAAAACTTCCTAATAAAATTAAAATATTCATTTTATCTTCTGGAATTAGAATTATTTTTCCAGAAGTTTTAGATAATATTCATGGTTTTTTTACTTTATTAAGATTTTCATCTAAATATTTAGATGTGACTCGGTCTTTTAAAATTTTTAGATCTTCAAGTAAAATATTATTTATTCCTAAAAAAAATTTGAAAAAAGGATGTTATAAACTTATAATTAGATGGAAATCTGATAAAAAAAAATATTTTTTTGAGAAAAATTTATTTTGGTTATCCTAATATTTTTTTGTAAAATTTATTTTTTTTATCTGTTTTCAAAACCATATCAATATTTAGTATAATGAGAAAAGACATAAATAATCTTCGTGAAGAATCTTTAAATTATCATAGTAAATTTCCTTCTGGAAAGATACAAATCTCTCCAACAAAAAAATATAATAGTCAAAAATATTTATCTCTAGCATACTCTCCAGGAGTAGCAGAGCCTTGTAAAGAAATAGCACGTTTTTCTAAAAAAGTATATAAATATACATCTAAAGGGAATCTAGTAGCTGTTATTACTAATGGAACTTCTGTTTTAGGTCTTGGAAATATTGGTGCATTGGCTTCTAAACCTGTAATGGAAGGAAAAGCAATTTTATTTAAAATATTTTCTGGTATTGATGTATTTGATATTGAAATTGATGAATCTGATCCAGAAAAATTTATAAAGATTGTAAAAGCTATTTCTCCAACTTTTGGAGGAATAAATTTAGAAGATATAAAAGCCCCAGAAGCATTTGAAATAGAACGAAGACTTAAATCTGAATTAAATATACCAGTAATGCATGATGATCAACATGGAACGGCTATTATTTCAGGAGCAGCTTTACTTAATTCTATCACTTATGTTGAAAAAAAAATACATAATATAAAAATGGTAATTAATGGAGCAGGAGCTGCGGCTATTTCTTGTGCAAGAATTTATAAACATCTTGGGGTAAAATCTAAAAATATCCTTATGTTTGATAGTAAAGGATTATTACATATTTCACGAAAAGATTTAAATAAAGAAAAAAAAGAATTCGCAGTAAATACTTCCTTTATTAAAAATTTAGAAGAAGCTATTAAAGATTCGGATGTTTTTATAGGTTTATCCATAGGTGGAATATTGACTCCAAATATGTTAAAAAATATGGCAAAGGATCCAATTGTATTTGCTATGGCAAATCCAGATCCTGAAATTGATTATAACTTAGCCATAAAAGTTAGACCAGATGTTATTATAGCTACAGGTAGAAGTGATTATCCTAATCAGGTAAATAATGTATTAGGATTCCCTTATATTTTTAGAGGGGCATTAGATGTTCATGCAAGTATTATCAATGATGAAATGAAATTAGCGGCTGTTCATGCTATTGCAGATTTAGCTAAAGAATCTGTTCCAGAACAAATTAATATTGTTTATAATAAAAAAAATATTTCTTTTGGAAAAGAATACATTATTCCAAAACCTTTTGATAATCGGTTAATTACTCGTGTAGCACCTGCAGTAGCTAAAGCTGCAATGGATTCTGGAGTAGCGAAAAATCCTATTTTAGATTGGAAAAAATATCAAGAAAAACTGCTAGATAGAATGGGATATGAAAATAAAATTCTCAGAATGATTAAAAATAGAGCACGTACAAATCCTAAAAAAGTTATTTTTTGTAATGGAGAAGAATATGAAATACTTAAATCTGTTCAAATTCTTAATGAAGATGGAATTGTTTCTATTCCCATTGTTTTAGGAAATGAAAATCGTATAAAAAGTTTAATAGATACAAATAATTTGAATGTAAAATTACAAATTATAGATCCTGAAAAAGAAGATAATATCAAAAAAGTAGAACATTATGCTCAAATACTTTGGAAAAAAAGGAATAGAAAAGGATTAACTTTATACGAAGCAAAAATACGAATGCGAACAAATGATCATTTTGGAGCAATGATGGTAGACCAAGGAGAAGCAGATGCAATTATTACAGGGTATTCTATGAATTTTTCATTAAGTTTACGAACTTTATTAGAGGTTATCGGAAGATCAGATTCTATTCATAAAATAGCAGGAATGATGATTTTGTTAACTAAACGTGGTCCTTTATTTTTAGCAGATACTTCCGTAATTCCAAATCCAACTAGTGAAGAATTATCAAGAATTGCTCTTATGGCATCTTATGTAGTTAAAGCTTTTGATATTGAACCTCATATAGCAATGTTATCCTTTCAAAATTTTTCATCAAATTCAAAAATTTCTTCTAAAGTATCTCAAGCAGTAGCATTTTTACATAAAAAATATCCTGATTTAATAGTAGATGGTGAATTACAACCTGATTTTGCATTAAATGAATTTTTATTAGCTAGTAAATTTCCTTTTTCTAAACTTATGAAAAAAAAAGCAAATATTTTTATATTTCCAAATCTTGAATCCGGAAATATGACTTATAAGTTTATTAGAGGATTAGGAAATATACCAATTATAGGACCTTTAATATTAGGAATGCGTAAACCAGCACATATCATGCAAATGCAATCAAGTATAGAAGAAATTGTCAATCTTGCAACTTTATGCGTAATAGATGCACAATTTAGAAAAAATTAAGAATATGTTTTTTAAATAAGATTTTTTCTCCAAAATGAATTCGAACTTGTTCTTTAAAAAATGGAGAAATCGAACTAGATGTATAAAAAATTGTATTATTCCGTTTTTTTGGATAAATGCATAATAAATTATTTTCAAATAATTTTTTTTGTATTTCCTGAACTACAATTTTTTGTATATCTATTAAACGAACTTTACCATGATAAAAATTATCTATTTTTTTTTTCAAAAATAAATAATGAGTACAAGCTAATAATAGCGTATCTATTGATTTTATATGATTCAAATAATATTTTATGATAGAATTAATCTTTATTTTTTCCAATCCATTTTCAATTATTGTAGCTAATAAAGGTGTAGATATTTGAGTAATATCTAAATGAGGAAAACATTTTTTAATTTTTTTATGATAAAAATTGGAATTTATGGTAGCAGGAGTGCCCATTATTCCTATTTTTTTAGAAGAAAGAAATATTTTATTTTTTACTATGGGATCTATAACATTAAATATTAATATTTTTTTATAAAAATTTTTTTTAATAAAATATAAAGCATTAGAAGTTATAGAATTACAAGCTATTACTATGGCTTTACATTTTTTTTTATAAAGGAAAGAAACAATTTTTATAGAATTATTTATAATAAATTCTTTAGACTTATTTCCATAAGGCATATTTTTAGTATCTCCAAAATAAATAATACATTCATTAGGCATATAGGTTTTAATTTCTTTAGCTATAAGAATTCCTCCGATCCCAGAATCAAATATTCCTATCGGAGAATAGGGACTAATTCTCATTTTATTGATTTTGAAGAAAAAATTATATTAAAAAAAATAATAATTATATAAACCTATAAAAATAAATTACCATCATTATTTATGATTTTTTTAGGATAAATTATTGATTAATAACTTTTTTCTTAATTTATTTTTTAATCTTGCTGCTTTATTCATATGTATGATATTTTTTTTAGATAATTTATCTATCATAGAAAAAACTTTAGAATACTCTTCCTTTTTTTTTTGTCCTTTTATTAATTTTTTAATAGTAGTTCTTGTACTTTTAAATACATATTTATTACGCAAACGTCTAGTATTATTTTGTCTAATTCTCTTTAATGCCGATGAGTGATTTGCCATAAGAATGATCTAGTATTTTGATAGCCCATAGGGGAATCGAACCCCTCTTTCCAGGATGAAAACCTGACGTCCTAACCAATAGACGAATGGGCCAGAATACAAATTTAATTTTTTTTAAATTTAATACAAGTATTTTACTTACATTTGAGTCTCTAATTATATTATAATTTATTGGAATTTCTTTTGAATAATGGAAAAAAAATAAAAATTATTCCTATTATAAATTCTAAAATTCTTTTATTTTTTGTATTCTATTCTCATTTTTTTTCTATTCCGTTATTATATGGAGATATGGTATATAAAAAAAAGTCTGAAAAAATTTTTTTCAGAAAAAAGAAAGAGAATTTATATTATAATAAAAAAAACTATTTTCAAATTATTAAAAATAAATTTTTTTTAAAAAAGAAAATGGATTTTCTTATTGAAGAAGCTAAAAATTATAGATCTACTCCATATAGATATGGTGGAAATACTAAAGAGGGAATAGATTGTTCAGCTTTCATAAAAAATATTTTTTCATCTTATCAAATTTCATTACCACGTAGATCTTCTAATCAAGCTAAAAAAGGATTTTTAGTTACTCAAAAATATATAGAAAAAGGAGATTTATTATTTTTTGCTACAGGAAAATCTAGAAAAAAAATTAATCATGTAGGAATGGTGATCCATGTAAATCATAATAATATATTTTTTATTCACGCATCTACGTCAGGGGTACTGATTTCTAGATTGTATCAAAAATATTGGAAAAATAAATTTATTACAGCAAGGAGAATTCTTTATTCTTCATAATAATTAATTGAAAAACCTAAATATTGTAAGTCCATCCAAAAATTTGGATATGATTTCTCTACAACTTTTGGTTCCTCTATTTGCAAAGAATAAAATAATCCAAATGAAGAAAAAGCCATAGCCATTCTGTGATCTTGATAAGTTTTTATTCTTATAGAAGAATCCATTTTTTTTGGAAAAAAATCTATTATTTCTAAACAAGAACTTGTAATTTTTATTATTACACCCAATTTTAATAATTCATTTTTTAAAGCTTTCAAACGATCTGTTTCTTTAATTTTTAAAGTTTCTAACCCTTTTAAATAACACTTAATACCAAGAAAAGAACAAGTTACAACAATAGTTTGTGCAAGATCTGGAGTTTTATTTAAATCTAAATTAATGAATCTAGGTAGAGTAAAATTTAATTTTTTATTTAATATTATTTTATTTTTTTCAAAAATGGTAGATATTCCAAAATATTTTTCATAGATGGAAGTAATTTCTCTATCTCCTTGTAAACTTTTATTTTGATAGTAACTTAAAGTTAGATTACTCGTTTTTACAATACTAGACATTGAATAATAATAAGAAGCTGAACTCCAATCGGATTCTATAGAAAAATATTTTTTACCTGTTTTTTTTCCTGGATAAATATGAATTATTTTTTCTTTCCATGATATTTTTATTCCTGCTCTAGTTAATAAATCAAAAGTCATTTTTATATATGGAATTGATGTAATATCTTCTTTTAAATATATTTTTAATCCAATTTTAAATTTGCTAGCTATTAACATTAAAGAACTAATATACTGGCTACTAATTTTAGCATTGATATCTATTTTTCCTCCTATAATTTTCTTACCAATAATTTTTATTGGTGGGTATCCAATTTTTTCTAAATAAATAATTTCCGATCCTAATTTTTTTAAAGCATCTACAAGAATAGATATAGGTCTTTCTTTCATTCTATTGGAACCTGTTAATATGAATTCTTTTCCTTCTTGTATAGATAAATAGGAAGTTAAGAAACGCATAGCAGTTCCTGCATGATGAATGTTTAATATGTTAGAAGTACTATATAAACTTTTTTCTAAAACTTTTGTATCCTCACAGTTAGAAATATTTTCAATATAAATATCATCTTTGTAAATAGCTTTTAAAATTAAAAGACGGTTAGATATACTTTTAGATCCCGTTATAGATATAGAACCGTATAAGCTTTTCCTCTTTTTATTAATTTTGATATAAGAAGGCATATTTTTTATTTTAATTTTTCATTTTTATGATGTCTTTCACCATCTCTTATTTTTTTTTTTTTTAATTTTTTATGAAAAGATTCTTCCAAATCAATTCCAGTTTGATTAGCTAAACAAATTAATATAAACAAAACATCGGATAATTCTTCTCCAAGATCTTCTTTTCCTTTACAATCTTTTTTAAAGGATTGTTCTCCATAATTTCTAGCAATAATTCTAGAAACTTCACCTACTTCTTCAGATAAAAGAATGGTATTAGTTAATATATTAAAATAACGTATTCCATAATTTATAATCCAATTATGAACTAGTTTTTGTATATTTTTAATTTCCAAATTTTTTTTATTGATTCTTTTTTTTTTCTAGTAAAATTTTGACATGATTGATAATAGAATCACGATCAATTTTATATTTTTTTAATAACTCCATTGGTTTACCACTTTCACCAAAAGTATCATTAACAGCAACTAAACTTTGAGGGATGGAAAGTCTTTTAGTAGTAATTACTCTAGCTATACTCTCTCCTAATCCCCCAAAATAATTATGTTCTTCTGCTGTTACAATACATTTTGTTTTATCAATGGAATTTAAAATTAGTTTTTCATCTAATGGTTTTATTGTATGAACATTAATAACTTCACAAGTTATTCCCTCTTTTTCGTATAATATTCTAGATGCTTCTAAAGATTCCCATACTAAATGACCAGTACTTACAATAGTAATATCTTTACCTTCGGTTAGAAGAAGGGCTTTTCCAATTTCAAATATTTGATTTTTATCTGTAAAATTAGCTACAGCAGGCCTTCCAAATCGGAAGTATACTGGACCTACATAGTTGGCTATAGATAAAGTTGCTGCATAAGTTTGGTTATAATCGCAAGTATTAATTACTGTCATTCCAGGAAGCATTTTCATCATTCCAATATCTTCTAAACTTTGATGAGTGGCACCATCTTCACCAAGTGTTAATCCGGAATGAGAAGCACATATTTTCACATTTTTATAAGAATAAGCAATGGATTGACGGATCTGATCATATACACGAGATGTTGCAAAATTTGCAAATGTTCCAGCAAAAGGAATATATTTTCCAATACTTAGGCCCGCAGCTATTCCAATCATATTAGCCTCTGCAATTCCAATTTGAAAAAATCGTTCAGGAAATTCTTTAGAAAAACGATTCATAAATAAAGAACTGGTAAGATCTGCACATAATGCAACTACTTTATTATTTTTTCGACCTAATAAAGTCAAAGCCTTTCCAAATCCTTCTCTGGTTTCTTTGAATCCTTTATTTTCATATATTTTTATCATAATTTTTTTATATTTTTGGAAAATCCCCTAAAGTTTCAGGAAGTTGTAATAGTGCTTTTTTTAATTCCTCTTCGTTAGGAGATTTTCCATGCCATACATTATTTCCTACCATAAAATCTACACCGTATCCCATTTCGGTATATAGAATAATTATGACAGGCCTACCTTTTCCAGTTTTATTTTTTGCTGTTTTTAAAATATTAATAACCTTTTGAATATTATTTCCTTTTAATTCTTCTAAAACTTTCCAATCAAAAGATTCAAATTTTTTTTTCAGATTTCCAAGAGGAAGAACTTCATCGGTATTTCCATCTATTTGTTGTCTATTGTAATCTACAGTAGCTATATAATTATCTATCCCTTTAGATCCTGCATATAAAACAGATTCCCATATCTGTCCTTCATTTAATTCTCCATCTCCATGTAAACTATAAATAAGACTATTATTATCTTTACTAAGTTTTTTAGATATAGCTGCACCAATTGATACCGACATACCTTGTCCCAAGGATCCTGAAGAAATTCGTATTCCTGGAAGATTCCCATGTACGGAAGGATGTCCTTGTAAACGAGAGTTTAATTTTCTAAAAGAAGATAATTCTTTTATAGAAAAAAAACCAGAACGAGCTAATACACTATAATAAACTGGAGATATATGTCCATTTGATAAAAAAAAATGGTCTTCTTTTTTTCCCTCCATAGAAAATTTTTTGGGGTCATAATGCATTATTTCTTGATATAAAGCAACAAAAAATTCAGTACATCCTAAGGACCCACCAGGATGGCCAGAATTTGCGTTATTTACCATACGTAATATATCTCTTCTAACTTGAGTACATAAATTTTTTAAATAACGTATACGTACATTTACATTCATAATTTTAAAAAAATTTATAGAATTTTATTTTTTCACAAAAATAACAATTAATTATGAGTATTCTAAACAGAAAAGCAAGATTTCAATATAATTTTATAGAAGAATATACAGCTGGTATTCAATTATTTGGTACTGAAGTTAAATCTATAAGACAAAATAAAGCTAATATTACGGAAAGTTTTTGTCAGATAAAAAATGGAGAATTATATTCTATTAACATGTATATTTCTGAATATAAATTTGGAACTACTTGGAATCATTCAAGTAGAAGAGAAAGAAAATTATTATTAACTAAAAAAGAACTAATAAAAATAGAAAAAAAGTTAAAAGTACCTGGATTAACTATTATTCCTAATAAATTATTTTTTAGTGAAAAAGGATATGTGAAAATTCAAATTTTTTTAGCTAAGGGTAAAAAAATATATGATAAACGTAAATCTATCAAAAATAGAGATTTGATTCGTGAAATAAAAGAATCATTTAAAAGATAATTTTTAAAATCATATATTTATATTTGTTTAAGGTTCAAATTCAAAGAAATTATAGTTCTATGAAAAAAAAATTAAATTTTTTTATTATTACTTTTTTTGTTTTACTTTCATCTGTATTCTCTCAATATTCTCAGAAAAAATGGTCTATTCGAATAGGAGCAAATGATATTAACTATTATCCAAGGAGTTATCCTATTAAATTTTTTTTACACAAAAAAAATAATAGCATCAATCCTATTTTTTCTAATGTAGAATTGGTACATCATATCAATAATAATCTGGGGGTATATTTAGAGGGGGCATTAGGAATGGTTGACAATAATAGATGGAGAATCATAGATGGATTTTTCTTAAAATTTGGTCCTGGAATTAATTTCTATTTTTTACCTAAATATTGGTTTGATCCTTATTTTAGATTAGGAGGTGGTTATCATCAATTTAATTATCAAAATAGAATATTAAGACTTTCAGGATCCAAAACTTATAAATTGAATAAGAAAAATTTTTTTCTATTAGATGGAGGATTAGGTATCAATTTTTGGATTGTCTCTAATTTTGGAATTAATATTCAAAGTACCTATAATCATGTATTTGCAAATCATTCAAGAGATTATTTAAATTTTTGTAAACATTCCCTAGGATTTGTATTCCGTTTCGGAGGAGAACATGAAAATGATTCTGATGATTATGATAATAATAAACAAAAAAAAATAATAGAAATCAATAAAGAAGATTCTTATTTACCTTCTATAATAGAAAAAAAAGAGGATAAAAATATTATAGAAAATTCGGAATATGAAAATAAAATTTGTTGCGAAAAAGAGGATTTAGATCACGATGGTATTTTAGATAAAGAAGATTTATGTCCTGATCAATTTGGATTAAAAAAATTTAAAGGATGTCCAGATACAGATTCTGATAATATTCCAGATATTGAAGATATTTGTCCCAATAAATATGGAATAAAAGAAAATAAAGGATGTCCAAATAAAATAATTTTCAAACCTATTTTATTTAATCTTGGAAAATATAAATTATCCTCTAATTCATTAGAAATTATTAATAAAATTTCTGAAATTATGATAAAAAAACTTCCTAATTCTAAATTTTATATAAATGGATATACAGATTCTTATGGAAAATCTTCTTATAATAAAATATTATCCTTAAAAAGAGCAAATTCTGTATTTGAAGCTTTGGTTTCCAAAGGTGTAGATCCTTATAGAATGGAAGTTAGAGGATTCATAAAATATGAAAAAAAGAAAAATAAAGGAAGATATGTTGAAATAACAATTAAAAAATAATCATAAAAAACCTCTTAATTTTTTAAGGGGTTTTTTATTTATTTTTAGAAAAAGAAAAAGAAATATAGAGACTTAATTGATAAAGAATTAATAGAGGAATTAAAACGATTATCGTACTTAAAATATCTCCAGGAGTAATTGCAGAAGCAATAATTAAGATCATCAAAAAAGCATGTTTTCTATATTTTTTCAAAAATGTATAAGTTATTAATTCAATTTTAGTAAGAAAATAGATAAAAATTGGGAATAAAAAAGTTATACCCATAGAAAGCATAGAATGCATCATCAAAGATATATAATCCGATAAATCAAATATATTTTTGGGAATAGAACTAATCCTAAAAGTATAACCAAAATGAATTAAAAATGGACATAATACAAAATATCCAAAAAGAATTCCAAATATAAATAGAAATGTAACTGTTATAATGATTCCCCGAGAATATTTTCTTTCTTCATCAGTAAGAGCAGGTTTTATAAATTGCCAAAATTCATAAAATATATAAGGAAAAGATAAAATAAATCCACCGAGAAAACAAGTCCATATATACATATTAAATTGGCCAAATATTTGTCTATTTTGTATTTCCAAATTTTTTGTAAAAAAAAAAATAGGATTATGATCTATCCCCAAAAAAAAAAAATTCTAATTTAGAAAATATTCGGTAAGTAATAAAACTTGTTTTTGCGGGACCAAAAAGAATATAATCAAATATAACATATTTATTATTCATCAAAATAATAGTTGAAATTATAATTGCACATAAACTATGAATCATATGTTTTCTTAAATCTTCAATATGTTCCCAAAACGGCATTTCTTTTTTTTTATTTTTCATAATATAGAAATACGATAAAATACTTCTTTTTTATTTACAATAAATTGTAAATTTCACAGAAAACTATTTTTAGTTAAAGTTTTTTTTTGGTTTACGTAGTTAAAAAATGGCTATTTAGTTAGTTAAATTTATCAGTATAAATAAAATATTTTAATCATCAATGAAATGTGGAATTATTGGGTTACCAAATATAGGAAAATCAACATTATTTAATCTTATTTCTAATTCTAAAGCTTTATCAAAAAATTTTCCTTTTTGTACCATAGAACCAAATTATGGAATAACAAAAATTCCAGATAAAAGATTATATGAATTAAAAACCTTAATTAATCCCAATAAAATAGTTCCATCAAAAATAAAAATAGTAGATATTGCTGGATTAATTAAAGGTTCACATAAAGGAGAAGGATTAGGGAATAAATTTCTATCTCATATTCGTGAAACAAATGTAATAATTCATATGATTCGTTGTTTCAACGATATTAGAGTACTTCATGTAGAAGGGGAAATAAACCCAATTAGGGATAAAGAAATTATTGATATAGAATTACAGTTTAAAGATCTAGAAACGATAGAAAAAAGACTAGAAAAAACTTTTAAAAATAAAAAATCTATAAGTACTATACTACTACAAAAAGTTTTTTCTTTTCTAAAAGAAGGAAAAAATATTAGAATATTTCCATTTAAAAATAATGAAAAAAAATACATAGAGGATTTACAGTTACTAACTATTAAACCCGTCCTTTATGTATGTAATATAGATGATAAAAATGATCTTAATCTAAAAAAGATAAAAGAAATGGTAAAAAAGGAAAAATCAACTTTAGTCGTTTTATCGTTGAAAAAAAAATCATATGATCAGAAAAAAAATTACATTTCGGGAATTGATAAGATTATTAAGGAATCATATAAGTTATTAAACTTACAAAGTTTTTTTACAATAGGAAAAGAAGAAATACGTGCTTGGTCAATTCCAAATCATTATACAGCTTACCAAGCTTCTTCGGTTATACATACAGATTTAAAAAAAGGATTCATTTGTGCAGAAATTATTCATTACAAAGATTTTATCAAATATGGTTCTAAAGAACAAGCGAAAAAAGCAGGAAAAACATTTTTAGTAGGAAAAAATTATCTTATTAAAGATGGAGATATTATTCATTTTCGATTCAATCAATGAAAAATTTTTCTTTGGAATAGTTAATTCCTTTTAAGGTTTCAAAAATTAACTGTATTGTTTTTTCTACATCTTTTTTATGGACCATTTCTACTGTAGTATGCATATATTTAAGAGGTATGGAAATTAAAGAAGAGAGAATACCCTTATTATAATAAGCAAAAGCATCCGTATCGGTCCCCGTATATCTAGATGAAACTAAACGTTGAAACAAAATTTTTTGATTTTTAGACGTATCAATAATAAATTCTCTAATTTTTTTATGTATTGAAGGAGCATATCCGATC
Source organism: Blattabacterium punctulatus (assembly GCF_003226695.1). Lineage (NCBI taxonomy): Bacteria > Pseudomonadati > Bacteroidota > Flavobacteriia > Flavobacteriales > Blattabacteriaceae > Blattabacterium > Blattabacterium punctulatus. The sequence goes on along the minus strand of NZ_CP029808.1, from coordinate 387,325 downwards.
ACAGGTCCTAAACCACATTTAATATCCCCCTGTATTTTTTTATCAATCATAGGGGTAGAAGTATGATGTGTTACATCAGTAACAATAGCTATATGAGGTTTTATTGCATGAGAAATCATTTTAGCTCCTCTCAATCCTACTTCTTCTTGAACAGAATTCACCACATATAATCCAAATTGTAAATCAATTCCATGTTCTATTATCATTTTTGCTACTTCTGCAATGATAAATCCTCCTATTTTATTATCCAAAGACCTACAAACAAAATAATTATGATTCATAATAAAAAATTCATCAGGATAAGTGATAAAACATCCTACATGAACGCCCATTTTTTCTACTTCTTTTTTATCAAAAGCCCCAATATCTATGAAAATATTATCTAAATTAGGTTTTTTTTCTTCTAAAGATTTTCTTGTATGGATAGCTGGCCAACCAAATACTCCATTTACTAATCCTTTTTTTGTATGTATAACTACTTTTTTTGATGGAGCTATTTGATGATCCGATCCTCCATTTCTGGAAACATATATTAATCCATCTTCTGTAATATAATTTACATACCAAGATATTTCATCTGCATGAGCTTCAATTATTAATTTATAAGGAGAATTATTCGGATTAATAACTCCTACTACGGTTCCATACAAATCAGTTACTATTTTATCTACATAAGAACTAATATAATCTTTCCATATTTTTTGACCTTCACTTTCGTATCCAGTTGGGGAAAAACTATTTAAATATTTATTAAGAAATCTTATAGATTGATCACTTATTGAATAACGGTTTTTATTATCCATAATTTTTTATCATTAAATATTAATATACCCTTCAAAAATAAATTTTACCGATCCTGTTAAATTTATTTCTTTATATTTATCATGTATTTTTTTAAATGAAATCCATAATTTTCCTCCTAAAGTATAGGCTAATACCTTTCCATAAACATTATTATAATAATATGCAAAAACTCCTTTTTCATAAGCTGCAATAGCAGAAGCTGTAACTCCTGTACCACAGGATAAAGTTTCTTTTTCCACTCCTCTTTCGTAAGTACGTACTTTTATCATATTATTTCCAATAACTTCCACAAAGTTAACATTGACACCATTTTCTTCATAAGATTTTTGAAATCTAATTTTTCTACCTTCTTTATTAACATCTATTTTTTGAATATTTTCTACAAAAAGAACATAATGTGGAGACCCAGTATTTAAAATAATATATTTTGGATAAATTTTGATCATATTTATTTCTATGTCCATGAGATTTATGCATATCAAATTTTTATCCTTTATTATACCATAATGAATTCCATCTATAGCTCTAAAATATATTTTATTTTTTTTTATTCCTAATTTTTTTGAAAATGAAATTGCACAACGTCCTCCATTACCACACATTGTACTTTCTTTTCCATCAGAATTATAATATTTCATATAGAAATTGCTTTGAGAATCATTTTTAATTAAAATAATTCCATCAGCTCCAATTCCAAAATTTCTATTACATAATTTTGTAAACAAATCAGGGATATATACCGGAATTTTTTTTTTTCTAATATCTAGTATAATGAAATCATTTCCCGTTCCTTGGTATTTAAAAAAATTTAATTTCATGAATAAATATTAATAAAAAGTTAATATTATTTTTTGAATAAAGTTTACTTTATAAGTATCATAATTTATATATTTGTGTAATCAGGATAATTATCTTAATAATAAGAAATAAAAATGAAAAAAATAGTTGTTTATATTGTGATTAGTAGTATCATGAGCTCAGTAATGACTATTGCAGTATACAAAAAATATAATAAAGAAGATCCCCAATTATTTCCATATGGATCTTCGTTGGAAAAAACAACCCCCTCAAACTCATCTTCATTAATTAGTTCTTCTGGATTACCTGATTTTACAAGAGTAGTAGAAAAAACAATACATTCGGTAGTAAATGTAAAAAATTATTCTAAAAAATATAGTAATCGATTGAATTTTGATCCATTTGACTTTTTCTTTGGATTTCCTGATGATTTTGGAGGAAGAGGAAAAATACCTCAAAGAAATGATATACCTGGACTTCATGGATCTGGAGTCATAATATCTCCTGATGGATATATTGTTACAAATAATCATGTCATAAAAGATGCAGATAAGATAGAAATTATTCTTAGTGATCAAAGAACTTATAGAGCAAAATTGATTGGTACAGATACAAGTACGGATATAGCTTTATTAAAAATTAATGAAAAAAATTTACCTTTTATTTATTTTTCGGATTCTAATAAAGTCCAAGTAGGAGAATGGGTTTTAGCAATAGGAAATCCTTTTGATTTGAATTCTACTGTTACTGCAGGTATCATAAGTGCTAAAAATAGAAATTTAGGAATATTAAGAGGAGAAACTCAAACAGCTATAGAATCTTTTTTTCAAACAGATGCAGCTGTGAATCCTGGTAATAGTGGAGGAGCATTAGTAAATACAAATGGGGAACTAATTGGAATTAATACGGCAATTTCTTCTAATTCAGGAAATTATATAGGATATAGTTTTTCCGCACCTTCAAATTTAGTTGGAAAAGTAATACAGGATATCAAGAAATACGGAACTGTACAACGTGCATATTTAGGAGTTAGAGGAATGGATCTTTCTAAGGCAGAATATTTAAAATCTTATAATAATGAAACACATCAAAATATAAAACCACAACAAGGATTTTTAATTGGAGAAGTATTTGACAAAAGTGGTGCCTATGAAGCAGGTCTTAAAAAAGGAGATATTATCAAAAATATAGACGGAAAACCGATTCAAAATGTAGCAGATTTATCTTTTATAGTTGGAACAAAACATCCAGGAGATAAGGTAAAAGTTAATATTGTACGTAACAGAGAAATAAAAACTTTTAACGTTACTTTAAAAGATTCACAAGGGAGAACAAAAATTAGAAAAAGAGAAGAAATAACACCATCGGAATTACTAGGTGCTACTTTTGAAATTCTTGGAAAAGATTACAAAAAAGATTTTGGAATTAATTATGGTATTAGAATTACAGAAATCAGAACAGGTCGTTTAAGTTCTATAGGTCTAGAAGAAGGAGATATTATTTTATCTATTAATGGAGAAAAAATAAGAAAACCTAATGATGTAGATCGTATCTTAAAAAGATACAAAGGAGATGTAACTATAAAATCTATTAAACAAAATGGTCAAGTATATATCGCAGGATTTGAAATGAATTAATTTTTATTTCTATTCCAATAAATGAATAATGTGATTACTCCCATAATTATATTTGGAAGCCAAACAGATAAATAAGAAGGAAAATACTCTTTTGTAGAGTACACTTTTGATATTTCTATAAAAAAAATATAAAAAAAGGCTAATATTAATCCAATAATGAGATTTACTCCTATTCCTCCTTTTTTCATTTTTGATGATATCGATAATCCTAAAATAGTAAATATAAAAGTAGAAAAAGGTAAACTTGTTCTTTGATAATACTCATTCAAATACCTATTTATGTTATGGCTTCTTTTTTTTTTTTCTATATTAATAAATTTTTTAAGTTCTAAAATGGTCATAGTTTCTGCTATATACTCTTCCGGTAAAAGTTCTTCCGGGGTCATAGAAAATTTTTTTTTTATATAAAATCCTTTGAATAATATATCTTTATTTTTTTTTATATAAGTTTCTATATAATCATGTAGAATATATATACGATATTTTTTAGACCAAAAAATATTTTTAGCTTTTAAAATATATACTAATTTATTTCCATTAAGTTTTTGATATGCAAATCCATGTCCTATATTTTTTTTTTTTGAAAAATTTCTAATGAATAGATATTCATTATTGGAAATTTGAGCACTTATTGCTTTACTATTTTCGTATTTACTTTTTTGGCTTAAACTCAATAAATATTGATAATGAAATTTATTTTTTATTTTATTAGCCATGGGTAAAAAAGAATAATTCATGATTAAAGAAAATCCTCCGATTAAAAATGCTGAAATTAAATAAGGAATAGTAATTCTTTTGAAACTAATTCCACTACTTAGAATAGCGGTTATTTCTGAATTTTTAGTTAATCTAGAGGTAAAAAAAATAATAGATAAAAAAACGGAAATAGGGGAAAAAGTATTAGCTAACCATATAGACCAAAATGGGTAATAATGAATTAAAGCCTGTTTGATTGATCCTTGATTGTTTTCCAACCTATGCATACGTTGAGAAATATCTATAACTATAGATAGTATCTGTAAAAAAAAAGTAATAAATATATAAGTAATAAGAACATTATAAATAATATAACGATCTATTTTTTTCATTTTATGAATGTTCTTTTCATGAATAAATTATAGATTATTTTCAATAAAAAAAAGGGGTTTTTAAGAAGATTATTTTTAGTTTTTTTTATTAAATTAAAATAACAATAAATAAAGGTTATATATAAGGATCCATTCATTAATACACATCTATAATCATAGATACCAACCTATAATAAAAAATAAAATATTTAAATATTATACTATATTTGATAATTTTATTAAATTTTTTGATAAAATAAATTTGACAATCTACATTATTTTTCTAAGCATAGATTTTTTTTTATAAAAAATCTTATATCCAACATCATATAGTTCATGGTTTGGAATAGATTTAACATTTTATTTTAAATTTACTAGAATAAGAATAAAAATAGAAGTTTCTATTTTTCCATGATTTTTTTTATCTATTATAGAGGATATTTTTATAATATTTATTAAATTAAATTTTTAATAAAAATTTTACCGAATTATATGTTAAAAATATGAGGATAAAGCATAATTTCGTTTTCAATAGAAAATAATATTCTATTCAAAGAGTAAAAAATGAAATTTCAACATTATTATTACCATAAACCAGTTCTACTCAAAGAAAGTATAGATAATTTGATTACAGATAAAAATGGAATTTATATAGATGTTACATTTGGTGGAGGAGGACATTCTTATGAAATTTTAAAAAAATTAGATCGAAAAGCTATTTTAATTGCTTTGGATCAAGATGAAGAATCTATAAAAAATAACTTCATCAAGGATAAACGTTTTCATTTATTCCAAAAAAATTTTATACATATAAAAAATGTATTGAAAAAACTTCATATTGAAAAAGTATCAGGATTATTAGCTGATTTAGGGATATCTTCTTTTCAAATGGATAATCCTATAAGAGGATTTTCTCATCAATTAAACTGTCCTTTAGATATGAGAATGAATCAGAATATAGATTCTTATTCTGCTTTACATGTGATCAATAAATATTCAAAAAATGAATTATTTCATATATTTTACAAATATGGAGATTTCAAAAATGCAGTAAAAATTACTGAAAAAATATTAGAAAGACGTTTAAAAAAACCTATTATAACTACCTTGGATTTAAAAAATATTTTTTTTCTTAAAAAATCTTCTTTTAATAAAAGAAAAAAATTTTTTTCTAGACTTTTTCAGTCTATACGAATAGAAGTTAATAATGAAATAAATATTTTAAAAAATTTTTTACGAGAATCTTCGGAAGTTATCCTACCAGGAGGTAGAATTTCCGTGATTTCTTATCATTCAATAGAAGATAGAATTACAAAATATTTTTTTAAAACAGGATTTTTTAAACCCAAAAATAGTAGTCAAATCGATATAATTCCATTTAAAATGATTCATAAAAAAGTCATTAAACCTAGTCTTCAAGAAATTATGGATAATCCAAGATCTAGAAGTGCTAGGTTAAGAATTGCGGAAAAACTATAAATCAATAATAATTAATGAAGACTAATTTCAAAGATATACTGAAAGGAAAATTTTTAGTGAAGAAAGATGCATATCGTAGTTGGAATTTTATTGTTTTTATTACTATTTTATCTTTAATAAGCATTACTAGTTCTCATATGATGGATCGTAAAATTAGAAAAATTACGAATATCAGTGAAGAAATAAAAGAACTTCAATCTGAGTATGCAGATATTCATAGTAAATTTTTGAAAATGAAACTATCTTCCGTTTTAAATAAACTGGTAAATATTAATGGTTTAAAATATTTAGAGGAACCACCATACGAATTAATTTTAGTAGATAAAAAAGAGATGGATCCAAAAAGAAAATGATGAAACGAAAAAGGTATATTTTATTGTATAAATCCTACTTCATTGGTTTTTTATTTTTTTTTATTGCCTCCCTGATTATTTTTAATTTATTCTACATTCAGAATTGTTCAGATAAATATAAAAAGTCTTTTATAGAAAAAACAATTAGAACTAATTTAATTAAGGCAAAAAGGGGTAATATTTATGCATCAGATAGCAGTATTTTAGCAATGTCTATCATAAAATATGATATTCATATTGATTTTAGATCAATATCAGAAAAATTATTTAAAGAAAATATTTTCTTTTTGTGTAATTCTTTAGAATTTTTATTTAAAAAACCAAGCAATTTTTTTTATAAAAAATTTCAATACGAAAAAAAAAAGGGAAATAGATATTTTTTATTAGTAAAAAATTTAGATTATCCACTCTTCAAAAAATTACGAAATTTTCCAATTTTTAACAAAGGACAAATACGAGGAGGTTTTATTGTAGAAAAAAAAAATTTCAGAGTCCATACATTAGAAAGTATAGGAAAAAGAACTTTAGGATACGATGATCATAGGGGAAAAGTTGGTCTAGAAGGAGCTTTTAGTAAGTATCTTAAAGGAAAAAATGGAGTACGATTAGAACAGAGGATTAGTTCTAATATATGGAAACCCTTAAATTCAGGGAATGAAATTGATCCAGAAGATGGAAAAGACGTCTATTCTACTATAGATATATCTTTACAAGATATTGCTTATAATGCTTTACTTCATGAACTTACCATTTCTCATGCGGATCATGGATGTGTTATCCTTATGAAGGTAAAAAGTGGTGAAATTAGTGCTATGATTAATTTAGAAAAAACAAAAAAAAATATTTATGAAGATTTAAGAAATTTTTCTGTATGGGAATGTAGTGAACCTGGATCTACTTTCAAGACTATGGCAATTCTAGCAGCTTTAGAAGATAAAAAAATAGAAACGGACATGATTGTGAATACTAAAGATGGTATTATGAAATTAAGAGGAAAAAAAATACGAGATAGTCATTACAGTGGATATAGAAAAATGAATCTAAAACAAATTTTGGAACATTCTTCAAATGTAGGAATAGCAAAAATTATTTATAAAAATTACAAAAAAAATCCGAAACAATTCATAGAACATTTTAGAAAATGGAAATTAGATAAAAAAATAGGAATAGAGATTCCAGGTGAAAGTCCCCCTTTTATTCCAAAACCGGGTGGATATAATTGGAGTAGTATTACATTACCATGGATGACTTTCGGATATAATTTGAAACTAACTCCTTTACAAATTCTAACTTTTTATAATTCTATTGCTAATAAAGGAATCATGATAAAACCTATTTTTATTAGAGATATTAAATTTTATGGAAAAAGTATTAAAAAATATCCAATACCTATTATAATGAATCCTTCTATCGCATCAAAAAAATCTATAAAAAAAATTCAAAATATGCTAGAAGGAGTTGTCAAAAATGGAACAGCTAAAAAATATTATCATCCAGAATATCCTTATGCAGGAAAAACTGGTACAACCCAATTAGATTATTGGATAAAAGGTAAACCTTTGTCTTACAATAGTTCTTTTGTAGGATATTTTCCTGCAAAAAATCCCAAATATTCTTGTATTGTAGTTATTTCAAAACCAGAAAAAGGATATTACGGAATAGAAGTAGCCGTTCCAGTATTTGATAAAATAGCTAGATCAATTTATCCCAAAATTGGAAAAAAGTATCTTAACAAAAATAATAAAGTAGATATTAATTTTCTAAAAAAAATTAAAGAATCAAAAAATTCTTCGTTAATCCATTATTTTGATCAAGGTATTATGCCTAATATAATTTCTTTTCCTGGAAAAGAAATTATCCCCCTATTAGAAAATAGAGGGATAAAAATACAATATAAAGGGATAGGAAAAGTTTGTTTTCAGTCGATAAAACCAGGAAATAAATTGAAAAAAAATAAAGTTATTTTTCTGAAATTAGAAGAATGAAAAAACTACTAATGGATATTCTAATAAAAGTGAATATATTAAAAATAATAGGAGATTCTAAAAAATGGATAGAAGGTATTTCAATACATTCTAAAATGGTAAAAAAAAATATAATTTTTGTAGCTAATCAAGGAATAAATACAGATGGTCATTTGTTTATTATAGAGGCTATCCAAAATGGAGCAAATATCATAGTTTGTGAAAAAAAACCTTCTTTCATACAGAAATATATAACTTATGTACTCGTAAAAGATTCAATAGAAGCTTTAGGAACTATTTCTTCTAATTTTTATGATAATCCTACCCAAAAAATAAAATTAGTAGGCATTACGGGAACAAATGGAAAAACATCCGTGGCTACAATACTTCACTGTTTATTTGATAAAATGGGAGAAAAAAATATACTTATTTCTACTATGGGTATTAAAATTATGTCGAAAAAAATTACTACTTTACATACAACTCCAAATATTATTGAAATAAATAAATATTTAAATATATCGATCCAAAAAGGATGTAAATATGCATTTATGGAAGTAAGTTCACATGGAATTCATCAAAAAAGAATTAAAGGATTGTTATTTACAGGAGGAATATTTACTAATATCACACATGATCATTTAGATTACCATAAATCTTTTGATAATTATCTATCAACTAAAAGATTTTTTTTTGAAAATTTTTTACATAAAAATACTTTTGCATTAATTAATGTTGATGACAAAAATTCACATAAAATAATAAAAAATGTTTTGGCTAAAATATATTTTTACGGAGTAAAAAAAAAAGCAGATTTTAAAATTAAAATTTTAAAAGAAAACATCAATGGTAATGAATTAATAATGGATAAAAATAAGTTTTTTATCAGTTTAATTGGAAAATTTAATATTTACAATCTATTGGCGAGTTACGCTACAGCTATAATATTATTGGGGGAAAAAAAATATGAAATATTAAAAAAAATAAAGACTATAAAACCTATAAAAGGTCGTTTTGAACAATTTATATCCTATTCTGGAATTCGTATAATTGTTGATTACGCTCATAATCCAAATGGATTAAAAACGGTTTTAAATACCATTAAAAAAATAAAAAAAAAAGAGGAACAGTTAATTTGCGTAATAGGTTGTGGAGGAAATAGAGATAAAAAAAAACGTTCATTAATGGGAAAAATTGTTTATGATTTATGTGATAGATCAATTTTTACATCAGATAATCCTAGGGAAGAAGATCCCCAAAAAATATTAATTGATATGAAAAAGTTTAGATCATATTTAAAAAAAAAGGATATTTTGACAATTGTTAATCGAAAAGAAGCTATTAAAAAAGCTATTCAATTAGCAAAAAAGAAAGATATTATTGTTCTAGCAGGAAAAGGACACGAAAATTATCAAGAAATTAAAGGAATACGTTACCCTTTTAACGATATGAAAATTGCTAAAACGTTATTAAAAAATTATAATAGATAAGGATTGATATGTATGATCATTTTTCCTATTTTTAAGTATTTAATTTCGAATTCTATCATCATAAATTCTGTTTTTTATAGATCTGTAATAGCATTTATTTTATCTATTTGTATATCCTTTTTTACCAATAAAAAAATTATTTTATGGAATAAAAAAAAAAAATATATAGGAGAACGAGTACGAAATCTTGGTCTAAAGGAACAAAAAGAAAAAGAAGGTACTCCTACAATGGGAGGATTAATTATTATAATTTCTGCATTAATTCCTACCATAGTTTTTTCAAAATTAAATAATTTATATATCCTAATTTTGATAATTACTACATTATGGATGGGAGTTCTTGGATTTATAGATGATTATATAAAAATAAAATATCATAAAAATGGACTTAGTTTTATGGGAAAAATATTAGGTCAAATAATCCTAGGTATTTTTATCGGAGTTTTTATGTCTTTTAATAATAAAAAGATCACTACCTTTCATCAAAAAATAGATTATTGTTCTAAACAATATCTATCTTTATTAGTATCTGAAAAACATAATTTTAAGACAAATATTCCTATTTTTTCCCATATAAATGAATTTGACTACGCCGATATTTTTAAAAAAAAATGGAAAAAATATACATGGATTATTTTCGTACCTATAGTTATTATAATTATTACATTTATATCTAATGGGGCCAATATTACCGATGGAATTGATGGATTAACTGCTGGGGTATCTTCGATTATATTTGCAACATTATCCTTATTTTCTTTAATTTCCAGTAGTAAAATTTACTCCTATTTTTTTCATTTTTTGTATATCCCTAATATAGGAGAAATCACCATATTCTCATTTTCTTTTTTAGGATCTTTAATTGGATTTCTTTGGTATAATGCCTATCCAGCACAAATTTTTATGGGAGATAGTGGAAGTTTAACTATAGGAGGTGTCATTGCAGCAATATCTATACTAATTAGAAAAGAATTAATACTTCCTATTTTATGTGGAATTTTTTTTATTGAAAATTTTTCTGTAATAATACAAGTGTTGTATTTTAAATTGTATAAAATAAAATATGGAATAGGAAAAAGAATTTTTCTGATGGCTCCTTTACATCATCATTTTCAAAAACTAGGTTATCATGAAAGTAAAATAGTCTATCGTTTTTTAATCATACAAATGATGCTTTCTATGGTGGTAGTTATTTTATTAATCACATAAAAAAAAATAATACAATGAAAAAAAAATTCATTGTTGTATTGGGAGGAGGAGAGAGTGGAGTAGGGGCTGCTTTATTAGCTAAAAAAAATGGTTTAAAAATATTTTTATCTGATTCTGGAATTATTCTAAATAAATACAAAAAAATTTTAGTAGAAAATCAAATTCCTTTTGAAGAAAAAGGACATACAGAAAATATGATTCTTAAAGCTATCAAAGTGATCAAAAGTCCGGGTATTTCTAGAGAAAATATTTTGATAAAAAAAATTAATTTTTTAGGAATTCCCATTATTTCCGAGTTAGAATTTGGAAAAAGTTATCTTAATTCTTCTTATATTATTAGTATTACAGGAAGTAATGGAAAAACTACAACAAGTTCTATTGTGTATCAAATTCTTAAAAATGATGGATTTCATGTAGGAATTGCAGGAAATATTGGACGTAGTTTTTCCCGAGAAGTACTAAAAAAAAAAGAGTTTTATGTATTAGAAGTGAGTAGTTTTCAACTGGATGATTGTTTAAATTTTCGTTCAAATATTGCAGTATTATTAAATATAACAAGGGATCATTTGAATATATATAATAATTTTCAAGGATATATATCTTCTAAATTTAGAATTGTTACTAATCAAAATAAGGAAGATATTTTTATTTATAATTATGATGACCCTATTCTAAAAAAGGAATTAAAAAAATATAAAATTTTATCTCATTGTATCCCTTTTTCTATAAAAGAAGAGTTGCAGGTAGGTGCTTATATAAAATGGAATAATATTTTTTTTCGTAAAAAAGAAAATAAAAAAGAAATATGTCTTTTAAATATAGAAAAAATATCTTTAAAGGGCGATCATAATTTATATAATATATTAGCATCAGTTCTTATTTCCAAAATATTGAATGTTAAAAAAAAATCTATTATCCATTCTTTATTGGACTTTTCTCCTATAGAACATAGGATGGAAAAAGTATTAAATATTAATGGAGTACAATTTATTAATGATTCTAAAGCTACTAATGTAAATGCCGTTTTTTATGCATTAAAAAGTATGAATTCTCCTACAATATGGATTGCAGGAGGAAAAGATAAAGGAAATGATTATAGTGAATTATTACCATTGGTTAAAAAAAAAGTAAAAGCTATAATTTTTTTAGGAAAAAAAAATAAAAAATTTATAAATTTTTTTCAAGATGTTATTGATATTATTATAATAACGGAATGCCTTAAAAATGCGGTTCGAATAGCTTACATGTTATCGATTCATGGAGATAATATATTATTATCTCCTGCATGTTCTAGTTTGGATATTTTTAAAGATTATAAGGAAAGAGGTCATAAATTTAAACAAGAAGTAAAAAAAATTTTCTATGAAAAAAATAGATATTTTTTTTAATAGATATATAAAAGGAGATAGATATTTATGGGCATTTATTACCTTATTAGCTATATTTTCCTTTTTACCAGTATACTCAGCAAGCACGAATTTGGTTACTACATATGGAGGGGAGAATACCGTATTCCGTTATTTATTAAGACATACCATTTTTTTGTTAGTGGGGTTTGGGATTCTTTTTTTTACTCAATTTATAAACTATAAATATTTTTATCGTTTTTCTATACTTACAATTCCTATAATTTTAATTTTACTTATTTTTACAATTAATCAAGGGAAAGAATTAGATGGGGTAAATGCATCTCGTTGGTTGAATATCCCCATTATTAATATATCTTTTCAAACTTCCAATATTGCTGGATTAGTTATTTTTATTTACTGTGCTAGATATTTAGCAATAAAAAATAAAGAAAAAATTCATTTTATTAATTCCTTTTTTTCCTTAATTTTTCCTATTTTTTTTATTCTTGGGTTGATATTTCCTGCTAATGGTTCTACTGCTGTAATTGTTTTTATTTCAGTTTTGATTATTCTTTTTATAGGAGGATATCCTTTTACAGGAATTATAGGGATTTTATTTATGGGAATAATATCAGCAGGAATCTATATTTATTCTGTAATAAAATGGGGGGAAAAAAAACCTATAAATAGAGTTTATACATGGAAAAATCGTATAGAAAATTTTCTTAATAATGAATCTGAAGAAAATTATCAAATAAAACAATCTAAAATTGCCATTATTTTAGGAAATAAATTTGGTCGTGGCCCGGGAAAAAGTGTTTTAAAGGCTTTTCTTCCGCAATCTTCTTCAGATTTTATTTATGCTATTATTATAGAAGAATATGGATCTTTTGGAGGAATTATTCTTCTGTTTATTTATATTCTTATTTTGCTTAGAATTATGGTTATTGCTACGAAAGTACAAAATTATTTTTGTACTTTATTGGTTATTTCGGTTGGGTTCCCTATTATAAATCAATCACTCATTAATATGGGGATATCTGTAGGTTTATTCCCTGTTACAGGACAAACTTTACCACTGATTAGTGCTGGAGGTACTTCGATGTGGATAACCTTTTTTAGTTTTGGTATAATATTGAGTGTAAGTAGAATCATATATGATGATTCTTATTATAAGAACATAGAAAAAAGGAAAAAAAATCATAATGAAAAATACTTTTCCACCTAGAATAATTATTGGAAGTGGAGGAACAGGTGGACATATTTATCCAGGAATAGCTATAGCAGATGAGCTTAAAAAACAGATTCCAGAAGTTAATATTTTATTTATTGGATCTAAGAATAACATGGAAATGCAAGAAATACCTAAATTTGGATATCAAATTGAAGGTATTTGTATTTCAGGTGGTAAAGATAAATTTTTTTCTATATCAGGATTTTTTATTCAATCAATAGAATTAGTGTATAGTTACTTTTTAGCAAATAAAATTTTAAAAAAATTTTCTCCAAATATAGTTATTGGAACCGGTGGTTACGTTAGTTTTCCAACTTTATATGCTGCAAAAAAAAAGAAAATTCCCATTGTTATTCAAGAACAGAATTCATTTCCTGGATTTACCAATAGAATATTTTCTCGTTATGCTCAAAAAGTCTGTATTGCTTTTGAAGAATCAAGAAAATATTTTCCTAAGGAAAAAACTATAATTACTGGAAATCCAGTACGATCTGAAATATTGAAAAAATTTCCTAGTAGAAACAAAGCTTGTCATTATTTAGGATTAAAAAAAAATCGACCTATTATTCTATCTATGGGAGGAAGTCAAGGGTCCAATAGTATCAACAATGCTTGGATGAATGGATTAAAAAAACTGATCCAATTTAATATACAACTTATTTGGCAAGTTGGAAAATCTAATATTCATAGAATAAAAAAAAATAATCCTCTTTTTAATCATAAAAATTTTATTGTAATGGAGTTTATTGAAAATCTTCCGATATGTTATGCAGCAGCAGATATTATTGTATCTAGAGCTGGAGCTTTAACTATATCAGAAATATGTTTAATAGGAAAACCTTATATATTAATTCCTTTTCCATGGTCTTCAGATGATCATCAAAATAAAAATGCTAAAATATTGGAGGAAAAAGAGGCGGCTATAATAATTAAAAATGAAGAAATAGAACAAAAATTAGTGGATTCAACAATACAAATACTTAACGATTCTGATAAAAAAAAAAAAATGATGAAAAATATTTTACAATTAGGAAAACCTCAAGCAACAAACGATATTGTTAACGAAATTTTACATATCCTTTTAGGATAAATTTATGAATATAAATCAAATTGATGCTTTTTATTTTTTAGGAATTGGTGGAATAGGAATGAGTTCCTTAGCAAGATATTTTCATTATATGGGTAAAAAAGTTTATGGTTATGATAGATATAAGACCTTTTTAACCAAAAAATTAGAAAAAGAAGGGATATTGATCAATTATCAGGATAATATAGAAATGGTACCTGAATGGATTCATTCTCAAAGATGTCTAATTGTATATACTCCGGCCATCCCATCTACTCATAAACAATGGATTTTTATAAAAAAATACGGAAAAAATATCAAAAAACGTTCTCAAGTATTAGCTTTAATTACAGAAAATAAAATTTGCATAGCTATAGGAGGAACACATGGAAAAACTACTACTAGTGCTTTACTAGGACATATTTTATATAATTCAGGTAAAAAAATTACGGCTTTTTTAGGAGGAATTTCTGAAAATTATCAATCTAATCTTATTTTAAATGGAACGGATATTTTCTTGGTAGAAGCGGACGAATTTGATCACTCTTTTTTATATTTATCTCCTAATATTGCATGTATTACTTCTTTAGATCAAGATCATATAGATACTTATCCTAAAAAAGAATCCTTGATAAAGGCATATATAAAATTTTCCAATAAATTAAAAAATCCATATAAAAAACTATTTCTTTGTAAAGAAGAATATTTTCCGTATTCTAATAAAAACGCTATATATTATTCTGTAGGGAAAATAGGAAATTATTATTCAAATTGTATTTCTATTCAAGGGGATAAATGGTATTTTGATTTTCATACTCCAAAAGAAACATGGAAATCCCTTTTATTACCTATTCCAGGATTACATAATTTAAAAAATGTAACTGCTGCATTAGCTATATCTGATTATTTGAAAATAGATAGTGAAAATATTAGAAAATCCTTATTTTTATTCAAAGGAATTAAAAGAAGATATTCCATACATTATCAATCTAGAAAAAAAATATATATAGATGATTATGCACATCATCCTACAGAAATTAATGCATTGATTAGTACTATAAGAAAGTGTTTTCCTCGTAAAAAAATATTAGGAATTTTTCAACCCCATTTATTTAGTAGAACTAAATTTTTTGAAAAAAATTTTGCCAAAAGTTTAGAAAAACTTGACTTTTTAATTTTGTTGGATATTTATCCAGCAAGAGAATTCCCCATTGATGGTATTAGTTCTAATAGTTTATTAGAAAAAATAAAAATGAACTCTAAAAATAAAGAAGTTACTAGCCTATCTAGAGTTTTAGAAAAAATTGGGAAAAAAAAATTTGATGTTCTACTTACAATAGGTGCTGGTAATATAGATACCTTGATTTTTCCAATCAAAAAATGGTTGTATAAAAAATATGGATAGATAAATTAATAATAAATGAGAAAACATCAAAAAAATTTTATTCCTACTTTATTGTTTTTATATATGATTTTTATGACATTTTTTTTTTACTTTTCTCAAAAAGTACATAAAAATAGAAATTTAGAAAAAATAAATATTATCATGGATCCATTATCCAAAAATCATTTTGTGAATGAAAAAATTATTAAAAATTTTTTATTCTCTACAACAGAAAAAATTGAAAAAAAAATTGGTCAATTATGTATATTAAAAATGGAACAAAAATTAAATAATTACCCTTTTATAAAAAAATCTGAAGTATTTCTTAGTACTGATGGTACCCTAAATATTAAAATTTTGCAAAAAGAACCCATTTTAAGAATAAAAAATGGGAATAAAGAATATTATCTTACTAAAGAATTGGAAAATTTAGGACTTTCTTCTTTTTATTCTTCAAAAGTTATTTTAGCAAAAGGATCCTTTTCTAAGGAAGAAAAAAAATACTTATCGGATTTAGTAAAAACCATAAATTCTGATGAATTATTGAAAAATCAAATTATTAGTATAAAAAAAACTGTTTCTAACTTATTTATTTTAATTCCAAAAATAGGTAATCATCATATTATATTAGGAAATTTAAAGGATTTTAAAAGTAAATTGAATAAATTAAAAGCTTTTTACAAGCAGTACTTAAATAAAATAGATATTAATCAATATAAAAGCATTGATTTACAATATAAGGACCAAGTAGTAGCAAAAAAAAGATAAGTCTATGGAATATCAAGATATAGCTATAGGTCTTGATGTGGGAACCACAAAGATTGTAGCTATGGTAGGAAGGATAAATGAATATAATAAAATTGAGATTTTAGGCATAGGTAGATCTAAAAGTACAGGAGTACATAGAGGTGTTGTTAATAATATTACTCAGACAATTGAAGCTATTCGTGAAGCTGTAAATGAAGCAGAACATAGTTCTGGATTAAAAATAAAAGAAGTTATTGTTGGTATTGCAGGACAGCATATCAGAAGTTTACAACATAATGATTATATTACAAGATTAGATTTTGAAAATGTTATCAATCAAAAAGATATACAAAAATTAATTAACCAAGTCCATAAACTAGTTATGCTTCCAGGAGAAGAAATAATTCATGTTCTTCCACAAGAATATAAAGTCGATAGTCAATCAGAAATCGGAGAACCTATTGGAATGTATGGAAGTCGTTTAGAGGCTAATTTTCATGTAGTAGTAGGACAAATTTCTTCAATTAGAAATATTGGAAGATGTGTAAAAGCTGCAGGATTAAATTTATCTGGTATGACTTTAGAGCCATTAGCTTCTGCAGAAGCTGTTTTAAATATAGAAGAAAGAGAAGCTGGGGTAGCATTAGTGGATATAGGAGGAGGCACTACGGATATTGCAATATTTAAAGATAATATTATTCGTCATACTGCAGTCATTCCTTTTGGAGGAAATGTAATTACTGAAAATATTAAAACAGATTGTTTAATTATTGAACGACAAGCAGAATTATTAAAAATAAAATTTGGATCCGCATGGCCTGGAGAAAATAAAGAAACCGAAATTGTTTGTATTCCTGGATTAAGAGGTCGTGATCCTAAGGAAATTACATTAAAACTTCTTTCTCAAATTATTCATACAAGAGTTTGTGAAATTTTAGAACAAGTTAATATAGAAATAAAAAATTATGGAAATGAAGAGCAGAAAAAAAGACTTATTGCTGGAATAGTGATGACAGGTGGAGGATCTCAACTAAAACATATTAGACCCTTAACAGAATATATTACTGGAATGGATGTACGTATCGGTTATTCTAATGAACATATTTCAGGGGGAGAAAATGGAATGATAAGTGATCCAGAATATGCTACATCGATAGGTTTAGTGATAAAGGGAATTGAAGATAAAAAAAAATATATTTGCACAGAAATGGAGTCTAGATATTATGATGAAACTTCAGAATTTTTTTCTTCAAAATTATATGATAAAAACCGTAGATTCAATAATAATAAGGACCCAAAGGATAAAAAAAATAAGAAAAAATCTAAATCTTTTCTTGAAATTTGGGCTGATAAATTCCGTCAAATACTGAATGATACAGAATAAATAATGAAAAAAGAAAATTTTATACAAAAAAAAGAAAACGTCCCATTTGGATTTTCTAAAAATCGTTCAGCTTCTATTAAAGTTATTGGGGTAGGAGGAGGGGGAAGTAATGCTTTAAGTTATATGTTTGAACAAGGTATTACTGGTGTAGATTTTATAGCGTGTAATACGGATGCACAAGCGTTAAATAATAATCCAGTTCCCTTAAAAATTCAATTAGGGGCTTCTATTACAGAAGGATTAGGAGCTGGTGCTGATCCAGAAGTAGGAGAAAAAGCGGCCTTAGAAAGTCTAGAAGAAATCAAAAGTATTTTAGATTCTAATACAAAAATGACTTTTATTACAGCAGGAATGGGAGGAGGGACTGGAACTGGTGCAGCTCCAATTATTGCCGGTATTTCTAAAGAAAAAGGAATCCTTACTGTAGGTATTGTAACAATTCCATTTCATTTTGAAGGAAAAATGAGATTACAACAAGCTCAAAAAGGAATAGAAACATTAAGAAAAAATGTTGATTCTCTAATTGTTATTAATAACGATAAATTGAGAGAATTATATGGAAATCTTGGATTTAAAGCAGGATTTTCAAAAGCAGATGAAGTTCTTACTACTGCAGCTAAAGGAATAGCCGAAGTAATAACTCACCATTATAAACAAAACATAGATTTAAGAGATACTAGAACGGTACTTAAAGAAAGTGGTACGGCAGTTATGGGATCATCTATTTCTGTTGGTGAAAATAGAGCAAAAGAAGCCGTTGTACAAGCATTAGATTCTCCATTATTAAATGATAATAAGATAACTGGAGCAAAAAATGTTCTTTTGCTTATTGTTTCAGGAAAAATTGAAATTACTATAGATGAAATTGGAATCATTAGTGATTATATACAGGCAGAAGCCGGAAATAATGCTAATATTATTATGGGAATCGGAGAAGACGAAAATTTGGAAGAAAGTATTTCAGTTACTATAGTAGCTACTGGTTTTCCAACGGAAGTACAAAGGGTTATTAATCACGAAGAAAAAAAAATATTTCATAGGTTAGAAGAACCTTACAAACAAAGATTAACAAAAATAGAAGAAATTCCTTCTTATTATAATTCTCAACGAATAGAATCGATTTCTTCAAAAAAAGACATTTATAATAAAAGGGATTCATCGATAAATTATAATAAGGGTAAATTTTCCTTCAGTTTAAATCAAAAAAAAAATCTGATTAATCATCCTTCCAGTTCTTTGGTAGAAAAAAAATATAAAAGATATATGCTAGAAGATAATTTTAATATTCCTATTTCCTACGAAGAAAAAAATAAAATATTAAAAAATAATAAAATGAAATTTACTAATAAAATTCTAATAAAAAAAGAAAATAATAAACATGAATAGATAAAAAATTTTTAGATGAACTATTATATATATCTTTTTTTTTAATGGAAAATCCTAGTATTCCAAAAGGCACAAGAGATTTTTCATCCATAGAGATGAATAGAAGAAACTATTTAATTCAAATTATTCGAAATAAATTTGAACTTTTTGGGTACTATCCTATAGAAACTCCTTCTTTTGAAAATATTTCTACTCTTATTGGAAAATATGGGCAAGAAGGAGATACCCTTATGTTTAGATTACTTCATTCAGGAAATTTTTTAAAAAAAGGAATTTCAGATTTTTTGATTAAAAATAAAGAAACTAAAGTTGATATTATTAAAAAATTATTGACCGAATATATATCTAATAAAGCACTTAGGTATGATTTAACGGTACCTTTTGTACGTTATGTAGTGATGCATAGAAATGAAATTTTTTTTCCTTTTAAAAGATATCAAATACAACCTGTATGGCGTGCAGATAAACCACAAAAAGGAAGATTTAGAGAGTTTTACCAATGTGATGCCGATTTGATAGGAATCGAATCCTTATCTTTATGGTCCGAAATTGAACTTATTAAACTTTGTGACGAAATTTTTACTAAATTAAATTTTCCTATAATAATTCATATTAATCATAGAGATATATTAGGAGGATTAGTAGAAATTTCTGGAATAAAAAATAATTTATGGAAAGATTTTACTATTTCTTTGGATAAATGGAATAAAATGGGAAAAAATATAGTAAAAAAAGAAATGTTACGTAAAGGTATTTCTTCCGAATCTTTTGAAAAGATCGCATATTTTTTTGATATGAAAGAAAATTTTTACAAAAAAATAGAATCTTTAACTTTTGCTTTAAAAAACTCTAAAAAAGGAAAAAAAGGAATAAAAGATCTTAGCTTTATCTTTAGAAAGATAAAAAATATTTCTTTAAAAAATACAAAATTGGAATGGAATATTTCTTTAGCTAGAGGAATGAATTATTATACAGGAACTATATTTGAAATATTTCCAAAGTATAATAAGGAATCTAGGCATTTAAATTCTATTGGAGGAGGAGGAAGATATGATCAATTATCTAGTTTTTTTGGAATGAAAAATTTTTCTGGAGTAGGGGTATCTTTAGGTTTAGAT
The DNA here is from genome assembly GCF_003226695.1 of Blattabacterium punctulatus. Taxonomy (NCBI): domain Bacteria; kingdom Pseudomonadati; phylum Bacteroidota; class Flavobacteriia; order Flavobacteriales; family Blattabacteriaceae; genus Blattabacterium; species Blattabacterium punctulatus. Next base: position 366,856 of record NZ_CP029808.1, on the reverse strand, counting down.
AGAATTTATTTATCTATGATAAAAGAAAATTTATTCCAGAATATTTCTAGTGCTCCTTCAAAAATATTGTTTATTAATTTTGGGGATGAAGAGGTTTTATATGCATATAATATGATAAATTTTTTGAGAAAAAAAGGAATATCCACTCAATTATATCCCAATGCTGTTAAAATAAATAAACAATTTAGATATGCGAACGATAATAATATTCCATTTACTATTAGTATAGGAAAAAATGAAATAGAAAAAAATAAAATACGAGTAAAAAATATAAAAAAAAGAGTAGAAATAGAATATGATAATATCAATGATTTTTTTCATCAATTAAGTAAAGATTCCTTTTAAATTAACATAATAAAATATAAAAATAAACTTTTATTTATTGATTAATAGGCTTTTTTATTCCAAAGAACATAACCTATTATAGATAGTACTGCAAGAAAAATAAATAAAAAACCTGTTAATATAAGACCTTTAAAAAAATAAATGGGGATAGAGATTAAATTCCCAATCAGCCAAAATATCCAATTTTCTACTTTTTTCATAGCCATTTGATACATTCCAGAAAAAAAAATACCAGTTGTCAATACATCCATCCAATCGAAATGATTTTTAAGTTTTCCATTAAAAAAATAAACCGTTATACTGAAAATACAAGTTGATAAAAAAAATAAAGCTGTATAGAAGTAATCTTTTTTATTGGAATAAGTTATAGGTATTTTTTGTTTTTTTTTATCCTTTTTGTAGGTCCATACATACCATCCATAAAAACCCATTCCTGTATAATATATATTGAGAATAAAATCTCCATAAAGAGAGCATATAAAAGTTAAATAACTGTATATAACGGTACTAAATATTCCTATTGGATATAACCATATATTATTTTTTTGTGCAAATATTACACTAAATATACTAAGTATTACAGCTGTTAATTCTAAAATGATATCCCCCCAACTTTTATTATGATAAGGCGATAAAAATATATTTATCCATTCATTCATCCTAAATTATATTTTTATTTATCATCTATAATATAAACTAGATAATGGTCATCTATTTTTCTATAAAAAGCAGATAATTTTTTACTATAGGAATTTTTTATAATCCAACAGGATATGCAAGAATCTTTTTTTATAAAAAAAGGAGAAACTTTATAGTGATTTAAAAAATTGGAGGATTGTCCTCCTTCTAACTTATATAAACTTTCTTTAATCCCCCATATGATATGAAGATAATCTTCTTCATAATTAGGATGAATAAAAACTGATTCATCATTTCTAACAAATTTTTTTTTTATTTTTATTATCTTTTGATCTTTTCGTAATTTTTCTATATCTATACCTATCGGATAGGAACTAATTGCTATAGCAATTAGTTCAAAAGAATGACTTAAAGAAATATACTTTCCTTTAGGAGGAAAAAGAAAAGGCTTTCTTTTTTCATTATACAAAAGATTCATGTTTATACCTATATATCTAAGGGCATAACGGACTCCTAAAAATTCTTTTTTACGTTTTTCTGATAAAGACAAAAAAAACTTTCTTTCTTTATCAGAAAAAATAAATTTTTCTAAAAGCATAGTTTTTATATGTGAACATCTAAAAACTATAATTTTAGTGTGAATATGGTTAAATTTATTCAAAATAAACATAGAAACAGAGATACATACTTTTTCTGTTAAAAAAAATTATTAAAATTCAATCTAGCCATTTTTTTTGTACTATTGTGAAAAATATCCATATATGGATTATAATTTTTTTTGTATGAAACAAAAAATTTCTAAAGCATTAGAAAATGTTTTTATCCTTGAAAATAAAAAAAATATTATTGAGTCTGGAATAGTAAAAAAAATAGATGTATTTAAAGATGAAATAAGAATACATATAAGTTTATACAATCCGACTATGCATATCAAAAAAAAATTAAAAAAAGATATTTTACAATCTATAAAATATCAAAATTTAGATACAAAAAAAATTTGTTTAAAAATAGAAATTCAATTAAAAAATACTGATAAAAAAATATCTGGTATAAAAAATATACTAGCAGTAGCTTCTGGAAAAGGAGGAGTGGGAAAATCTACTATTGCAACAAATTTAGCGGTTTCTCTAGTCAAAATGGGATTTCATGTTGGGTTATTAGATGCGGATATTTATGGTCCTTCCATTCCATTAATGTTTAACCTAGAAGAAGATAAGATCCAATCTTCTATTCTAAAAAAGAAAAATAATTCTTATGTAATGAATCCTATCACTAGTTATGGAGTTAAAATTATATCTTTAGGTTTTTTTTCAAAATCCGGAGAAGCTGTTGTTTGGAGGGGACCAATGGCTACTAAGGCTTTAAGACAATTGATTCATGATACAGATTGGGGTGACTTAGATTTTTTAATTGTAGATTTACCTCCAGGAACAGGAGATATTCATTTATCAATTTTACAAGATATCCCATTAAAAGGAATTATTATCGTTAGTACACCTCAAAAAATTTCTTTATCGGATGTACATAGATCTGTAGCAATGTTTCGTATTAAATCTATTCAAGTTCCAATACTTGGAATAATAGAAAATATGTCTTTTTTTATTGAAAATAAAACCAAAAAAAAACAATATTTTTTTGGTAAAAATGGAGTAAAAATTTTTTCAAAAAAAATGAATATATTTTTTCTGGGAGAGATTCCTATGTTACAAGAAATCAGAGAATATTCTGATTTAGGAGTACCAGTAGTTTTAGAAAATGATCAAATAAGAAAAATTTTTGAAAAAATTACAAAAAATATAATAAATAAATTATCTTAATAATAATTTTTTAAATTAACTAGGAACAAAGTTTTATAAAATCTTTAAAAATTAATATTAGAATAGGTAGAGATTTTTCAGTTTCGTAAAAAAATGGAGTCATCAGATTTATGGAATTGGAATAAGTATCTTTATTTTCATATAATCCAACTATCATGGATATAAAAAAAACTCGTAAATTCATACATCTAGCTGTTATTATATATGAAATGGTATTCATTCCAATACTATCTCCTCCCATAGATCGTAACATTGCATGTTCTGCATAGGTTTTATAATTTGGATATGGAAATGTTACATATATACCTTTTTGTATAATTATATTATGATTCATTGCAATATTTTCTGCCATTTCCAGCATTTTTTGATCATATAACTCGGTAATACAAAAATACTTATTATTTTTTTCTATAAATTTTCTTATTTTAGTATTTTCTTGTAAAAAATTGATATGATCTTTTACCAGCATAAAATCTCCTATTTTATAATTGGGATTTATTCCTCCAGAAAGATTAATCAATATTAATTTATCTACTCCAATATTTTTAAAAATTATAATAGAAAAAGGAATTTTTTCATTTTCATAAAATGGTTCTATTGAAAAAATAACTTTTTTATTTTCTATTTCTCCGAAAATAAATTTTCCATATAATTTTTTTTTATTAAAATTTGGAATTTCTTCGTAAGAAATATATATAGGATTTTTTATTTTTTCTACCAATTTATTAAACTGATTTTCCAATAATATTATTCCAAAATCAGGTTTTTCTTGGATTTTTTTTTGTATATATTTTGTCGATTTTTCTTCTAAAGTTATTGACATAGATTAATTTGTTTTCTCAATTTCTATATTATTATTTAAATAAAATATAATTTTTATAAGATAAAAAATAAAAAAAAATGATTTTCTTGATAGAATATTATTCTTTTTTTTATTAATAAACTTTATCTAGAAAATTTTTTTAGTTATTTTTTTACTGTATAATATTTACTTCTTTTGATAACACGATACCTAACTTTTTTTTAATTTTTTTAGTTATTTTTTCTGAAAAAGAATAAATATCCATACCACTAGCTTTTCCATAATTGACTAAAACTATAGGTTGTTTTTCATAAACCCCAACATCTCCTATTTTTTTCCCTTTCCATCCTATTGTTTCGATCAAGGAACTAGCAGATATTTTTACTTTATCTTTAGAAAAATAATATCCAATAATAGTTGAATATTGATATTGTAATTTTTTTAAATACCATATTTTTACTATAGGATTTAGAAAAAAACTACCAGCATTTCCAATTTTTTTGGGATTTGGAAGTTTTCTATTTCTAATATTAAAGATCGCCTTTCTTAAATCGTAAGGAGTTGGTTTTTTTACATTCATGTATTTTAATTCTTTTTTAATTTCAATGGAATAAATATTTAATTTTTTATATTTTTTCCTTAATAGAAAAGAAACAGATAAAACCAAAAATTTATTTCTAACATGTGGATACTTAAAAAAAGAATTTCGATATTCTAGTTTACATTCTTCTCGGAGAAATTTTCGGATTATACCGCTATATATATCATATACTTGAACTTCTAATAAAGTATCCTTTACTTCTGATCCATACGCTCCAATATTTTGAATTGGGGCGGCACCAACCGTACCAGGAATAAATGATAAATTTTCTAAACCATTAAATCCTTTTTTTATAGTCCAATCTACAAATTCATTCCAATTTTCTCCAGCAAAAGCTTTAACAATTACTTTAGAATTGTTTTCCTCCATTATTTTCCTTCCTTTTATTCCCATTTTTATTACTAATCCTTGATAATAATTTTTTAAAAAAAGAATATTACTTCCATTTCCCAAAAAAAAAATTGGAATATATGGATATCTATCCAAAGTTTTTTGTAGATCTTCTATACTTTTCAAATTTACAAAATAACGTGCATAAACATTAATTCCAAATGTATTAAAATTTTTTAGAGAAAAATTTTTTTTAATATCTAACATATAGAAAATAATTTCATAAATTAACAAATATCATTTTGTACGTAAATATTGTAAATTTATCTATAAATATAAAATTGTTTTTTTATGAAAAAAGGAGGAAATTTTTTTTTAGGATTGATTCTTGGAACTATCGCAGGGTTAGTAATAGGAATTATTTTATCTACAAAAAAAGAAAATAAAATGAGAAATATACTAGAAAAAAAAACTGAAGAATTAAGAAATAATTTACAAAAAATAGGTAAAAACATTGGAAAAAAAGTAAATAGAATTAAATCTGACATTGAAGAAAAATGGAAAAAAAATAAAATAGATAAAATTGATAAAGTAGAAGAAGAATTGGGAACTTAATAATTCTTTTTTTTAATGTTCACATTTATCAAAAATTTGATCAATAAAAAATTGAACTTTTTTAAAAATGAAGCAACTAAAATTCTAGTATCCATCATGACAGAAATTTTTCTGAATTTTTGTTTACTTATATTTTTTATAATGATTCTTTTTTTAGGAAGTTTTTCTTTATCTTTTTTTCTATCCTATTATTTTGGAAATTATATTTTAGGATTTGGAATTATTACTCTTTTATATATTTTTCTTTTATTCTTTATCTTTTTTTTCTGTAAAGATTTTATACGATTTTTTATCAAAGATTCATTTTTTAAAATTTTTGATAAAAAAAAATAAAAGGATTATGAGTAAATTAGAAGTTATTTATGGAATACATCCATTAATAGAAGCCATACAATCCAAAATTACTATTAAAAAGCTATTTTTTCAAATAGGATGGGAACAAGGAGCTAATATTTATAAAAAAAAATTAATAAATCTTTCCAAAAAAAATAATATCCAAATTCATTCCGTTTCAAAAAAAAAATTTGATCAATGGAAAAATAAAAATCATCAAGGAGTTTTTGCTATTCTTTCACCAATAAAAACTTATCATATAGAAGATTTGCTACCTATTTTTTATGAAAAAGGAAAAAATCCAATTTTGCTCATTTTAGATCGTATTACCGATGTTAGAAATTTTGGATCTATCATTCGTACTGCGGTATGTGCAGGTGTAGATTCTATAATAATTCCTAAAAAAGATATGGCTATGATTGGATCTGATTCAATAAAAACTTCTTCAGGTGCTTTATTTAAAGTTCCGATATGTAAAGAAAAAAATATTGGAAAAACTATTGAGTATTTGATAGAATCTGGATTAAAAATTGTTTCAGCTACAGAAAAATCTAATAAATATTGGTATGATATTGATTTCTCATTTCCTACCGCTTTAATACTAGGAAATGAGGAAAATGGTATTTCCCGTAAATATTTAGAACTTTCCTATGAAAAGGCAAAGATACCATTAATAAAAGGAATATCATCTTTAAATGTTTCTGTAGCATGTGGAATCATTTTATATGAAATAGTACGACAAAGAAAAAATATAATAAAATAAATTATTTAAAAATCACTTTTAAATTGTCTTAAAAAACGAATATCGTTATCAAAAAAAAGTCGAATATCATTAATTTGATAAATCAATATAGCAATTCTTTCTATGCCGACTCCAAAAGCAAATCCAGAATAAATTTCTGAATCAATATTTACGTTTTTTAATACTTTGGGATCTATCATACCACAACCCATGATCTCTAACCATCCTCTCTTATTCTTATTTTTAAAATAAATATCCACTTCAGCACTAGGTTCTGTAAATGGGAAATAGGAAGGACGGAATCGAATTTTTACTTCTCCAAAAAGAGATTTTATTAAATATTGAATGGTTTTTTTTAGATCTGAAAAAGATACTTTTCTATCTATAGAAAAACATTCTGCTTGGTGAAACATAAAATGGGAGCGTGAAGAAATTGTTTCATTTCGATATACTTTTCCTATAGATAAAATACGAAAAGGAGGACAATGTTTTTTCATATATCGTATTTGTACAGAAGAAGTATGTGTACGTAATAAAATATCTGGATTCCTATGTAGAAAAAATGTATCCTGCATATCTCTTGATGGATGATCTATAGGAAAATTTAAAGCCGTAAAATTATGCCAATCATTTTCAATTTCAGGTCCCTCTACATAAGAAAACCCTATTTTTCTAAAAATGTTGATAATTCTATTCTTTATAATAGATATAGGATGTATAGATCCTATATCTATAGATTTTCCTGGAACTGTAGGGTCAAAATTTAAGGTATTTTCCTTTCTAATGAAATTTTTGGGATGATTCATTTGAATTTTTTCTTGAACCTTTTTTTTTAAATCATTGATGATTGTACCATATAATTTTCTTTTATAAATAGGTATTGTTTTTAATTCTTTAAATAAAATCGTTAAAATACCTTTTTTTTTACCCAAAAATTTAATTCTGAATTTTTCTAAATCTTCATATTTTTTAGCTTTAAAAATTTTGATTTCTTCTTTAATTTCATCCATTTTTTTATCCATAAAACATGATTATTGATTTTTCTAAATATCATCAAGAATATTTTCTTCAATCATATAACGAATGATTGCTTTCTTAATTAAAAAATATTTTTCTTCCTTTTTTAAAAAGGAGTAATTTTTTTTCAGTAAATAATGTGGCCATCCTTCTCGATCCCTACCAATAAATACATAATAACCAAAAGGTTCTAAAATTCTACATATTGCAATATGCAAAATATTTATTTTATCTTCTTTTTTTAAAAATCTATTTTTACCTTTTCCTAGAACTTGAATTCCTATTAAATAAATAATTCCAATAGTATTAATTTGTCCTCTTAGGTAAAAATTATTTCGTATATATAAAATTACTTTATTCCAATTCAGATGAAATTCTCGTATAAATTTTTTTTTCATGTTATTTTATTAGCTTATTATTAATATTTACAGAAAAAAATAAGAATATTTATGATGATGATCACAGATTTAATTATTCTGATTATAGTTTTATATGGTGGATATCATGGTTATAAAAAAGGGTTATTGTCCCAGTTATTTGTATTCATGATATTTTTTATATTGATATATAAAGGGATCGATATATTTTACTTAGTTTCAGAAATATTACCAAAAAAAGTAAATAGTAGTAATAAAGATCCTTTTTCTACTAGTTATTCTATAATAATTTCATTTTTTTTGATAATTGTAATAGCTTTTTTAATTAAAAAAATTCTAGAATTTTTTTTTATAATTACATGGATAAAACCTATTGAAAAATGGTTAGGTGGTATTTTAGGATTAATAAAATATTTTTTTTATCTATCAATATGTATTCTTTTATTTAAAGAAATAAATGAAAAAATAAATTTAATTCCTTCTAATTTTTTTAAAAATTCTTTTGAAAAAGAATTTCAATATATCTTTTCGATATATAGGAAAGCCCCTCTATTTTTTTTAAAAAAATTAGAAGAATTATATTTGCAAATTTCATAAAATATACTTTAAAAAAAATATGATCATCATGGATACAGTCTCAATAAAAAAAAACGGGTTTGTGGAAAAAACATTTACTCAAAATATGAAATTACATCATTTTTTTTGATAAAAAAATAGTATATTTCTATGTTATCCTTGGAATGATACGAGATTTATCAAATAGTTCTATTAGATTGAAAAAAATAAAATTAATTTATTAAAATTTAGATTATTGATTTATACAATGATTTTTTTTACTGAATCATTGGTATAAATAACGAGGAATTTGAATTTTTAGTTAAGAATGGATTCATCAGATCTCCGAGGATGATATTCTAAATTTTTATATTTTTTAAAACTAAAATGGAAGAGTCTCTGTTTGAAGAAAAATGGGATAAACAATTTGTATATAATAGGATAAAATCTTCTATATTTTCTGTAATTTTTTTTGATTGTATAAGAATGTCTAACATTAATAATGTATTTTTTGTACCATATTTTTTATGGATAATTCCCTTAACCTGTTGATTTATTTGTTCATCAATCTTTTTTAGAATATTAATTTTTATTTTTTTGCTTACATATTTACAATTTCTATTCATGATTATTTTTTTTATAATACTGAAATATTCCATTATAAAATGTTCAAGTGTAAGCAAATTATTTTTTTGATTGTATTTTAAAGGGTTATGGCAATTAATTACATGAAATAAAGTGCAATTGGTAATAATATCTTCGGATTCCAATATTTCTTTAATTTTATTGTATATACGTATATAAATTATTCCAAAAATTGGATCACTATTATTTGTTTTTTTGATCACTCTAATTAAAGAGTTCTGTATATAATTAAAATTTTCTTTTACTTTTAAAAAATTTTTTCTACTATCTTTAAGTGGTTTTAAATTTTCTTGAGTAATTCCTTCTATACTATTTTTGTAAATAAGTTCTATAGATTTTAGCATGGACTCTAAAATATCTGAACTTTCGGAAGTTTTTTTTAATGTTATCCATCCTATTATCCCAAATATAGTTTTTTCCTCTTCCACTTTTTGATATTGTATTTTTTGATAATTTTTATAACTTTTATAAAAAACCAATACCATTAAAAAAATAAAAAATATAAGTGCCCATATCTTTATAAAATACAAAAAATAGGCTATAAATCCGGACATAGTGAAGGCTATAAAACCGGTTAAAAACCATCCCCTTATAACTTTTAAAACTCCTGATATTCGATATACAGCACTTTCTCTATTCCACGCTCTATCTGAAAGAGAAGTTCCCATAGATACCATAAAAGTGACAAAAGTAGTAGATAGTGGAATATTTTTAACGGTAGCTATAGAGATCAATATACTAGATATAGTTAAATTAGCTGAAGCTCTAACTAGATCAAAAGCAATATTTTCCTCTTTTTTTATTTTTTGCTTAAAATTTTTTTCTATTTTAACCAGAAATCGTTTCGGAAATAAATTAAAAAATTTATTTCCGAAAAATAAAAAAAATCGAACAATTACTCTTGCAAAAGAATTGGATAAAAATTTTTCGTCCCCTTCATTTTGTCTACTTAAATTAATTTCCGTTTTGGTAATTGTTTTTGTTTTTTTAGAAACCCAAAGTGTTAATATCATAATTATACCTGCAAATATCAAAACAAAAGACGGGACCTGGACCTTTCCAGATAAATTTTTCATATTAAATTCTTCTGCAGGAGGACTGCCTGCTTCTTTCCATATGTTATAAGATTGTATACTAGCTATAGGAACTCCTATAAAATTTACTAAATCATTTCCTGAAAAAGCCATAGCTAAAGAAAATGTTCCATATAATACGACAAATTTTAATATATTATATCCTAAAAAAACAAATACCTTCGCTATAAGGATCCAAGTTGTAAATAATACAATCAAAAATAAAAAAAAATTATGATGAATCCATTTTATAAAATATTGAATAAATAGAGATAATCCTGATAAATTATCATAGATGTATCCTTTTTGTAAAAAGTTACTGTGAAGGCCTCTTACAATCAAAAAATAGGTCATACTACTCAATGAAATAGCGGCCCATATAACTCCGGCATATTTTAATCTACTTTTATATTCAAAACTTAATAAAATCCGTATAAAATAGTGAATAAAGGCCCCAGAAAAAAAAGAAATGATAATAGATAAAAAAATTCCTATACCAATTGTCAATGTTTTTTCCGCTTTAATGTATTGACTTAAATGATGAAATGGTTCATTACTTAATGGAGAAGCAATTTTTATCATGGAAATACTGAACGCTCCTCCTAATAAACAAAAAACCATTGATACTGTAGTTGAGGTGGGCAATCCTAAAGTATTAAAAATATCCAATAAAATAATATCGGATATCATAACTGCTAAAAAAATAAAAATAATATCAGAAAAATAAAAATAAGACGGATCAAAAATTCCTTTTCTTGCTATTTCCATCATTCTACTAGATAAAAAAGATCCCAATAGAATACCTAAACTAGCAAAAATCATAATCGTCTTACGAGAAGCGACTTTAGATCCGATAGCGGAATTAAGAAAATTTACGGAATCGTTAATCACCCCTACAATAAGATCAAAAATAGATAATATAAAAAGAATAACTATAATTGATGGATAAAAAATTTTCATAATAAAGAGGTAAATATTAATTAATCAATTTCACGAAAAAAACAGAAATATATTATTTTTAGGGTTTGTTTTTTTTTCATCAATTAGAAATTGTAAATAATTATTTACGATCTTACAACTTTTTTATAGATTCTTTGATTAAATTTTCTACAGTAAATCTTGGATTGTTTTCTAAAATATCCTCTAAAACTTTTTTAGATTCTTTAGTAGAAAAACCCAATACAATCAAAGCACTTAAAGCTTCTTTTTTTATAATGGATGGTGTATTTTTATCGAATAATGTAACGTTTTTTTCTTTTTTAGAAAAAATACCTATTTTATCTTTAAGTTCTATTATAATTCTATGAGCCGTTTTTATACCAATACCCTTTACCCTTTTGAATACTTCTGTTTCTTCATTATAGATAGATTTTTCTATTTCATATGGAGTTAATGAAGATAATAATGTTATAGCAGAATTGGGGCCTATTCCATTTACAGATATCAAATTAGAAAATATTTTTCTTTCTATTCTATCAAAAAACCCATATAAAACATGTTGATGTTCCTTTATAAATAGATAAGTATATATATAGATTTCCTCTCCTTCTTTTTTAGTAGAAAAAGAAGAATAAGTTGACAAGGATATATGAATATAATATCCGATACCATTACAATCTATGATTAAATAGGATTGATTTATTTCGATAAATTTTCCTCTTAAATGTGTTATCACTTTTTTATAAAAAAAACTAATAAATAAGTATATAGATGAATTATGAAAAAATTATTTTTTTCTGAAAAAAATTTGTATAGGAACTCCTATAAAATCGAAATGATAACGAATTTTATTTTCAATAAATCTTTTGTAAGATTCTTTTATATACTGAGGATAATTAGAAAAAAAAATAAATTGGGGGGTATATGTAGGCAATTGAGTACAATATTTGATTGTAATCAATTTTTTATTGATAGAAGGAGGAGGATTTTTTTTAAAAATTGGGAACATAACTCTATTTAATAAATTGGTTTTTAATCTTTTTTTTCTTTTTCTAAAAATATGATAAGCTATGGGTATAATATTATATAGACCATCCTTATTTTTAGCCGATATAAAAAGGATAGGTACATTATCAAATGGAGCAATATTTTTTTTAATAAAAATTTCAAAATTTTTCTTTATAGAACAATTTTTATTATTATGTAATAAATCCCATTTGTTAATAAGAATGATTACACCTTTTTGATTTTTTTCAATCAATCTAAAAATATTTCTATCCTGCGATTCCCATCCTCGAACTGCATCCACCATCAAAAAACAAATATCTGTATATTTAATCGTTCTAACCGTTTTCATAGTAGAATAAAATTCAATACTTTCACTTATTTTTGATTTTTTTCTAACTCCAGGTGTATCAAATAAAATACATTTATATCCAAACTTTTTGTAGAAAACATCTATACTATCTCTGGTTGTTCCAGAAATATTTGTGACAATATGACGGTATTTATCTAAGAAAGAGTTAATTAATGTAGATTTTCCTACGTTTGGTCTACCAATTACCGAAAACCGTGGAATACCTACTATTTTCTCTACTTTTTTTTCTACTAATTCTTTCAATATTTCTATTAATCTATCCAACATTTCCCCAGTTCCACTTCCATTTATAGCAGATATACAATAATAGTTATTGAATCCTAAACGGAAAAAATCTGTATCATGATACAGATTTTTTCCATTATCTACTTTATTAACTACTAATAATATTGATTTTTTACATTTTCTAAGTATTTTAGATATTTCGATATCTACATCGAGTAGACCTATTTCCATATCCACTAAAAACAAAATTGCATCAGATTCTTTTAAAGCAATTAAAATTTGTTTTCTAATTTCTGTATCGATTATATCTATATTATTATTTGGAGGATTATAACCTCCTGTATCTACTATAGAAAAATGGATCCCATTCCATTCAGAATTTCCATAGATCCTATCTCTGGTAACACCACTTTTAACATGAACTATAGCTTTTTTTTTTCCTATGATACGGTTAAATAAAGTTGATTTTCCGACATTGGGACGTCCTACTATAGAAACTAAATAACTCATTATAAAAAATTATTCACAAAGGTAGAATTTTTTCACTATTTTCATTCATATATTCTTATTCAAAATGTATATTACTAAAAAAAAATGCGTATAGATATTGTTAGCGTAATTCCTGAAATACTAAAAAGCCCATTTTCTAATTCTATGATTCAAAGAGCTATAAATAAAAAAATCTTAGAAATTTATCTTCATGATTTACGAAAATATGGTTTAGGAAAACGTAAAAAAGTAGATGATTATCCTTATGGAGGAGGAGCTGGTATGGTGATTCGAATAGAACCTGTATATCGATGTTTTCATAAACTTTTTTCAGAAAGAGATTACGATGAAAAAATTTTTATGACTCCTGATGGAAATATTTTTTCACAAAAATATGCTTATGAATTTTCTTGTAAAAAAAATATTATTATTTTGTGTGGGCGTTACAAAGGTATTGATCAAAGAATCAGAGATCACTTAATTTCCAAAGAAATATCAATTGGGCCTTATGTTTTATCTGGAGGAGAATTAGCAGCAGCGGTAGTAGTAGAGGCTGTAACTAGATTGTTACCTGGAGTTCTAAATAATCCAGATTCTATGATTACAGATTCGTTTCAAATAAAATCTATAAATTCTCCCCCTCTTTACACTCGTCCAATCCTTTATAAAGGATTATCTGTACCAAAAATACTTGTATCTGGACATCATAAAAAAATAAAAGATTGGTTCTATGAAAAATCCATCCTGAAAAAAAAAATTGATTCTTAAATTCTAATTTTAACATTCTATAAATTTTTTAATTTTTTATAAATCAATTTTTTTTATTACATTTTTACTTATTTTTCGAATTTTTGGATTACATAAAAATTATCTATATATACATTTATGAGAATAAATTGACATCATCAATAGATCCAAAAATCTATTTTGATTAGTATTTATACTCGATTTTCTTATAAGATTCTAATTGTTAATAATAAGTAAAAAAAATTCACCATAAATACAATTTTTTTTGATTTCTATACGAATAAAAAGTTTTTAATTTACCCATAATTTATTGGATTATTTATCGATTTTTCACTATAAATTTTTTCTACTTTTCTATTAGTCTCTTTTTTCCCAATTTTGACATGATAACATTTTTTATATTTTTTCTATCTTTATCAAATAGATCAATCAAATATAAAACTATAAATTTTTTCTAAAAAATTTCTAATAAAATTCATATTATGAGTAAAAAAATAGATTATACTGCAGATAGTATACAATCTTTAGAAGGAATTGAACATATAAGAATGAGACCTTCCATGTATATTGGAGACGTAGGTATTAGAGGATTACATCATTTGGTATACGAAGTGATAGATAATTCTGTAGATGAAGCCTTAGCAGGTTTTTGTAATAGAATATTCGTTACAATTCATAAAAATGGATTTATTACAGTTATTGATAATGGTCGTGGAATTCCAATAGAAATTCATAAAAAAGAAGGAAAATCAGCTCTTGAAGTGGTAATGACTAAAATTGGAGCAGGTGGAAAATTTGACAAAAATTCCTATAAAGTTTCTGGAGGATTACATGGTGTAGGAATATCCTGTGTAAATGCCTTATCTAGGACACTTATTGTTACAATTTATCGTAACGGAAAAATTTACCAACAAGAATATTTTAAAGGAAAAACTCTTTATAATGTAAAGTGTTTAGGAAAAACTAATAGAAAAGGAACTAAAATTCATTATCTTGCTGATAATTCCATTTTTAGTTCTATCACATATGATTATAACATATTAGTCACACGTTTACAAGAATTATCTTTTCTCAATAAAGGACTACATTTGTTTTTAAAAGACGAAAGAACTAACATAGAAAACCAAAAAAAAGAATACTTTTTCTCAAAAAATGGATTAAATGAATATCTTACTATTCTAGATAAAAATAAAGAATCCTTAACAAAAAATATTATTTTTTTCGAAGGGGAGAAAGATAATACCATTATAGAAGTAGCTATGCAATACAATACTTCTTTCAAAGAAGAAATTTATTCTTATGTGAATAATATTCATACTTCTGATGGAGGGACTCATCTTACTGGATTTCGAAGAGCCTTAACTCGAACGTTAAAAAAATACACTGATGGATATATCTTTTCATCCAATAAAGATAAAATAGAATTTACGGGAGATGATTTTCGAGAAGGAATTACAGCTATTCTTTCTATAAGAGTTATGGACCCAAAATTTGAAGGACAAACTAAAACAAAATTAAGCAATCATGAAGTAGGAGGAATTGTAGAGAAATTTGTTGGGGAAAGATTTAACAGTTATCTAGAAGAAAACCCTAATGATAGAAAAAAAATTATTGATAAAGTAATTTTAGCGGCTAAAGCTCGTCAAGCATCTAAAAAAGCGCGCGAATTGATACAAAAAAAAAATCCAATTTACAATAATATTTTACCTGTAAAATTGGCAGACTGCTCATTTAATGATCCAGAAAATTGCGAAATTTATTTGGTAGAAGGAGATTCTGCAGGTGGTACTGCTAAACAAGGTAGAGATAGAAAATTTCAAGCTATATTACCTTTACGAGGAAAAATACTAAATGTAGAAAAAGCAATGGAATATAAAATATTTGAAAATGAGGAAATAATAAATATATTTACTTCTTTAGGAGTTTCTATTATTGATGATAAAGAAGAAAATACAAAAAATTTAAATATTCAAAAACTTAGATATAATAAAATTATTATTATGACAGATGCGGATATAGATGGGAGTCATATTTCTACTTTAATTTTAACCTTATTTTTTCGTTATATGAAACCATTAATAGAAAAAGGACATATTTATATTGCTACGCCTCCACTTTATTTAATACGAAAAGGTAATCGTTCTCAATATGCTTGGAGTGATCAAGAAAGAGAAAGTATTATTCATCAATTAGGAGGAAAGAAAAATAATATAAATATACAACGTTACAAAGGATTAGGAGAAATGAATGCTGAACAACTTTGGGAAACTACTATGAATCCAAAAAAAAGAACCTTACGAAAAATTAATATAGAAAATATTTTTGAAGCAGATAAAATATTCTCTATCCTTATGGGTGATGAAGTTCCACCACGTAGAAATTTTATAGAAAAAAATGCGATATATGCAAAAATTGATGTTTAATTATCTATAAATTAATTAATTTATGATATGAATTATATCCAATCAATCCTATTAGGAATTATTGAAGGAATTACAGAGTTTTTTCCTATTTCTTCTACAGGACATATGATACTTGTATCTTCCTTAATGGGTATTTTAGATAAAAAAATAACAAAATTATTTCTAATATCTGTTCAACTTGGAGCTGTTTTTTCATTATTTTTTTTATATAGAAAAAAATTTTTTTTTCAAAAATTTGATTTTTATTTAAAAATTTTTATAGCTAGTTTACCCATATTAATTGTTGGTTTTTTATTAAAAAATAAAATAAATTTTTTTTTTAGAAAATCCACTTATGGTAGCTATTTTTCTTTTTATAGGAGGAATAATTATTTTGATAGTGGAAAATTTATATGAAAAAAAAAATTTAAAAAATAAAGACTATAGAATAACTTATTTTAAAGCTTTTATTATTGGATTAGGACAATGTTTTTCTATTATTCCAGGAGTATCTAGAAGCGCTACTACTATAATATCCGGTATGTTACAAAATATTGAAAGAAGAAAAACAATTGAATTTTCTTTTTTTTTATCTTTTCCTGTTATTTTTATTGCTACATGTAAAAAATTATTTGATCATTATTTTCAATTCCAGGATTTCATTTTTTCATTTAATGTTCGTAGATTTTTTATTTTTACAATAATAGATAAAAATTTTTTTTTACAAGAAGATATAAAATTATTATTAGTTGGAAATATAGTTTCTTTTATTACAGGAATTTTATCTATAAAATGTTTTATGTCCTATCTAAAAAAAAATAATTTTAAAATATTTGGATATTATAGAATTATTTTTGGAATTATATTCATTATTATACATTATTTTATAAAACCAATTGAAAATTTTTGATAAAAAATTGTTCAGAATTTGAAAAAGGAAAGCTATTATTAATAGATAAACCGTGGGGTTGGACTTCATTTGAAGTGGTGAAAAGGATTAAAAAAAAAATAATTGGTTTTTCTAAAAGAATAAAAATAGGACATGCTGGAACCCTAGATCCTCTTGCAACAGGACTTTTAATAATTCTTACAGGAAAATATACGAAAAAAGTAGATTTTATTCAAAATTATAAAAAAACTTATACAGGTATTATAAAAATGGGATGTGTCACTCCATCTTTTGATTCAGAAACCAAAGAATATAATTTTTCTTCTACCTCCCACATAACTCCTGAACTTATTCAAAAAATATCTAAAAAATTTATTGGTGAAATAAATCAATACCCACCCTGTTTTTCGGCATTAAAAATAAAAGGAAAGCGATTTTATGAATATGCTAGAAAAGGAAAAAAAATAAAAAATATGAAACCTAGACGAGTAATAATTTATCAATTTCATATTCTAAAAATTGGAATACCTTATATAAAATTTTTGATAGAATGTGGAAAAGGAACTTATATTCGATCTATAGCCCAAGATTTCGGAATAAAGATAAGCAGTGGTGCCTATCTTCTTTCTTTAAGAAGAGAACGTATAGGCCCATTTTCTATAAAAGATTCTTCTAAAGAGTTATAATTATTTTATACATGTTTACTTTTCCTACTATTATATGCTCTATGATAAATTTTTATTTTTCCAAAAATTAAATTTTTTATGAACTTCTTCATCACTTAATCCTCCTCTTTTAACTCCTTCTAATAAATGTTTTTTTAATAATACTCCATTTTTAGAAAAAATAGATCTTACCGTATCAGTAGGTTGTGCACCTTTTATCAACCATGATACTGCATTATTCATTTTTAATACTGTTGAAGGTGGATTCGTATTAGGATTATAACTTCCTATTTTTTCAATAAATTTCCCATTTCGTGGGGAACGAGAATCGGCTACAACTATATGGTAAATAGGCTTATGTTTTTTTCCAATTCTTTTTAAACGTATTTTTACAGACATAATTTGATGAATTTTGGTAATGATAAAAAAAAAATTTTTTATCTATTCAACATATCGTTTTTCCCTTTCTAATATACTAATTAATTTTTTTTCCTATTTGATATAGGGTGCTATTCGGACAATTTTTATTGTAGATCGATCCTATCATCTAAAAAATATCCTTATCCATAATTGTAATGTTTTTGAAAAAAAATGGTATATATTTACATTTTTTATAGACCCGTTGTGTAACGGTAGCACAGCAGATTTTGGTTCTGTTAGTTGGGGTTCGAGTCCCTACGGGTCTGTTAACGATTATCCTTTTATAAATGTTGAATTTCACAAAATGAGTATTGGAATGAAAGTAAAAAAAGAAAAAATTTTACTAATAGCATTTTTAAGTTTTTTCGCATATGTGTTTATTCACTTATCAAAAAATTTTTTTGGATTAGATAAATTTCCTCTTTTCCTATTTAGATATTTCGTTATCTCTATTTTCATGTTTTATGCTTTTTTGAAAAAAGATCTAACTACTTGGATCTTATTATCCATAATCATAGGAATAGAATTCGGTATAGATCATCCTAAAATTGCTATAGAACTTAGATTTTTATCTCAAATATTTTTGAGGCTTATAAAAACTATTATAGCTCCAATATTATTTTCCACTTTGGTAGTTGGTATAGCAAGTCATTCTAACATTAAACAATTAGGGAATATGGGATGGAAATCCTTATTATATTTCGAAATAGTTACTACTTTAGCCTTGTTCATTGGTCTTATTGCTATTAATATTTCTCAAGCTGGAGTAGGAATTGTGATGCCTTCAGGAATAATGGAGCATCAATTGCCAAAAGTAGAAAGTAAAACTTGGCAAGATACTATCATTCATGTATTTCCAGAAAATTTCATTAAATCTATATATCATGGAGATGTATTACCTATTGTTGTTTTTTCCGTCATTTTCGGAATATCTATGGTTTTTTTAGATGAAAAAAAACGTAGTCCTATATTATCATTTACAGAGAGTATTTCAGAGATTATGTTTAAATTTACTAAGATCATCATGTATTTTGCTCCTATAGGAGTAGGTTCAGCTATAGCTTATACAGTAGGACATATGGGGTTGGATATATTATATAATCTTTTTCAGTTATTATTGACACTTTATATTGCTTTATTTATATTTTTGATAATGGTATTATTTCCTATTCTTTTATGGATTAAAGTTCCTTTAAGAGGATTTATAAAAGCTTTAATGGAACCTGTATCATTAGCGTTTGCAACTACAAGTTCCGAATCTGCTTTACCTCTACTTATGGAGAATTTAGAAAAATTAGGTGTTCCAAGAAAAATTATTGCTTTTGTGATTCCTACAGGTTATAGCTTTAACTTAGATGGAACCACTCTTTACTTATCTTTAGCTACTGTTTTTGTAGCGCAAGCTTCTGGAATACCTCTAAGTTTTAGTCAGCAAATATTTATAGGTTTAACTTTAATTTTAACTAGTAAAGGTGTAGCTGGAGTCCCTAGAGCCTCTTTAGTCATTCTTTTAGCTACTGTTTCTTCTTTTGGTCTACCAAATTGGCCTATATTAGCTATTATCGGAATAGATGAATTAATGGATATGGCTCGTACTACCGTAAATGTTATAGGTAATGGATTAGCTAGTTGCGTTATTGCTCGTTCCGAAGGAGAATTAGATGATGAAAAAATGTTAGATTATATAAAAAAACGTGATAACGGTTGATAAATTTAATCGTATTTTTTTACATAACTTTTGAAAAGTCATTGTTTCTTTTATAAGAAAAAAAACTATTCTATAGTTTCAAATGGAGTAGTTACCAAAAAGAGCTATTCTAATATAGCTCTAATAAAATATTGGGGAAAACGAAAGAATCAAATTCAAATACCGATGAATTCTTCTATTAGTTATTCCTTAGAAGAGGTTTACACGGTAACAAAACTAATTTATTCTCTTAGAGAGAGAAAAAAAAAAAGATCTATAAAAATTTTTTTTTCTGGAAAAGAAAAAACGAATTTTCTCCCAAAAATTTTAGAATTTTTTCATAGAATATCATTTTATTGTTCTTATTTGCGATATTTTAATTTTGTTATAAAAACCGATAATACTTTCCCTCATAGTAGTGGAATTGCATCTTCTGCTTCTTCTATGAGTGCTTTAGCTTTATGTATTATGGAAATAGAAAAAAAATTAGATTCTTCTTTAAAAGAAGCTTTTTTTTTAAAAAAAGCTTCTTTTTTAGCTAGATTAGGATCTGGAAGTGCTTGTAGATCAATATATCCAGGACTTGTAGTTTGGGGAAAACATAAATCAATAAAAGGGAGTAATAATCTTTATTCTATCCCTTATCCCTATAAAATACACCCAATTTTTACAAAAATTTGGGATACTATTTTAGTAATAGATGAAGAACCTAAAAAAATTTTAAGTTCAAAAGGACATCAATTAATGAATCACCATCCTTATGCTAAAGAAAGATTAAAATTCGCTAATAGAAATATGGATCAACTGATATCTATATTAAAAATAGGAGATTTCCCCAAATTTGGAGAATTAATAGAACATGAATCTTTAAATCTTCATGCTATGATCATGACCTCTAACCCCTATTTTTTATGGCTGAGACCGAATACACTTCACGTACTTCATAAAGTATGGGATTTTAGAAAACAAAGCAAAAAAAACATCTATTTTACACTAGATGCAGGTGCAAATGTTCACCTTTTGTATCCTATTCAAGAAAAAAAGGTCATAATAAGGTGGATATATAGTGAACTTATCTATTATTGCAAAAAAATTATTGAAAGTTTTTGTCAATAAATTATAATTGATTGTCTATATTTGTTATTTATTATTACGATCTAATAAGAGATGGTGGATGTAGCTCAGTTGGTTTAGAGCATCAGATTGTGGTTCTGAGGGGCGCCGGTTCAAATCCGGTCTTCCACCCAAAATTAAATTATTTTAATACTTTTTTTTATCCTTGTAAGAGCTTCTACAATTTGATCTTCTGTAGTAGCATAAGAAATACGTAAATATTCATTATCTCCAAAAGCACTTCCACTAACAGTGGAAACTTGAGCTTTTTCAAGAAAAAAAGAAGATAAATCTTCTGAATTTTGAATTATTTTTCCATAGAACTTTTTTCCAAAAAGATCTGAAACTTTTGGAAATACGTAAAAAGCTCCATTTGGTTTATTGATTATTTGAAATTCAGGAATTTCCTTCATCATATCCAAAACTAAATTTCTTCTTTTTTTAAATTCTTTGATCATATATTCTATTTCAATTGGTGAAGCGTTTAATGCAGAAATAGCTGCACGTTGTGCGATAGAATTAGCACAAGAAGTTATTTGTCCTTGGATTTTTTCACAAGACTTAGCAATCCATTCAGGAGCTCCAATATACCCAATTCTCCATCCAGTCATAGAGAAAGCTTTAGATAATCCGTTTAGTGTTATGACTCTATTATAGATATCAGGAAAAATGGCAATACTAGTATGTTTTACTGAGTAACAAATATGTTCATAAATCTCATCAGAAAGAATAATTATTTTTGGATATCTCTTAAAAATTTCTACTAAATTTTTTAATTCTTTATAAGAGTAAACACTCCCTGTAGGATTGCATGGTGTATTTAAAATAAATAATTTTGTTTTTTTTGTAATAGATTCTTCTAATTTTTTTGGATTAATTTTAAAATTTTTTTCCATAATCGTTGGAATAATAATAGGAATAGCTTCACATAATTTTACCATTTGATAATAACTTACCCAATAGGGTGCGGGGATAATCACTTCATCTTTTGGATTAAGTAAAGATAAAAGAACATTCATAATAGATTGTTTTCCCCCAGTAGAAACCACAATTTGAGATGGAATATATTTCAATCCATTATCACGATAAAATTTCTTGCATATTACTTCTCTAAGTTCTAAATATCCAGATACTGGAGTATAGTAATGATAGCTACCTTCATCAATAGCTTTTTTTGCATCGTTTAAAATAAAATTTGGTGGAGAAAAATTAGGTTCTCCCAAACTTAAGTTAATAATGTCATACCCTTTATTTTTTAATTTTCTAGCTTTATTAGACATAGCTAAAGTTTGCGAATAAGATATATTTTGTAATCGTTTGGATAATAATCTATTTTTCATGGATAGATAATTTGAAATGATTGCAAATCTAAATAAATTTGATTATAAATTTGGATTCATTTATCAATAATATGGAATGGAATTAATTAAAAAGTATTTTCCAAATCTATTGGATTATCAAATACATCAATTATCTTCTTTAAAAAATTTATATGAATATTGGAATACTTATGTAAATATTATTTCTAGAAAAACATTCTATAATTTTTATCAACAACATGTTCTTTTTTGTTTAGGAATTGCTAAAGTTTTTCCTTTTTTTCCTGGATCATTTGTTATGGATTTAGGTACAGGAGGTGGATTTCCAGGAATTCCTTTATCTATAATTTTTCCTAATACACAATTTATATTGGTTGATTCCATTAAAAAAAAAATTAAAATTGTAGAGAAAATAATCTATGATCTACACTTAAAAAATGCACATGCTATTTGTATACGTGCAGAAAAATTAGAATATAGATTTGATTTTGTTGTTAGTAGATTTGTAACAAAAATATCCAAAACTCAAAAATGGATAAAAAATAAATTTAGATATAAATCTAACTATATAATCCAGAATGGATCCTTATATCTAAAAGGTGGTGACCTTTCTAAAGAATTAGAAAAATTTCCTCATGCAGTAGAATATCCTCTCATTAATTATTTTAGAGAACCCTTTTTCATTTCCAAAAAAGTGATTTGGATTTCCAATATTTAATATTTGTTTATTATAAAAAAAATAAAAATGAATCCAAAAAAAAAAATTATTGAAAAAGTAAAAAAGAAAGGCGGGTGGGTAAATGCCCATTCTCACTTGGATAGAGCTTTTACTCTGACAAAAAAAAATTTTAAATATTCTTATTATTCCCTGAATAAAAAATGGTATTTAGTTGATGAAATGAAACGTTTATCTTCAGAAGAAGACATTTATATCCGAATGGAAAAAGCTTTGGAATATTTTCTAAAACAAGGGACACAAGCTTTATGTACTTTTATTGATGTGGATGAAATTATTGAAGATAGGGCATTAAAAGCCGCTAAAAAATTGAGAAATAATTATGGAAATTTAATTCATATTCGTTTTGCAAATCAAGTACTTAAAGGGGTTTTGAATAAAAAATCGAAATATTGGTTCGATAAATCAGTGGAATTTGTAGATATTATTGGTGGATTACCTGCTAAAGATTATGGAAAAGAAAATGAACATTTAGATGTATTAT
This sequence comes from Blattabacterium punctulatus, assembly GCF_003226695.1. NCBI lineage: Bacteria > Pseudomonadati > Bacteroidota > Flavobacteriia > Flavobacteriales > Blattabacteriaceae > Blattabacterium > Blattabacterium punctulatus. The sequence goes on along the minus strand of NZ_CP029808.1, from coordinate 343,472 downwards.
TACAAATAGCTAAAAAAAAGGGTAAATTAGTACATGTCCATGTAGATCAATTTAATACAAGTAAAGAAAAAGAAACTGAAAAATTAGCAAAAAAAACTATTGAACATGGGATGCAAGGAAAGGTAGTAGCCATACATAGTATTTCTTTAGCAGCACATGATAAAAAATATCGTTATGAAATATATAGATTAATGAAAAAAGCTAATTTAATGGTAATATCTTGTCCTATAGCTTGGATTGACCATACTAGAAGTGAACGTTTAACTACGAGCCATAATTCGATTACTCCAGTAGATGAAATGATTCCTGAAGGAATTATAGTTGCTTTTGGAACAGATAATATATGCGATATATACAAACCTTTTTCTGATGGAAATCTTTGGATAGAATTACGAGTTATGTTAGAAGCTTGTCATTATTATGACATAGACCATTTGGTGGAAATTTCTACAAAAAACGGATTAAAAGTATTAGGGTTAGAAGAATAGACCTATTTATTTTATTTTTTTTCTGGTCGCATTTGCGGAAAAAATAAGACTTCTTGAATAGAACTTTTCTGCGTAAATAACATGACCAATCGATCTATTCCAATTCCAATACCTGCAGTAGGAGGCATCCCAAATTCTAAAGATCGTATAAAATCTTTATCAAGCAGCATAGATTCATCTGTATTTTTTTCAGATAATTTGATTTGTTCTCTAAAACGATCGAGTTGATCTATAGGATCATTAAGTTCTGAATAAGAATTAGCAATTTCTTGTCCATTGATAAGTAATTCAAAACGTTCTGACAAATTTTTATTATGACGATGTCTTTTCGTTAATGGGCTCATTTCTATAGGAAAATCGATAATAAAAGTAGGATTGATGTAATTTTTTTCGCATTTTTCTTCAAAAATTTTTTCAATCATTTTAGCTTTGCTCATTTTTATATTTTCCTCTATCTCTATATGCAATTTTTTACAAACTTTTCTTAATTCTTCCTCTTCCATATCTATAAGATTAAACCCCGTATTTTTTTGAATAGAATCCAATATAGGAATTCTTGGAAATGGAGTTTTAAAATTAATACGATTTTTTTCTATTAAAATATCCTTATCCTCCTTTTGAACTTTTTTGTAAATACACTTCAAAAGTTCTTCTGTAAATTTCATCATCCAATAATAATCTTTATAAGCAACATAAAGTTCTAATACCGTAAATTCTGGATTATGATTCCTATCCATTCCTTCATTTCTAAAATTTTTAGAAAATTCATATACTCCGTGAAATCCACCAATGATTAGTCTTTTTAAATAAAGTTCATTAGCAATACGTAAATATAATGGAATTCCAAGTGAATTATGATAGGTAATAAAAGGACGAGCTACAGCTCCTCCAGGAATAGATTGTAGAATAGGAGTATCCACTTCTAAATAACCTTTATGGTCTAAAAAATTTCTAATTTCTCGTATTATATGAGTACGTTTTAAAAAAATATTTCTAACATGATCATTCACAATAAGATCTACATACCGCATACGATAACGTTGTTCAGTATTAGAAAAAGAATCATATATTTTTTTATTTTTTTTATCTATTTTTACTTGTGGCAATGGTCGTAAAGATTTAGATAGGATAGTTAATCTATGGACATGTATAGTAATTTCATTCATTTTTGTCTTAAATAAATTACCTTTAACTCCAATAATATCTCCTATATCTATAAGTTTTTTTAAAAAAATATTGTAGGATTCCTCTTTTTCCATTTTTTCTGAGTAAAAATGATTTTTATTAAAGTATATTTGTATACATCCCGTGTGATCTTTAATTTCTCCAAAAGAAGCTTTTCCTAAAATTCGCAAACGTATTAAACGTCCAGCTATGCTGATGGGATCTTTTTCTCTAAAATTTTTTTTTATATCAAAAATAGTGTTTGTAATGAAATACTCCTCTGGAGGATAAGGATTTATCCCTAATTTTCTTAGTTGATTTAATTTTTTTATACGTATAATTTGTTGTTCTGATAAATTAGGCATAAAAATATTTCATGCAGATAATTGTACGATTGTAAAAACAATACGAAGGTACATTTGTTTTTTTATTGTATTATTAATTTTTCAAAATTAAAAAATTATGAAAAAAAAAATACTCTTTTTCGAAGATTTAGGAAAAAAAGATTATAAAGAAACTTGGAAATATCAAAAAATATTATTTGATGATATTATCCAAAAAAAAGTAAAAAACATATTTTTTTATAATAATAAAAACGAAATAGCAGGATATTTACTCTTTGTAGAGCATCCCCATGTATATACGATAGGAAAAAATGGAAAAAATAAACATTTATTAGTATCATCGGATTTTTTAAAAAAAATAGATGCTACATTTTATCAAACAGATAGAGGAGGTGATATAACTTATCATGGGCCAGGACAATTAGTGGTATACCCAATTTTAAATATGGACTATTTTTTTACTGATATTCACAAATATCTACGTTTATTAGAAGAAGTCATTATTCATTTTCTAAAAAATTATGGAATAAAAGGGGAACGAGAAAAAGGAAAAACAGGAGTTTGGTTAAAGAAAAAAAACGGTAAATATAAAAAAATATGTTCGATAGGAATTAGAATGAGTCGTTGGGTTACCATGCATGGTTTTGCTATAAATGTCAATACAGATTTACGGTATTTCGATTATATCATTCCTTGTGGGCTTTTCAATAAAAAAGTTACTTCGTTAGAAAAAGAATTAAAAAATAAGATTTCCTTTTCCGATACAAAATATCTAGTAAAAAAATCTTTTCAAGAAATTTTTAATATAAAATTTTTTATAAATAAAAAAATAAAATTTATCTAATAGATTTAACAATCATGATTCCATCTTGATCTACTTCCGTTAAAAGTACATTTTGTAATGTATTTTTTAATATTGGATTTGAAGATATTTTTGTTCGAATATAATTTTCTGTATATCCATATAAATATTCATTATTCGTAGAATTATTTTCAAACAAAACAGTTTTTTTCGTATAAATTTGTCTTTCACAAAAAGAAAGATATTTTTTTTTTGAAAGGTCTCTTAATATTTTGTTCCTTTTCCATTGTATTTTTTTAGAAATTTTTTCCTGTATAGTTATAGATTTAGTATTGGGTCTTTGAGAATAAGAAAATATATGTAAAGAAGAAATTTCTAATTTTTTCAAAAAATGAAAAGTTTCTAAAAAATGTTTATGTGTTTCGCCAGGAAATCCAACAATAATATCTGAACCTATATAAGCATCTGGAAGTAATTTCCGTATACTTTTCACTTTTTCTTGATAAAGTTCTCTTCTATAACGTCTTTGCATTTTTCCCAATATATCGTTACTTCCAGATTGTAAAGGAATATGAAAGTGAGGAACAAAATGTTTACTTTTTGATAAAAATTCAATACATTCGTTTTTCAATAAATTAGGTTCTATTGAAGATAAACGTATTCTTCCCTTTTCTTTTATTTTATCTATAGCCTGGATTAAATCAAAAAATGTATAGAAACGATGTTGATGGATCCCATCTATTTTCTTTCCATAGTCTCCAATATTTATACCCGTTAATACTATTTCTTTTATTCCTTTATTAAAAAGAAACCGGATCTTTTTTAAGATATTTTCTATACTATCCGATCTAGATCCACCTCTTGCCATAGGAATAATACAATAACTACATTGATAATCACATCCATCTTGTATTTTTAAAAAAGAACGAGTTCTATCTCCAATAGAATACGATGAAAAATAAGAAGATGTTTTTTTTGAAATAATTTTTGCAGGATATCTTTTAAATAAATGGATCGGATGGATATAATCGATTATTTTAAATTTTTCTTCAGAACCCAATACCATATCTACACCACGAATATAAGAAATCTCTTTAGGATTAAGTTGTGCATAACATCCTACTGCAATAATAAAAGATTTTGCATTTTTCTTCATAAAAAAACGTACCATGTACTTAAATTCCAAATCTGCATTTTTGGTTACAGAACAACTATTTATAACATAAATATCTGCAACCCCCTTGAAAGAAACATGTTCATAATTTAAATTAGAAAATTTTCTCGCTATTGTGGAAGTTTCAGCATAATTTAGCTTACACCCCATTGTATAAAATGCAATTCTTTTTTTCCTCATTTCGATAAAAAATAATATTCATTAACGGAAATGAACCTTTTTTTACAGAATTTTTTTTTAAGAAGAAAAATAATCTAAAAGTCCACTATGACTAGCTTCCATAGATTTTTCACCTTTTTTCCAATTTGCTGGACAAACTTCTCCACTTTTTTCATAATACTGAAGAGCATCGATCATCCTAATTGCTTCATTTACATTTCTACCCAAAGGAAAATCATTAATTAAAAGATGTCTGATAATCCCATTTTTATCTATTAAAAACAATCCTCTATAAGCAATAATTTCTCCTGTTGCTTTCAATTCTTCATTATTGCAAATCCAATTTGCAGATAAAACTCCATAATTATGGGATATAGTTTTATTGATATCGGAAACAATAGGATATGTAACACCATATATCCCCCCTTTTTCTTTTGGAATTTGCAACCAAGCCCAGTGCGATTGTTCTGTATCTGTAGATAAAGCTATTATTTGTACATTTCTAGATTCAAAATCCTTTATTTTTTCTTGAAATGCATATATTTCTGTTGGACATACAAAAGTAAAATCTTTAGGATAGAAAAAAAGCAATACATATTTACTTCCCTTAAATTGTTCCAAAGTAAAATTGGGAACAATATCTTTTCCATTCAATACTGCATTAGCTGTAAAATTAGGCGCTTTTTTTGCAATTAATGTATTCATTTTTCTATATTTTATATGCACGAATTTACCAAAATTATTATAAGAATCAAAAATAAAACAAGTAATTTTTTCCTTTTACATCCATTCTATAATGAATATTTTTTCATTTTTATACATATCTATGTAATTTTTTATTCAGTTCATTTTTTAAACTTGTTAAATTCATTATTTTTTTCAAAAGATCTTTCTTATCCTCAATTTTAATATTTTTTCGAAAATTACTGATTTCATTTTGAATTAATTTCAAAAAATATTGGGACTTATATCTTAATAAAAGGTCGATAAGATATCGATCTATGTTTTCCTCTTTGGAAGATACTTCAATTCCTTTTTTATCCCATTTGGATAAGGAATAGGATTTCGTATTTGTATGATACAAAAATTTCCATTTTTTTATGGAATTTTTTTGTAAACAAATTTGGTCAAATATTTTCTGATGAGAATCTAAAGAAAAACGAAAGTTATGGAATTGAAAAGTCTGGAATATTTTTTCGGAAACTGTAGTCTTAGATCCTTCTATTTTTATCTCCTTATCTCCATAATTTACAATTAACTGAATCAACTTTTCTTCAATTATAAGAAGAATATTTTTTTGAGTTTTTTCTGAACTAATACTAATAGTAGAATTTTTCTTATAAATTTTTTTATTACTTATTCTTTCCAATTCAGAAATTAAAATTTCTTTACGAATTTTTAGATTTTTGGAAGCGACTTCTATATATAATTCTCTTTGGATAAGATTGGATACTTTTGAAATGCTTTTCAAAATATTCAAAACTAAAAACGATTTTTTAATTGGATCATCTTGACAGAATTTTTCAAACATTTTTTGTTTAAAAGAAACAAAATTATAACTTTTTTTTTCTAAAAAATATTTCAATTGAGAATAAGAATATTTTTTAGAAATAGTATCTGGATCTTCTCCATTATGAGTCAATAATATACGTAAGTTCATTTTTTGTTCTAATAACATATTTATTCCTCTTAAAGAAGCTTGAATTCCAGAACGATCTCCATCATAAAAAAGAACAATATTTCTTGTAAATTTCTTAATTAACAATATTTGATCAATGGTCAAGGAAGTACCAGAAGAGGATACCACATTTTTTATTCCAGATTGATGCAAAGAAAGCACATCTGCATATCCCTCTACTAAATAACAAAGATTCTCTCTTAAAATAGTTTTTTTAGCTTGAAATAAACCATACAAAATTTTACTTTTTTGAAAAATATCGTTTTCGGATGAATTTAAATATTTCGTTGTACGGGAATAACTATTAATAGTCCTACCACCAAATCCTATTACCCAACCTGATAAATCATGTATAGGAAAAATAACACGTTCACGAAAACAGTCAAAATTATTGAATTTTTTGAATCTAGTAAGACCAGATTTTTTTAAATCACGTATTTTAAATCCTTTTTTTAAAGCTGTTTCCGTAAATAATATCCAAGAGGAATGGGCATAACCTAATTCAAATTGATGAATCGTTTTCATATCAAATCCTCTTTTTTTTATTAAATAATTCAATCCCTTTGCTTGACCTTCTTTTGTGGAATGCAATTGTTTAATGAAAAAAAATTTTGCATAATTCTGTATTAAGTATAAAATTCCATATTTTTCATGATAAATTTTCCTAAAATCTGTATTTTTTTCAGATTCATGAATCTTTATATTATACTTTTTAGCTAGATAATATAAGGATTCTACATAAGAAAATTTTTCGTATTCCATAAGAAAAGTAATAATATTTCCACCTTTTCCAGAACTGAAATCTTTCCATATTTTTTTTGTAGGAGAAACGATCAGAGAAGGTGTTTTTTCATTAGAAAATGGACTAAGACCTCTATAGTTTAGACCACTTTTTTTTAAAAAAACAAAATCTCCGATAACTTCTTCTATACAAGAAGTAGAAAATATTCGTTTTATAGTTTCTTTAGAAATCATGATTCTTAAAAAAAAAATAATAATACAAAAATCTGATTTTAAATGCTTTCTAATTTCATTCTATGAATAATTTTTTTTGGGTTAGAATTCGAAAAAATAGTAGTTCCTGCTACCAATATATCTGCTCCATTTTTGAATAATAAAGAAGCAATTTCTAAATTAATCCCTCCATCTACTTCGATAAGTGCAGAAGAATGTTTTTTTAAAATCAAATCTTTAGTATCTTCTAGTTTTTGATAAGTTTGATGAATAAATTTTTGTCCGCTAAAACCAGGATTTACGCTCATTAATAAAACAAAATCTATATCTTTAATAACATCTTGTAAAATAAAAACTGGAGTATGAGGATTTACTGCTACACCTACTTTCATTCCATATTCTTTAATGGAAGAAATAGTTTTATTTAAATGTATACAAGCTTCATAATGAACATGTAAGTTATCTGCCCCACAAAATTTAAATTCTTCTATATAGTGTTCTGGGTGCATAATCATTAAATGCACATCTATAGGTTTATGAGTATATTTTTTTACATGTTTGATAAATAAAGTACCAAAAGAAATATTAGAAACAAAAGAGGAATCCATAATATCAATATGGAACCAATCTGCTTCACTTTTATTCAGCATTTCTATATCACGATATAAGAAAGCCAGGTCTGCTGAAAGTAAAGATGGAGAAATAATTTTTTTCATATTTTATATTTTTCTAAAAAAATTGAAATAAATAAAGAAAGATTATGAAATCATCGTTTCACTAATCCCTGTTTTAGAAAACCCTCCATCATGATACAAATTTTGCATTGTTACTTTTCTTGTAAAATCTGAAAATAGTGTAATTATATAGTTTGCGCAATCTTGTGCCGAAGCATTTCCTAAAGGAGATATTTTTTCAGATAAAATAAAAAATTGATTGAATCCTTTAATAGATTTTGCGGCCTTTGTAACACTAGGAGATTGTGAAACCGTATTAACCCTAACTTTTTTTTTTATTCCCCAATGATAACCAAAATTACGTGTAATACTCTCTAGATATGACTTATAATCCGACATATCTCCATAATATGAAAAGCTTCTTTTAGAAGCAACATAAGTTAGAGCTACAATAGATCCCCATTTATTCATGGCATTTTTACTCCAAGCCGTTTGCATGATTTTATGATAGGATACGGCAGATATTTCCCATCCTTTTCTTAAAAATTCATAATTAATAGAGGTATAAGGAATTCCTTTTCGAATATTTATGGACATAGCGATGGAATGCAATAGAAAATCTATTTTTCCTCCAAAATGATCTAAAGCTTTATCAAATAAAATATTAAGATCTATAATAGAAGTAGCATCTGCTGGAACTACCATGGATTCTGTTTTATGAGATAATTCATAAATTTTTCCCATTCTTAAAGCCGCAGGGGTATTTGTTAAAATAAAAGACGCTTTTTCTTTATAAGCACGTTCTGCTACCTTCCAAGCAATAGAATTTTCATCTAAAGCTCCAAATATAATCCCTTTTTTTCCTTTCAATAAATTGTAAGACATAGTTAAAAATTTAACCAAAAATACCTATTTTTTATTGAATTAAATATCAAAAACTTCTTTAATTATAGGCAAATAGTCCAATTTTTCCCATGTAAAAAGTTCTACTTCTTGTTTTTTTTTATTTCCTTCTATATCCGAAAAATATTTCCATACTTTTTTTGGAATTTTTCCCATATGTCCATAAACAGCTGTTTCCTCATATATTGGGTTACACAATTTTAATCTTTTTGTTATAGCGTAAGGACGAAAATCAAAATTTTTTTTAATTTTTAGTACAATCTCTTCATCAAGAAGTTCTTTTTTAGAGGAACCATAAGTATTCACAAAAATTCCTATCGGTTTTGCAATACCAACTGCATAAGATATTTGTATCGATAATTCATCTGCAACTCCTGCTGCAACAAGATTTTTTGCAATATGCCTAGCAGCATAAGCAGCAGATCTATCCACTTTAGAAGGGTCTTTTCCAGAAAAAGATCCTCCTCCATGAGAACCTCTTCCTCCATAAGTATCCACGATGATTTTTCTTCCGGTAATTCCAGTATCTCCGTGAGGTCCTCCAGTAACAAATTTACCTGTAGAATTTATGTAATATTTCGTTCGATCGGTAAATAATTTTTTTATATCCTTCGATAGGATATTCTTGACCCTTGGAATTAAAATATTTTTAATATCTTGAACTATACGTTTATGCATTTTTTCTTTTGTATCAAATTCATCATGTTGAGTTGAAATTACAATGGTGTGAATATGTATAGGGATATTTTTATCAGAATATTCCAGAGTTACTTGTGATTTTGCATCTGGACGTAAATAAAGCATTTTTTCTCCTTCATTTCGGATGGATGAAAGTTCCCTTAATAAATAATGAGATATTTCTAATGATAAAGGCATATAATTTTCTGTTTCCTTAATAGCATACCCAAATACCATACCTTGGTCTCCTGCACCTTGATTTTCTTTTTTATTATTTTGTATTATTCCTTGGAATAAATCTCTAGATTGTTCTTGAATAGAAGAAATTACCCCACAAGAATCTGCATTAAATCTATATTCATTTTTAGTATATCCAATCTTCCGAAGGGTATCACGAGCTACTTTTTGAACATTAACCCAAGTTTTAGAATTTACTTCTCCTGCTAATACAATTTGCCCCGTAGTAACTAAAGTTTCTATAGCTACTTTTGCTTCTGAATCATAGGCCAGAAAATGATCTAATATAGCATCCGATATTTGATCCGATATTTTATCAGGATGTCCTTCTGAAACAGATTCACTAGTGAATAAATAAGGCATTTTTTTTATTTGATGACTTAGCTTTCTATTCTTCTAAATTATATTTTTAATATTTTTGAATCTGAATAGATTTTTTATGCAAAATTTTGAAAATTTCTTCAACAATTTCTTCCGAAACACCTAATTCTTTTCCTAATTTTATAGATTTATTTAAAATATACTCCCATCTATTTTTCTGTAATAAAGCTATATTATATTTTTTTTTCAGAATTCCTAATTTTTTGGAAATTTTCATTCTTTCTGCTAAAAGAGTAATAATATTTTCATCTATTTCATCAATGAGTATTCTTAAAGAATCTAACTGATTTTGATATTTTTCATCATCATAATTATTAGAATATATCAATTTTTTTAACATTTCCAAAAGTTTTTCAGGAGTGATTTGTTGTTTAGCATCACTCCAAGCATGATCAGGATCACAATGACTTTCTATCATCAATCCATCACATCTAAAAAAATGAAAAGCTATTTTGGAAATTTCTAAAATTCCTTTTTTATTTCCACAAATATGTGAAGGATCACAAATAATAGGAATTCTAGGAAGAATACTCCTAAAATTCAATAATATATTCCAGTTAGGTTGATTACGATATTTAGATGTTTTATAGGTATAAAAACCACGATGTATAACTCCTAATTTTTTAACTCCTTTGGCAAATAAACGTTCTAAAGCTCCTATCCATAATTCTAGATCAGGATGTATAGGATTTTTTACTAAGATAATTTTATCCTCTTTTCCTTTTAAAGAATCTGCAATTTCTTGGACAGTAAATGGACTTGCTGTACTTCTTGCTCCTATCCAAAGAATATCTATATCAAAAGATAACGCCAACTTTACATGTTCTGCATTAGCTACTTCCGTAGCAACCATTAATCCTGTATTTTTTTTTACATTTTTTAGCCATTGAAGTCCCACTTTACCAATTCCTTCAAAATTATTCGGTTTAGTTCTAGGCTTCCATATACCTGCTCTAAACACTTGTATATAGGATGTGTTCATCCTTATAGCTGTTTCTTTGATTTGTTTTTCGCTTTCTGCACTACAAGGACCAGATATGACTAGGGGATTATCAAACTTTTCAATCCAAGATCTGTCTATACTATTATTTAGAATATTTTTTTCCATTATAATACAATTTATACATTAAACATATTTTTTTTATTTTATCTCATTTGCTTTTTTTATATACCGATCAATTTGATGAAATTCTTTTTTTCTTAAATATTTACGAAATATCTTTAAGTGATCTATATAAACATCCATAGCTTGAATCAGATTATTTTTATTAGAAATAAAAATAGGTAACCACGTTTCAGGTTTGCTTTTCGCTAAACGTGTAGTAGAATCCAATCCACTCCCCCTCATATTATTAAAAATTTTTTTTTCATTTTTAAATTTTTCTAAAATAGTACTAGCTAAAGAAAAGGAAACCACATGAGGTAAATGAGATACGTAAGAAATATAAAAATCATGTTCTTTAGATGTGATATAAATCATCCGCATATCCATTATAGAATAAATTTTCTTTACGATAAATATCGCATCTGGATCACTAAGTTCAGAATCACAAAGAATACAATTTTTTTTATGGAAAAGATCTGAATGAGCATATTCTGGTCCAGAATTTTCTAATCCTGCAATAGGGTGTGTAGCCACAAAACGACTTCTTTTTGGATGAGAATAGACACTATTACAAATTTCATACTTAGTAGATCCAGTATCTAAAATAACTGTATCATTACTTATTTTATTAAGAATAATTGGAAGTATTTTTTCTATTCCATCTACAGGAATGGATAAAATAATAACGGAAGATTGTAGAATAAGATCCTGAAAAGAAATTATTTTATCTACAATTCCCAGTTTTACAGCATGAATAGCATTTTCTTTATTAGAGTCTATTCCTAAAAATTTATCTCCAAAATTGGATTTTCTTAATCCTAAACTAATAGATCCACCGATTAAACCTAATCCTATAATTCCAATATTCATGAAAAAATTCTATTTTTTGCTTTTTCCAAAGTTTTTACAGGACAACACATAGATAATCTTACATACCCTTTTCCATTATTTCCAAAAATGCTTCCAGGTGTAATAAATATGTGATAATTTTTGAGAATTTTATCGGACCATTTCCGATCATTTTGTTCTAAATCTAAAATTTTAGCCCAAACAAATATTCCAGAACTTTTTCTTCTATATTTTAAATATAGACGATCACATATTTCCAATATAATTTTTTTACGTTTTAAATATTCTAGATTGAGTTTTTTAAACCATTCTGAATTTTGATTCATTGCTTCTATAGCCCCAATTTGTATTGGATAATACATTCCAGAATTGATGAGACTTTTTACTTTTAAAATATTTTTAATATATTCGTGTTTTCCTATTATCATTCCAATTCGCCATCCAGCCATATTATAACTTTTACTTAAAGAATTTAATTCTAAAGCAATATCTTTAGAACCTTTAATATTAAATATACTCAAAGGACGTTGATTATTATTTAATATTAAACTATAAGGATTATCGTGCACTAGTAAAATACGATTTTTTTTAGCAAAAACGACTATTTCTTCCAACTTTTCAAAAGTTATAGTTGCACCTGTTGGCATATGAGGATAATTGATCCACATAATCTTCACCTTAGATAGATTCTTATTTTCCAATAGTTTTATATTAGGACACCAATCCTCCCTATCATAAAGATCATAATAAATTACTTCCGATTCTAAAAGTTTGGATATAGAAGAATAAATAGGATATCCAGGATTTGGAATTAGAACTTGATTCCCTTTGTTCAAATAAGAAAGGCTTATATCCATAATTCCTTCCTTTGAACCCATCAAAGGTAACACTTCATTTTGATAATCTACATCCACTTTATACGTATTTCCATACCAATCTGCAATAGATTTACGTAAACTTTCTATACCAATATAACTTTGATAAGTGTTCGCATTTTTTATTTCTGATGCTTCTTTCATTTTAGGAATAACTCCGTATGGAGGAAGAATATCCGGATTCCCAATTCCTAAATTAATGATATCTATCCCCTTATTTTTAAGAGTCTGAATCTCTTTCATTTTTTCGGAAAAAAAATATTCCGATATTTGATGTATTCTTTTTGCTACAACAATCATTAAGATCTAATTCTTCCATTTTTATATTCCCCCATAATAGAAAGTTTATGAAGATAGGGGATTCTTTGTATACATATTTTCATTCTCTCATAATCTTTTATATTATTGAATATAATATCCACATAAAAAAAATATTCCCAAGGTTTTTTTATTATAGGAATAGATTGTATTTTAGTCATATTTATTCCAAGATTTGATATAAGACTCAATATTTGAGATAAACTACCAGTAGTATGGAAAATTTTGAATCTTAGTGAAGCTTTATTAAAATTATCTTCTTTATTGGAAAAATTTTTAATAATAAAAAATCTGGTAAAATTTCTTCTAATGGTTTGTATATTTCTAGAAATGATTTCTAATCCATATTCCTTAGCTGCATATTCTGATGCAATCGCAGCTAATCCTTTTTTTTTGCATATAGAAATGTATTTAGCGGCAGAAGCCGTATCAGAATACTTGGATATTTTTACATCAGGATGTGAATCTATAAATAACTCACATTGCAAAATGGCCATTGGATGAGAGTAAATTTCCTTTATTTCTTTCATATTTTGTCCAGGAAAAGCCATCAAATGATGTCTTATAGGCATATAAATTTCTCCAACTATTCTTAAGTTATATTCATATAAAAGACTATAATTAGTCAATATAGTACCTGCTATAGTATTTTCTATAGCCATTACACCAATATCTACATTAGATTTAGCAACAGAAACGGCAAGTTCTCTAAAGGATGAACATTCCATTAATTGGTAATGACATCCTTCAAAGTATCTAGAAACTGCAGCATGATGAAAACACCCCTTTATCCCTTGTATAGCAATTTTTTTCATATTGTAAGAAATATTTATAATTTACCTCATACTCTACTCCTCCATAAACCGATTCACCGATTCGATAAAAAAATAATTAATAAGGAGTCCTATTCATTTTATTTTTATTTCTTACTTACTTCGCGGAATCAAAATAAAGAATAAAGGTAAAAAATAATTTTATTTTATACAATTTTTTTTAAAAAATTTTATCCTAAGAAGATAATCGTAAAAAAAAATAAAAATAGTAAAACGGTTAACTTTATATTTTCATACTCTACTAATTCTATTTTTATGCTAAAAAATAAAGATCCAATAAAAGGATGGAGAAAAGAGAATAAATCCCCTTCCCTTTCTGAGGTTTTTTCTACTGTTTCTGTTCCTAAAAAAAAAGGAATATGGAGAAAATTTTTTGCTTTTACTGGACCAGGACTATTAATTGCTGTAGGGTATATGGATCCAGGAAATTGGGCAACAGATATTGCTGGAGGGTCTAAATTCGGATACATGCTTTTATCCGTTATTTTTATATCCAATATTTTTGCTATCATTTTGCAACATTTGTCTTTAAAATTAGGAATTGTTTGTGAACGAGATTTAGCACAAGCCTGTAGGGATCATTATCCTACCTTTATTAGTTTTATATTATGGATTTTATGCGAAATTGCTATTGCTTCATGTGACTTAGCAGAAATCATTGGTTCCGTATTAGCCTTAAAATTACTTTTTGGAATTCCCATTACGTGGGGGGTATTAATTACGACTATAGATGTTTTACTCATTTTATTTTTTCAATATAAAGGATTCAGATACATTGAAAGTGTGGTAGCTGTATTAATTTTTACAATTTTGATTTGTTTTAGTTTTGAAATTATTAGTTCTAAACCAGAAATTTTACCCATTTTAAAAGGAATTATTCCAAATCCTGAAATCATTAAAAATTCACATTCTTTCTACATTTCTATTGGAATACTAGGAGCAACTGTAATGCCTCACAATCTTTACCTACATTCAAGTATCATACAAACAAGGAACTACCAACGGACTATTGAAGGTAAAAAAATGGCCATAAAATATGCGACTATAGATAGTACATTATCTTTATCTTTAGCTTTTTTTATCAATGCAGCAATATTAATCATATCTGCAGCAACTTTTCATAAATATGGGCATACAGAAGTAGCAGATATTCTGGATGCACATAAACTTTTATCGCCTATACTAGGATCTAGTCTTTCTGGAGTTTTTTTTGCACTAGCTTTACTAGCCTCAGGACAAAATTCTACACTTACTGGAACTTTATCTGGACAAATTGTGATGGAAGGATTCCTACATATACGATTAAAACCTTGGGTTAGAAGACTAATAACTAGGTTAATTGCTATCGTTCCTGCTATGATAGCCTCAATTATTTATGGAGAAAAAGGAACTGCAGAATTACTAATAATTAGTCAAATAATTTTATCAATCCAATTAAGTTTTGCAATTATTCCTTTAGTTAATTTTACAGGAGATTATAATAAAATGGGATTATTTGTCAATGGACCTTTTTTAAAAATATTATCTTGGTTTATCACTATTATCATTGTTCTATTAAATTTAGTCTTATTATATAATACCTTTCAATAATTTTAAATTAAGTCGTATCAGGAAGACAATACTTCAAAATTTAGAGTGAACTCTTTTTTACGATGTAAACGTATACTTACCTGATGTTTTCCAATTGTCTTAATGACTTTATTACCAGGAATTCTTATAGATTTTTTTTCTATAGAAATTCCTTTTTTATTTAAAACTTTCATTAGTTCTTGATTGTTAATGGAACCGAATAGTTTTCCTCCTTTTCCTACTTTAGCTTTTATTTTTATAGTTAATTTTTTTAATTTTTTTTCTATTTCTTTGGATTTTTCGATTAAAAAACTTTCCTTTTTATAGCGTTGTTTCAATATTTCATGAATATTTTTTATTGTTCCAGGAAGTGCTAAAACTGCATAATCATTAGGAATTAAATAGTTTCTAGCATAACCGGGTTTAACATCTAATTCATCGTATTGAAACCCTAAATTTTCCACGTCTTTTTTGAGAATAATTTTCATATTATCTTAAATCATCTGTCACAAAAGGTAAAAGACCAATTTGTCTACATCTTTTTATAGCAGAATTTAATTTGTTTTGATTTTTTTGTCGAGTACCTGTAATACGACGTGGTAAAATTTTACCTTGTGCATTCAAAAATTTTATTAAAAATGTAGGATCCTTATAATCTATATACTTTATATTACTTTTTTCAAAAAAACAATATTTTTTTTCTAATTTTGTTTCTATTTTAAGAGGCGATAAGTATCTTAAATCGCTATCACCTCCTTTTTTTTTTATATTTTTTTGATCTATATCTTCTAAAATCATAATTCTATTCTTTGTCCTGTTTAAAAAATTTATTTTTTCTCCTTTCTGCATATTCTATTCCATATTTATTTAATTTTACAGTAATAAAACGTAAAATTCGTTCATCTTGTCTTAATTTCAATTCTAAATCAGATACTAAGTTAGAATTTAATAAAAATTCAAATAAATGATAACAACCACTTTGTTTTTTTTGAATTGGATAAGCTAATTTTTTTAACCCCCAATGTTCTTGATAAACTATTTTTCCATTTTTTTTTATTAGATAATTTTCATATTCCTTTGCCGTTTTTTTTGCTTGATCATCAGACAAAACTGGTGTAATTATCATTATATTTTCATAATGTTTAAGCATTTGAATTTTTTTTTCAAAAATGTAAATCTATATCTTTTTTCAACAAAAAGAATCATTATCAATTTTTTCTTTAATTTTTTTCATCATATTTTCTATACGTCGTATACTTTCTTCTTTACCTAATATTTCCAATATCATGAAAATGTCCGATCCTTTTAAAGATCCTACTAAAGATAAACGAAATAGTTGCATTATTTCACGTATATTTTTATCGTAGATTCTTTTTTTTAACAAAAATCTTAAATTTACGGATGTAAATTTCTGAACCTTGGATAATGATTCTTTACAAAGTTTTAATTGATCAATAGTATTTTGATGACAAATTTTATCAAAAAAACTGGGATCATAATAACTAGGATAAACAAAAAAGTAAGAAGAATGTTCCCAAATTTCATGAATAAAATTAATCCTATTTATTGTTAGATGGATCACTTTCCATAAATAATCTTTTTCATAGAAAAGAGAACGATTTTGGAGTTCTGTACAAAGAAATGAAAATATTTCTTCTTTTTTTTTATTTAAATATTGTTTATTGTACCAATTTGCCTTATTTAGATTAAAAGTAACTCCAGATTTATTGATTTTTTCTAAAGAAAAAGAATTTTTTAATTCTTGTAAAGAAAAAATTTCTTTTTTTCCTCCAGGATTCCATCCTAAAAAAGCTAGCATATTAACAAAAGCTTCTGGAAAATAACCTAGCTCTCTGTATCCTTGAATAATGGTTTTGTGACCGGGAACTTTCCATCGCAAAGGAAATATAGGAAAATCTAAACTTTCTGCATTTCGTTTGCTTATTTTTCCTTTTCCATCATCTCTTAATATTAAAGGTAAATGTGCAAAAAGAGGAGGTATCCAACCAAATGAACGATACAACAATAGGTGCAATGGCATGGAGGGGATCCATTCTTCTCCTCTTATTACATGAGTAATTTTCATTAAATAATCGTCTATAGTATTAGCTAAATGATAAGTAGCAACTCCATTAGATTTTAATAATACTTTATCGTCTAAAGTATCTGTATTTACCATAATAGTTCCACGTATTATATCCTGTATTTTCAATTTTTCTCCAGGTTTAATTTTAAATCTAATGACATAGGAAGTCCCATCATTTAATTTGTAAGATAATTGTTTTTTTGTCATGGTTAAGGAATTATTAAGGTACATTCGTACTCTTGCATTATAAGAAAAAGTTAATCCACGATCGGAATATTCCTTTCTTTTTTTATTAAGTTCCTGATCTGTATCAAAAGCATAATAAGCATCCCCTTTCTCTAACAGTTTATTTAAATAAATACGATAAATATATCCACGTTGAGATTGATAATAAGGAAAATATTTACCACCATAACCAACTCCTTCATCAGGTTCAATCTGGCACCATTTTAATGTTTCCAAAATATAGGATTCAGAATTTGGAACAAATCTTTTTCTATCCGTATCTTCTATTCTAAGAATAAATGTTCCTCGATTTTTTTTAGCAAAAAGATAGTTATATAAAGCAGTCCTTATTCCACCTAAATGTAGTGGGCCTGTAGGACTAGGGGCAAAACGAACTCTGATACATGACATACTTTTCTTTTTTCTTTATTTTCCAATACAAAATTTGGAGAATATGTTTTTTAGTACCTCTTCATTAGTGATTTCACCGGTAATTTTTCCTAAATGATGTAAAGCCTCTTTGATATGTATAGAAACTAAATCTTCTGGTACTTTTTTACTTAATGCATCATGAGCAAGTAATACTTCCTTTAAGGATTTTTTCAATGCTTCATAATGTCGGTTTTGTGTTACAATAATATTTTTTTCTTTTAATTTTTCAATGAATAACTGACTTAAAGTATAGAGAATTTTTTTTATACCGTGATGATTTTTTGCAGAAATTTCAAAAAAATAAGAAAACTTTGATTTTAAGTTATAGAAGTCTTTAAAAGAGGATAAATCCGATTTATTAGCAATCAATAAAATTTTTTTAAGTGGATTTTTTTCGTGTATAATTTGAATTTTTTTGAGAATTTTTTTCTGTTTTTTTCTATCATTTTTAGAGGCATCCAAAAGGTATAATAGGACTTGAGCTTCTTGTATTTTTTCCATAGTCTTTCTAACCCCCATTTTTTCAATTGTATCTTTTGGATCTCTAATTCCTGCTGTATCCACAAAATGAAAATGTATACCATTCAAAATCAATTCTCCTTCTATACTATCTCTAGTTGTACCTTCTATGTTAGATATAATCGAACGGCTTTCCTTAATTACGTAATTGAATAACGTAGATTTACCTACATTTGGTTCTCCAATAATGACTACATAAATTCCTTTTTTTATAGAATTTCCTAGAGAAAAAGATTCAATTAAATCTTTTAAAGTTTCTTCTAAATCCTTTAAGAAAGAAAAAAGATCGGATCTTTTTGCAAAGATCACATTTTCTTCAGAAAAGTCCAGTTCTAATTCTAATAAGGAATAAAAATCCAATAATTTTTTCCGTAAATTTTTAATAGTACTAGTTAAGGCTCCCTTTATTTGTTGCAAAGATAATTCATGAGAGGCTTGATTATCCGATAATATAAGATCTGCTATAGCTTCTGCTTGAGATAAATCCATTTTTTTATTTAAAAATGCACGAAATGTAAATTCTCCAGGACGAGCTAAACGTATTCCTTTTCTGATTAACAATTGTAAAATCTGTTGTTGAATATAATAAGATCCATGACAAGATATTTCTATCATATTTTCTCCTGTATAAGAAAAAGGAGATCTAAATATAGATACTAAAACTTGATCCAAATAATTTCTTCTACTACTATCACTTCTATCATCTATATTATCTACAACAATATATCCTAAATGAATAGTATGAGTGGATTGATTTTCCAATTTTTTTCCATAATGAACGGAACTAAAAATAGTTTCAACGGTGGATATAGATTTTTTTCCAGAAATACGAATAACCGAAATTGCACTGGAACCAGTAGGAGTAGCTAAAGCCACAATGGTATCATCATCAAACATAAAAAAAAATATTTATTAATCAAATAAAATTCCACAAAAAATAAGTATTTTTTTGAATTTATTTTTTATTTTATGATGTATTTATATGAATTTTACCATTTATTTTATGATACTCTTAAAAAAGTATATCCAGAAATACAGGAATTAAATCATCTATTTTTTATTCTAACAACTCATGTTTTTAAATGTGATAAAATAAAAATAATCTTAAAATTAAGTATAAAGGAAAAAATAGATAATTTCATATACAAAAAATTGATAAGAAAATTATGGGAATTGAAAAAAAATAGACCCATTCAATATGTAATTGGAAAGACCGAATTTTTTGGAATGGATTTCCTTGTTAATGAAAAAGTTTTTATCCCAAGACCAGAAACAGAAGAATTAGTATCTTGGATAATAAATGATTACAAAATAAAGAATAGTAAAAATATTCAAATATTTGATATTGGCACAGGATGTGGATGTATTAGTATTACTTTAAAAAAAAAACTTCCTAAAATACGTTCTATTCATGCAATCGATCTTTCTCATGAAGTCCTTTCTATAGCAAGAATAAATTCAAAATTACATAACGTAAAAATTTTTTTAAGAAAAGTTGATATTCTTCATAATTTAATTTTTTTAAAAAAAATAAAAAAATATCCCGTTAATATTATCGTGAGTAATCCTCCATATATAAGAGTATCTGAAAAAAAATTTATACATCCCAATATTTTTCAATATGAACCTTTTCAAGCTTTATTTGTTCCAGATGAGGATCCATTCATTTTTTATAAAAAAATTATTTATTGGATAAAAAAAAGGTTTACTGGTGTAGTAGTCTATGTTTATTTTGAGATCAACCAATTTATTCATTTAGATTTTATTCATTTTATGAAAAAATACGGGTTTACGGATATAGAAATTAGAAAAGATTTTCAAGGGGTTTTCCGAATGATTCGTGCAAAATATTAATTAAATGAATGAAATGAATAATAAAAAAAAATATATCAAAGAAAAAATATACAAACTAAGAAAAGAATTATCAGAATACAATTATCAATATTATATCTTAGATACTTATAATGTATCGGATTACGAATTTGATAAAAAATTGAGAGAATTATATTTATTAGAAAAAAAAAATCCAGAATTCTATGATCCTAAATCCCCTACAATAAGAATCGGTGTAAGTATTCATCCCAAAAAATATGGATCTACAATCATTTATCATAAATATAAAATGTACTCCCTTCAAAATACCTATTCTAAAAGTGAATTAATGATTTGGAAAAATCGAATTGATAAATCTATTTCTTTTTATTCTTTCGTGTGTGAACTAAAATATGATGGAGTATCCATTAATTTAATCTATCAAAATGGATTATTAACCAATGCCGTAACTCGTGGAGATGGTAAAAAAGGAGAAAATGTTACAAAAAATGTACGAACCATAAAATCAATTCCCATAAAATTAATTGGAGAAACCTATCCTAGGTATCTTGAAATACGTGGAGAAATTTTTATTCCTAAAAAAAAATTTATAGAAATCAATATAGAACGAAAAAAAAAAGGAATAATTCCTTATTCTAATCCAAGAAATACAGCTAGTGGTATCCTAAAAATTAAGGATTCCAAAGAATTATATAAAAGAAATCTATCTTGTATTGTATACACGGTTATAGGAAAAAATCTTCCTTTTTATACACAATATCAATCTTTCAAATACCTACGAAATTGGGGATTCAAAGTACCAGAAACGGCTATGCTTTGTAAAACAACAAAGGATATATTTCATTTCATGGACTATTGGAATCTATGGAAGAATCATCTACCCTATCATATTGACGGGATAGTAATTAAGGTGAATGAGTACCAAAAACAATATATTTTAGGATTTACGAATAAATATCCAAGATGGGCAATTGCTTATAAATTTAGACAAAGATTATCAGAAACAAAGTTGTTAAACATAAAATTTCAAGTAGGACGTACTGGGATCATTACCCCTGTAGCTTATGTACGTCCTACCAATATTTCTGGAACCATGGTGAAAAAAGTTTCTCTTTATAATGATCGTTTTATACAAAAAATGGACCTCCATTATGGAGATTCTATTTTTTTGGAAAAAGGAGGGGATGTCATTCCTAAAGTGACCAAAATAAATGTAAAAAAACGATTGCTCAATGCCAATCCTATATCTTTCTTAAAAAAATGTCCATCATGTGATAGTTCTTTAAGAAAAAAAAATAAATTGTTATACTGTTCCAATAATAACTGTCCTTCTCAAAGGATTGGAAAAATACAACATTTTGTAAGTATACAAGCAATGAATATACAAGGAATTGGAAATAAAATGATTAAAAAACTATATAAAAAGGGTTTTGTATACAGAATTTCCGATTTATATAGATTAAAAAAGGAAGAATTTCTTCAACTTAAGGGAGTTAAAGAAAAATTAACAAATAATATAATAAAAAATATAGAAAAATCTAAATATAATTCTTATTATAGAGTTTTATATGGATTAGGAATTCCTCATGTAGGAGAATATATTTCTAAAAAGTTAACAGAAACCTTTACAGATATCAATCATTTGATCAATGCAGATTATAATATTTTAACGTCTATTTCAGGTATAGGTAAAAAAATAGCAAAAAGTATAAGTACTTATTTTTCAATCATGGAAAATAAAAAGATGGTAGAACAACTTATAAAATATGGATTAAATTTTTCAAAAAAATATTCTATAATTGAAGGAAAATCTATAATTGAAGGAAAATCTATAATTGAAGGAAAATCTTTTGTTTTTACAGGAAAACTATCTTGTATGTCACGGAATATAGCTAAAAATATGGTAGAAATTTTAGGTGGAAAAGTATTTAGTACTGTTAATAATCAAATTAATTTTATCGTTGTTGGAAAAAATTTTGGTTCCAAATTAGAAAAAGGAATGAAAAAAAATAATGTGAAAATTTTAACTGAAGATATTTTTATTGAGCTCCTTAAAAAGGAAAATAAAGAAAAATAAATCAAATCTTAACAGAATTATTAAGAATAGTATAAAAAAAAGGGATATGAAGTCTATATTTAAGGTTTTTTTTTTCATATAGAAAACAGTATATTTAAATATAGGTGATGATAATTTTATTAATCATCATTTGCATCATTTAAGTAAGAAATCTATTTTTTTATGTTACTAAAAAATATATTTACCGAATCTGGATTCGAGTCTGAAGCAGAATTTATCCCTTTAATGAGTCAAGATGAAGAAGATCAGCTTCTTAAAGATGACATACCAGAACAATTATGTATATTAACAGTGAGAAATATGGTTTTGTATTCTGGGATCGTTTTTCCTATTATAGCCGGAAAAAGTGGATCAATTCAATTATTACAAGATGCTTATGGATTGGATAAAACGGTTGGGGTATTAACACAAAAAAATTCTGTAATAGAAAATCTTAGTGAAAAAGATTTATATACTATAGGAACAGTAGCTAAAATATTGAAATTGTTAAAAATGCCTGATGGAAATACTACTGTCATTTTACAAGGAAAAAGGAGATTTAAAGTGAACCGTTTTATTCAAAACGATCCATATTTTAAAGCAGAAATTATAGCGTTAAAAGAAAATAAACCGTCTTGTAAAGATAAGGAATACCTTGCTTTGGTAGAATCGATCAAGGAAATTGCCATAAAAATTATTCAGGATAATCCCAATATTCCATCAGAAGCCAGTATTGCTATTCGTAATATAGAAAGTCCTTCTTTTTTAATCAATTTTGTAGCTGCTAATATGAATTTAGCTACTAGAGATAAACAAAAATTATTAGAATACAATGATTTAAAAAAAAGAGCTATGGAAACATTACGTTTCCTTAACGTAGAACATCAACAAATAAAATTAAAAAATGATATTCAGTCCCGTGTTCGTAGTGATATGGATCAACAACAGAGAGAATATTTTTTACATCAACAAATTAAAGCTATACAAGAAGAATTAGGTGATATTTCTTATGAAAAAGAAATTGATGAAATGCGTGCTAAAGCTTCCAAAAAAAAATGGCCTAAAGAGGCTAAAAAACAGTTTGATAGAGAACTACTTAAAATGCAAAGAACGAACCCCCAAATGCCAGAATATACGGTTCAAAGAAATTATCTAGAATTCCTGATTGATCTTCCATGGGGTCGATATTCAAAAGATAATTTCAATTTAGAATTTGCACAAAAAATATTGGATAGAGATCATTACGGATTAGAAAAAGTTAAAGAACGGATTATAGAATATTTAGCTGTATTAAAATTAAGAGGGGATATGCGTTCTCCTATTCTATGCTTTTATGGTCCACCTGGAGTAGGAAAAACATCTTTGGGTAGATCTATAGCTACCGCTCTTAAAAGAAAATATGTACGTGTTTCTTTAGGAGGATTACACGATGAATCGGAAATACGTGGTCATAGAAGAACTTATATTGGAGCTATGCCAGGACGGCTGTTACAATCTATACGAAAAGTAGGAACTTCCAATCCAGTTTTTGTAATTGACGAGATCGATAAAATGGGATTAGGAACAAATGGAGATCCATCTTCGGCTATGTTAGAAGTTTTAGATCCGGAACAAAATACTTCTTTTTACGATAATTTTTTAGAAATGGGTTATGATCTATCAAAAGTATTGTTTATTGCTACAGCAAATTCTCTTTCTAATATACAAGCGGCTCTTATAGATCGGATGGAGGTTATCGAAATGAATGGATATACGGTAGAAGAAAAAACTCCAATTGTAAAAAAACATATTTTACCTAAGCAATTGAAAGAAAATGGATTGAAAAAATCTGATTTATTACTTGGTAATAAACAAATTGAAAAGGTCATTGAAAGTTATACCCGAGAATCGGGTTTAAGAACTCTAGAAAAACATATTGCTAAATTAGCCCGTTATGCAGCAAAGCATATTGCTATGAATAAAAAATATGTAAAACGTTTAAATATTGAAAAAATAGAGGAAATTCTTGGAATTCCAAATGATCCAGATCGTTATGAAGGAAATAATATTACAGGAGTCGTTACAGGTTTAGCTTGGACTAATTTTGGTGGAGATATTTTATATATTGAATCTAGTCTTTCCAAAGGAAAAGGAAATTTAAGTATTACCGGTAATTTAGGAGATGTTATGAAAGAATCTGCAACAATTGCTTTGCAATATATTAAAGCTCATTATGAAGAATTTCATATTGATCCTAAAATGTTTGAAGAACAAAATGTACATGTTCATGTACCGGAAGGTGCTGTACCTAAAGATGGTCCATCTGCAGGAATTGCTATGTTAACTTCTCTTGTATCCAGTTATAAAAATAGGAAATTAAAACCTCATTTAGCTATGACTGGAGAAATAACTTTAAGAGGTAAAGTCCTACCTGTAGGAGGAATTAAAGAAAAAATATTAGCTGCTAAAAGGGCTAATATCAAAGAAATTATTCTTTCACAGGATAATAAAAAAGATGTAGAAGAAATTAAACAAGACCACTTAAAAGGATTAACCTTTGATTATGTTAGAGACATGAATGATGTAGTTCATTTATCCCTATTATAATAGATTTTATAATCCAAAATACATTCTATTTTTTTTATATATATTGTTGAAAAATATGAATCATACAGTTCATAGAGAACAGTTAATACAAATAGGAATAAAATTCGGTACTCCACTTTATATAATATATGATTATGGAAAAATAGAGATCCAATATCTCTATATAAAGATGAAAAAAAATTTTAGTAGTGTAAAAAAATTTAAGAATTCATTATGCTTGTAAAGAAAACACCAATTTGAATATTTAAAAATTTTTACAAAAATTGAAAAGTCGAACTAGGATTAAAATATGGATTCCATCCAAAAAATATTATATTTACTCCTAACTGTTTTTCTATACAAGAAATAAAAAAAGCGGTTGATTTCGGAGTTCGAATCAACATAGAAGATAATCTATCTATTTTAGAACAATTTTTTTGGAAATTATTATCAAGATTATCCTGTAGGATTAAGAATAAATCCACATATTATGGATGGAGTAAATTATAAAATTTCAGTGGACATGTAGATTATAAATTTGGAATATCTTACCATAAAAAAATTACTCATATGAAAAGAATATTAAAAAATAAAGTCCTAAAAATAGGGTGGATTCATATATATGCATACAGTATCTGATATTTTAGATATCAATTTTTTTTTTACGAGTAGCTAAAATATTATTTCAAATAGCTATCGATTTCCCCAATTTTGATTATATTGATTTTGGAAGTATATTTTCCGTTCCATATAAAAAAAATGATATAAAAACGGATCTTTATTTTTTAAGTAATTCTCTTACAGAGTAGTTTCAATCTTTTTGTAAATATTATAGTAGCCATGGTACTTTGATATTGGAACCATGAAAATTTATAGTTAGTGAATATACGGATATTTTTTAGTTAATGTTAATG
This sequence comes from Blattabacterium punctulatus, assembly GCF_003226695.1. Lineage (NCBI taxonomy): Bacteria > Pseudomonadati > Bacteroidota > Flavobacteriia > Flavobacteriales > Blattabacteriaceae > Blattabacterium > Blattabacterium punctulatus. The sequence continues at coordinate 317,657 of NZ_CP029808.1, read as the reverse complement.
TGATCAAACCTAACAATTATACCGTATTTTCTGGAGTATATTTCGGTTTTAATTATTTTATTAGAGCCATGTTTTATGAGACTTATCACTACATTGAAAATATTTCTAATCCGTATGGTCGTTTTCGTTTTTATCCAGTAGTAGGATATATTTGTGAATCGTATACCTTTGGGTTAAATCGTAAGATTTCATAAATCATGGAAGGGGATATTTTGTGTGATTCAAAATGTGGGGGCTTACTATTTTTCTATGTCCTCCAATAATTATAATTATCGTTATAGACCTTCTTAGGTAATGATTATTAAAGGAAAATATTTTCTGATAATAAGAAGAGAAACTATGCAAGATCTTATTAGAAATATCGTGGATATAATAAAAATATAAAAAAAATGGAGAGATGGCAGAGTGGTTAATTGCGGCGGTCTTGAAAACCGTTGAGGTTTTATTCCTCCGGGGGTTCGAATCCCTCTCTCTCCGCAAATTTTTATATGGATTGAAATAAATTTTTATATGATTCAATTCCATACTTAAAAATTTTTAATTTTACTAAAAATAAGATGATGGAATTCCCCTTTTTTATAGAATATTTTAAATCTAGTTTATCATTTTTTTTTACTGTAAATTTGAACTAAAAATTACCTTTTAAGTCTAACTTATATGGAAAAAATATCTGAAATAATAATATTCCTAAGTAATCATGGATAAATATAACTTTACCATAACTGATAGTTTTATATTTTTTTTCCTTAATTAAGGTTTTTACTCAATTTCATACAAAAAAAAATATTAAAAATTATCCATCCAAAGAAACTTTAATAAGACTACTTACACTATATTCGTAAAAAATGGATATTTATGTATATTTTCGATATCAAATAATAAAAAATGATTCCTTTTTTGGAATCATTTTCTAATGAAAATACATTCATTACTCATATATTTATTTTTTTTAATTTTTTTAGTTGTTTTTCAACCTTTTCATTTGTTATTTTTTTAAATAACAATATAGATTTTCCCAATACATGTCCGGGACATAAAATTTCTTCTTTGTTTGCTATTTTTTTCCAAAAAAACGCTTTTAAACGTAGCATTTTTAATAATTTTTTTGCTGTATATGGAAGAAAAATATCGGATAATTGCGCTAACATTCCAACAATTTGGAAAGAAACATAAATAATGGGTTTAAATCTTTGATTAGATAAACCTTTCCAAGGTTCTTCTTTTGTTAAATACTTGTTTCCAAGTCTAGCCAAATCCATAAAGCATACTAAAGCATCACGAAATTGAAAAGATTCGATCAAATTACCTATATTTTCTGGATATTTTTTTATTTTTTTTAAAATATCTTTATCCCTAATCGATAGAATTCCAGGATTAGGAATAATTCCATTGTTATATTTTTGAATTAAAGTTATACTTCTATTCACGAAATTTCCTAATATAGCTACTAATTCCGTATTATTTTTTCTTTGAAAATCTGTCCAATTAAAATTATTATCTTTTTTTTCTGGCATATTGGCTATGAGAATGTAACGAAGTGAATCCTGTTGATTTGGGAAATCCTCCAAATATTCATGTAGCCATACGCCCCAATTTCTAGAAGTAGAAATTTTATGATTTTCTAAATGAAGAAATTCATTAGCAATAATCTTATCCGGTAAAATATATCCAAGATTACACGCTTTAAGTATAACTGGAAAAATAATGCAATGAAATACAATATTATCTTTTCCTATAAATTGAATTAATCGAGTATTCTTATTTTTCCAATAAGGCTTCCAGTCTATTTTTTTACGATTTGCCCATTCTATGGTAGAGGAAATATATCCTATGGGTGCCTCAAACCATACATATAGAACTTTTCCTATTTCTTTCGGAAAAGGAATAGGGATCCCCCAATTCAGATCTCTTGTTATAGCACGAGGTTGTAATCCTTTATCTAACCATGATTTTGATTGTCCATAGACATTGACTTTCCAATCTTTTTTATGATCTGTTAAAATCCATTTTTCTAAAAATTCTTGATATTCGTTTAAAGGTAAATACCAATGTTTAGTTTTTTTTAAAACGGGTAAACTACCACTGATAGTAGATCGTGGATCTATTAATTCATCAGAACTTAACGAATAACCACAATTTTCACATTGATCTCCATAAGCATCCTTTTTTTTACAATGAGGACATTTTCCGGATATATATCTATCTGCTAAAAATTGTTTAGCTTCGTTATCATAATATTGTTCAGATACTTTTTCAAAAATTTTTTTTTCTTTATAAAGTTTTTTAAAAAAATTAGTCGAAATTTCGTGATGAATCATTGTAGAAGTTCTGGAATAGTTGTCAAAATGTATTCCAAAATTAGTAAAACTCTCTTGAATCATGAAATGATATTTGTTTACTATTTCTTTAGGAGTAGTATTTTCCTTTTTAGCTTGTATAGTAATAGGAACTCCATGTTCATCCGATCCACATATAAAAACAACCTCTTTATTTTTTCGTCTAAGAAAACGAACAAAAATATCTGCCGGTAAATAAACCCCCGCCAAATGCCCTATATGGATTGGTCCATTTGCATATGGAAAGGCCGCTGTTACTATATATTTATTTGATTTTTTCATAAATTATAACTACCTAATCTTACAAAATTAGTAGCATTATTATGAAAAAGAAATTTTTCATAAAAATTATTATTAAATATGAATAATAAAAAATTATTTTTAATAGATACATATACAATCCTTTATCAAGGATATTATGCTTATATAAATAATCCTCTTTGTACTTCTAAAGGCCTAAATACTTCTCCTATCTTTAATTTTACTTATTTGTTGATTAATACCCTTAATGAAGAAAAACCTTCCTATATGGCTGCAATTTTTGATAGCAGTAAAAAAACTATTCGTAAAAAAGAATATCATAAATATAAAGCTCATAGAAAAAAAACACCAAAAGATATTTCTATTGCTATTCCTTATGTGATAAATATTTTAAAATCTTTTAGTATTTCCTTTTTTTATGCTAAATATGGCTACGAAGCAGATGATCTTATCGGAACTATAGCAAAAAAAGCAGAAAAAAAAGGATATATAATTTATATAATTACTTTAGATAAAGATTTTTGCCAACTTGTTACAAACAATATAAAAATTTTTAGACCGCCTTTTAAAGGAAATCCAAAAAAAATATTAGGTATTGAAGAAATAAAAGAAAAATTTGGGGTAAAAAACCCAAAACAAGTTATAGATTTATGGAGTATGATGGGGGATAATTCGGATAATATTCCAGGACTACCAGGAATAGGAGAAAAAAATGCTAGAAAATTTATTCAAAAGTATGGAACTCTTGAAAATTTTTTAAATTCCACTCATGATCTTAGTGGAAAAATTAAAAAAAATATTGAAGAAAATAAAGAATTAGGTTTTTTATCTAAAAGATTAGCAACAATTATTACTAATATTCCTCTTTTTTATTTTCATGATGAAAAATTTTATATAAAAAAACCAAATTGGAATTCCATAGAAAAAATATTTTTGGAATTAGAATTTCGAATATTATTAAAAAAGGCCTATCAATATTTTCTTTTTAGAATGAAATAAAAAAAATAAAATCTAATTTTTTGTTCTATAAAACTTATGTTTTTTTATATACTTCCAAACTTCTGTTTGAAGTAAATGGTTCATATTCTTTCCTTTTTGAATAGAATTTCGAATGAAAGAAGAAGATATTTCAATAATTGGCGCTTTCAAAAAAAATATTTTATTATGTTGAATAGGGATAAAAAAATGATTATAGTTAGAGAAAGGCCCAATACGAGGGTATACTAAAATATCATATTTATTTAAAATTATTTTATAATTTTTCCATTTTTTGATAGAATATAAAGTATCTATTCCTATAATGATAGTAAATTTATCTTTAGGATATTTTTTTTCTATAACATAAAGTGTATTAATAGTATAAGAAGGGTAACATCCAGATTCTATATCTAGAACACTCATTTTTTTATAACCGGAAACGGCTATACGAAGCATTTTAACTCTATGAACATAATCTAAAAGATTCGTTTTTTTTTTAGGGGATTTTGTGGAGATACTACGAACCAAATATGATCTATATCTAAAAATTCTACTATATGGTTAGAAAGAATAATATGTCCTAAATGAATAGGGTTAAAGGATCCAAAATAAAGTCCTATTTTCATAATACCGAAAAAAAATAAAAAAAAATACCGATCTGCATTGCAGACTCGATATTTTTTTGTGTTATCTTTTAAAGTAACTTCACACGATAACTCAATCCTAAAGAAATAAAATGATTATTTTTATTTTCTTGTTTAACTATATCCATATATTTTATATTTTTTCTTTGATATACAAAATATAAATTTAGATCCTCATTATGTTTAATAGGTTGATATTCTATACCACCATAATAAGTATATCCCTTTTTGAATAATTGATTTTTTCCAATAATTTTATTAATTTCTTTTTTAGATCTTCCTAGTTCATACACTCCTTTCGCAAATAAGTTCCATCTTGGAATAAAGTTGTATTTAAATTTAAGGAAATATGTTCCATATTTTATAGAGGATACCTCCTTGGTAAGAAAACGAAAAATTTGTGTAAAATGTCTATTTTTTTCTATATCTTCATCACTCAATATATAATCTGATTCCAGAGAAATAGGTTTGAAATCTAATTTACTTCCCAATGCTAAAACTTTCCAAAAGTGATCCTTTACCATCTCTTGAAAAATAGAATATGACCATCTATTTTGTATTTTTTTATGTAATAAATTCCAATTCCAATTCAAAGAATATCCCATAGGATTACTTTCATTTTGAATTGAATTATTTCCCTTATTCAAATGATTTACAATTTGAAATCGAAATTCCTGATTTTTTTTTGGAGTATAAATAAAATTTATCCCAATAGGATTCTCCTCATTTTTGTATAGATCTGGATACTTATATACCTGAAGAGATTTTGAATTATATTCCATACTTCCAAAAGAAATTGGTTGTTTTCCTATCAAAAAAGATAGTTGATCATTGAGTTTGCATTTCAAATAAGCTATATCCATTTTTGTATCAATATGATAAGATTCAGGATACAGATTAATTTTTTGTACAAAACGATAATCAATATTTTCATTGGCCTTTCCTATCAAGTCTAATTTCAAAAAGTCTTCCGAAAAAATTCCTCCATCAAAAACATCTTTTTCAACTTTAGAAGAAATACTACTAATAAAATCTATATACATGTTCAAATTCCTATCTTCATGTTTTTCTATGTTTTTTTTTAATATTTCTTCTTTTTTTGTTTTGCTATGTATACCATAAAAAGGATAGAAAAAAACTAAAAGAAGAAGAAAAAAGATAGTTTTTATTTTTTTCATTTTTTTCAATATTTTTTTATATAATATAATAATTAAATTCCTTTATACATAATTAATTATGGATAATAAAATTCAGAATAAAAGAATGTACAAAAATTTTACGAAAAAAAAAGAAAAAAATATTATGGAAACTATTCTTGGTGTTTTTTTATTAGGGAATAGCCTATTCTTATTTTTAAGCTTTTTTTCTTTTATTTTTCATTGGAAAAATGATCAAAGTCAAATTAACCAACTATTTGATAAAGATATAGTAGCAGAAAATTTACTTGGAAAAATAGGAGCAACTCTATCTCACTATTTTATACACTGTGGAATAGGAATTAGTTCCTTTTTTTTTCCAATATTCTTTTTTTTAATAGGGTTAAAAATACTTTTTAGAGGAATCCTTATATTGAATATTTATAAATTCATAACATATAAATTTTTATTTTTTAGTATATGGATCCCAATCACATTTTATCTTATTTTTCCTAATTATGGAATATTAAGTGGTGTTTTTGGGTTTGAAATCGGAAATTTTTTGATAAGTTTATTGGGAAAAGTAGGATTAGGAATTCTAGTATTGACTAGCTTTTTACTTTATTACGTAATCATATTTCGTCATATAAAAAATACTAAAAAATTAAAAAAAGAAAAGGAAAAAAATTGCAAAGACAATAAGGGTCTATTACTCAAACTATTCCATAATTTTAAAAAAAATTTTTTCAATTATAAAAAATATGAAAAAAAGGAATATGCTATTGATAATCATCCATTTTTTATTAATTTTAAAGAAAAAAAAAGTAGGATAGATATCCCTATTTTATCTTCTTCTATTTCTATTCATGAAGAGAAAAAAGAAAAATATCTAGAAAAAGATAATAAAAAAAAAATACTACAAATACTTAACTATTATAAAATAGGAATCGATCAAATAAAGTGCACTATAGGACCTAATATCACTTTGTACGAAATATTTCCTAAGGTAGGTGTACGAATTTCAAAAATAAAAAACTTAGAAAATGAGATAGCTTTAAATTTATCTTCTTTAAGTATAAGAATTATAGCTCCAATACCTGGAAAAGGTTCTATTGGAATAGAAGTTCCAAATAATCCAACTACTACCGTATATATGAAAAACATCCTTTATTCAGAAGAAATTTTCAAGAAAAGTACCAATATGGAACTTCCCATTGCCTTAGGAAAAACAGTATTTAATGAAACTTTTATTGTAGATCTAACAAAAATGCCTCATTTGCTGATAGCAGGATCCACTGGACAAGGAAAATCAGTAGGATTAAATTCTATAATTGTATTCTTATTATGTCAAAAAAATACAGAAGATATTAAATTTATTTTGATTGATCCAAAAAAAGTAGAATTATCTATTTACAAAAAAATTTCAAAATCTTATTTTGCTATGTTGCCTAATTCCAAAGAACCTATCATTACAAACATATATGAAGTAAAAAATATATTAAATTCTTTATGCAAAGAAATGGATAAACGATATGATATTTTGGAAAAATCTATGGTAAGAAATATCAAAGAATACAATATAAAATATGAAAAAAAATATCATTTTCCTTATATTATCCTAATTATTGATGAATTTGCAGATTTAAGTTTTTCTTTTCAACAAAAAAAAATAGAAATATATATTACTCGTTTAGCACAGTTATCCCGTGCAGTAGGTATTCATTTAATTATTTCTACACAACGTCCATCGGTAGATGTGATTACTGGATTAATTAAATCTAATTTTACTGCAAGAATTGCCTTTAGAGTTAGTTCTAAAATAGATTCTAGAACTATACTAGATTGCACAGGAGCGGAACAACTCATTGGAAGAGGAGACCTGTTATTTTCCAATAAAAATGAATTAATCCGGTTACAATGTCCTTTCATAGATCTATCAGATATTCAAAAGATTATTTCTTTTTATGGAAAAAAAAACTTAAAAAAAAACGAATACTTTTTTTTACCGTATCCGGATGAATAATTGATAAAAAATACTTTTTATTATCTTAATAATCAATCAATTAATAAAAATAACATAATGTTAAAACTAAAAAAACTGGATCTATATATGATTCGTTTATTTATAGTTCCTTTTTTAGTTATTTTTTTTTCGGTAATTTTTGTATTTATCGTTCAATTTTTTTGGAGTAAAATTGATGAATTAACAGGAAAAGATATTAATATTTTCATCATCCTAAAATTTATATTTTATTTTGGTATTACGATAGTTCCTTTAGTAACTCCAATTTCTATATTGTTAACTTCTATCATGACTTATGGAGAAATATCAGAAACCCAAGAACTGATATCAATTAAATCTTCTGGAATTTCCCTTTTTAGGATTATGAAACCTATTTTAGGTTTAACATTCCTCCTTTCCTTAGGTTTATATTTTTTCTCTGATTATGCCATTCCAAAAGCAAAAAAAAAAGCGAAAGAATTAGGTTATCAAATTTCAGTAGCCCATCCATCTTTAAAGTTAAAGGAAGGAATGTTTGTTAACATTTTTCCCGATTTTTTCATAAAGATAGATAAACAATCAGGAAAAGATAAAAATCATATGAATGGGATATTCATTTTTTTTTATGAAAAAAATTTATTTATCAATACTATTCTTGCTAAAGAAGGAATTTTGATACCAAATAGAGAAGATGGGTCCTTTCGGATCAAACTCATTAATGGTTTTTTTTATAGTGACCACCATGATGAAAAAAAAATACCATCTTATCAAATCGTTCAATTTGATACTTTAATTCAATATTTTAAAATACCTTTGATAGAAGATAAAATAAAAAACTTAGAGGATTATGATTCTTATCAAACTTTTGATACAATCAAATTGATCGAAAAAATAAATTTTTTAAAAAAAGAAAAAAATCAATTTGATTCTGAATTTAAGAAAAAAAATTACGATTTTCTTTTTTTAAAAAAAAAATTGGAAAAAATTTCAAATAATAGATCTATTATCCTATATAAGAAAATGATAGATCGTTTATCCTTTTTGATAGAAAAACTTAAATATCAAAAAAAAATTCTAAAAAAAAGAAAAATAAATTTAGCAAAGTATCAATTAGAATTGCAAAAAAAATTTATATTTCCAGTAACATGCATTATAATGTTTCTTACGGGTGCTCCAATAGGAGCTCTTATACGAAAAGGGGGAATTGGTTTTCCAACTATTATGGCAATAACTATATTCATCATTTATCATACTTTACTTACCATTACACAAAATCAAGGAGAGAAAGCTGATATTTATCCATGGATAAGTGCTTGGATCCCAAATTTTACTTTTTTTCCTATCAGTATATGGATTACTTATAAAACTGTAATGGATGATTTTTAAATCATACTAAGAAAATAAAAATAGAGGATTTAGATGGCTTTTTATTTTTCTGATAAAAACAAAAAATTGTTTAATCTAAATGGTATTGAAGAATCATTACAGGATATCCAAAATGGAAAAATAATTATTGTGGTTGATGATGAAAATCGTGAAAATGAAGGGGATTTTATTGTTTCAGCAGAAAAAATAACTCCTAAAATTGTTAATTTTTTGATCACTCATGGAAGAGGATTAGTTTGTGTTTCTTTAACCGAGGAAAAATGTGATCAATTAGAACTTACAATGATGGTAAAAAAGAACACAGATCCTAGAAAAACGGCTTTTACGGTATCTGTAGATGTACGAGGTTATGGAGTTCGAACAGGAATATCTGTTTTCGATAGAGCAAAGACAATCCTAGCACTAGTACATGAAGAAACCCCAGAATCTTTTAATAAACCAGGTCATATTTTTCCTCTTCGAGCAAAAAAAGGTGGGGTCCTAGAAAGACCCGGACATACAGAAGCTGCTATTGATATAACTAGATTATCAGGATGTATTCCAGGAGGTGTTTTAGTGGAAATTCTTAATAAAAACGGATCTATGGCACGTCTTCCACAATTAATTCAAATGGCTAAAAAATTTCATATGAAAATTATTTCCATAGAAAATCTCATCCAATATCATAAAAAAGCATCATAGAGTAGTTTATTTTTTTTAAATGCGGTCTGGACGGGATTTGAACCCGCGACCCCATGCGTGACAGGCATGTATTCTAACCAACTGAACTACCAGACCAAAATTTATTGAATTCTTATTATTAAAGAATCTAATTTTTTTCTTATCTCCTCTTTAGAGGCAACTCCAATATGCATATCTTTTTTTTCTCCGTTTTTAAAAAAAAACATGGTAGGAATACTTCGGATTCCATATTTAGAAGAAGTTTTTGGATTTTTATCTACATTTAACTGGAAAACAATAGCTTTTTCTTTATACTCTATGTATAGATCTTTTAATATAGCAGATAAAGTTCTACATGGAGCACACCATGGAGCCCAAAAATCTACTAAAATAGGTTTATCCGATTCAAGAACAACTTTTTCAAAGTTATCATCGTTTATTTCTTGTATCATACTTTTTTCCATTTAAATAAAATAAGAACAAGACAAATTTACCTTTTTTGTTTTAAAATTGAAAGTCTTTTAACAAACGTATGTAAATATCTATTCCATCTAGAATTTCTGAAATAAGAACATACTCATTAGGAGTATGAGAACGGATGCTGTCTCCTACACCAATTTTAATGGTTGAAAATGGCATAATACTTTGGTCAGATAGGGTAGGAGATCCATAAGTTTTTAGACCTATTAATTTTGCTTTTAATACAATGGGATGTATTGGATTTATGAAAGAAGAATGGAAATGTAAAGAACGTGGTTTTATTTTAGAACGAATTTTTTTTTGTATTATTTCCATTAATTCCTCATTGGAATATAATTCATTATTTCTAATGTCAATGACAAAAGAGCATAAATCAGGAATAACATTATGCTGTATCCCCCCTTTTATTTGAGTAACCGTTAATATTGGAAATCCTAGTAATTTAGATTTTCGATCAAATTGAAAATTTCTTAAACATTCTATGTCTTTTGTAGCAATATAGATGGCATTAACCCCTTGATTTCTTGCAGAATGTCCAGTTTTTCCTTCTGAAATTCCATCTAATATGATCAATCCTTTTTCAGCTATTGCCACTTTCATTTTTGTTGGTTCTCCTATTATTCCTAAGTCAATATATCCTAATTCAGGTAAAATGGATCTTACGCCTAATGATCCCGAAATTTCTTCTTCTGCAGTAATAGAAAGTACCAATTTGTAAGGTAATACACATAAATTACTTAAATAGATAAAGGTAGAAATTAAGGAAACCACGGAAGCTCCAGCATCGTTACTTCCTAATCCTATTAACTTATCCTCTTTTTTTATTGCAGTAAAAGGATCAGTTTCCCAATTTTTTCCTGGTTTTACTGTATCATGATGAGAATTCAATAGGATAGTACGAATATTTTTTTTTTTATTATAATTAGTATTTTCTGTCCATATATTGTTAAATTTTCTTTTGATGTAAAATCCATATTTAGAAATATAGTTTTCTATCAGATAAGAGACCTTTTTTTCTTTTTTAGATAGAGATGGAGTATTAATTATTCGTATAAGAAGTTTTATAGCTTCTTCCTTTAAAACTTTCAATTTCACTACAGACATATAATGGTCTTATTATTAAGATCATTTAAATAATATGGGTGACCAATACTTACCTTAGATACTCCATTTTTTAATGCAAGAAAGGCATTTTCTAATTTTGGGATCATCCCATTTTTAATAGTATGATTTTTTCTTATTATTTGAAATAAAGTAAAATCTATTCTTTTTAAATAGGATTCTTCATCATGTAAATCTCGTAATACCCCCTTTTTTTCGAAACAAAAATGTAACTCTATTTCATCCTTAAAATCCTTTTTCAATGATATGGCAATCCATGCAGCTATAGTATCTGCATTCGTATTTAGAAGATTCCCTTTACCATTATGAGTGATAGAACATAATACAGGAACAATATTATTTTTCAAAAGAAATTTTATAAAATAAGTATTAACACTTTTATTGGTGATATCCCCTACATATCCATAATCAATATCGGTATTTTTTTTTTTAAAACGGTAGCATGACTTAAGACAATTTCCATCTGCACCACATAATCCCAAAGCATTACAGTAATAAGATTGTAATATTGCGACAATATTTTTATTTATAAGACCAGCATAGGTCATGACAACTAGGTCAATCGTTTCTTTATCCGTAATCCTTCTTCCTTGTATAAATTTTGGAGTAATCCCCATTTGATCAGAAATAAGGGTAGCCTTTTTTCCTCCACCATGAATTAATATCTTATTTCCTTGTAGTTTTACAAATTCTTTTAAAGAAAAATTAAGCCATTTTTGATCACTAATTAAATTTCCTCCAATTTTTACTATATGTATTTTCATGATAAAGATTGTAAAATTTTCAAGAAAATTATTTGCGAAGCATAAATTCTATTTTCTGCTTGTTGCAAAACAATGGAATTTGGACTATCCAAAACTGAATCTTCCACTACCATATTTCTCCTTACAGGTAAACAGTGCATAAATTTTGCTTTATTGGTTATTTTCATTTTTCTTTCGGTAATCATCCAATCATTATTATTACAGAGTATTTTTCCATAATTTATATAACTACTCCAATTTTTAGCATAAATAAAATCTGCATTTAAAAATGCTTCATTTTGGTTATATGTAGTATAAACTCCATTAGAAAATTCTTCATATAAATCATACTGTTCTGGACAAGTAATGGTTAAATCTATTTCTTCTATTTTGGATATCCATTGGGAAAAGGAATTTGCCACAGAATGTGGCAATGGCTTTACATGAGGAGCCCAACTTAACACCACTTTACATTTTTTTTTAGAAAAAAAAGGTATAAATTCTGCAATGGTCATTACATCCGCTAAAGACTGCAAAGGATGCAAAGTCGCACTTTCCATGTTAACTACGGGGACTTTAGAATAGCTCAATATTTTATTAAAAAGAACTTCATTATAATCATAATCTCTGTCTCTAAGATAAGGAAAAGTTCTTACTGCAAGAATGTCACAATATAAACTCATTACAGAAATAGCCTCCTTTAGATGTTCTTGAGTATCTTTCATCACATTTCCATCTTTCATTTCGATATTCCAGGAATCCCGATGAATATTTAACACCCAAGTATTACTTCCTAAGTTAAAAGCAGCTTTTTGACAACTAATTCTTGTACGTAAACTAGGATTAAAAAATACCAATCCAATTGTTTTATTCTTCCCAATATGTTGAAAACAATATGGATTTTTCTTCAAATTTATGGCTTCTTTAATGATATCATATACGTTTATAACATCTTCAACGCTAAAAAATCTTTTCATAAATTTATTGATATTCATCCCAAGAATTTATGGATAGTTTATCCATAGATAAATTACAAAAAGCTTGTATAAAAGCTTTTGCCAAGCGCGTATTAGTTAGTAGAGGAATATTAAAATCTACGGAAAAACGTCTTATTGCATAATCATTATCTAACTCGAATTTACTTAAATTTTTAGGAATATTGATAATAAGATCGAATTTTCTATCTTTGATCAAGTCAATTACATTAGGATATTTTCTTTCATTTGGCCAATGAACTCTTATTGATGGGACTCCACAATCGGATAAAAAATTATTTGTTCCTTCTGTAGCAAATAATATATATCTTTTTTTATGCAAAAGTTTAACCATATTTAACAAATCTAATTTAGAATCCATCGGACCACTAGATATAAGAATATTCTTTTTTGGAATAGTATAACCAACAGAAAGCATGGATTTTAGAAGAGCTTCATCAAATGAATATCCTAAACATCCTACTTCTCCCGTTGAAGTCATATCTACACCTAATATAGGATCTGCATCTTGTAACCTGGAAAAAGAAAATTGAGAGGCTTTTATCCCTAAAAAATTAGTAGTAAAAAAATTAGGATCCTTTTTCTTTTTTTTCTTTCCAAGAAGTACTTGAGTCGCTAGTTCTATCATATTGAACTTAGATATTTTTGATACAAAAGGAAAACTCCTAGAAGCTCTCAAATTACATTCAATTACTTTTACTTCATTTTCTTTAGATAAAAATTGAATATTAAAAGGTCCAGATATATTAAAATATTTTGCGATTTGATTAGATATACGTATGATTTCCTTTAATGTAGATAAATATAAATTATGTGGAGGATATACCAAAGTAGCATCTCCTGAATGAACTCCAGCAAATTCTACATGTTCTGATATAGCATAATACAATATCTCTCCATTTTGAGCAACAGCATCTAATTCCATTTCTTTGGCATTTCTAATAAACTCTGTGATCACCAATGGATGATCCATAGAAACCGATTCTTTATTACGAATAAGATAGTGCTGTAGTTCTTCATAATTGGAAATTACATTCATATACGAACCTGAAAGAACATAAGAGGGTCTAACTAAGATAGGATAATCTACTTCTTCTACAAACTGATAAATACTATCAAAATCTGATAATTCTTTCCATCTAGGTTGTCCAATACCTAAAACATCCATAGCGTTAGAAAATTTATATCTATTTTCCACTTTATCTATAGAAATAGGAGAGGTACCTAGAATTTTTACTCCTTTTTTATAAAGTTTTAAAACTAAGTTATTGGGTATTTGTCCTCCCATAGATACTATTGTTCCTTTTGGGTTTTCTAAATCAATAATATCTAATACACGTTCTAAAGTAATTTCTTCAAAATATAAACGATCACAAACATCAAAATCTGTGCTAACTGTTTCTGGATTGTAATTAATCATTATTGATCTATAAGATTCTTTATTAATAGTATTTAATGTATTTACACAACACCAATCAAATTCTACACTACTTCCAATTCTATAAACACCAGATCCTAAAGTAATTACAGATTTATAATCTTTTTCATAAATAACGTCATGTTGAATTGAATGGTAGGTTAAATACAAATAATTTGTATCTGATGGATATTCATAACCCAAAGTATCAATTTTTCGAACATATGGAATAATTCCTTTTTCTTTTCTATATTTTCTTATTTTTTCTTCCATCGCATCCATATTATCTTGATCCTTATCAATAATAAAAAGGTTAGCAATTTGCATATCAGAAAATCCTTCTTTCTTAGCTTTACGTAATAATTCATCTGGGATATCCCTCCAATCGTTATAAGAAGAAATCTCTTTTTTTGTTTGAAATATGTTATCCAACTGGTATAAAAACCATAGATCTATCTTTGTAAGATCATGTATTTCTTTTATAGAAATTCCTTTTTCGAAAGCTTCTTCTAAAAATAGAATTCTTTGATCCGTTGGTTTTTTCAAAAATTCCTTAAGTAAAAGAGTAGATCCAATTTTTTTTTTAGAATTTATGAATCCTAGCATTCCAATATCTAACATTCTAATTCCTTTTTGTAAGGCTTCTTCAAACGAACCTCCAATAGCCATAACTTCTCCTATACTTTTCATACTACTTCCAATTCTATTGGAAATACCATAAAATTTATTTAGATCCCACCTGGGGATTTTACAGACTACATAATCCAATGCGGGTTCAAAAAACGCATAATTTTTTTTATTCGAATTCTTTAATTCATGCAATCCATATCCTATAGATAATTTTGCAGAAACAAAAGCTAATGGATAACCAGTTGCTTTAGAAGCAAGAGCACTAGAACGAGAAAGACGTGCATTCACTTCAATAACACGATAATCTTCCGATCTAGGATCTAATGCAAATTGAACATTACATTCTCCAACTATCTCTAAATCCCTAGCTATATGGATAGCTAAATTTCTTAAACCATAATATTCTGAATTTGTTAAAGTCTGCGAAGGAGATACCACAATACTTTCCCCAGTATGAATTCCTATAGGATCAAAGTTTTCCATATTGCATACTGCAATACAATTATTATATTTATCTCTAACTATTTCATATTCAATTTCTTTCCATCCTTCTAAATATTCTTCTACAACAACTTGAGAAGAGTAATAGAAAGCTTTACGGACGATTTTCTTTAAATCATGAATATCTTTGGCAAACCCACTACCTAAACCTCCAAGTGTATAAGAAGACCTAATTATAATAGGAAAACCAATCTTTAAAGAATAGGATATGGCATGATCCATGGAATGGACTACAAAGCTTTTGGCCGTTTTTATATTAATACGACTTAACCGATTTCGAAATAGATTTCTATCTTCACTGTTCATTATAGATTCAATAGATGTTCCTAAAACTTGAATTTTATATTTTTCTATAATTCCTTCTTTAAAAAGTTTTATTCCACAATTTAATGCAGTTTGTCCTCCAAAAGAAAGAAAAATTCCTTTCGGTTTTTCCTTTTCAATGACGTTTTTTATAAAAAAAAAGGTGAGAGGGAGAAAATAAACTTTGTCAGCAACTTCTTTCGAAGTTTGAACAGTTGCGATATTTGGATTAATCAATATAGTATAAATTCCCTCCTCTTTAAGAGCTTTTAAAGCTTGTGTTCCAGAATAATCAAATTCACCAGCTTCTCCTATTTTTAATGCCCCTGATCCAAGTATAAGTATTTTATCTATTTTCATTTCATACTATCTATTTTTGTAATCTTCTTGAAGATCCAATCAAATTAATAAAAAAATCGAATAAAAATTCGGTATCTGTCGGTCCACTGGATGCTTCTGGATGAAATTGAACCGAAAAAAAAGGTTTAAAATCATGAATGATTCCTTCGCAAGTGTTATCATTTAAATTTTTAAAGAATATCTTCCATTCTCTAGA
This sequence comes from Blattabacterium punctulatus, assembly GCF_003226695.1. Lineage (NCBI taxonomy): Bacteria > Pseudomonadati > Bacteroidota > Flavobacteriia > Flavobacteriales > Blattabacteriaceae > Blattabacterium > Blattabacterium punctulatus. The sequence goes on along the minus strand of NZ_CP029808.1, from coordinate 301,507 downwards.
AATATTGGTAGTGTCTAAAACATATCCATGATTTTGGGATGTAATAAAATTTTGTCCTGTTTCTATAAATACAACCGGTTGATTATGTCCTCTATGTGCATACTTAAGTTTATAAGTATATCCTCCTGCAGCAATACCCAAAAGTTGATTTCCTAAACATATCCCAAATATAGGTCGTTCTTTTTTCATAGCAATCCGAATATAGGATATAGGTTTTTCATAAATATGGGGATTTCCAGGTCCATTAGAAAGGACCAGTCCATCATATTCTTCCTTCGTAAAATCATAATCCCATGGGACCCTTATTATGGTACAATTTCTTCGCAATAAACAACGTAAAATATTATTTTTTAATCCAAAATCTACAAGTAATATTTTATATGTTCCATTTCCATATATGATTTTTTTAGAGGTAGAAACTTTTTTAGAAAGATTCTCTTTATTAGGATCGTAAAAGGGAATATTTTCTTGTTCCATTATTAAAATTTTACCTAACATGGATCCTCCTTTATTTATAAGTTTTTTTGCAATAAATCTAGTATCTATCCCATATAATCCCGGAATTTTATTTTCTTTTAACCAATCAGATAAAGTCGTATACATATTCCAATGATACGGACGGTTGGAATAATATGAAATAATTAGGCCGGATACTTGAACCTTATCAGATTCGTAAAATTCATGGATAGATTCTTTAGAAGATGGAGAAGGAATTCCATAATTTCCTATTACAGGATAAGTATAAGTCAAAATTTGACCTTTGTAAGATGGATCCGTCATACTTTCCGTATATCCGGTCATAGCAGTATTAAATACTACTTCTCCGGAAGAGGAAACGGGGGCTCCAAAATGATAAGCTTCATACTTAGTTCCATCTTCCAGTATAAGCATAGCCTTTTTACTCCTATTATTTTTTTTCATTTTTTATATATATGATAAGGCCTTCTTTAGTTTTTTAATAAATAATTTTATATGACTGAGGTTGATACTCAGTGGAGGTAGCAATCGTAATATATATGAGTTATTGGATGTTCCTACAAATACTTTTTCATTGTAAATTAAAATATTTTTTAAATCATCAATAGGAAAATCAAATTCTAACCCTAACATAAGTCCTCGACCACTAATTTTTTTTATTTTAGGAATCCTACGCAATTCGTTTAATAGTATTTCTCCCATTTTTTTTGCATTTTCAATTAAATTTTCTTTGAGAATAATTTTTAATACAGCAATACCAGCTACACAAGCTAAATGATTTCCACCAAATGTAGTTCCTAACATTCCGTAATATGGTTTAAATTTAGGATGGATAAGAACCCCTCCTATGGGGAATCCGTTTCCCATACCTTTAGCAATCGTAATTAAATCTGGTTTTATAGAATATAATTGGTGAGAAAAAAAAGATCCAGTTCTTCCATATCCACTTTGAATCTCATCAATAATAAAAATTGTGTCATATTTTATACAAAGTTCCCAATATTTACGAAAATAATTTAAACCAGGATCTATAATTCCAGATAACCCTTGTATTCCTTCCGTTATTAAGGCACAAATATCACCATTTTTTAATTCCCTTTCTAAGGAATTAAGATCTTTATAATCTACAAATATAGTTTTATGTTGCGTATTAAAAGGAGATATAATTTTATGATTATCCGTTACGGATAAACTACCGCTCGTTCTTCCATGAAATGCCCCTTTAAAAGCAATAATTTTTTTCTTTCCTGTATGAAAAGAAGCTATTTTTAATGCATTTTCATTAGATTCAGAACCGGAATTGCAAAGAAATAACGAATAGTTTTCATATCCTGAAATACCGCCAAGTAAATAGGCCAATTCTTTTTTTTGAGAAATAAAAACACTATTTGAATAATAGGATATCTTATGAATTTGTTCTGTTAAGGATCTTACATAATATGGATGAGAATGACCAATGGAAATGACTGCATGTCCTCCATAAAAATCTAAATACATATGTCCTTTTTTATCAAAAACATAGATTCCTTTACTCTTGGTTAATTCTATATCTAAAACTGGATAAACGTCAAATAGGTCCATTTTTTTTTATATTAAAAACGAATGGATTTTAATTTCAAACCACAAGTTTCATCTAAATTAAATAAAAGGTTCATATTCTGTATAGCTTGTCCAGAAGCTCCTTTTATAAGATTATCTATAACACTTATAACAATCAGTTGATCTTTTTCTTTAATAAGATGCAAAATACACTTATTGGTATTTACCACTTGTTTTACATCAACGTTTATGTTCGATATTTCTACAAAAGGATGATTTTTATAATATTCCTTATATATTTCCTTATTCTTTTCTAAAGAAAAACTAGAATAAGTATATAAAGTAACTATAATTCCTCTAGAGAAATTTCCTCTATAAGGAATAAGATAAATTTCCGAATGGAAATTATTTTGCATTTGAAGAATAGTTTGTTTTACTTCTTGTAAATGCTGATGTTTAAATATTTTATAAGAAGAAATATTATTATTTCTCCAGCTAAAATGATTCGTATCGAGATTCCTTTTCCCAGATCCTGTGGAACCAGTTATCGCACTTATATGAATATCATTTTTTAATAATTTTTCTTTAGCTAAAGGTAAAATAGCTAAAAGAATAGCTGTAGAAAAACATCCGGGATTAGAAATATTACTAGATTTTTTAATGATATCTTTCTGTAATTCTGGTAATCCATAAATAAAATTTCTATCTCTGAAAACTGAATAATTGATAATTCTAAAATCTTGATTAAGATCAATTACTTTTATACTTTCGGATATATTTTTTAATTCTTTTCTAGATTTTCCATGGCCGGAACATATAAATACTACATCAATTTCTTTGCTTAAGGAATCAGTAAACTTCAAATCATCTATTTCTCCTAATAAATCTTGATGGACTGAATGAATTAACTTTCCTGGTTTACTTCTGCTAACTACACTATGAATCCTTGCTTTTGAATGATTAATTATTAATCTAATTAATTCTCCCGAAGTATATCCAGTCCCTCCTATAATTCCTATTTCAATCATTATTTTTTTTTATTTTTATTTAAATTATGATACATTTTCATTTGATTACTCAATATTTTTGTAAATCCTTTAACATCCTCTGCAGTCCAAGAATAATTCATTTCTCCGTATTTAGCCATATTAGATTCCATTAAATCAAATTCAGATTTAATTCCAACTAAGTGAAATCTATAAGGATGTAAAATTATATATACGGTTCCAGTAAGTCTTTTTTGGGTACTTGTTAAAAACATTTCTATATCCCGCATGACAGGATCTAAATATTGAGCTTCATGAAGTAATATTCCATACCAATTGGATAATTGTTCTTTCCAATGAAGTTGCCATTTTGTAAGAATATGCTTTTCCAATAAATGATGTGCTTTAATAATAATGATAGCTGCAGAAGCTTCAAATGCTACTCTTCCCTTAATACCTAAAATAGTATCTCCTATATGTATTCCCCTTCCTATAGCAAATTGAGAGGCAATTTTTTCAATTTTTAGGATATTTTTTATTGCTTTTCCCTTTTCTTTATTAACACTTACTAATTCTCCTTTTTCAAATTCTAATTCTAGATTTTCACTTTTTTTTCTACTTAATTTAGTTGGATATGCCTCATCTGGAAAATCTTGATAAGAAGTTAAAGTTTCTTTTCCTCCTATACTAGTTCCCCAAATTCCTTTATTAATAGAATATTCTGCCTCATTCCAACAAATGGATATCCCCCAATTTCGTAAATATTCAATTTCTTCAGTTCGGGAAATTCTTAAATCTCTTATTGGGGATAAAGTAATTTTATCTGGACAAATAATTTGAAAAGCTATATCAAATCTAATTTGATCATTTCCGGCTCCTGTACTTCCATGAGCAATTGCTTTTGCCTTAATAAAAGTCGCATATTGTGCAATTTTAATAGCATGAAAAATTCTTTCGGAGCTTACTGAAAGTGGATAGGTATTGTTTTTAAGAATGTTTCCAAATATCAGATATTTTATGCAATTTTGATAATAATATTCTATAGCATCGATTGTTTTGTGGGATTTAGATCCAATATTTAAAGCTCTTTCTTCAATTTTTTTCAATTCTTCTTCTTTAAATCCTCCTGTATTAATAATAACCGTATGCACATCGTATCCTTTTTGGATAAGATATTTTAAACAATAAGAGGTGTCTAAACCACCACTATAGGCTAAAATAATTTTATCCCCACGAATTAAATTATCTATGTTTTTTTTTTGAACGGTTTTATCTTCATAAGATTCAGATGGTTTATATAAAAGACCTGTACAAAGACACATATTTCTTTTATTTCTGGTTAATATATCGAAGTTAGCACAACTTTTACATCCTTTCCAAAATTCTTCTGATTGAGTTAATTCACTAAAAGAAACAGGATTAAAACCCAATTTTGTATTCATTTTAATCACGGAATGGCTGGTGGTAATGCTAAAAATTTTAGAATTGGGAAATTTTTTTCTAGAAAGTTTAAATATTTCAATTTTTATAATATTTGCTAATCCTTTTTTTCTAAATTCAGGAAAAACAATTAAACCAGAATTAACAACAAATTCTTTATTTTGATAAACTTCAAGGTAAATAAAACCTGCAATTTTTCCATTATAGAAAGCCATTACGGCATTTCCATTAATCATTTTTGATTTAATATATTCTGGATCTTTTTTAGCAATACCAGTTCCTCTAATTTTTGCGGATTCCTGGATTTTTTTGCAAATTAAGGAAGCATATTTTGTATCCTCTTCATGAGATACTCTAACTTTTATTTTCATCTTAAAAAAAACCAATAACTACTAAAAAAAAATGTAATTTATTGATTTATAAAAAAGTGAATTCATAATATTTACTTTATTATTTTAAGTGTAAATTTAAGAAAGTCTTATTAATTAAGTTTTAATTCAAAACAAAATCTAACCCTTTTATTTTTTCCAATTTTTTTAAAAAACTGGAATTAATGTCAACTCCATACTTTTTTGATTCAAAATTTAAAGAAATATGATTTTCCTTATCATAAAGAAGAATATTCAGCTTTTTATATCCTATTGGTTGTTCAGAAAATAATTTTTCTAGATCATCAATAATTAGGCTATCTAAGTCTTTTATATTTATCCTAATTACCAGTTTATGGGAAAATTTTTTTAAAACATTTTGTAGACTTTCGATATGAAATATATGTATTTTTCGTTCTTTAGAGGGTTCAATAAAAATATATAAATATAATAGGCTATTACTAAATAGTAAATGTTCATACTTTAAATATTGTTGTCCATAAATACGAAATAATTTAGAAGAATAATCATCTTCTAATAAGAAAATTCCATATTTTTTTCCACTTTTGATATATATTTTTTTTTCAATTTTAGATAGAATTCCACATATATATATTTTTTTTCCTATAAGTTTTTGTTCATTTTTATTTAATTGGTCTAAAGATAGATTTGTAAAATATTTTCTTTCATAAAAATAATCATCTAAAGGATGTGAAGTAGCATAAATCCCCAATACTTCTTTTTCTTTATATAATTTATATAGATTGCTCCATGGTTGGCATTCAATAATCATGGGTTTTTCTATTTCCATATTGTTTTTGGAAATATTATTTATTTTTTTGTATTTAGATCCAAATTGAATGATCTTTTCTAGAATACTTAACTTACTTTTTTCTTCAAAGTGGAAATACTGTTCTCTACGTAAATGGAATTTATCTAATCCTCCAGATAAAACTAAACTTTCTAAAGTTTTCTTATTCACTATACGTAAATTAATACGTTTTACCAGATTAAAAATAGAAGTGAATGGTCCATTTTTTTTTCTTTCCTGAACAATCATTTTTACAGAATTTTCTCCTACACCTTTTATTCCTCTAAGACCGAATTGAATACAATTTTTATCTTTTACTTTAAAAATATCATCACTTTCATTAATATTGGGACCTACAATCGATAGATCCATACGCTTACATTCTTTTATAAAGTAAGTGATCTGTTTAATATTGTCCATGTGATTACTTAATACAGAAGCCATATATTCACAGGGAAAATGCGTTTTAAGATAAGCAGTCTGAAATGCTATATAAGCATAACAGGTAGCATGAGATTTGTTAAAAGCATAGCAAGAAAAATACTCCCAATCTTTCCATATTTTTTCTAATATATTTTTGGGATATCCTTTTTTTATAGCTTGATTAAGAAACTTATTTTTCAATTTATTTAGTTCCTCTTTTTGTTTTTTACCCATAGATTTTCTAAGTAAATCGGCTTCTCCTTTGCTAAAACCTGCTATTCTCTGGGATATTAACATCACCTGTTCTTGATATATAGTTATCCCATAAGTTTCTTTTAAGAATTCTTCCATTTCTGGTAAATCATAGGTAATTTCTTCTTTTCCCTGTTTTCTGGAAATAAAGTTAGGAATGTATTGTAATGGTCCAGGTCGATATAATGCATTCATTGCAATTAAATCATCAAATTTATCAGGTTTAAGTTGGCGTAAATATTTCTGCATTCCTGTAGATTCATATTGAAAAATAGCTACGGTTTCTCCTTTTTGAAAAAGAGAATAAGTCTTTAAATCTTCTATAGAAAATGAAATTTCTGTAACATTGATGTTTTTTTTGATAAGATTCAAGGAATCTTTAATAATAGTAAGAGTTTTTAATCCTAAAAAATCCATTTTTAATAATCCAGCATGTTCTACTACATTGTTATCAAATTGTGTTAACAATAAATCGGATTCTTTGGAAATAGAAACTGGAATATATTCTTTTATATCGTATGGACTGATAATGATCCCACAAGCATGTATACCAGTACTTCTTATAGATCCTTCTAATTTTTTTGCTTTTTGCAAAATTTTTCCCTCTAAAGTTTCTTCATTCTCTGCAATTTTTCTCAATTTTTGGATATTTTCCATTTCTTCCTTATTTCTATTTTCTAATACCTCCGAAGATAAAATAACTTTTAATGATAGTAAATTAGGTACCATTTTTGCAATACGATCTGTATCTTTTAAAGATAAATTTAATACCCGAGCCGTATCTCGAATAGAAGATTTTGCCCCCATTTTGGAATATGTAATGATTTGTGCAACTTTATTTTTTCCATATTTTTGGACTACCCATTCAATAATATTTTCACGTCCTCGATCATCAAAATCGATATCAATATCTGGTAAAGATATTCTGTCCGGATTTAAAAATCGTTCAAACAGAAGATGATATTTTAGGGGATCTATTTCAGTAATACCTATACAATAGGCAACTACAGATCCAGCAACAGAACCTCTTCCAGGTCCTACTGAAATATTCATTTTTCTAGCTTGAGAAACTAAATTATGAACAATCAGAAAATAACCAGGATATCCAATTTTTTCAATTGTTTTTAATTCGAAGTGAATTCTTTCTTTTATTTCCTTAGTTATATTTTTATAACGTTTTTTAGCCCCTTCATATGTAATACTTCTTAAAAAAGAATTTTCCCCTATATACACTCCATCTTTTTTATCTAAAGGAATTTCAAAATGTTTTGGTATCTGAAATTTTGGAAGTAATATTTTTTGTGATAGACTGTAAAATTCAATTTTACTGACTAATTCATCTAAGAAATCAAAAGATTCTGGAATATCCGAAAATATTTCTTTCATCTCTTCTGGACTTTTGAAATAAAATTCTTGATTTGGAAATCCAAATCTATACCCTCTTCCTCTACCTATAGGAGTTGATTTTTTTTCTCCATTTTTTACGCAAAGCAAAATATCATGAACATCAGCATCTTTTTGATCTAAATAAAAAGTATTATTTTGTATAATGTACTTGACATGATATTTTTTTGAAAATTTCAGTAGTATCCTATTAACATAGTCTTCTTCTTTTAATCCATGACGTAATAATTCTATGTAAAAATCTTCTTCGAAAAGTTCTTTCCACCATAGAAAAACCTTTTCTGCTTTTCTTTCTCCTTGATTAAGAATAACTTGTGGAATCTCTGCATTGAGATCTCCAGTAAGAGCGATTAAATTTTCTTTATATTTTTCAATCAAGTTTTTTCCTATTCTAGGAATTCCACCATAAAGTCCTTCTAAAAATCCATAAGAACAAAGTTTGGATAAGTTATGATATCCTGTTTTATTTTTAGATAATAAAACTTGATGATAACGTTTATCCGGTGTTTCTTTAGTAAACTTTTTCTGTAAATAATTTTCGGAAATAAACACCTCACAACCAATAATTCCTTTTATGGATTTTTTCAATGAAGCATATTTTTTGTTGACAGAATGAATGGTATTTAAAAAATGAAAACTCCCCATCATATTTCCATAATCTGTTATTCCAATAGCTGGCATATTACAGGATATAGCTCTATTTATCATTGAAAAAAGATCCATAGTTGAAAAAAGAATAGAAAAAGAAGTATGATTATGAATATGAGAATATTTTTTTTTTTTTAATTTTTCCTTATTATTATTAATTATTTTATTTTCTATTTTTTTTTCTGTATTCTTTTTTGGATTATGGGGATTGAAAGAAACTATAGAGGAAGAGATAATAGTTGGAAAAGATTCTCGAAAATTTTTGATGATTGATTCATCTATTCCAATATCATTATAGGATATAATTCCCATCCGTAAAAGTTCTAAAAAACAACGAGAGGTTGCTTTTACATCATTTTCAGCATGATGATGAAAATTAGATAAATCTATTCCAAATAATTTATAGTATAATTCGGTTAATGTAGGCCATTTAAATTTTTTTCTAATACCAGGTAATTTGCAATAATTAACAGAAACTTCTTTAGTATCTAAAAATTTCTTTTCTTGAAAAGAAATTTCTTTTTTCATTCTAAAAAACTCACATTCAATAACTTTTCTATCAAAATCCAAATTATGTCCAATTAAACATTTAGATTTTTCAAATGATTTCTTAAATTTATTCAGCACAAAATCTAAATGTTTTCCTTCTTTTTCTGCTTTTTCATTAGTAATTCCATGAATTTTAAAAGCATTATAAGGAATATCATAACCATCCGGTTTTATAATAAAATTTTTAAATTCTATTATTTTTCCTGAAATAGCATGACATTGCCATGCTATTTGTACTACTCTTGGCCAATTATCGGAATTGGTAATAGGAAGATTATAGGAATTAGGTAAACCGGTAGTTTCGGTATCAACAATAAGATACATTATTTTTTATTTTACTATTTATTAGTTTATTAGTTTATTAGTTTATTAGTTTATTAGTTTATTAGTTTATATATATAAAATAAATCAATTTACACTATTACACTATCACAATGAATTTTTGTAAAAAGTTTTTTTATAATCTATCAAAATAAAAGAAAAAATCAAAAATTTTATGTTCTGAAAAATGTTCTGAAAAATTATTAGTTTTGTATTCCTAAACGACCTAAACAATAGGCCTAATCATAGTGGATATTTGGAATGTATATTATTTCTAGTATAATAATTAAAAATCAACTAGTTAGGTTTTTTCTAAAAAATATAAAAATATATGTCTAATCAAACAGAAGAAACTAAAAAAGAAACTACTCATTCATCTGATAGGATCAATAGTAGTGATAGAAACATAAAATTGAAATATCAAGAAAAAGAAAAAAGTTTCGATTGGACAAAATACGAAACTCATTTAAATAATGAGATAAAAAAAGAAAGAAAAAAGTGGGAAAAAATATACGAAGAAACTTTGCCAGATATCCACGAATTGGAAATATATAAGGGAATTGTTACAAATATTATGGATCACAATGTTATTGTAGATATAGGATTTAAAGCGGAAGGTTCGATTCCAATTAGAGAATTTAAAGAAAATTTGAATTTTGAAGTAGGAAGTAATATGGAAGTTATGGTTGTTAAAATGGATTATAAAGGGCAATGTATTCTTTCCTATCAAAAAGCAAAAACGTTAAGAAATTGGCAGAAAATTAATGAAGCATATACAAAAGAAGAAGTTATTTTAGGTTATGTAGCTGCTAGAACTAAAGGTGGCTTAATCGTAGAAATTTTTGATATTGAATGTTTTTTACCAGGATCGCATATTAATGTGAAACCTGTTCGAGATTATGATACTTATGTTGGGAAAACAATGGAGGTTAAAGTAGTTAAAATTAATCAAAAAACAAAAAATGTTGTCGTATCCCATAAAGTTTTAATAGAAAGAGATATTGAAGAGCAAAGAAAAGAAATGATTTCTAAATTAGATAAAGGTCAAGTTTTAGAAGGAAAAATAAAAAATATTCTTCCTTATGGTGCTTTTGTAGATCTAGGTGGAGTCGATGCTTTATTGCATATTACCGATATGAGCTGGCATCATATTAATCATCCTACAGAAGTAGTTCAATTAGAACAGGAATTAAAATTTGTTGTTTTAGGTGTAGATAAAGATAAAAATCGTGTACAACTAGGGTTAAAACAATTGCTCCCTCATCCTTGGAATTCTTTGGATGAAAAATTAAAAGTAGGAAGTAAAGTAAAAGGTAAAGTTAGTGTTTTAGCTGATTATGGTGCTTTTGTAGAAATTATTCCAGGTGTAGAAGCTTTATTGCATATTAGTGAAATGTCTTGGTCTTCCGATTTGTCTTCTACACAAGATTTTGTACAAATAGGAGATGAATTAGAAGCTATTATATTGACTATAGATCGTCAAGAAAGAAAAATGTCTTTGAGCATAAAACAACTTACTTCAGATCCTTGGATCGATATTCATAAAAAATATCCTATAGGATCAAAACATATGGGATTAATACGAAAATTTACTAATTTTGGAGTTTTTTTAGAATTGGAAAAAGGAATATCTGGAATTATTTATACAAAAGATCTTTCATGGATTAAAAAAATAAAACATCCTTCTGAATTTTGCAATATTAATGATCAATTAGAAGTAATTATTCTTTTTTTAGATTTTCAAACCAGAAAATTAAATTTAGGCCATAAACAATTAACGGAAAATCCATGGGATAAATATGAAAAAATTTATTATGTAGGGAGTATTCATAATGGAATGATAGAAAATTTATTGGATAAAGGAGCCTCTATTCAATTTAGAGATCAAGAAATAGAAGCATTTGCACCGTTTCGTTCATTAGAAAAAAAAGATGGAAGTATTCTTAAAAAAGGAGAAAAAATTAATTTTAAAGTTGTCGATCTTAATAAAGAAACTAAAAAAATTGTAGTTTCTCATACAGCAATTTATCGTGATAGAGATCAAAAAAAAGAACAACGTATGAGAAATAGAAAATTAGAAAAATCTACTCTTGGAGATATTGCCGGATTAGCTAAATTAAAAGAAAAAATAGAAAAAGAAAAAAAGTAAAAAAAAGGAAATTTCAATATTAAAAATGGAAACACACCCTATTGCAGAAAAAAAAGGATGGAAAGTAGAAAAAGATTTACCAGTATGGGCGAATAATGAACTGTATTTAACTACAATTAAAGGTGGATATTTATTAGATGGAGAAACTCCTTTTGAAGGATATAAAAGATTGTCTATCAATGCTGCAAAAATTCTTAAAAAACCAAATATGGAAGAAAAATTTTTTAAAATTTTATGGAGAGGATGGCTCATTCCTTCCACTCCAGTTATGGTTAATTTAGGAACAAAAAAAGGATTGCCTATTAGTTGTTTTTCTGGACGAATTGGTGATAGTATGTATGAGATATATAGAAAAAATTTAGAAATGGCTATTTTAAGTAAACATGGAGGAGGAACTTCTTATGATTTTAGTATAGTTAGACCTATTGGAAGTCCTATAAAAAATGGAGCATTAGGTTATTCGGATGGGATTATTCCTTTTATTAAATCATATGATAGTACTATTATTGCTAGTAAACAAGGAAGTACAAGAAGAGGAGCTGTAGCTATTTATTTAAACATAGAACACAAAGAATATCCAGAATTTTTAAAAATAAGAGAACCTAAAGGGGATATTAATCGACAATGTCATAATCTTCATCAGGGGGCGATTATTTCTAATTCTTTTATGGATAAAGTTTTAAAAAAAAATGGACAAGAAAGATCATTATGGATCAATACTCTTAAAGAACGTGTAAAAACTGGAGAACCATATCTTTTTTTTAAAGATAATGCTAATAAAAATATACCGGATAATTGGAAAAAATATGGATTAAAAATCCATCATAGCAATCTTTGTTCAGAAATTATGTTACCTACAGATGAAAGTCATACTCTTGTATGTTGTCTATCTTCATTAAACTTATATAAATATGTAGAATGGAAAAACACTAATACCGTTTTTTATGCAATTTTATTTCTTGATTCTGTTTTACAAGAATTTATTGATAAAGGAAAAAATATTCGGGGGATAGAAGATTCTGTTCGTTTTGCAGAAAAAAGTAGAGCCTTAGGATTAGGGGCTTTAGGTTGGCATTCTTATTTACAATCTAGAATGATTCCTTTTATTTCCGTAAAATCTGAAATATTAACTCATAAAATATTTAGAAAAATACAAGTAGAATCTCAAAAAGCAACTCAATATTTGGCAAAAGAATACGGAGAATCCGAATGGAATATAGGAACAGGAAGAAGAAATTTAACTTTGATGGCAATAGCTCCCAATAGAAGTTCTGCTAAATTAGCGGGTGGATTATCTCAAGGGATAGAACCTTTAGCTGCAAATATATATGTAGATGATGATTCAAAAGGTATGCATATTCGTAAAAATCCTTATTTGGAAAAAATTCTTAAAAAAAATGGATATAATATTCCAGAAATTTGGGAAAAAATTGCTAATGAAAAGGGGTCTTGTCTTAATTTAACGGCTCTTAGTGAAAAAGAAAAAAATGTATTTTTATGTTTTAAAGAAATTAATCAATTGGAATTAATAAAACAAGCAGGTATACGACAAAAATATCTTGATCAAGGTCAAAGTATAAATCTTGCTTTTCATCAAAAAACACCAGCAAAATTTATTAATAAAGTTCATATTGATGCGTGGAAAATTGGATTAAAAAGTCTCTATTATTATAGAAGTGAAAGCATACTACGTGCAGAATGTTGTAGGTGATACGAATAAAAAATAAATATATATAAAAAAAAAGGGCGGAGACTTACTCTCCCAGAAAAAACCAGTACCATCAGCGCTAATGTGTTTAACTTCTCTGTTCGGAATGGTAAAGAGGTGGATCCACATTGCTATAACCACCCATTATAAAAATTTCATAAATAAATATAAATATAAAAATAACATACATAAGGAAAGAAATATAAGCCTATGGGTAATTAGTACTACTTAGCTATGACATTACTGTCTTTACACTTATAGCCTATCAACGTTGTAGTCTTCAACGACCCTTAAAAGAAGCCTAATCTTGTGGTGAGTTTCGCACTTATATGCTTTCAGTGCTTATCTCTTCCGAACGTAGCTACTCAGCGATGCACCTGGCGATACAACTGATACACCAGAGGTTCGTCCAATTCGGTCCTCTCGTACTAGAATCAGCTCCACTCAAGCTTCTAACGCTCACAATAGATAGAGACCGAACTGTCTCACGACGTTCTGAACCCAGCTCGCGTGCCACTTTAATGGGCGAACAGCCCAACCCTTGGGACCTTCTTCAGCCCCAGGATGTGACGAGCCGACATCGAGGTGCCGAACCTCCCCGTCGATATGAGCTCTTGGGGGAGACTAGCCTGTTATCCCCGGAGTACCTTTTATTCTTTGAGCGATGGCCCTTCCATGCGGAACCACCGGATCACTATGCCCTACTTTCGTACCTGATCGACTTGTAGGTCTCACAGTCAAGCACCCTTATGCCATTACACTCTACACACGATTACCAAACGTGTTGAGGGTACCTTTGGGAGCCTCCGTTACCTTTTTGGAGGCGACCACCCCAGTCAAACTACCCACCACGCAATGTCCTCAATCAATAATTAAGTTAGATTTCAATTAAAAAAAGGGTGGTATTTCAAGGTTGACTCCATACTATCTGACGACAGTACTTCAAAGTCTCCCACCTATCCTACACATTTTTTAATCAAAACCAATACGAAGCTATAGTAAAGGTTCACAGGGTCTTTTCGTCCCATTGCGAGTAATCGGCATCTTCACCGATATTACAATTTCACCGAGCTCACGGCTGAGACAGTTTCCAGATCGTTACACCATTCGTGCAGGTCGGAACTTACCCGACAAGGAATTTCGCTACCTTAGGACCGTTATAGTTACGGCCGCCGTTTACTGGGGCTTCAGTTAAAAGCTTCGCCGAAGCTAACCTTTTTCTTTAACCTTCCAGTACTGGGCAGGTGTCAGACCCTATACATCATTTTTCAATTTAGCAGAGTCCTATGTTTTTGATAAACAGTCGTCTGGATATCTTCACTGCGACCTTCTTTTTTAAGGAAGGCAACCTTTATCCCGAAGTTACAGGTTAATTTTGCCTAGTTCCTTAGCCGTGAATCACTCGAGCACCTTAGGATTCTCTCCTTAACTACCTGTGTCGGTTTTGGTACGGATCACTTTTATCTGAAGCTTAGAGGATTTTCTTGGAAGCTCTTACCTGTACTATCCACTCGCCCGAAGGTTTATGGTACTATCATAGCTTAGCAAAATATACGGATTTTCCTATATATTTTATACCTAACTATTTCAACGTACACTTCCGTCCGTACGCGACAGTTTCATAACTCCGTCTTCTCATCGCAATAAAAGCAAGTACCGGAATATTAACCGGTTACCCATCGATTACACCTTTCGATTACATCTTAGGACCCGACTAACCCTCAGTTGATTAACATAGCTGAGGAACCCTTAGTTTTTCGGTGTGCGGTTTTCTCTCCCGCATTATCGTTACTTATACCTACATTTTCTTTTGTAATTACTCCACTATATTTTACAATATAACTTCAACGCTATTACAATGCTCCCCTACCGATTTTTCAATCCCATAGTTTCGGTGATATATTTATGCCCGATTATTATCCACGCTCAATCACTCGACTAGTGAGCTGTTACGCACTCTTTAAATGAATAGCTGCTTCCAAGCTAACATCCTAGCTGTCTGTGTAATTAAACTTTGTTTATACAACTTAATATATACTTAGGGACCTTAACTGATGGTCTGGGTTGTTTCCCTCTTGGACATGGATCTTAGCACCCATGCCCTCACTACCGTGAAACATAATAACAGCATTCGGAGTTTATCAGGAATTAGTAGGTGATGAAACCCCTTCATCCAATCAGTAGCTCTACCTCTGTCATATTTAACACGATGCTGCACCTAAATGCATTTCGGGGAGTACGAGCTATCTCCGAGTTTGATTAGCCTTTCACCCCTACCCACAAGTCATCCGAAGACTTTTCAACGTCAACCGGTTCGGTCCTCCACTATGTGTTACCACAGCTTCAACCTGCTCATGGGTAGATCACTCGGTTTCGCGTCTAATTCTTCCGACTAAATGCCCTATTCAGACTCGCTTTCGCTACGGCTCCATAGCTGAACTACTTAACCTTGCCGGAAAAATTAACTCGTAGGTTCATTATGCAAAAGGCACGTCGTCACCCTACTCCTAATAAAATTAAGAGGGCTCCGACAGCTTGTAAGCGTATGGTTTCAGGATCTATTTCACCCTTCTATTCGAAGTACTTTTCACCTTTCCCTCACGGTACTAGTTCACTATCGGTCTCTGAGTAGTATTTAGCCTTACCGGATGGTCCCGGTAGATTCAGACAAGATTTCCCGTGTCCCGTCCTAATCAGGTTACTACTAGGTTATTTTTCTATTTCGTATAC
Organism: Blattabacterium punctulatus; assembly: GCF_003226695.1. Taxonomy (NCBI): domain Bacteria; kingdom Pseudomonadati; phylum Bacteroidota; class Flavobacteriia; order Flavobacteriales; family Blattabacteriaceae; genus Blattabacterium; species Blattabacterium punctulatus. The sequence continues at coordinate 285,702 of NZ_CP029808.1, read as the reverse complement.
AGGAATATCACCTTCTATGATTGATTTTTCCAAATCATTCTACTATATAAAAATAATCCTTTATTGTAGACCTACAACCCCACTATGGCCTAAACCATAATGGTTTGGGCTTTTCCGATTTCGCTCGCCACTACTAACGGAATCACTTTTGTTTTCTTTTCCTCTAGATACTTAGATGTTTCAGTTCTCTAGGTTAGCATTACTTTAAAAAAGTAATATCATATAGTTAATATGATAGGTTGCCCCATTCGGAAATCTGCGGATTAATTTGTATGTGCCAATACCCGCAGCTTATCGCAGCTTATCACGTCCTTCTTCGCCTCTCAGAGCCAAGGCATCCACCATACGCCCTAACTTAGCTTTTTTTTCTTTCCTCATTATAGTATGTTATTTCAAAGAACTTTATATATATCTTAAAAATGGAGAATATCGGAGTCGAACCGATGACCTCCTGCGTGCAAAACAGGTGCTCTAGCCAGCTGAGCTAATCCCCCCCCCCCTTTTTTTTTGGGTCTTTGGGAAAGTAGTCTCGCGCGGAATTGAACCGCGGACCTCTACATTATCAGTGTAGCGCTCTAACCGTCTGAGCTACGAGACTGATACAATTATTATTTATCATCAATCTCTCTCTTTACTACACTTATTTTTTTTATCTATCAATAGAAGAAACTTCTAGCCTGATTCCTTAAAATTTTTTTAAAAATATCTTAATTAAGATATATTACAAATTACTCTAAAAAAAGAGATGTTCCAGCCACACCTTCCGGTACGGCTACCTTGTTACGACTTAGCCCCAGTTATCGATTTTACCTTAATCAGTTCCTTTTATGGTCACCGATTTCAGGTCCCCCCGACTTCCATGGCTTGACGGGCGGTGTGTACAAGGCCCGGGAACGTATTCACCGCATCATGGCTGATATGCGATTACTAGCGATTCCAACTTCATAGAGTCGAGTTGCAGACTCCAATCCGAACTGAGATCGGTTTTTAGAGATTAGCTTCTGATTGCTCAGTAGCAACCCTTTGTACCGACCATTGTAGCACGTGTGTAGCCCAAGATATAAGAGCCGTGATGATTTGACGTCGTCCCCACCTTCCTCTCGACTTACGTCGGCAGTCTTGCTAGAGTCCCCGACATTATTCGTTGGCAACTAACAATGAGGGTTGCGCTCGTTGAGGGACTTAACCCAACACCTCACGGCACGAGCTGACGACAACCATGCAGCATCTTGTACTCCGTCCGAAGACTAAACTATTTCTAGCTTATTCGTAGTACATTTAAACCTTGGTAAGGTTCCTCGCGTATCATCGAATTAAACCACATGCTCCACCGCTTGTGCGGGCCCCCGTCAATTCCTTTGAGTTTCAACCTTGCGGTCGTACTCCCCAGGTGGATCACTTATCACTTTCGCTTAGCCACTGAATAATAAAATCCAACGACTAGTGATCATCGTTTACGGCGTGGACTACCAGGGTATCTAATCCTGTTTGCTCCCCACGCTTTCGTGCCTCAGCGTCAGTATAAATTTAGTAACCTGCTTTCGCGATCGGTGTTCTGTGTGATCTCTATGCATTTCACCGCTACACCACACATTCCAGTTACTCCAATCTAACTCAAGTCTATCAGTATCATTAGCCATTTTAACAGTTAAGCTGTAACATTTCACTACTGACTTAATAAACCGCCTACGCACTCTTTAAACCCAATAAATCCGGATAACGCTTGTGTCCTCCGTATTACCGCGGCTGCTGGCACGGAGTTTGCCGACACTTATTCGTCTAGTACCTTCAGAATTTCTATCACGTAGAAATTTTTATTCCTAAACAAAAGCAGTTTACAACCCATAAGGCATTCTTCCTGCACGCGGCGTGGCTGGTTCAGAGTTTCCTCCATTGACCAATATTCCTCACTGCTGCCTCCCGTAGGAGTCTGGTCCGTATCTCAGTACCAGTGTGGGGGATCACCCTCTCAGGCCCCCTACCGATCATCGTCTTGGTAGGCTTTTACCCCACCAACTAACTAATCGGGCGCATGCCCATCTTTTTCCGCATTTCTGCTTTAATAATATTTTCATGCGAAAATACTGTATTATAGAACATTAATCCGAGTTTCCTCAGGCTATTTTCTAGAAAAAGGTAGGTTACATACGTGTTACGCACCCGTCCGCCGGTCGCCATCAAAATCTAAATAAATAAATTTCATGCTGCCCCTCGACTTGCATGTGTTAAGCCCGCCGCTAGCGTTCATCCTGAGCCAGGATCAAACTCTTCGTTGTAAAAAAAAATATCAAATACGTAAAAATCTTAATTAATTTTTTAAATATTCTTTAATTAAAATCAGGTCTAGAAGCTACTTTTTTTTCAAATTAAAAAATAAAGAACAATTTTTTGAAAATTCGTATTATTTTTATGTAAAAATAATATTACAAATATATATATATTTTTTTTTGATAAAAAAAATAATTTAATTTTATTCTTAATCAAGAATAATACCTTGTATATTTGTTTTTTTTCTAATTTTAATTATGAGAACTTCAGATTTTAATTTCGAATTTCCATTAAATCTTTTATCCTATCAACCTACCCAAGAAAGAGACGAATCTAGATTAATGATTATTCATAGAAAAAATAAGAATATTGAACATAAGTTATTCAAAGATTTATATCAATATTTTGAAGAAGGAGATACTATCATTCTCAACAATACAAAGGTATTTCCAGCAAGATTATTTGGAAATAAAGAAAAAACAGAAGCAAAAATAGAAGTTTTTTTACTCAGAGAATTGGATATTATAGATCGAACTTGGGACGTCTTAGTTGATCCTGCAAGAAAAGTAAGAGTAGGAAATAAATTAAATTTTGGAAGTGGATTAACAGGAGAAGTAATAGATAATACCACTTCTAGAGGAAGAATTTTACAACTTCATTTTAATGGATCACATGAAGAATTAATAAAAAAAATAAAAGAATTAGGAAAAACACCTTTACCAAAATATATTAAAAGATTACCAGAAAAAAATGATGAAAAACGCTATCAAACTATTTATGCAAAAATTGAAGGGTCTGTATCTGCTCCTACAGCTGGATTTCATTTTTCAAAACATTTATTAAAAATATTAGAAATAAAAGGAATAAATTTAGTAGAAATTACTTTACATCTTGGATTAGGTAGTTTTTTACCAGTCGAAGTAGAAGATATATCCAAACATAAGATGGATTCTGAAAAATGTTTTATAGAAAAAAATGTATGTAGTATTATTAATAAAACTATGAAACAAAAAAAACGTGTATGTGTTGTAGGGACTTCATCTATGCGCGCTATTGAAAGCTCGGTTTCTTCTAGTAAATATTTAAATCCTTTTTCAGGATGGACAAATAAATTTATATTTCCTCCTTATAATTTTAGTATAGCTAATTCTATGATTACCAATTTTCATATGCCAAAATCTACATTACTTATGATGACAGCAGCTTTTTCTGGATATGAATTGATCATGAAAGCTTATAAAATAGCTATAAAAAAAAAATACAGATTTTATTCTTACGGAGATGCTATGTTAATTTTATAATATTATAATATAAATCTTAAAAAAACCATAATATTAAAAAATGAAATATTTAATATTATGAAAAAAATCCTTGAAAAGGTGAAAATTTCCATAAAAAAAGAAATGAAAATTTTCGAAAAACAATTCATTAATATTATACAAAGCAGCAAGGTATCTATTGTTAATAGAATTACACATTATATTACTAATAGAAAAGGGAAACAAATTCGTCCTATGTTTGTTTTTTTAATTGCAAAAATGTTAGGAAACATACAAAAAAAAACCTACCATACTGCATCTTTAATAGAGTTGATCCATACAGCTACTCTTGTCCATGATGATGTTATAGATAATAGCAATCTTCGTCGTGGAACTTTTTCTATCAATGCTATATGGAAAAATAAAATAGCTGTTTTAATAGGAGATTATTTACTTTCTAAAAGTCTTTTATTAGCTATAAATAATAATTATCATGATCTTCTTAAAATTATTTGTAGAACTATTAAAGATATGAGTGAAGGAGAATTATTACAAATGGAGAAAACTAAAAAATTAGACATTAACGAAAAAAATTATAATCAAATTATTTATCATAAAACAGCTAGTCTAATTGCAGCATCTTGTGAAGGAGGAGCACGTTCAGTAAATGCAGATGAAAAAACAGCTTTAAAAATGAAAAAATTTGGAGAATTTACTGGAATCGCTTTTCAAATAAAAGATGATTTATTTGATTATGAAGAATCTAATGAAAATTTAATTGGAAAACCTATTGGAATGGATTTAAAAGAAAGAAAAATTACACTTCCACTGATTTATGCTATTCAAAAATCTTCTCAAAAAAATCAAGAATGGATATTAAATTCTATAAATAATTATGATGAAAAAAAAAGAAATCAAATTATTGATTATGTTAAGGAAAATGGTGGGATAGAATATGCTAAAAAAAAAATGATAAAATTTCGTAATAATGCATTAAAAATATTAGATCATTATCCAAAAAGTACAATTAAAAAAGCATTAAAAACAATGGTTAATTTTATTATTGAAAGAAATATATAGAAAAAAATAAGTATTAACAATAAAATGAACAAAAATTTAGTAATTGTAGAGTCTCCTACTAAAGCTAATACTATACAAATGTTTCTTGGAAAAGATTTTTATGTAGTATCTAGTTATGGCCATCTTATAGATCTTCCAGAAAAAAAGATAGGAGTTAATGTAAAAAAAAATTTTCAACCTGATTATGTGATTTTATCTAAAAAAAGAAAAATAGTTCAAAATCTTAAAGAATTAATTAAAGATTATAATATAATATGGTTAGCTTCTGATGAGGATCGTGAAGGTGAAGCTATAGCTTATCAAATTTATAAAATATTAAATATTCCAAATGAAAAAATTCGAAGAATTGTTTTTCATGAAATAACAAAAAAAGCTATTTTTGATGCGATAAATAATCCTAGATTTATTAATTATAATCTAGTTTATGCACAACAAGCAAGACGGATTTTAGATAGATTAGTAGGATTTCAATTATCTCCTATTCTATGGAAAAAAGTTAATTCTGGTCTTTCAGCAGGAAGAGTACAATCTGCAGCAGTTAGATTGATAGTAGAACGAGAACAAAATATTCAAAATTTTATTCCTATTCCTGGATATCAAATATCTGGAATTTTTACTTACGAAAAAAAAATGATTCTTCATGCTAAATTGGAAAAGAAAATAGAAGGAGAAAAAAAAATGAAAAATATTCTACTATCATGTGTTAATGCAAGTTTTTTAATAAAAAAAATTATTCTTAAACAAGAAAAAAAAAGTCCTCCACCTCCATTTACAACATCTACTTTACAACAAGAATCTTGTCAAAGATTAAATTATTCTATATCTAAAACTATGTTTTTAGCTCAAAAATTATATGAAAAAGGATACATAACATATATTCGTACTGATAGTACCAATTTATCCAAAGAAATTTTATCCAAAATAAAGAATTATATTCTTTTTTTTTATGGAGAAAAATATTTATCTCAAAAAAAATTTTTATCTAATAGATTTTCTCAAGAAGCTCACGAAGCAATACATCCTACAGAAATTAAAAAAATATCTTTAGAAACTTTAGACTTATCTCAAAAACGTCTTTATCAACTTATATGGGAACGAACTATAATTGGTCAAATGACTGATTGTCAATTTTATATAAAAAATTTTTATATTCAATCTTCGAATTTAGACAATTATTTTATTTACAAAAAAAAAACCATTAAATTCGAAGGTTTTATGAAAATAAATAAAAAAAATATTTCTCACGAAAATAATAAAAAAAAATTATTAGAAATATTGAAAGAAGGAATTTTTTTACAGAAAAAAGAAATCATAGCGAAACAAATTTTTACAAAACATTTACCAAGATATAATGAAGCTACTTTAGTAAAAAAATTAGAAAAATTAGGAATAGGAAGACCATCTACTTATGTTCCTATTATTTCTAATATACAAAAAAGAGATTATATAAATACACAAAAAATTATTAAAAAAACGGAGATTCGTGAATCTTTTATTTTAAAAAAAAATGTTATTATTAAAAAAAAAGATGAAATTATTGAAATAGAAAAAAATAAATTCATTCCTACAGAAATGGGAATTATAATAACTGATTTTTTAAAAAAAAATTTTCAAGAAATCGTAGATTACAATTTTACAGCAAGTTTAGAAAAACAATTTGATAATATTGCAAAAGGAGAAGTATCCTGGAATAAAATTATTAAAAATTTTTATGATGAATTTCACAAAAAAATAGAACATGTAAAAAAAAATGTAGATAAAATTCATAAAATTCGTTTTCTAGGTATGGATCCAATATCTAATAAGAAAGTTTTTTCTAAAATAGCTCGTTTTGGTCCTATTGTTCAAATGGGAGAATTTAAAGATAAAGAAAAACCAAAATTTTCTCCTTTATTAATTCATCAAAAAATTGATACAATATCTTTACAGGATGCTTTAAAACTTTTAGAACTACCTAAATCTTTAGGATTATTTGAAGAATATGAAATACTTTTAAAAGTGAATAAATATAATATTTATATTAAACATAAAAATCAATCAATTCCTATTGAAGAAAAAATTTTTTTTGATTCATTGAATTTAGAAAAAGCTATTAATATTATATTAATAAGTAGAAAAAAAAATAGTTAACTATCAAAATATCTTTGATTTAAATATGTTGTAGGATATGCTTGATCATGTCCTGTACGTCTAACATGATCTAAATATTGAGGAATATAGGATAAAGCTTTTATTCTATCAGATAAAGACATTCTATTCCATAGATTTTCTGCCATTCTTTTTTTACCTACTTTATATCTATAATCTATCCAAAAACGGTTAAAAGATAAATCTGAAGGAATTTCCTCTATAGAAAAGTCCGCTTTTGTTTTTTTCATTTTATTTATAATAGATTCATTATAAGGGATATATTTTCCTATCCATATATAATGTGATAAAGAAAGTTTTTCGGGAAAGATCACTTCCCTTAAAAAACCATTAAGATCATACTTAAAAATAATCTCTCCAGATACTAAACGGCTTCTAAATATATATTCTTTACCTTTCATTTTTTTTTATTTCATTATCATTTATGAATAAAATTATTAACTATAATATATTTATTTGATAATGAAAATTAAAAAAAACTGAAAAAAATATTTTACATAATCTAAATCTATTTTTATTGTAATCTAAAAATAAAAAATAATTCCAAAAAATATCATAGATAAAATGATAAAAATTATAGATTTTTATTCTATAAAAAATAAATCAAAAAAAATAAATTATGATATTTTTTTCATATATTAACCTTTTTTTTATTCGATTAAATGTTGTATATCGTCCCTACTCCTATAGGAAATTTAGAAGATTTTACTTTCAGAAGTTTACGAATATTAAATGAAGTAGATTTTATTTTGGTAGAAAATTATAAAGTTTCAAAAAAATTGTTAAATTTTTATAATATTAAAACGCCTATAAAAAATTATCATATTTATAATGAACATAAAATAATTCCTTCAATTTTAGAAAAAATAAAAGAGGGAAAAAAATTAGCATTAATTTCTAATGCTGGTACCCCCAGTATATCTGACCCCGGTTTTTTATTGATTAGATCTTGTATTAAAAATTCAATTTCTATAGAATGTTTACCAGGTCCAACTTCAATTATTCCAGCATTAGTCATTTCAGGTCTTTCTATTAATGAATTTACATTTATTGGATTTTTACCAAAAAAAAAAAGAAAAATAAAACTCGAAAAATTGTCGATAGAAAATAGGACTCTTTTATTATATGAATCTCCTCATAGATTACTACGTACTTTAAACGATTTAAAATATTTTTTTGGATTGGAAAGAAATATCGTTATATGCAAAGAAATATCTAAAATTTTCCAAGAAACATTAAGAGGGAATATTAAGGAGATGATTTTATATTATAAAAATATAAAAAAAATATTGGGAGAATATATTCTTATTCTTGATAAAAAGAAATAAAAATATTAAATATATTTTTTTTTTATCAATAATTCTGCAATTTGTATTGCATTTGTAGCTGCACCTTTACGTAAATTATCTGCTACAATCCAAAGATTTAAAGAATTTAAACATGAATAATCTTTACGAATTCGTCCTACGAATACTTCATCTTTTCCATGAGAAAATAATGGCATAGGATAAATATTTTGTTTTGGATTATCTTGAACAATAATTCCTTTTTTTTTAAAAAAAATTTTATATATATGATCAATATTAGGTTTTTTTTTAAATGTTATATTTACACTTTCTGAATGACCTCCTATAACCGGAACGCGTACAGCAGTAGCTGTAATAGCTATATTGTTATCATTTATAATTTTTTTAGTTTCCTTCATCAATTTTATTTCTTCCATTGTATAACCATTTTTTACAAAAACATCACAATGTGGTAACACATTTTGATAAATAGGATATGGATAGATTTTTTCATAAGAAAAAAAACCATCTTTTTCCTTGTTCATTTGATTCAAACCTTTTTTTCCTGTCCCAGTAACCGATTGATATGTAGATACAATAACACGATCGATGCCATATTCTAAATGTAATGGATATAATATCATGACTAATTGAATAGTAGAACAATTAGGATTTGCAATAATTTTATCATCTTTAGATAAAGAAGAAGCATTTATTTCAGGAACTATCAGTTTTATTTTAGGGTCCATTCTCCATGCAGAAGAATTATCTATTACTGTTGCCCCAATTTTTGCAAATTGAGGGGCCCATTTTTTAGATACATCTGATCCAGATGAAAATAAAACAATATTAGGTTTTTTTGAAAATAATTCTCTAATACGAATGATTTTATATTTTTTATTATTATGAATAAATTCTTTTCCTATTGATTTTTCAGAAGCGGAAAGATATAATTTTTCTATTGGAAAATTCCTACATTTTAAGAGATCTACCATTACACGTCCTACCATTCCGGTGACTCCTACTATTCCTATTTTCATATTCAATTTAATTCAGATTATTATGGTGATATTATTTGGATTTTTATTTTACTTAATACAGATAAAGTTAAAAAATAATAAATAAAAAATATTACAGTATATTTTTATTTTCATTCTTAAATGAAATAGATATCATAGAAAAATGAAAAAAGGAAAAATAATTATTTTATCTGGTCCATCAGGATCTGGAAAAACAACTATATCAAAATATTTACTTTCAAAAATCCCAAAATTAAAATTATCTATATCATGTACTACACGTACTATACGGAATAATGAAAAAAATGGAAAAGATTATTATTTTATTTCTACAAATAAATTTTTTTCTAAAATAGAAAAAAATCATTTTTTAGAATGGGAAGAAGTTTATCCTAACATATATTATGGGACCCTAAAAAATGAAATATCCAAAATTTGGAATAAATGTCAACATGTTTTATTTGATGTAGATGTAAAAGGGGGATTATCTTTGAAAAAAAGATATCCATACGATACTTTATCCATATTTATTATGGTAAATTCCTTAAAAATACTAAAACAAAGACTTTTTTCAAGAAATTATGAGGATTTATCTCAAATTAAGATCCGTTTAAATAAAGCAAAAATGGAATGGGAATATGCAAGATTATTCGATATTAGATTACTAAATCTAAATTTAGATCAAACAAAAAAAAAAGTAATCCAATTAGTTTATAATTTTACAAAAAATCAAAGTTATTGTATTTAAAATATCAAAAATACGTCATTATCAATATGATAATAAATCATTTTAAATTCGCTCCCCAGGCTGGATTCGAACCAGCGACACCCTGATTAACAGTCAGGTGCTCTGACCAGCTGAGCTACTGAGGATTATTTATTTTAATTGGAATTTTTTTTATTCTTATTTTATGTCTTCCTCCTTCAAAATCTGTTTGAATAAATATTTTTATTATTTCTAAAACCTCTTTTTTATTTTCTATAAAACGAGCTGGTAAACTAATAATATTGGCATTATTATGCCTTTTTGCTAAAAAAGCAATTTCTTTTTTCCATACTAATGCAGCACGAATTTTTGGATATTTATTAGCAATCATAGCCGCACCATTTCCACTTCCGCAAATTACAATTCCCAAATCAGCTTTTCCTTTTTCTACAAATTCTGCTGTAGGATGAATATAATCCGGATAGTCAACCTTTTCTCCATAACGAAATAATCCAAAATCTTTTACCCGATCTCCTTTTTTAATCAAATAATTAATTATTAATTTTTTATAATTTATTCCTGTATGATCAGATCCTATAGAAATTATCATTTTTCCTAAAATTTTATAAAAATACATTAAAAATTTGGATTTTTTTTTTCATAATAATAAAGATTCAATACTTCACATTAAGTTTGTATATTTTAATTTTTATTTATTATTTATATGAAAAAGGATATAAAAACTGTTAATGATTTTAATTTTAAAAATAAAACCGCTATAGTAAGAGTTGATTTTAATGTTCCTATCAACAATAAATCTAAAAAAATACTAGATGATACACGGATTAAATATAGTATTCCTACCATTAAAAAAATAATTAATGAATATGGAAAAGTAGTATTAATATCTCATTTTGGAAGACCAAAAGGGAAACGTTCTAAAACTTATTCTTTGAAATTTATAGTTTCTAATTTATCTAAAAAATTACAAATTCCTATAAAATTTTCAGAATATTGTATAGGAGAAACTGTAGAAAAACGTGTTAATGAATTAAAAAATGGAGAAATTTTACTGTTGGAAAATATTCGATTTTACAAAGAAGAGGAAGAGGGAGATGAAAATTTTGCTTTTCAGTTATCAAAGTTAGGAGATATTTATGTTAACGACGCATTTTCAGTATCTCATCGTTTACATGCTTCTATTACTATTATCCCCAAATTTTTTGGAAAAAATAAATGTATTGGATTTCTCATGAAAAAAGAAATCCATTCTTTAAAAAAAATTTTTGGAAAAGGTAAAAAACCCATTACAATTTTATTAGGAGGAGCAAAAATATATTCTAAAATATCTATTATAGAAAACCTTATTAATTTAGTTGATCATATCCTAATAGGAGGTGGTATGGCCTATCCTTTTATCAAAATACAAGGAGGTAAGGTTGGGGACTCTATTGTAGATAAATATAAATATAATGAACTTGAAAAAATATTAAAAAATATTTTTGATAAATATAAAAAACAAGATAAAACAAATATATCCTTTCCAAAAGATGTAGTAATAGCAGATTCTTTTAAAAATAATGCTAATACTAAGATTTCTTCCATTTATTCTATCCCTAATGGATGGAAAGGTTTAGATTTAGGTCCTAAATCTATAAATTATTTTTGCAAAATCATCAAAAATTCCCAAACTATTCTTTGGAATGGACCATTAGGAGTATTTGAATTCTCCAATTTTTCTTTAGGAACTAAATCTATAGCAAGAGCTATTGTTAATGCAACTAAAAATGGAGCTTTTTCTTTAATAGGTGGTGGAGATTCTATTGCTTCATTAAAAATGGAACAGTGTGAAAAAAAAATTAGTTATTTATCTACTGGAGGAGGTGCTATGTTAGAAAGTTTAAAAAATAAAATACTTCCTGGAATAAAATCTATAATTTCATAGTTTATATTTGTAAATAATAAAGAATTTAACAAATCCTAATATTGGATCTTTTTAATTATATTTGTTTTTTAAATCAAAAAAATATGTCATTCAAACTTCCTAAATTATCTTATTCATACAAGGATTTTGAACCTTATATAGATCAAAAAACTATGAAAATCCATTATCTAAAACATCATGCTGGATATACCAATAATCTAAACCAAGTTATTAATGGAACCGATATGGAAAACTTATCTATAAAAGAAATTTTAAGAAGAGCTAATATTGAAAATCCAATAATACGAAATAATAGTGGAGGTTTTTATAATCATAATTTATTTTGGGAAATATTAATACCTCATTCAAAAAGTATTCCTCCAAGTAAATATCTAAATGAAGTTTTTAAAAAAAAATTTAAAACATTCGATCTTTTCAAAGAAAAATTTACTACTGTAGCAATGAATCGTTTTGGTTCTGGATGGGTATGGCTATGTGTAAAAGAAAAAGAATTGACTATTTGTTCTACAGAAAATCAAGATAATCCATTAATGTTAGGGATAGGTTATGAAGAAGGTATTCCTATATTAGGATTAGATGTTTGGGAACATGCATATTATCTACAATATCAAAATCGTAGAATCGATTATATTTATTCATTTTGGAATATTATTAATTGGAAAAAAGTAGAAGAAAATTATAACTGTTCCATAGTAGAATAATTGAATGGGAAAAATTATTCTAGAAAATATAAAATTATTTGGATTTCACGGTTGTATTCCGGAGGAATCCTTTTTAGGATCTTATTATACAGTCAATATAGAAGTAGAATTAGATTTTCATAAAGCTTCTATTAGTGACGATTTATCAAAAACTATTGATTATGTATATTTGTTCCGTGTTGTAAAAGAAGAAATGGCCATTAATTCTAAATTATTGGAAAATTTAGCCTATAGAATAATACAAAGAATCAAAAAATATAGGATAGATTTAATTAAAAAAACAAAAATAAAAATTTGTAAAGAAAATCCACCTATGGAAAGTAGTGTGGATAGATTTTGTATTATTTTAGATGATATAAACTAATTTTGGCATGGTGGCCGATTGGAAAGGCAGGGGTCTGCAAAACCTCTTATAGCGGTTCGATTCCGCTCTGTGCCTTTATATTTTTCAATAAACTTTTTTTAAAAAAATATTTATAAATTATATTGTACTTTTTTTAAAATATCGATATGATTGTCAATTTTTTTTGTGTAAAAATGGTAATTGTAGATAAATTTTTTCTCTGTAAGATTATATTTTTTATAAATTAAATCTACTTCAGATTTTTTATGAAAAAAAAATTTCTGTTAGTATATTTATCATATTTTTTTTTTATAAATAAAAATATTTATAGATATACTATTATCTGAATAAATGAAAAAAAATAGTAAAAAAATAATTTTTTTATATTAATTAATAATTGTTTTCTTATTCTTTCTTTTTTTGTAAATTTGCGAATTTGAATCATAATTAGAAATTTTTATTCTGTATAAATCAATGATATACAAAAACAATGATGAAGATTAATAATATTCTCATTTCACAATCTCTAAAAGGTTCAAATTCTCCATATTTAGAATTAAGTAAAAATGTGAAAATAGATTTTAGATCCTTTATAGAAGTAAAAGGTGCGTCTTCGATTGATGTAAGAAAACAAAAAATTAATTTTTCTGATTTTACGGTAGTTCTTTTCATAAGTAAAAACTCTGTTGATCATTATTTTAGATTAGCAGAATCTATGCGATTCAAAGTTCCAATTTCCATGAAATATATTTGTCAAACAGAATCTATAGCTTATTATTTACAAAAATATATCGTATATAGAAAAAGAAAAATATATATTGGAAAAAAATCTTTTAAAGATATATTACCTTTTATCAAAAAAAATACAAACGAAAGATTTCTTTTACCATCTTCAGATATATTAAAACTAGAAATACCAAAAATGTTAAATAAACTAAATATTTCATGGAAAAGAGCAATTTTATATAAAACGACTTCTAGTGATTTATCTGATTTAAAGAAAATAAGATATTATGATATATTGGTATTTTTTAGCCCCGCATGTATAAAGTCTTTATTTGAAAATTTTCCTAATTTTGATCAAAATAATATAAAAATTGCTACTTTTGGAAAAAATACTTTAGATGCAGCTTATAAAGCTGGATTAAAAATTGCTATTAGAGTTCCAACTCCTGAATTTCCTTCTATGGCTAAAGCTTTAGAAAAATATATAAAAATATATAAAAATATATAAAAAAAATTATTCTACAGTTACAGATTTTGCTAAATTTCTTGGTCTATCTACGTTTTCTCCTCTTAGGTAAGCAATTTGATATGCTAATAATTGAAGAGGGATAATTGTAATTAAAGGACTTAGTTCCTCCGAAATAATTGGAATTTCTATTACATGATCGGCTAATTTACTTGCTTGAATATCCCCTTCATTGACGATAGCTATAATTTTTCCTTTTCTAGCTTTAATTTCTTGAATATTTCCTATTATTTTTTCATAATATCCTTTTTTAGTAGCTATAAATACTACAGGCATATTTTCATCTATTAAAGCAATAGGTCCATGTTTCATCTCTCCTGCAGGATAACCTTCTGCATGAATATAAGAAATTTCTTTTAATTTTAATGCTCCTTCTAAAGATACTGGAAAATTAATTCCTCTACCTAAATAGAGAAAATTATTTACATGATGATATAATTTAGATATTTTTTGGATAGTATTATCTATTTTTAACGTAACATTCATTTTTTCTGGGGCAGATATAAGTTCTTTACATAGAAATTCATAACGAATATTTGTGATAGTGGATCGATATTTTCCTATTTTCAAAGCTAATAAAAAAAGAACTGTGATCTGAGATGTAAAAGATTTTGTAGAAGCAACTCCAATTTCAGGTCCTGCATGTGTATAAGCTCCTGCATCTACATTTCGTGCAATATAAGATCCTGCAACATTACAAATACCAAAAACAAAAGCTCCTTTTTTTTTTGCTAATTTTAAGGCAGCTATAGTATCTGCAGTTTCTCCTGATTGAGAAATAACTATAACAATATTTTGTTCTTCTATAATTGGATTTCTATATCTAAATTCCGAAGCATACTCTACTTTTACTGGAATCCTCGCTAATTCTTCCAATAAATATTCTCCAATTAAACTTGAATGCCAGGAAGTGCCACATGCAACAATAGTTATACATTTTGCATTAATAAAAATATCCTTATTAGATTCAATTCCATCAATACATATTAATTCATCAGAAATCAATAATCTACCACGTAGAGTATCCAAAATTGTTTTTGGTTGTTCATAAATTTCTTTTAACATAAAATGTTTATATTCTCCTTTTTCAATCTCTTTGAGATTAATTTTTAGTTCTTTAATTATTGGATTTAGTTTATGATTATCGATAATTTTTCGTAAATCTAACTCTTTATCCTTTCTAAGGATAGCCATTTCTCCATCTTTTAAATAAATAGCATTTTTAGTATAATCAATGAATGGTATAGGATCAGATGCTATAAAAAATTCTTTTTCATTAATTCCCAATGTAAGGGGACTTCCTAATTTAGCAATAACAATTCTATCTGGATCAGATTTTTCTATTACAGCTATAGAATAAGCTCCAATTACTTCATTCAAAGAAATTCGTACCGCTTCTTCTAAAGATAGTTGGTTTTTTTTTTGAATATATTCAATCAAATTGACAAGAACTTCAGTATCTGTTTCACTTTGAAAAGTGAAACCATTTTTAAGTAGAATAATTTTAATTGCATGATAATTTTCTATGATTCCATTATGAATCAAAACAAGTTCTTTAGAATTAGAAACATGAGGATGTGCATTAATATCATCTGGAATTCCATGCGTTGCCCATCTTGTATGTCCTATGCCTGTTGTTCCTTTTATTGAAAAAATTTTTTTTTCTAATTCAGAAACTCTTCCTTTTGTTTTATATAGACTATATTTTCCATTATAAAAAACAGCTATTCCAGAACTATCATATCCACGATATTCCAATTTTTTTAATCCATTAATAATAATGGGATAAGCTTCTCTATATCCCAAATAACCAATTATTCCACACATTCTAACCTATAGAATTAGAATTTTTCATTTTTTTTTATATATAGATTAATTAATTTTCTCTAAAACAGTTTTTTTATAAAATTGTTGATAAAAAGTTTCTATTTTTTCTACAGGATAATATTTTAACACCAATAATTTGTTTTTTTCTATATAATCATCTATATCTTTTGGAAATGAAAGATCTCCTTTTATTATTGCATCAGAAAAGTACATGCATAACTTGATTATATTAAAATAATTAGGATTTTCTAATAATTTTAATTTTCTAGATTTTATTCCATCTATTTTTATTTTCTTAATAATATCTTTATTAAGAGATCCTTTAAATGGTTTATTATATATAGATGAAATAATTTTTGTATTTCTATATATAGGATTTTTTTGATAAAAATTCTTAATATATAGTGGAATAAAAGAACTAATCCAACCATATATATGAATAATATCAGGACTCCAATTCAATTTTTTTACGGCTTCTAAAACCCCTTTTGTAAAAAATAAAGCTCTTTCGTCATTATCAGGAAAAAAAATTCCATTTTCATCTTCATACATAGCTTTTCTTTTAAAATAATCTTCATTATCTATAAAATAAACTTGTAGTCTTGCATCTGGAATAGATGCAACCTTAATCAATAAAGGGTGATCTATGTCATTGATCATTAAGTTCATTCCTGAAAGACGAATCACTTCGTGTAACTGATGTCTTCGTTCATTTATCATTCCAAAACGGGGCATAAATATACGAATATCATTTCCCATTGATTGCATAAACTTAGTAGCTTTTAAAACCGATAAAGAAATAGGAGTCTCTGAAGAAAAAGGAGATAAATCTGAAGAAACATATAATATACGTTTACCTTTCATCTTAGAGAAATTTTTTTATATTTGAAATATATAATAGTATAATAAAAAAAACGAATCAATCCTTAAAAAACTTTTACAAAGATAAGGAATAATATTCAATACTACTTAGTTAGTTATATATATAGTTAGTTACATACAGACAGAGGTTATAGAGATAAAAATTCTCTAGCATTTTTTTTTAGGTTGTAGAGAAAACCTCGTAGATTGTATATTTTTTATTTTAACCGTTAATAATTAAAATTCCATTTTATTTGGAAAAAAAGAAAAAAAAATATTCCATTGAAAAAAAAAAATAAGTATAGAAATTTGGTTACTGTCACTGGATTAATTACTATAACTAATTATGGGTATGCATTTGTAAATGTAGAAGGATTTCAAAAAGTAATTTTTATTCCTAAAAAAAAAACTAATCGATCTATAGAAGGAGATTTAGTTCGAATAAAAATCAAAAATAAAAAATTAGGAAAAAAAATGGAAGGTGAAGTTATAAAAATAATCAAAAGAAATAGAGAAAATTTTATTGGAGTATTAAAAATTAAATCTAATTCCAAATATGGATTAGTCATAGTTTATAACAAGACTATTCATGTCAATATATATATTCCTAAAAAAAAATTAAAAGGATATCATCCTAATGAAAAAGTATTAGTTAGAATAATTACATGGCCAAAAAATTTAAAAAATCCTTTAGGAGAAATCATTAAAGTATTTGGACAATCTGGAGAATATACAACAGAGGTTTATTCTTTGTTGGAAGAATATGGCCTATCTTATGAATTTTCTAAAGAAGTGGAAAAAGAAGCAAAAAAAATTGTATTTAAAAAAAATTTAGATAACAATCTTAGAAGGGATATGCGAAACATTAATACATTTACTATAGATCCTTTTGATGCAAAAGATTTTGATGATGCCCTTTCTATTAGAAAATTAAATTCTAATACTTGGGAAATTGGAATTCATATAGCAGACGTTACTTATTATATAAAAGAAGGAAGTTTATTAGATAAAGAAGCATATAAACGTGCAAATTCCATTTATTTTATTGGAAAATCCATTCCTATGCTTCCAAAAATATTGTCCAATGATATTTGTTCTTTACATCCAGAAAAAGATAAATTAAGTTTTTCTTCCATTTTTAATGTAGATAGTAAAGGCCAAATATTAAAAAGTTGGTTTGGAAAAACAATTATACGATCTAATAGAAGATTTACATATGAAGAAGTTCAAAAAATTATAGAAAAAAAAAGAGGAGATTTTCACAAAGACCTTTATACCTTGTTTACTTTTTCTAAAATTTTTACTAAAAATAGATTAAAAAATGGATCTATTTACTTGGATAAGGTAGAAATAAAAATCCATTTAGATGAAAAAAAAAATCCTTCTAAATTTAATTTAGAAAGAAATAACGAAGCCCATCGTTTAATAGAAGAATTTATGTTACTAGCGAACAGAAAAATTTCAGAATTTGTTAGTCAAAATTTAGATGGAGATCCTTCTAACAAAACGTATATTTACAGAATACACGATAAACCAGATTTTCAGAAGATTTTCATTTTAAAAAAAATAATAGAACCCTTAGGTTATTCCTTAGATTTAAAAAATCTAAAAAAATCTCTTAATGGTTTATTAAAAAATATTCAAGGTAAATCAGAACAAAATATGATCGAAAATTTGATTCTTCGTTCTATGAGTAAAGCTAAATATTCCACAAATAACATAGGCCATTATGGCTTATCTTTTATTTATTATTCTCATTTTACTTCTCCTATAAGGAGATATTCAGATATTATTGCACACCGTTTATTAAATTATTATTTAACTAATAATAATGAATCTAAATTAAAATCTCTAGATTTTTATGAAAAACAGGCTGTCCATTGTAGTTATAAAGAGCGTTTATCAATAGATGCAGAAAGAGAATTTTCGAAATACATACAAGTTAAATATATAAAAAAATTTTTAGGAAAAGAATTTGATGGAATTATTACAGGATTTACAGACTGGAGTGTTTTCATTGATCTATTGTCATTTCAAACAGAAGGTATGGTACGATTACGTGATATTGGAGGAGACATTTACACTCTAAATTCCAATAATTACAGTATAATTGGTAAAAAAAAACGAAAAATTTATCATTTAGGAGATAAAGTAAAAGTAAAACTTTTAGACGCAAATATAGAAAAAAAACAAATTATTCTTGAATGGTTAGATACTTAGAAAAATTTTTTATTAATTCGGACATATTTAGGAACAAATATGGTATAATTTCCTCCATTTTTTATAATATCTCTTACCATACAAGAACTAATATAAGATTTATCATAAGAAGAAAGAATAAATATTGTTTCAATACAACTATTATTATATAATTTTTTATTCGCATAATAAATATTCTTTTCAAATTCAAAATCTAATTGATTTCTAATTCCTCTCAATACAAATTGAGCCTCTTTTTTTTTACAAAAAGAAATAGTTAAACCTTTAAATAATTCTATTTCTATTTTAGGAAACTGAAAAAAAGTTTTTTGGATCCATTCTTTTCTTTTTTGAATAGAAAACATATTATTTTTTTCCGAGTTATTTCCAATAGCTATAATAATTTTATCAAATAAATTTAAAGATCTAATAATGATGTCGTAATGACCTATAGTAATTGGATCAAAAGTACCAGGAAATACAGCTATTCTATTATTCATATTTATTCATGTATTTATGAATTTATATCAAAAAAAATAAAAAAAGGAATAAAAGTTTTATTTTTGTTTTTAAAATTATTTTAATAATGGAAAAATTATGTTCCGGTTGTTTAACAAATAAATGTTTTATTAACAAGGAAAATAATATTTCCAATAAAAAAAAATGTTTAAAACTTAATGTAGTAGATTGGTTATCTAATATAAAATCTCCTTTTGGAGATGAATATGATATTGTGGAAGTTCAATTTAAAAATGATAGAAAAGAATTTTTTCATAATAAAGATAAAATAGCCCTTTGTAAAGGGGATTTTGTCACTGTAGAATCTAAATCTATTGGATATGATATTGGAATAGTTACTTTAACTGGAGAATTGGTAAAATTACAGATACGAAATAAAAATATTGATTTGAGTTCTTTAAAAATAAAAAAAATATATAGGAAATCTACGAATATAGAAATCAATCTTTGGAAATCTCTAAAAAAAAAAGAATCTATATATCTTTCAAAATCTAAAAAAATTGCAAAAAATTTGAACCTTTCTATGAAGATTTGTGATGTAGAATATCAAGGAGATGGTGAAAAAGCTATTTTTTATTATACCTCGGAAAATAGAATTGATTTTAGAAAATTAATTAAAAGATTGGCTTTATCATTTCGTATTCGTATAGAAATGAAACAAATAGGATATAGACAAGAATCTGCAAAAATTGGAGGGATAGGCACTTGTGGTCGAGAACTATGTTGTTCTACTTGGTTAAAAAATTTTAAAAGTGTTACGACAAATTCAGCTAGATATCAACAACTTTCTATCAATATAGAAAAATTAACTGGACAATGCAGTAAACTGAAATGTTGTTTAAATTATGAATTAGACGCTTATTTATCAGCGATAAAAGATTTTCCAGATATTAATAGTAAAATACATACAGAGAAAGGAATTGCACAATGTATGAAAATTGACGTATTCAAAAAACAAATGTGGTTTTCTTATATTAAAAATCCAAATACTTGGTTCAGAATAGAAATAAAAAAAATTAAAGAAATTTTAGAAAAAAATAGAAAAAATCCAAAAGTGGCTTCTTTAGAGGAATTATCCACAATTAATGTCATTAAAAAAAAAGAATTAACGTTTAAAGATTAATCTATAAAAAAAATAAATAGATGATTCTAAAATTTAGATTATGCAAATAAAAAAAAGAATTCTTTTAAGTGTATACTAAAAAAAGAAAAAAAATTAGTTTTTATTTTCGTAAATTTATTTTTTATTTTTGGTTTTTCTTTTTTTTAGGAATTTTTTCTATTTTTTTGATATTTTATGCAGCTTCTAAAGGTTATTTAGGGCCTTTACCAAGTACTAAAGACATAGAAAATCCTACCATGGAAATAGGATCGGAAATATATGATTCCAATGGAATTTTATTAGGAAAATTTTTTTCAGAAAATAGAACTCTAATTACTTATAAAAAACTCCCAAAAAATCTTATTAATGCTCTCATAGCCAAGGAAGATATTCGTTTTAAATATCATTCTGGAATTGATGCTAAATCTATTCTTAGAGCTATTATTTCTTTAGGTAAAAAAGGGGGAGGAAGTACCATTTCTCAACAATTAGCTAAACTTCTTTTTACAGGTCCATCTGCAAAAAATAAGTTACAAAGAATGCATCAAAAAATTTTAGAATGGGTGATGGCTATTGAATTAGAAAAACGTTATACAAAAGAAGAAATTATTACTATGTATTATAATAAATTTGATTTTTTATATAATGCAAAAGGAATTGAAACCGCAGCTCATACTTACTTTAATAAAACTGCTTCTGAACTTAATTTGGGGGAATGTGCTACGTTAGTAGGTATGTTAGAAAATCCTTCATTATATAATCCAAAAATCTATCCTTATAGAGCAAAAAAACAAAGAAATTTAGTTTTATCTCAAATGAGAAAATATGATTTATTAAATGAAGATAAATATCAAAAAGAATTGAAAAAATCTTTAAAAATAAATTTTAAAATGCAAAAAAAAGATTTCGAATTGTTAACTTATTATGGTGAATTTTTGAAAAAAGAAATTCAAGAATCATTAAATGACCATGAAAAAGAAACTGGAGAAAAACTAAATCTTTATTCTAGTGGATTGAAAATATATACATCAATTGATTCTAAAATGCAATATTATGCAGAAAAATCGGTAAAAAAACATCTTAGTAAATTACAAATTTTATTTAATAATTCTCAAAAAAAAAATAAAAATGCTCCATTTTTAAATATTACTCCAGAAAAAACAAATAGAATTTTCTTATCTGCCATACATAGAACACAACTTTATCAAGATCTTAAACAAAAAGGGATGAAAGAGGAAAAAATTATAAAAGAATTAAAAAAACCAAAACTTACAAAAATATTTACCTGGAATGGATCCAAAAAAGTATTGATATCAACATGGGATTTTATTCGTTATCAAAAGAGTATTATTCAAGCCGGTATGTTATCTATAGAACCTTATACAGGATATATAAAAGCATGGGTCGGTGGTATAGATTTTAATTATTTTCAATATGATCATGTTGCTAAAACAAAACGTCAAGTTGGTTCTATATTCAAGCCGATTTTATATGCTTCCGCAATTAAGGAATTACATTATAACCCTTGCACAAAAATATCAAATGAAAAATTTCATTTAGGAAAATGGAGTCCTAGAAATTCAAATGGGAAATATGGTGGGGATATTACTTTAAAAGATGGATTAGCATTCTCCGTTAATACTATTTCTGCTAGGCTTATAGCACAAATTACTCCAGGTCCAGTAATAGATTTGGCAAAAAATATGGGGATAGAATCCATGATACCTGAACATCCATCTATAGCTCTTGGGTCTTCTGATTTAACCTTATATGAAATGACCGGAGCTTTTAATACGTTTACTAATTATGGTTTTTATATAAAACCCAGTATTTTAGTAAAAATAGAGGATAAATATGGAAAACTAATTAAAGAACGAATAGATCTTATTAAAAGACAAGTATTTAGTGAAGAAGTGGCATATATGATGTTAAAATTAATGGAAGGAGTAGTAAAGTATGGGACGGCTAAAAGATTACATAAGTATAATTTTTTTTTAGAGAATATTGCAGGAAAAACGGGGACTACTAATGAAAATTCGGATGGATGGTTTATAGGAATGATTCCTAATTTAACTACTGGAGTTTGGGTAGGTTGGGAAGATAGATTTGCTCATTTTGAAAATATAAAATTAGGACAAGGAGCAAATATGGCATTGCCTATATGGGCTTATTATATGAAAAGTCTATATAATGATCCAAATCTTGTATATCATGAAAAATTAATTTTTCATAAACCAAAAAATTCCAAATATAATTGGGAAGAATGTGAAGAAAAAAATAATGAAAATGAAAATAATTTAAAAAATATTCTAGAACTTGATGAAAGCATCAATACTGAAAAAACTATAAATTTCAATAACTAAATAGTAGCTGATTATTGATCAATATATGATAAAAAAAATTTTAATTTTAGATAAAAATCATCCTTTTATCATATATAAATTAAAAAAAGAAGGATTTATTTGTGATGAAAATTACTATGATCCTATAGAAAAAATTTTAAAAATTATATCTATATATGATGGAATTATTTTAAGAAGTAGATTAAAAATAGATAAAAAATTGATTAAAAAAGCTATAAATATAAAATTTATAGCTCGTATAGGATCTGGAATAGAAAATATAGATCAAGATTATGCTTTCAAAAAAGGGATTACTATAATTTCTTCTCCAGAAGGTAATAAGGATGCAGTTGCAGAACATGCTATAGCTATGCTTTTATCTATGATGAATCATATCATTCGTTCTAATCAAGAAATTAAAAAAGGAAAATGGAATAGAGAAAATAATAGAGGAACAGAAATAATGGGAAAAACTATAGGAATTATTGGATATGGGAATACAGGCAAGGCATTTGCTAAAAAACTTTCTGGTTTTGAAACTAAAATATTTTGTTATGATATCCTTCCTAAAGTAGGAGATATTTATGCAAAGCAAGTAAATATGCAAACAATTTTTATGAAATCGGATATAATTAGTTTACATGTTCCTTATACAAAAAATACTAAGGGAATGGTTAACGAAAGATTTATAAAAAATTTTTATAACCCTTTTTATTTTATTAATACCTCTCGTGGAGGATGTGTAATTATCGAACATTTAGTAATTGCCTTAAAAAATGGAAAAATATATGGAGCCTGTTTAGATGTATTAGAATATGAAAAATATTCTTTTGAACATTTTTTTTATCACCGTAAACTTCCAAAAGCTTTTTTTTATCTTATTCATTCCGATAAGGTAATTTTAACCCCTCATATAGCTGGATGGACTAAAGAATCAAAATATAAGATGGAAAAAAAAATAGTAGAAAAAATTCTTTACTTAAAAAAAAGTTTATACATTTCTTCAAATAAAAATTAAAATTTTATAAAAATTATTTTTTACTTATTTTTTTTTAAAAAAAAACTTTTAATCATTGATTAGTTAATTTATTTAATTTTTTTCTTTAAAATAAGATTATTCACAGCCAAAATATAATAATATCTATTTTTTATAAAAATTGGATATTCCATATTTTTTTTAATTAATTTTATGGAATTAAATAATTTAGATAATTCATAAAATTATTTGATCAATATGATAAACTATCAAATTAATTTTTGTATCAGGATTATTTCGTAATATAGTATTTAATTTTTTTTATAGATATTTTTACACCTCTAATAATTAAAATCGTTCAGTTCTATAACTGTAGAAAAATCGGAAAAAATCGATTATTTTTTTTATCATTATATCATACAATCCACTTTTTTCTAAAATAGAAATACCAAAAATAAAATAAAGTTTCTTTAAAATGAAAAATTAATCACTATTTTTTTTATAAAATTTATTCAAAAGTTGCCCTTCTTGATCCAACTCCAATAAAGATTATTTTTTATATAAAAACACCTATCCATCCTATTTTTGGGATAAATAAGGATGAGAATACCTATTTGGACATTTAGTCATCCGAATAATCACATTTTTTTTTCTAATTTTTTTAAAAATAAGTCGATTCCATAATTATCTATATTATATTTTAAACTTAAACGAGATAATTTCTAATCTACTTTATATTTCCATAATCACGTTGAATTGTTACAATTTCGTATATTATTTTTAGTATTTTTTTTATCATAATCCTAAAATCTAATTATACTAACTATCTATAATCTAGAATAATATTTTGTAAATTTCCATGTTTAATAGATAATCCTACCCAAATAAATAGATTAAATACTTTAAATTGGTTACTTACTACTATATATAAAATAACTATTAAATCCACCACCTAATATCATTTTAAAATACATATCTATATCGTTATTTATAGGTATAGAAATTGTTATTTTAAATTTTTTAGGTAAAAAAATCTCTCTATAAAGAGGTGTTTTTTCATCTAATCATATTTCATAATAGTCTCTTATTTTTGGAAGTAATATTTTTATAAATTAAAAAATTTAATAGTAAATTTTATTTTATATTTTATTAATTTATGTAATTGAATAGTTTTTCTATTTGTAACTTTGATCATTACAGTTGAATTTTTTTTTACGAAATTTTATGTATAGCTATACATTTTTTAGAATTAATAAAACGGATTCTACTAGTAATATTCGTAATCAAATCATAAGAAAAAAAATATCTAATTTTGTTTGAGATCTTTATTCTTTTATATCTCTATTATATTGTGATAAAAACCATGAAATTTAACTATAATTTTATCCTTATCATCAAGCCATACAAATAATTTATTTTTTAAATAAAATTAGTATACATCTTTTAAATAACGTCCATTATCTATCATTTTTTTTACAAAAAATTCTGTTGAAGAATATCCACCAACTTCTTTTATTATACGAAATATAGTTTTTTCAACATCTATACTCATAGGTTTTTTTTTTCCACAAATATATATATAAGCCCCATTTTCTATCCATGAAAAAAATTCTTTCCTATTTTCCCATATTTTATTATGTACATATATTTTATCTTTTTGATCTCTAGAAAAAGAAAGACTTACATGATGTAGTATTCCCTTTTTTTTCCAATTTTGTATTTCCTTTTGATATAAAAAATCCGTGTAAAAATATTGGTCTCCAAAAAAAAGCCAATTTCTACCGGTTGCTCCTATAAATTCTCTTTCATATAAAAAAGAACGAAAAGGTGCTATTCCAGTGCCTGGTCCAATAAGGATAATATCCTTATTGGATTCTGGTAACTTAAATAAATGATTTTTGTGTATATAAAAAAATAAATCATCTTCTACTTTTAATTTAGAAAGAAAATTAGAACAAAATCCATATCTAATTCTACCATTTTTTTGAAAACGATGACGTGATACTGTAATATGTATTTCAGAATGATGAACTTTAGGAGAAGAAGAAATAGAATATAATCTAGGTTTTATAGGATCCATTATTTTAATTAAATCTTTTAACAGAATTTTATTTTTTATAGGAAATTCTTTTAAAAGATCAAAAAAATTCCATTCTTTATTATTAGGAATATTTTCTCCTACCAAAATAGAATATTTTTTTAACATATTTATCGATAAAGAAAAAATATTTAATTTTTTTTTCAATAAATCAAAAAGCAGTTTTAATTCATTTGAATTATCTAAAATATCTTTATTTTGTATAATATTTATAATTTTTTTTACTTCATATTCATAATTTTCTGCTATTATAGCTATATAATCTCCTGGAGAATAATCATTTTTATCCGATTCATTATTTTTCATTAAAATTTCAATATGATGAATTTCTTTATTAGATCCTCTTTCTTTATCATTTAAAAGTATATTAGTCAAAATTTTTCCATGAATCTTTTTTTTTATCCCATTTTTTTTAAAAATATTTTTTTCCAATTTTTTTATTTGAAATATTTTTAAAAAATTTAAAAACCAACTTTCTGATTTTGATTCAAAATCAACATCACATTTATATAATGGTATCTTTCTATCTGCACCCATTTCATATAAACGTTTATCTAAATCCTCTCCAGCTTTACAAAAAAAAGAATAAGAACGATCTCCTAATGCTAATACACCATATTTTATATTCTCTAAACGAAGATTTTTTTCTTGAAAAAGAAAATTAAAAAAAGATTTTGCGGATGAAGGAGGTTCTCCTGTTCCATGTGTGCTAATAATTATGAAAAAATAATTTTCGCTTTTTAAATCTATAAAACGATATTGATCGAAACTTATTAATCTAATTTGAATTTTTTCTTTTTTAGCTTTTTCTACAATAGAAAAAGCTAAATTTTTAGCATTTCCGGTTTCTGTTCCATATACAAGTGTAATTGTATCTTTATTTTTTTTAAATTCTTTTGAATTTTTTTGAAAAAAAGGTAATATTCCAGATATATATCCATACATCCAAATAATTTCTTCTTTAGAAGAATTTTTTATTAATTCTACAAATATTTTATTTTTTGATTCAGATAACATTTTATTCTAGTTTAAAAAAAAACATAAATAAAAAAAATAGGATTTTAATATATAAAATAATTTTTTTTCCAAAATTTAAATATTTATTTACTATTTAAGGACTTATAAGATAATCGAATAATATTACTTCAGATTTTTTCAAGTGATTAATAGCTTTAATGTTAATTAAATAAGGATTCCCCGTTCAGTTTAAAAATAAAAATTACTTTTTTCATATTGAATAATATATATAATCATAAAAAAAGATTATTCACTGAAATATATCTTTCTCCAGTATCATAATTAAATGTAAGTATCCTTGAATTTTCAGAAAAATCAGGTAATTTTTTTGCAATAGCTGACAAGGAAGCTCCAGTAGAAATACCAACCAAAATTCCTTCTTTTCTTGCTATTTTTCGAACATAACTAAATGCTTCTTTTTTAGAAACTAAAAAGGATCCATCCAATATATTTTTATTTAAAATAGTTGGAATAAAACCAGCTCCAATTCCTTGTAATTCATGAGGATTAGGCTTACCTCCAAATATAACTGAAGACTCTATAGGTTCTACAGAAAATATTTTTATCATTGGAAATTTTTTTTTTAATACTTCTCCTACTCCAGTAATATGTCCACCAGTTCCAACCCCCGTAATAAAATAATCTATTCCATCAGGAAATGATTTTATAATTTCCTTTGCAGTGGTATATTTATGAATATTTGTATTTGATATATTATCAAATTGTTTTGGGATCCAAGAATTAGGAATTTTACGATTTAATTCTTCTGCTTTTTTTATAGCTCCTTTCATTCCTTTCTCTCTCGGAGTAAGAAAAAATTTAGATCCAAAAATAGAAAAAAGTTTTCTTCTTTCTATACTCATAGAATCAGGCATTACTAGAATAATCCGATATCCTTTTACAGCTGCTACCATGGATAAACCTATTCCAGTATTTCCAGAAGTTGGTTCAATAATGACATTCCCTTTTTTAATAATTCCTTTTTTTTCTGCATCTTCTATCATTGATAATGCAATTCTATCTTTAATACTTCCTCCAGGATTATTTTTTTCCAATTTCATCCAAACTTGATGATATGGATATAAACGACGAAGACGTATATGAGGGGTATTTCCAATAGTTTGCAAGATATTTTCTACTTTCATTTTTTTTATTGGTTAACCTTTTTTTTTATATTTTATAATTAATAAAATTAGAAAAAGTACTATTATTTAGTACGCATTTTTATTTCACTTTTTTGATAAACTATGGAAAAAGGTGGTATGCTATTTGTAATCCATACATTTCCTCCAAGTATACTATCATGACCAATCACTGTATCCCCTCCCAAAATTGTAGCTCCAGAATAAATAGTAACTTGATCTTCTATAGTTGGATGACGTTTTTGATTTGCCAATTTTTTATTTACATAAATAGCTCCTAAAGTAACTCCTTGATATATTTTAACACTATTTCCTATTTTAGTACTAGATCCAATTACTATTCCAGTACCATGATCAATAACAAAAGATTTTCCTATTTCTGCAGAAGCATGAATATCCACTCCAGTTTCTCTATGAGCATATTCAGTTATCATTCTTGGAAGGATGGGAATTTTTAAAATCCATAATTGATGAGCTATTCGGTATAATGCAGTAGCAAAAAAACCAGGATAAGATAGAAAAATTTCCTCTATAACTGTTGCGGCAGGATCGAAATTTAATATAGCATTAGCGTCCGTAATCAATATTTGATAAATATTAGGAATATTTTCAAAAAAATATTGAACATATTTTTTTGATTTTTTTTCTTCAAAATTAAATTCCATGAAAATAGAATATAATTTATGTTTTAATTTTTGGTAATTTTTTTTTAAGGAATTAATTCCTTCTAAAAGATATTGATCCGGAGTAAAAAGAAAATGAAATAAATCTTCTACAAATTGTTTATATGTATTTTTATTAAGAAATGGATACTTCCATTTTTTTTTATTATTTTCGAATAATTTTTTTAAAAAATTTGGATTAGACATTTTTTTAACTTTTTGCATTATTGAATCATACAAGATAATATTGTAAAATAACTTATATCATTTATTAAAATGGAATATCCATTTTATTTAATTTTTTTTTATAAGTATTCTATGGAATAGGATTAGATGATTTTATTCTAACTTTTTTACCAAATTATTTAATCTTGCATATTTTAGACATTTCTCTATTTTTATAAAGTATTCACATTTATACGGTAAATGATATTTTTTTTTAAAAAAAATTTCTAATTTTTAAAATTTCAGTAAAATTATATCCAGTATCAATGTATCCCAATCAAAATGTAATTTTTACTGGTATAAAATTTTTTTAAAATCCAAATTGTCCTACTACTTTTCTATAAATATGGATAGTTTCTGATTCTAATTATTCCAAATAAGTTAAATGATAATTTTTCGTATTCAAATCCACTTTATATCATTATTTTTTTAATTTTTAATCTTGTAAAATACAATCCACATTTTTTTTTTACATAGTTAAATTTCCAACATCAACGTCCCCTACGATAATATTATTTTTCTTCATCTATATTATTTTTTATCTAATAATAGATCGAGTAAATGGAATACCTTTTATACTCAAATATCCTTTATTTATATAAATGATTATAAGAAATATTATATTTTTTAATGATTCTACTTTTCATAAAAAAAAATATTTTTTTTTATTTTGAACATTTTCATAAAAATAATTAGTACTATTTTATGATAAAAACTTTTCTAATCTATTTATATTTTTATAAAATAGGCGAATATAGAATAATTATAAAACATATTTATATATGACTAAAATTGTTAAATTTTATAGGTTTTTTTTAAAATTCTACCTGTATCTAATGAAAATATTTTTATGATAGTAATTTTTCTATTAATAATAAAATGAGATATCAGTTTATCTTCAATATTATTAAAATTTGTAGAAAAAACTATTTTTGATGGAAATATTTATGAAAAAATTCTTAATTTTTTTTATTGGTTTTTCAGTTTCATATTGTTGTATATTCATTATATCATTATTAACTATTATGAATATAAAAGTTACCGAACCTTTTAAACAAAAATCTATTTTTTTTTATAAAAGTATGATGAATATAGAATAAAAATTTAATAAAATGGAATATTATAATAAATAAATAGTCTTAAAAAAAATAAATATAATAATTTATTTTATTAAAATAAATGTAATATTTTTATAAAATAAATTATAATATGAAAAAAATAAAAGTGACTAATCCTATAGTAGAAATCAATGGAGATGAGATGGCCAGAATTATATGGAAGTATATTAAAAAATATTTAATTATTCCTTATTTAGATATCAAAATTATCTATTTTGATCTAGGAATAGATAATAGAAACTTTACAGAGGATAAAATTACTATAGAAGCTGGTCATGCAATAAAAAAATATAATGTTGGAATTAAATGTGCTACAATTACACCTGATGAAGAAAGAATGAAAGAATTTCATTTAAAAAAAAAGTGGAACTCTCCAAATGGGACAATAAGAAATATTCTTAATGGAACTATTTTTAGAGAACCTATTATAGTAGAAAATATACCTCGTCCAATTCCAAATTGGAAAAATCCAATATGTATTGCTCGTCATGCATATGGAGATCAATATAATGCAATAGATATTCTTATTAAAGAAAAAGGAAAATTATACCTTCAATTTATACCAGATAATAAAAAACAAAAAATTAAAAATTTTGAAATACATCATTTTATAACTCCAGGAATTTCCATGGCAATGTATAATACAGATCAATCTATCTATGGATTCGCCCGTTCTTGTTTTAATTATTCGGTTTATAAAAAAAGTTCTCTTTTTCTTTCTACAAAGAATACTATTTTAAAAAATTATGATGGAAAATACAAAGATATTTTTCATAAAATATATCAAAAAGAATTTTTATCAATTTTTGAAAAAATTAAAATTACTTACGAACATCGTTTGATTGATGATATGGTAGCTTATGCAATAAAATCTAAGGGAGGATTTATATGGGCTTGCAAAAATTATGATGGAGATGTTCATTCGGATACTATAGCTCAAGGATTCGGTTCATTAGGAATGATGACTTCAATTTTACTTACTCCAGATGGAAAAACAATAGAAGCGGAAGCTGCTCATGGTACAATAACTAGACATTATAGATTACATCAAAAAGGAATAAAAACATCTACAAATCCTGTAGCTTCTATTTTTGCTTGGACTCGTGGTTTAAAACATAGAGCTTTTTTGGATAAAAATTCTAGTTTAAAAAAATTTTCAGAAAAAATGGAAGAAACTTGCATAGAATTAATCCAATCAGGAATAATGACTAAAGATTTATACAAACTTATATACGGAAATAATACTTATGAAAATAAAAATAATAACTACTTAGATACAGAATCTTTTTTTATTATATTAAAATCACATTTCGAAAAAAAAATACTAAAATTAAAATAAATTTTTATTTATAATATTTTCCATTAATTTATTTTTAATTTCTTTTCTTTTCAATTTACCCAAAGAATTTTCTATAAAATTTTGTATAAAAAAAATATTTTTTGGCTTATAAAATCTTTTTTTTCCTATGAAAATGGATTTTGGAATTTTAATAGAAAAAATAGATCCTTCAATAATTAGTATTACTTTTTCTCCCAATATTTGATCTGGAATTGAAGAAATAAAAAATCTTTTATAAAAAGGTATAAAAGGATATATTATTTTTTCGACTAATTCAGGAATAATTTTTATTCCTCCACTATTAATAATATTATCATATCTACCTATCCAATTAAATTTATATCTAGAAATCATATGAACAATATCATTAGTTTGAATGAAAGAATTTATACAATATGGAGAAAATATTCCTAAACAATTTCTTTTATCTATATTAATAGAAATATTTTTTAATGTTTGATAATAACTAGTTTTATATAATCCATTAATTTTTTTTAAAGCTATATGCCCTAATGTTTCTGTCATTCCATAAGTTGCATAACAAATAGTAGAAACCTTTTGTAATTTTTTTTCTAAATCAATGGAAATGGGTGACCCACCTATCAAAAGAATCCTTATTTTTTTCAAACTTTTTAAACTAGAATAAACTTGCATTGGAACCATAGATACAATATCAAAAGATTCATTTATATTTTTTAAAGGATTAGATGATGGAGGAATACAATCAATATCCCAATGAAATATAATAGAACGAACTAAAAACATTTGGGCTGCTATTGTATTTGGAGATAAACATAAAAGTCCTCGAATTTTTTTATCTTTTAAATTTAAAAAATCTACCGTTTTTTTTGCATATTCATACATATATTTTTTATTAAAAAAAACTTTTTTAGAGATTCCCGTTGTTCCAGAGGTAAAACTCATCAATACCGATTGATTCCGATTATTCCAATTTTCTAAAAAAGAAAAAATAGATTTTTTCCATTGGTATAAAGGATCACCTTTAAAAATGAAATAATTTGATTTTTTTTTTGAAGAAAAATTAATTCTTATTTTTAAATAAGATTCTTGAACTTCCATATTTTTAATGGATTATACCAAATATAACCTTTTTTTATATGTAAAGGAGAATAAAAATCATTATGAAAATATCCTATATTTAATCCATGAACACCCTTATTATATTTTTCTTCCATTTTAAAAGTCCATTGTGCTATTGCATTAATTCCTATTTTACTCTCTAAAGAAGAACTTATACACCATTTTATTTTTCTTTTATATGCTTCTATTATCCATTCCTTAGATCCGAAAAATCCTCCGCATATACTAGGTTTTAATATTATATATTTAGGAGATATAATATCTAATAATCTTTTTTTAAATTTTAAATTATTAATTCCTATTAATTCTTCATCTAATGCTATAGGTAATTTTGATTTTTTACATATTTTTGATAAATCTTTCCAATTTCCAATTTTTATAGGTTGCTCTACTGAATAAACAATATTTATGTCATAAAGTTGATTAATATAATATATAGCTTCTTTACTATTTTTAAAAGATCCATTTGCATCGATACGTATTTTTATATATGGATACTTTTTTTTTATTTTTTTTAAAATTATAAGTTGATAAGAAAATAATTTTGGACTTATTTTCATTTTAATAAATGAAAAACCTTTATTAATTTCTTTTTCTATTTTTTTTACTTCATTCTCTATATTCATATTAGATAATGAAAACAACCATATTAAACTATTTATAGAAATACCTGATTTACCAATAGTAAATTTAGAATCATACAATATGGGATATCTATTTTTTAACCCTAAAATAGCTTGTTCTAATCCAAATAAAATTGAGGAATAAGAAATATAGGAATGATAATAATAAGATTCATTTTTTTGGATAATATTTATCTTTTCAGAAAGATATAACAATTCTTTTTCATAAACATTTAAATTTTTAAATGCATTATTATCCAATAATGGATTACATTCTCCAATTCCTATCTTATTATTTTTTTTTAAAATTAAGTACCAAATTATATTATAATGGAATGTTCTTTTAGAATTTTTTATTTTTTCTTTAAAAAAAAATTTTTTTTTCAAAAAAGAATTTATTATCATATTTAATAACTATTTATATTTAAGATATTATAAAAAATTAATTTATTAAAAAAATAGATTTAAATCCATATTGATTCCCCCATTTCTAATAAAAGAAGTTGTTTTTGATTATCAAAAAAATTTTTTTTTGCTTTTTCTCGATTAATTTTTATGGATTCAAAAGTATCGTAATGTACTCCTAATATTTTATCACATTGTAAAAAATTGGAAGCAATAATAGCTTCTTCAACATCCATAGTATAAATTCCTCCTATAGGAAGAATAGATATTTTTAACTTTCCAAATTTAGGAATAAGTGTCATTTCATATGTTAAAGAAGTATCTCCTGATAAATAAATATTTCCTTTATCTGTATGTAAAAGAAATCCTCCAGGATTTCCTCCATAAGTTCCATCTTTAAAAACACTAGAATGAGTAGCCCAAACATATTTTAATTTTCCAAATGGAAAATTAATAAAAGATCCATAATTTATCCCATATGTTTTTAATCCTTTTTTATTAAAAAAATTAGATATTTCATAATTTGATATAATTAAAGAATTAAATTTTTTTGCAAAAATTTCTACATCACATACATGATCATAATGAGCATGAGTTAACAAAATATAATCAATTTTTTTAAAAAATTGGATATATTTATTTAATAATAATGTACTATTATTAAAAATAGGATTTTCAGAAAAAAAAGGATCTACCAATAAAAAATTTTCATGGATTTCTAACATATATGTACTATGAGTAAAAAAAGTTATTTTCATTTTATTTTTATTAATTTATTAATTTATTAATTTATTAATTTCTTAATAATAAGAAGAATATTGAATACCTATTCCTATACTCATAGAATAAAAAAAAGTAATTAAAACTAATTTTTTAAGTTCATCATTGAAATCTTTTGGATTATTTATATAAATAATTTTCTTTAAATGTTGTATTAAAAAAGGTATATTGAACATAAAAAAAATCCATTGGTATAAATTTTTATAATTTAAATAATTAAATAAAAAACCTAAAAATATAGATAATATAATAGATAAAATATGATATATTTTTGCATATTTAATTCCTAATATTCCTGCTAAAGTATATTTTCCATTTTTATAATCATTATCTATATCTCTCATATTATTAATATTTAAAACAGAAATATTCAATAACCCTATTGATAAAGATAAAAAAAATATATCTAAAGAATAAAATTTTGTATATAAAAAATAACTTCCTCCTATAGAAATAAAACCAAAAAATATTAAAACAGATAAATCTCCCATTCCTAAATATCCATAAGGATAAGTACCAATACTATATTTAATAGAACTATATATACAAATCAAAATTCCTATAAAATAAAATAAAAAAAGAAAAATATTTTGTAATCTAATAGATTTATAAATTAATAAAAATCCAAAAATAAAAGATAAAATAGAAAATATATTTATTGCTTTTTTCATTGAAATTAATGAAATAAATCCACTTTGAACAGTTCTATTTGGACCAATTCTTCGAAAATTATCTACTCCTTTTATACTATCTCCATAATCATTTGAAATATTGGCTAATATTTGCAAAAATATACCAGTTATAAGACACAAAAAATAAGTACAATAATCTCCATATCCTCTAGATTTAGATATTAAAAAACTTAAAGTAATTCCAGAAAAAGAAAGAAGTAAAGTATGTAAACGAATTGCATAAATCCAATATTTTAAATTCATAAAAATTTTGTAAATTTTCTAAAATTGGGTTCTCTTTTTTCTAAAAAAGCTTTTTTTCCTTCTTGAGATTCTTCCATTAAATAAAACATTAAAGTAGCATCTCCAGCTAATTGCATCAATCCATGTTGACCATCTAATTCTGCATTTAAACAACGTTTAATCATCCTCAAAGACATTGGACTCCGTTTTTGAATTAATTGACACCATTTTATAGTAGTTTTTTCTAATTTATTTAGAGGAACTACTTTGTTAATTAATCCCATTTTTAATGCCTCATTAGCAGAATATTTTTTACATAAAAACCACATTTCTCGTGTTTTTTTTTGACCAATATGACGGGCTAAATAAGAAGCTCCAAATCCTCCATCAAAAGATCCTACTTTTGGACCTACTTGACTAAAAATAGCATTATTAGATGAAATAGTTAAATCACAAACTACATGTAAAACATGCCCCCCACCTATAGAAAATCCATTTACCATAGCAATAACTGGTTTAGGGATTTCTCGAATTTTTTTATAAAAATCTAAAATATTTAATCTTGGAATTCCATCTTTTCCTAAATAACCACCTAATCCCCTTTGATTCTGATCCCCACCAGAACAAAAAGATTTTTTTCCAGATCCAGTTATAATTAATATATCTACATCTCTTCGATCCCGACATATATCTATAGCATCTATCATTTCTTTTACTGTTTCTACACGAAAAGCATTATGACATTTAGGTCTATTAATTTCTATTTTGGAAATTCCTTTCCAAAAATAGAAATTAATATCCTCATATTTCTTTATAGAATTCCAATTTATTTTAGGATACATAACAAAATAAATTATTTTATTTTTACAAAATAACAAAAAAAATACTTTTTTTAATAATGTTATATGTATAGAAATTTTTTTGCAGTATTCATAGGAATATTAGTTAGTATCACTGAAATAATTTATTCCATTAAATTAATAAAAAACTGGTTTATCAATATACAATTCATTCCATTGAAAAATATACAATATGTATTTATTCATGCTCCTTCTAGTTTTTTCATAACTTTATTTTTTTTCTATGCTTTTAGTGCTTTATTAGGAGGAATTACAACAGCTTTTTTTGTACAAAATGCTAAAAAAGCTTATGCAGGATTAACTGGAATTATTTTATTTATTATTGCCTTTATTCATATTTTTTTATATACACTTCCATTATGGTTTGAAATTGTAATTCTTCCTATATTTTTTCATTTTTCATATCTTGGAGGTGCATTTATAGAATTATTACAAAGAAAAAAATGGATAAATTAATAAATATAAAAAACCAGATAAAAATCCTATAAAAGCTAACCAACTAATATTTTTTAAATACCAAAAAAAATCTATTTTTTCCATTCCCATAGCTGTTATTCCAGAAGCTGATCCTATTAGTAAAATACTCCCTCCTGTTCCAGACATATAAGCTATAAAATGCCAAAATTCATGATCTATAGAATAATTAAACATAGATATAATAGCTGCTACTAAAGGAACATTATCTATAAAAGAAGATATTAATCCTAATATAAAAGTTTTTATTTTCCATGAATAGACTATATTACTAATCCAATTAGATAAATCATATAATTTTCCTAAAGATTCTAAGGAAGAAATAGAAAGTAAAATTCCTAAAAAAAATAATATACTAGAAAAATCTAACTTTTTCAATATTCTATCCATAGAAAAATGATTTTTATAATAAATATTGGTTATTAAACAAAGAATTCCAAAAGAAAACATCATCCCCATATATGGTGGAATACCAGTTATATTTTTTAAAATAGGAACAAATAATATAAGACCTAAACCAAATTTTAATACCCAAAATCCTCTTTGAAAATCTGATTTTGACAATTTATTTTTTTTTATTTGAATTGATCCATTAAAAATAGGCATTAATGAACCTATAAAAGTAGATACACACATACATAAAGCAGATGGTATAAATATTTTTTTTATAAGATTTATAGTTGTTACTTTATTAGAAATCCATAACATAGTAGTAGTTATATCCCCTATTGGAGACCATACACCACCTGCATTAGCAGATATAATGATTAATCCTAAATAATGTAATCGTTCTTTATAATTAACTATAATTTTTTTTAAAATAGTAATTAAAATTATAGTCGCTGTAAGATTATCTATAATTGCAGATAAAAAAAAAGACAATAAATTTATTATCCATAAAAAATTACGTTTTGTATTGGAATAAAAAAAATTTACTAAAACTTCAAAACCAGAATATATATCAATAATGGAAACTATTGACATGGATCCAATAAGAAAAAAAATAATTTCAGAAGCATTTCCTAAATGATGTGATAATAAATAATTAGGATCTTTCCATTTAATTAAAGCATTATCTAATTCAAAAACTGGTAAATTACAAAACATAATTAATGACCAACAAATAGTTGCCATAAGAATAGATGGAATTACCTTGTTTAAGGATATAAAATTCTCAATAGTAATAAATAAATATCCTATAATAAAAACTGATATGATTACTAATTCCATTATTTTTAAACTAAAAAAAATCGTTAACGATTTTTTTTAGTTTAAAAATAATCCGGGATAATAAGAATTTTTTCCAAGTAATTCTTCAATACGTAATAATTGATTATATTTTGAAGTACGTTCAGAACGACAAATAGAACCGGTTTTAATTTGTTCAATATTAAATGCAACAGAAAGATCTGCTATAAAAGAATCTTCTGTATCTCCAGAACGATGAGAAATAATATTATTATATTTATTTTTTTTTGCTAGACTTATAGTCTCTATAGTTTCTGTAAGTGTTCCTACTTGATTAACTTTTATTAGAATAGAATTTGCAATTTTTTCTTTTATTCCTTTATTTAATTTATCAACTTGTGTAACAAAAAGATCATCTCCAACCAATTGAATTTCTTTACCTAATTCATTAGTTAATAATTTCCATCCATCCCAATCATTTTGATCCATTCCATCTTCTATAGATATAATTGGATAACGTTTTGTTAAAAACGATAAATAATTAACATGTTCTTTTTTAGATTTTTTTATTTTTTCTTTATTATTTTGAATTTTTTCAAATTTAGAATAATTATATTTTTCTTTTTTATAAAATTCAGAAGCAGCACAATCTAATGCGATCCCTATTTGATCAAAAGGTTCATAACCTGATAAATGTATAGATTCTAAAATATTATCTAATACATCTTCAATATTATTAAAATTAGAAGAAAAACCACCTTCATCACCAATATTTGTAGATAATCCTTTTTTAGATAAAATTTCTTTTAATTTATAATAAACTTTATATCCCATTTGAATAGCTTCAAAAAAAGTATTTGCACCTACAGGAACTATCATAAATTCTTGAAATACTATAGAACTATCAGAATGTTTACCTCCATTTATAATATTTATTAAGGGGACTGGTAGTGAATGTGCATATACTCCTCCTATATATTTATAAATAGGAATATTTAATTCTTTAGATGCCGCTTTTGTTACCGCTAAAGAAACACCTAAAATTGCATTAGCTCCTAATCTTCTTTTATTTTTTGTTCCATCTAAATTTAAAATTAATCTATCTATATATAATTGATCCATTACAGATTTTCCTATTAATTCAGGAGCAATAATATTATTCACATTATGAACGGCTTTTAAAACTCCATTACCTAAAAATTCTGTATTTCCATCTCTTAATTCAATGGCTTCATTTTCACCTTTTGAAGATCCAGATGGGACTGAGGCACGTCCTAATATATTATTATTTGTAATAACATCTACTTCTACAGTAGGATTGCCCCTAGAATCTAATATTTGTCTTGCTTTAATAATTTTTATTTTTCTCATTATTCTATTGGATTAACCCTTTTCTTTTTTCCACTACGTCTTACCGATTTTAAATTTTTTTTAGAATGATAAATATTATTAAAATCTACCAATTCAATAAGAGATTCTTTTGCCATATCTCCGTAACGAAATCCAATTTTTATAATTCTTGTATATCCTCCAGGACGTTCACGAACTTTTTTAAAAGATTCATTAAAAAGTTCCGATACCGCAATTTTATCTCTTAACAAAGAAAAAATATTTCTTTTAGAATGAGTTGTATTTATTTTAGATTTTGTTATAATAGGTTCTATATATTTTTTTAAAGCTTTAGCTTTAGCAAGAGTAGTAAAAATTTTTTTATTTTTAATCAAAGATGAAGACATATTAGATAAAATAGATTTTCTATGTCCATATTTTCTACTTAAATGATTATTTTTTTTTCTATGATTCATAAAAATAAAAAATCTATTTATTTTTATTATTTATTTCATATTCAGATATATTCATTCCAAAATATAAACCTTTATTTTTCATTTTAATTTCCAATTCTTCCAATGATTTTTTTCCAAAATTTCTCATATTTAACATATTAGTTTTATTACAAATTACTAAATCAGCTATAGTTTCTATAGAAGCAGATTTTAAACAATTTTTTGTACGTACAGATAGATCCATTTCATTTAATTTAGATTTTAATAATGTTCGCATACGTAAAAAATCTTCATCATATTTATTTTCTTTTCCAATTTTTTCAGGTTCCTCTTTTCCAATTTTTTCATTAGAAAAAATAGAAAAATATTGAATTAAAATATTAGAAGCTTCCATTAATGCAATTTTAGGACATATAGATCCATCCGTTTTAATTTCTAATAAAAGGGTTTCAAAATCTGTTTTCTGTCCAACACGACAATTTTCTATTGTATATTTCACATTTTTAATAGGAGTATAAATAGAATCTATAGGAATATTTCCAATTAAATCATTATTATTTTTTTTATTTTCTTCTGCTGGAACATAGCCTCTTCCTTCTTCA
Organism: Blattabacterium punctulatus; assembly: GCF_003226695.1. Lineage (NCBI taxonomy): Bacteria > Pseudomonadati > Bacteroidota > Flavobacteriia > Flavobacteriales > Blattabacteriaceae > Blattabacterium > Blattabacterium punctulatus. Next base: position 245,537 of record NZ_CP029808.1, on the reverse strand, counting down.
ATAGTAAAACTTATTTCTAATGGAATGGATTTATTTTTATTACAAATTAATAAATCTGTATTTATAATTTGAAAATTAGAAATAAATTTATTAAAAATTTTTCCGGTAACTTTTTCATCTTTATTCAAAAAAGTATTAACTATTTCTTTAGTTACTCCATATACTTTCTGTTTAAAACGAATTTTTTTTAGATTTAGGATAATTTCAGTAACATCTTCAATTACACCTTCTATAGTAGAAAATTCATATTTAACACCCTTAATTCTAATAGAAGTTATCGCAAATCCTTTTAATGAACTTAATAATACTCTTCTCAAAGAATTTCCTAATGTAATACCATAACCAGGTTCTAAAGGTTTTAAATGAAAAATTCCCTTACAATCTGAAAATTCAGATACTGTAATTTTATTAGGTTTAACAAAATCTAGAATATTCATAATATTGATTCTTATTTTGAATAAAATTCAACGATTAATTGTTCTTTAATATTTTCTGGTATTTGTATTCTTTTTGGCATAATTCTAAATATCCCAAACATATTTTTTTCATCCAAAATTAACCATTCTACTATAATTCTTATTTTTTTATTTATAGATTCTAATATAACTGGATGTTTTTTTGACTTTTCTCTTATTCCAATTTTATCCCCAGGTTTTAATCTAAAAGAAGGAATATTAACAATAGAATTATTCACCATAATATGCTTATGAGAAATTATCTGACGTGCTGAAGATCTAGATGGAGCAAATTTTAATCTAAAAACAATATTATCAAGACGAGATTCACAGAATTGTAATAACAATTCTCCAGTAATTCCTTTTTTTCTTGAAGATTCGATAAATAATTTTTTAAATTGATGCTCTAATATACCATAAGTATATTTTGCTTTTTGTTTTTCTATCAATTGTATAAAATATTCTGATCGTTTACCTCTACGGCGATTATTTCCATGTTCTCCAGATGGATATTTTCTTCTTTCAAAATATTTATCTTCTCCATATATACATTCCCCAAATTTACGAGAAATTTTCGTTTTTGGCCCTATATATCTTCCCATAATTTATAAAAAATTAAACTCTTCTTCTTTTTGGTGGTCGACAACCATTATGAGGTAAAGGGGTAATATCTTTTATTAAAGTTACTAAAATTCCAGAATTACTTAAAGCTCGTATTGCAGCATCTCTACCTGCTCCAGGACCTTTTACTTTTACTTCAATTTTTTTAATTCCTGCATTTAACCCCTCTTTTGCTACGTTTTCTGCAGTCATTTGAGCAGCATAAGGAGTATTTTTTTTAGAACCTTTAAAATTCATTTTTCCAGCTGAAGACCATGCTATTACCTCTCCTTTTTTATTTGTTAATGTAATAATAATATTATTAAATGTAGATTGAATATGAGCTTCTCCTAATGGATCAACTACAACTGATTTTTTTTTCCCCGATGATAACTTTGCCATATTTTTTATATGAAAAAATTCTATTTTGTTATTTTTTTCTTATTTGCTACAGTTTTTTTTCTTCCTTTTCTAGTTCTACAATTATTTTTAGTTTTTTGACCTCTCAAAGGAAGACCTTTTCTATGTCTAGTACCTCTATAACATCCAATATCCATTAATCTTTTAATACTCAATTGAATTTCAGATCTTAATTCACCTTCAATTTTTATATTATCTGATATATACTTTCTTATATTACTAATATCTTCATCAGACCAACTTTCTACTTTTACATTTTCATCAATTCCAACATGAAATAAAATTTGACTTGATAAACTTTTACTTATTCCATATAAATACATAAGACCAATAATTCCTCTTTTATATTTTGGAATATCTATTCCTGAAATTCTAGCCATAGAATAATATACATTTTTTTAATATTAAAATTAACCTTGTCTTTGTTTAAATCTAGGATTTTTTTTATTAATAATACGTAAACGTCCTTTTCTTCTAATAAATTTACAATTATCTGTTCGTTTTTTTAAAGAAGTCCTTACTTTCATATATATAATAATTTTTAAATTATTTTTTAATATCTATAGGTAATCCTACCTCTATTTAAATCATATGAAGACATTTCTAATCTTACCTTATCACCAGGTAAAATTTTTATATAATGCATTCTCATTTTTCCTGAAATATGAGCCTTAACAATACAACCATTTTCCAATTCAACACGGAACATAGCATTTGGAGAAGATTCTATAATTATACCATCTACTTCGATATGCTTTTGTTTAGACATAAAAATACAAATATTACATAATAATAAATATAATATACATAAAAAATAAACATAAAATTACTATATTTTATTATTAGAAATATATCTATTATTATTACGATTTTTTATCATCATTAAATCGTCATAATAATAATTTAATAAATATATATCTACTTGTTGTATAAGATCTAACGTAACTCCTACAACTATTAATAAAGAAGTCCCCCCATAAAATAAAGAAAAATTTTGAGTGATCCCTATACGAAAAACTATAGATGGAAGTATTGCAATTATAGCTAATAATATTGCCCCAGGTAGTGTTATCTTTGATAAGATAGAATCTATATATTCTACAGTTTCTTTCCCTGGTTTTATTTTCGGGATATGTCCTCCATTTCTTTTTAAATCATCAGCTATTTGATTTACTGGAATAGTAATTGCTGTATAAAAAAAAGTAAATATCATCACCAATATAGAAAAAGCTAAATTATACCATAAACCATAAATATCTTGAAATAAATAAAAAAAATTTTTAATTTTTTCATTATTTACGTAATTAAAAAAAGTTAATGGAAAAAGCATAATTGCTTGAGAAAAAATAATTGGCATTACCCCTGCAGAAGTCATTTTTAATGGGATATACTGATGTTTTTTATGAATCAATTTAGAACTTAATCCTAAAGATTTATAATGAGAAACATATTGGATGGGTATTTTTCTAATAGATTGAATAATTACAATACAAAAAAGAATTACTATTAACCATAATAAAAATTCAAAAAACAAAATAATCATTCCTCCATTTTTAATATTTAATTTATTATAAATTTCTTTTACAATAGAATCTGGAAAACGAACTATAATTCCAGACATAATTATTAAAGAAATTCCATTTCCTATCCCTTCATCCGTTATTTTATCTCCTAACCACATAGTAAACATTGTACCTGAAGTTAATATGATTATTCCAATTGTCCAAAATAAAATTTTTCCATGAAAAGTATTTATATTTAAAAGATAAGTATTGGATAAAAAAGAAGATGATGAATCATTAATAGGATTAAATTGTTTAGTTAAAGAAATAAGATATAAAGGAGCTTGAATTAAACATATTCCAACAGTTAACCATCTTGTTATAAAATTGATATGTCTTTTTCCACTTTCTCCATCTCTTTGTACTTTTTGTAAATAAGGAATTACAATACACATTAATTGTATTATAATAGAAGCAGATATATATGGCATAATTCCTAAAGCCAAAATAGAAGCACGATTAAAAGCACCTCCCGTAAAAGAAGAAAGAATTTGCATTAATCCTTTAGATCCTGAATTCATTGACTTCATAAAATCAACAATTCCTAAAGGATTAATTCCAGGAATAGGAATATATGCACCAAAACGATATACTAATAAAAAACTTAAAGTTATTATTATTTTTTTCCGTAATTCTTTTGCATTCCAAATATTATGAAATATAATTAAAAAATTATTCATAAATAATAATCTATATATATCATATATAAAAAACCTTTCCGCCTGCTCTCTCTATATGAAAAATAGCTTTTTTACTAAATTTAGATGCAGTAATTTTTAATGAAATTTTTAATATTTTTCTTCCTGCTAAAATTTTTATTAATCCATTTTTTTTATTTATTAACCGATTATTTAATAATGTTTGTTGATTAATAATATCCGATATTTTTCCCTTATCTACTAATTCTTGTAAAGAATCTAAATTAATTATAAAATATTTTTTTCTATTAGGATTTTTAAATCCAAATTTAGGAATTCTTCTTTGAATTGGCATTTGGCCACCTTCAAACCCTAATTTTTTAGAATATCCAGAACGAGATTTTGATCCTTTATGTCCTCTACCACAAGTCCCCCCTTTTCCAGAACCTTGTCCTCTACCTAATCTTAATTTTTTTTTTTTAGATCCTTTTCTTGGAATCAAAAAATTTAACTTCATAATAAAATTTATTTATATTTTTTTATCTACTTTACATATTCCACTCCATTATATACTCTTTCAATAGAAATTCCCCTTTCTTTAGAAATTATCTGAACATCTCTCATATATTTTAAAGCTTTAATTGTTGCTTTAATTATATTATGGGGATTGGATGATCCTTTAGATTTTGATAAAACATCTCTCAATCCTACAGTTTCAAGAACTGCTCTTAAAGGCCCCCCTGCTATAATACCAGTTCCTTCAGATGCTGGCTTAATAAGAATATGAGCACCACCATATCTAGCTTCTTGTTCATGCGGTATAGTTCCATTATAAATACAAACTTTACATAAATTTCGTTTAGCATGTTCTCCAGCTTTACGAATAGCATCAGCAGCTTCTTTAGATTTTCCAAATCCATATCCTACCATTCCATCTTCATTTCCTTTAATAACAATAGCACTAAAACTAAAATATCTTCTTCCTTTAGTAACTTTACACACTCTTGTAACTCCAACTAATTTTTCTTTTAGTTCTAATCCTGAATGTTTCCCTTTTTTTTCTAAAAATATTACCATAATTTAATTAAAAATCTAAACCCATTTCTCTTACCCCTTCTGCTAAGGATTTTATCCTACCATGATATAAATACCTTCCTCTATCAAAAATTACCTTTTTTATTTTTAATAAACTTGCTCTTTCTCCTAATAATTTTCCAACTTCATTAGATAATTTTATTTTTGTTTGCTTTATTTTCATATTATTTCTAAATATTTTTTCTCTAGAAGAAGAAGATACTAAAGTTTTTCCCGATAAATCATCAATTATTTGTGCATAAATAGCTCTATTACTTCTAAAAACGGTAATTCTAGGTTTTTTTTTAGTTCCTAAAAATTTTTTAATTTTTTTTTTATTTCCCTTCATAATATTTAAACAGATTTTCCAGTTTTTTTACGAATAGATTCTTTTAAATATTTTATTCCTTTTCCCTTATATGGTTCTGGTACTCTTAATGAACGAATTTTAGAAGCTATCATACCTAAAAGTTGTTTATCGTAAGATTTTAATATAAGAATTGGATTTTTACCTTTATTTATTTTTATTTCTGCACGAATTTCTTTAGGAATTTTCATCATAATTTTATGAGAAAAACCTAAATTAAATTCTAATATTTCTTCATAATAAGATACTCTATATCCAATTCCAACTAATTCTAATTCTTTTTGAAATCCATTAGTAACTCCTTTTACCATATTATCAATTAATACACGATATAATCCATGTAAAGATTTAGTTTTTTTATCTTCTTGTATTCTACTTAAAAATAATTTATCATTTTTAAAAATAATTTTTATTTTTTCGGAAAATTTTTGACTTAAAATTCCTAATTTTCCTTTTATAATTATTTTATTATCAATAATATTTATATTAACATTCTTAGGTATAGATATAGGGATTCTTCCAATTCTAGACATAATCAAAAAAGTTTTTAATAGACATAACATAAAATTTCACCTCCTAATCTTTTTTTTCTTGCCTGTTTATCTGTTATTACACCATAAGAAGTAGAAATAATTGCAATTCCTAATCCATTTAAAACCCGAGGTAAATTTTTATATTTAGTATATTTCCTTAATCCTGGTTTACTTATTCTAATTAATCGTTGAATTACGGAATTATTTTTAAAATATTTTAAAGCAATTTTAATTATTTCCTTATCCTTTTTTTCCAATTTATAATCTAAAATATAACCATTTTCTAATAGCACTTTAGAAAGTTCTTTTTTTAATTTAGAAGAGGGAATTTTCAATATTTTATGTTTTGCAAAACAAGCATTTCTAATTCTAGTTAAAAAATCTGCAATAGGATCAGTATTCATATTTTATTTTTTTATAATAATATCAGTTACCAACTTGCTTTTTTTACTCCAGGAATAAGACCTTGAGAAACCATATTTCTAAAAACAATACGAGAAATTCCAAATAATCTCATATATCCTCTACTTCTTCCACTTATTGAACATCTATTTCTTAAACGTACCGGGGATGCATTTCGGGGAAGTTTTTGCAATAATTCATAACTTTTAGATTTTTTTAAACTTTCTCTTTTTTTTGCATATTTTAATACAATTTTTTCTCTTTTTATTTGTCTTGCTTTTACAGATTCTTTAGCCATTTATTTATCATTTTTTTGAAATGGTATTCCAAAATAAAATAAAAGAGATTTAGCTTCTAAATTACTTTTTGCGGAAGTAACAAATGAAATATTCATCCCCATATTTTTTTTAATTTTATCAATATTAATTTCTGGATAAATTACTTGTTCCCTAATCCCCATATTATAATTTCCAAATCTATCAAAACTATTTATTTTTACTCCATTAAAATCTCTTACTCTAGGTAAAGAAACCGTAATTAATCTTTCCAAAAATTCATACATTTTTGTCCTTCGTAAGGTAACCTTTACTCCTATTGGCATACCTTTTCTTAATTTAAATCCAGATTCATCATGTTTTGAATAACAAAAAACTGCTTTTTGCCCTACAATAGATGTTATTTCATTCATAGAAAAATCTATGAGTTTTTTATCTAATGTTGCTTTTCCAATACCTTGATGTACAATTATTTTATTAAGTCTAGGCACTTCCATAATAGAACTATAATCAAATTTTTTTATTAATTTTGGAACTATATTTTCTTTATATAATTTTTTTAATCTAGACTGATAAGGAATCATCTATTTTCTTTTTTTCTTCTTTTTTTAAATTAGATATATGTATAGGAACTTCTTTTTTTATAATTCCTCCTTTAGGATTTTTTGCATTAGGTTTAATATGTTTTTGAATCATATTTATTCCAAATACAATAACTTTTTTCTTTTTAGGAAAAACTTTTGAAATTACTCCTTTTAACCCCTTATAATTTCCTGATAAAATCGAAATTTTATCTCCTTTTTTTATCATTTTAAATAAACTTTTATTATATATAACTCTATAAAACTTCTTGAGCTAAAGAAATAATTTTCATATATTCTAAATCTCTTAATTCTCTTGCTACTGGTCCAAAAACTCGAGTTCCCATTATTTCTCCAGAAGGATTAATCAAAACACAAGCATTATCATCAAAACTTATATAAGATCCATCTTTTCTTCTCGTTCTTTTTTTTGTTCTAATTATTATTGCTTTAACAATTTGTCCTTTTTTTACTATACCACCACTAGAAATAGCAGATTTTATTGTAACAACTATTGAATCACCTAAAAAAGCATATCTTTTTTTAGATCCTCCTAAAACACGAATAATTAAAGCTTCTTTTGCTCCTGAATTATCAGAAACTCTACATCTAGATTCTTGTTGTAACATATTATCCTATTTTATCTAAAACTGAAATTAATCTCCAACATTTATTTTTACTAATAGGTTTTGTTTCCATAATCTTTACTTGATCGCCATTTTTGGATATATTTTTTTCATCATGAACCATATATTTTTTCTTTTTTATAATACTTTTTCCGTAATATTTATGTTTTACTTTTTTGGTTTCAGAAACAATAATTGTTTTATTCATTTTATTACTAACTACTATTCCTATTCTTTGTTTTCTACTATTTTTTCTAGGAACAGTAATACTTCTACTACTTTCCTTATTTATTATCATTTATTTTTTTATTTAATTCAGTTTTTAATTTAGCGATATATCTTCTCAAAATCCTAATTTTTACAAATTTTTTTTTAAAATTCAAAACTTGATCAAATTTCATTTTTTGATAATTTTTTTTTTGAATTTTTATATTTATTTTAATATCATTAATAGATAAAATTTGAATTTCCGAATATTTTTTCATTTTACAAATTCTTTTGAAAAAATAAATTTCATCTTTATAGGAAATTTTTGAGAAGCTAATCTTAATGCTTCCTTAGCAATTATCATTTCTACACCATCTATTTCAAATAATATTCTTCCAGGTTTAACAATAGATACCCAAAATTCTACAGGGCCTTTTCCTTTTCCCATACGAACTTCTTGTGGTTTTTTTGTGATTGGTTTATCTGGAAAAATATTTATCCACAATCTTCCCTCTCTTTTCATATATCTAGTAGCAGCTACACGAGCAGCTTCTAATTGTCTAGATGTAATCCACGCACCTTCCATCGCTTTTATTCCATATAATCCTCTTGAAAGAATAAGTCCTTTTGAAGCATTCCCACGGATTCTACCTTTTTGATTTTTTTTATATTTTGTTTTTTTTGGTTGTAACATACATAAAAATAATAACTAAATATTAACTAGATATTATATTATAAAAAAAATTATACTTTTTTCTTTTTATTAAAAGAAGAAAATTTATTATTATAAAAACGTGATTTTTTTTGTTGTAATCCAAATAATGGAGATAATTCTTTTTTTCCATATATTTCTCCTTTCATAATCCAAACTTTTACCCCAATACTTCCATAAACTGTATGAGCAACTGCCATATGATAATCAACATCTGCCCGAAAAGTTCCAAGAGAAATTCGACCTTCTTTATAAGATTCTCGTCTCGCCATTTCAGATCCATTCAATCTTCCAGAAATCTGAATTTTTATACCTTGAGCATTCATTCTCATAGCTGAAATAATAGATAATTTAATTACTTTTTTATAAGATATTCTATTTTCCAATTGTCTAACCAATCCTTTAGCTACTAAAGGTGCATCTAACTCTGGTCTTCTTACTTCAGATATATTAATTTGAACTTCTTTTTTAGTAAATTTTCTTAATTTTTTTCTAATAGTATCCACTTCTTCTCCTCTTTTTCCTATAACAAGAGCCGGTCTCGATGTTCTAATAGTTATCGTTATAAATTTCAGAGTTCTATCTATAAAAATTCGAGAAACAATTCCTTTAAGTAAACGAGTTTCTATATACCTTCTAACTTTAAAATCCTCTTGTATTCTATCCTTATAATTATTACACCAACTAGATTGCCAGCCCATCACAATTCCTAAACGATTGACAATTGGATTAGTTTTTTGTCCCATATATATTACATTTATTTTCTCTTTCCTAAAGTAACTACTACATTACTTGATCTTTTTCTAATTCTATGACCTCTACCTTGAGGTACAGGACGTAATCTTTTTAAAGTTTTTCCTTGATCAACTCTAATTTCCTTTATATATAAAGATTTTTCATCAATATTATCTTCTATATATTTTTTTTTATAATTAGATAATAAAGAAATTAATAATTTTCTTAATGAAATAGAAATTCTATGTTTTTTACTATATTTTAATATATCCAAAGCATTTTTAATTTCTTTATTACGAATAATATCAACTACTAATCTTATTTTTCTGGGAGAACTTCGAATTTTATTTAAAGATCCTGAAACAATAGTTTTTTCTTTAAAATTCATTTGTTTTAAGAAAATTCTAACTTTTTATTTTTAATTTATTTTTAGAACCAGTATGTCCTCTAAAAGTACGAGTAGGAGAAAATTCACCTAATTTATGACCAATCATATTTTCTGTAATATACACATTAATAAATTGTCTTCCATTATGAACTGCAAAAGTTTGTCCTACAAAATCTGGAATAATTGTAGATGGTCTAGACCATGTTTTAATAATAGATTTTTTTTCAAGTTTAATATTTTTCAAAACTTTTTTATACAATTTTTGAGAAACAAATGGTCCTTTTTTTAAAGATCTTGCCATAATATAAAAAATTTATTTTTTTCTTCTTTGCAAAATATATTTATCTGAATATTTATTTTTAATCCGTGTTCTAAATCCTTTAGAAGGTATTCCTTTTCTACTTCTAGGTATCCCTCCAGAAGCTTTTCCTTCTCCTCCTCCCATAGGATGATCCACTGGATTCATAGCCACTCCTCTAGTTCTAGGTCTTCTTCCAAGATGTCGATTTTTACCTGCTTTTCCATATATTTCTAATTGATGATCTAAGTTAGAAACTATACCAATAGTAGCCATACAAGAAACTAAAACTATTCTTAATTCTCCAGAAGGAAATTTTATAGTTGCATATTTTCCTTCTTTTGCAAATAATTGTGCATAAGATCCTGCACTTCTAGCTATTTTAGCCCCTTGTCCAGGAATTAATTCTATACAAGAAATATTTAATCCTAATGGAATTTCACTTAAAAAAGTTGAATTTCCTATATTAAAAGGCACTTCTTTTCCAGATATAACTTTTTGTCCTATTTTAAATCCATTTATAGCTAAAATATAATTTTTTTCTCCATCTTTATAATGTAAAAGAGAAATAAAAGAAGATCGATTTGGGTCATATTCTATAGATTTTATAATAGCTGAGATTCCAAATTTTCTTCTTTTGAAATCAATTATTCTATATTTTTTTTTATGCCCACCTCCGAAATAACGCATAGTCATTCTTCCAAAATTATTTCTACCTCCAGATTTACATTTTCCTTTTGTTAAAGACTTTTCAGGATTAAAATTTGTAATTTCATCAAAATTATTAATAATTTTAAATCGTTGACTAGGTGTTGTAGGTTTTATTTTTTTTATTGACATTCAAATTTTTTTTTGATTAAAAAAATCAATTTTTTGATTTTCTTTTAATTGAATAATAGCCTTTTTCAATCTAATTGTTTTTCCATATAAAAATCCTTTTTTAGTATATTTAGATTTATCTTTTCTAGGATAAATCATAGTTCGAATTTTTTTTATAGTAACACCAAATACTTTATTTATTTCTTTTTTTATTTGATTTTTATTACTTTTTATACATACAAAAAAAGTATAACAAGCATGCTCTTCATTCATAGAAGATTTATCCGTAATAACAGGTTTGATTAAAATCATATATATAACTAATTATTCAATATTTCATAAATTTTTTTCATTGAATTTTCGGAAAAAATAATATATAAAGAATTTAATAAAGAATAACTATTTATTTCATTGACATTTAATAATTTAAAATTTTTTAAATTTCTAGATGATAAATATAAATTTTTATTTGGTTTTCCAATTATCATTAATGATTTTTTATTTTCTAATTTCAAAAATTTTAATATTTTTAATATAAATTTAGTTTTTGGAATTTTCAATTGAAAATCTTCTATAATTTTTACTTTATTTTCCTTTAGTTTATATCCTATAATTGTTTTTTTTACTAAATTTTTTGTTAATTTATTTATTTTTTCAAAATAATGTCTAGGACGTGGTCCAAAAATTCTTCCACCTCCTCTAAATAGAGGATTTTTAATATCACCTTTTCTAGACCCACCAGTCCCTTTTTGCCTATGTAATTTTCTAGTACTTCCAGATAAATCTCCTCTTTCTTTAGATTTATGTGTTCCTTGACGCTGTGCAGATAAATATCTTTTTATTTCTAAATAAATAGAATGATCATAAGACTTTTTACCAAAAAATTTTTCATTAAATTCAATTTTTCGATCTGTATAATTTCCTTTAATATCCAAAATTTTTAATTCCATTTTTTTTTCTTTATCCTTAAATATGAATTTTTATTTCCTGGAACAGACCCCTTTAATATTAAAATATTTTGAGATATATCTATTTTTAATATTTTCAAATTTTGAATAGTTATATTTACTCCCCCCATTCTTCCAGCCATTTTTTTTCCTTTAAAAATACGTGAGGGATCAGATCCAGCTCCAACAGATCCAGGTGATCTTAAACGATTATGTTGACCATGAGTTCTTTCTCCAACTCCTGAAAATTTATGTCTTTTTACTACACCTTGAAATCCCTTACCTTTAGAAATTCCTTGTACGTCAACTAATTCTCCTTCTATAAGGAAATCTGGATTTATTTTACTACCTAATTTAAAAGATTTTTTATCTATAAAAAAAATATTTCTAATTTCTATAAGTTTTTTTTTAGGGGTAATCCCAGCTTTTTTAAAATGTCCTTTTAAAGAATTAGTCGTATGTTTTTTCTTTTTATCTTCTATTCCTAATTGAATAGATGAATAACCATCTTTTTTTATAGTTTTTATCTGTACTATATAACATGGACCAATTTTGATAATAGTACATGGAATATTTTTTCCATCTTTGGAAAAAATACTACTCATACCAAGATGGATACCTATTAATCCATTCATTTTATTTATACTTTAATTTCAGCTTCAACTCCACTTGGTAATTCTAATTTCATCAAAGCATCTACTGTTTTAGACGATGCATTATGAATTTGTAACAGTCTTTTATGAGTTGGTAGCATAAACTGTTCTCTAGATTTTTTATTTACATGGGGGGAACGTAAAACTGTAAATATTTTTTTTTCAGTAGGTAATGGTACTGGCCCATTCAAAATAACTCCTGTTGGTAGAACAGAGTTTACAATTTTTTCAGCAGATTTATCTAATAAATTATAATCGTAAGACTTTAATTTAATTTTTATATTATGACCCATATTGTCAATACTATTTATTTTTTATTATTTTTTTTTCTTTATTAGTTACACAATTATTTCCCATAATAATATTATCCGTAATATTTTTTGGAACTATATTATAATGAGAAAATTCCATAACTGAATTTCCCCTTCCAGAAGAAAGTGTACGTAATATAGTAACATATCCAAACATTTCAGATAAAGGAACTAATGCTTGAATCACTTTTATATTTTTTCGATTATCCATATTTCTAATCATACCTCTTCTTCGATTTAAATCTCCTATAATATCTCCCATATTTTCTTCTGGAATTATTACTTCTAACTTCATAATTGGTTCTAATAAAACAGGATTAGATTTTTTTACGGCAGCTCTAAAACCAAGTTTACCCGCTATTTCAAAAGATAACTGATCAGAATCCACAGAATGATAAGATCCATCTAATACTGTAACTTTTGCACTGTCAATTTCATATCCTAATAAAGGTCCATTTTTCATCATTTCTTTACATCCTTTTTCTATAGAAGGAATATATTCTTTAGGTATATTTCCACCTTTTATTTTATTAATAAATTCTAATCCAGATGTACCTATATTACCTGGCTCTACTTGAAATAATATATCTGCATATTTTCCTCTACCCCCTGTTTGTTTTTTATAAATTTCTCTATGTTTTACTAAATCTGTTAAAGCTTCTTTATATTCTACTTGTGGTTTACCCTGATTTACTTCTACTTTAAATTCTCTTTTCATACGGTCTACAAGAATTTCTAAATGTAATTCCCCCATACCAGAAATAATAGTTTGTCCAGTATAATTATCCGTTCGTACTTGAAAAGTTGGATCCTCTTCCATTAATTTAGATAGTGCAAAACTCATTTTATCTATATCTGACTTAAATTTAGGTTCAATAGCTATACCAATAACCGGATCTGGAAAAGATATACTTTCTAAAAGTATTGGAAATTTTTCATCACATAATGTATCCCCTGTTTTAATATCTTTAAATCCAACTATAGCAGCAATATCTCCTGCTTCTATACTACAAATAGGATTTTGTTTATTAGCATGCATTTGATATATTCTAGAAATACGTTCTTTATTTCCAGATCTTGTATTTAAACTATATGAGCCAGCATGAACTTTACCAGAATATACTCTAAAAAAAGCTAATCGCCCTACAAATGGATCACTAGATATTTTAAACGCTAAAGCAGAAAAGGGCTCTTTTTCACTAGCTTTTCTCGTTTCTATTTTTTGATTAATAGGATTAACTCCTACAATATCTTTAACTTCAAGAGGAGAAGGTAGGTAACGACATACACCATCTAACATTGCTTGTACTCCTTTATTTTTAAAAGAAGAACCGCAAAATACAGGAATTATTCTCATATTTATTGTATTCTTTTGCAAAGAATTTATAATTTCTTCTTCAGAAATAGAAGAAGAATTATACAAAAATTTTTCCATAATAACATCATCATACTCCGATAAAGATTCAATAATCTTATTTTGATATTTTTTTACAATATTCTTCATTTCAAATGGGATAGGACCTTCTTGATAAGTAATACCATAATTATTTTCATCCCATATAATAGCTTTATTAGATATTAAATCTACAACTCCAATAAAATTATCTCCATATCCAATAGGGATTTGTAATGGAATCGAATTAGCCCCCAACATTTTTTTCATTTGTAAACAAACATTAAAAAAATCTGATCCTTGACGATCCATTTTATTTACAAAAGCTATTCTAGGAATATTGTATTTATCTGCTTGCCTCCATATTGTTTCTGATTGAGGTTCTACGCCATCTACTGCACTAAATAAAACTACCATTCCATCTAATATTCTCAATGATCTTTCTACTTCTACCGTAAAATCAACATGACCTGGAGTATCAATAATATTAATTTGGTATTTTTTATTTTTGTAAATCCATTCACAAAATGTAGCAGCAGAAGTAATAGTAATTCCACGTTCTTGTTCTTGTAACATCCAATCCATTGTTGCAGCACCATCATGTACTTCACCTATTTTATGATTTATTCCAGTATAAAATAAAATTCTTTCTGTAGTTGTAGTTTTTCCTGCATCAATATGTGCCGCAATTCCTATATTTCTTGTATATTTTAAGTTTCTTTCCATTTTTCTAAAATCTAAAATGAGAAAAAGCTTTATTAGCTTCGGCCATTTTATGGATATTTTCTTTTCTTTTTACTGCTTCTCCTTGTTCTTTATGTGCATCTAATATTTCAAAAGCTAATTTACTTGACATTCTTTTTTCACTTCTAATCGAAGCACAAGATATAAGTAATTTCATAGCTTTTGTTATTTTACTATTGGAAGAAATAGGAATAGGAATTTGAATATTAGATCCTCCCATACGACGACTTTTTACCTCTACATGAGGCATTACATTTTTTAATCCATTTTTCCATATTTCTAATGCGGATTTTTCTTCTTTTTCTTTAATCTTTTCTATTTCTTTCATAGCATCATAAAATATTTTATATGCTAAATTTTTTTTTCCATTTTTCATTAAATGATTAATAAAACGAGAAACTAGAGGATCATTAAATTTTGGATCAGGAAAATATATTTTTCTTTTTTTCTTTATTTTTCTCATTTTAGATAGAAATTATTTTTCTTTTTTAGAAATTTTAGCTCCATACTTACTTCTGCTCTTTTTTCTTCCATTTACCCCAGCAGTATCACGAGCTCCTCGTACAATTTTATATTTTACTCCTGGTAAATCCTTTACTCTACCACCTTTTACTAATACTATAGAATGTTCTTGAAGATTATGACCTTCTCCAGTTATATAACAAATAACTTCTTTTCCATTTGTAAAACGTACACGAGCAACTTTACGCATAGCAGAATTAGGTTTTTTTGGAGTAGTTGTATAAACACGTGTACAAACCCCTCTTCGTTGAGGACACAATCCTAATGCAACAGATTTTCTTTTTTTAGAAATTGATGATCTTCCTTTTCTAATTAATTGTTGTATAGTAGGCATGTTTTATTTCAATTTTTTTTAGAATATACAAAGGGAACAAATTATATATTAATTAATAACAAATTACAATTAAAATTCAAAAATTTAATTAAAAATTATCAATATAAATTTTTTCATTTTGAAAGGATTCTTCTTCTAAAGAACGAATATTAAGTTCATTATAAATATAGCGGTAAGTAGAAAGTAAACAAGGAAGTCCATCAACAATAGCTACATTATGTTCAAAATGTGCAGAAAGATCTTTATCTAAAGTTGTAATAGTCCAACCATCTTTATGAAAAATAATTTCAGGAGTTCCTTTATTAACCATTGGTTCTATAGAAAGAACAAAACCTTCCTTTAATTTTATACCTTCCCCTTTTTTTCCAAAATTAGGTATTTGAGGATTTTCGTGCATTTTTTTTCCTAATCCATGACCTACAAGATTTTTTATCACACTATATCCATAATTTTCAATATAAGATTGTATAGAAGATCCTATATCACCAACATAATTTCCTTTTTTACATTTAGATAATCCAATATAAAGAGATTTTTTTGAACAATTAAGAAATTTTTTTATTTTACTAGAAACATTTCCAACTTCAAAGGTATAAGCATGTTCTCCATAAAATCCATTCATATATACACCACAATCTATAGATAAAATATCTCCTTCATATAAGGTATTTTTATTTGGAACTCCATGTACAACTTGGTAATTAGGAGAAACACATAAAGTATTTGGAAAATCATATAATCCTAAAAATGCAGGAGTACCTCCATGATCACGAATAAAAGTTTCAGCAAGTTTATCTAAATAAAGTGTATTTATACCTGGTTTTATTTCTTTAGTTAACATTCCTAATGTTTTTGATGCTAAAAAAGCACTTTTCTTTATAAGAATTATTTCTTCAATTGTTTTAACCATATATCTATTCACTTATTTTTTTTATTATAGATATTCCGTTCATAATATTAGGTTTCGGTAAATTCATTAATTGAAGAATAGTAGGAGTAACATCTGATAAAGATGCAATTTTTTTTAAAATAATATTTTTATTATTTTTATATATTTGATCCAAAAGAATAAAAGGAACAAAAGAACTAGAATGAGAAGTATTTGGACTGCCATCTGAATTAATCATATAATCGGCATTTCCATGATCTCCAACTATAATAACTGTATATGAATTTTTTATAGCTTCTTCGGAACAAATTTTTGTACAATAATCAACAAATTCACATGCTTTTATTGTTTCTTTCATTTTTCCAGTATGACCTACCATATCCGGATTTGCAAAGTTTAAACAAATAAAATCAACCTTTTTTTTTTTTAATTCAGGAATAATTTTATTTACAATTTGTTTTGCATTCATTTCAGGTTTTTGATCATATGTACTAACTTTAGGAGATTTACATAAAATACGAGTTTCTCCAAAAAAGGGAATTTCACGTCCTCCTGAGAAAAAAAAAGTAACATGTGGATATTTTTCGGTTTCAGCTATACGAATTTGTTTTTTACCTTCTTTTTCTAAGATTTCTCCTAAAGTATTTGATAAATTTTTTTTCTTGAAAATAACATTAATATTTTTATATTTAGGATTATAACAAGTCATAGTTATATAATATAAATTTAATTTATCTATTTTAAAAAGTGAATTACTCTTCGTATTTTTTTCAAGATTATTTGTTAAAAATTCGGTTAATTGTCTTGATCGATCTGAACGAAAATTAAAACAAAAAACTACATCTTCTTTTTCTATTTTAGAAATAGGATTTCCAAAATTATCAATACTTATTATAGGTTTTAAAAATTCATCAGTAATACCTTTATTATAAGAATATTCTATATATTTCAATATATTATCGGATTTACAATAATATCCTTTTGAATGAACGATAGCATTATATGCTATTTGAGTTCTTTCCCATCGTTTATCTCGATCCATGGAATAATATCTTCCAATAATAGAAGATAATTTTCCAATATTTTTTTTCATAAAAGAAAAAAGATTTTTTAAATAAAAAATTCCTTTCTTAGGAGAAGTATCACGTCCATCTGTAAATGCATGTACAAAAACATTATTAATCTTTTTTTTATGAGCTATTTTAAGTAAATAAAAAAGATGATTTATATGTGAATGTACCCCTCCATCTGATAATAAACCAATAAAATGAATTCTTTTTTTAGTATAAAAAATATAATCAAAAATAGAATTTACTTTTTTTTGAAAAAGTTTATTTTGAATAGAATTATTTATTTCTTCTAAACTTTGAATTACTTTTCTACCAGATCCTAAATTTATATGACCTACTTCTGAATTTCCCATTTGTCCTTTTGGTAATCCTACAGATAAACCAGATGCTTGTAATTTACTAAATGGATAATGTTTATAACAATAATCTATAAATGGAGTTTTAGCAATATGAATAGCCGATCTATAAGATTTTTTAGGAGAAGATAAACCCCATCCATCTAAAATTATCAATATCAATTTTTTCATTTAAAAAATACTTATTCTTTTATAAGAATTTATTTTTATTTTTTTCGAAAATGATCTATTCATATATTCTTGAATAGTTATATTGTTATCTTTTATATATTTTTGATTCAATAAAGTATTCTCCATTATAAATTTTTTTATTTTTCCAAAAATCATTTTTTCCTTGATTTGATCTGTTTTTTTTTCTTTTTCTATCTGAAATCGAATAATTTCTAATTCTTTTTGCATTAAATTTTCTGGTATTTCTTTTTTATCTATAGCTATTGGATTCATAGCTGTAATATGCATAGCAATATTTTTTGCAATTGATTTTTGAATTTTAGAAGAAAATCCAACTAAAGAAGCTATTTTATGATTATGCGTATAATTTATCACAAATGGAGAATTTATTTTCTCAAATATTTTTAATTCTAATTTT
The DNA here is from genome assembly GCF_003226695.1 of Blattabacterium punctulatus. Lineage (NCBI taxonomy): Bacteria > Pseudomonadati > Bacteroidota > Flavobacteriia > Flavobacteriales > Blattabacteriaceae > Blattabacterium > Blattabacterium punctulatus. The sequence continues at coordinate 227,037 of NZ_CP029808.1, read as the reverse complement.
TCATTAAAAACACTAATTTTTTCAAAGATCATTTCTCGAATACTTTTTCCATGATATGAACTAGATAAAAAATCTTCTTTTGTATTGTATAAAAATGATTTATCAGATAATTTGGATAAAAAATTTAAAAAATCTGAACTTTTGGAAAGAAAATCTGTTTCACAACTTAAACCAATAATAATACCAGATGTTTGATCAACATTTATACAAGATATAATTGCACCTTCTTTAATTTTTAAAGAAGCACGATTTATAGCTATTTTTTCTCCTTTTTTTCTTAAAAAATCGATTGCTTTTTCAAAGTTTCCATTTGTTTTAGTTAAAGCTATCTTGCAATCCATTATTCCAATACCAGTAATTTTTCTTAGTTTATAAATTTGAGAAATTGAAATTTTCATGATTTTTCATTTATATATTTTTTTTCTTCACGTTCATTTTTTTTTAAAAGACCTTTTTGGATTGCTTTTGTAATAAATTGTAAAATGATATCAATAGATTTAGATGAATCATCATTAGATGGGATTGGATAATCTATACCATTTGGATCTGTATTTGTATCTACCATAGCAAAAATAGGAATATTTAATTTTATAGATTCTGATAAAGCTATTTTTTCTTTAAATGGATCTATCAAAAAAACACCTCCTGGAAGATGATTCATAAAAGAAATACTTCCTAAATTTCTATATAATTTTGCATATAACCTATTTATTAATAATCGTTCTTTTTTAGATAATGCATCGAAAGTGCCATTTTTTTTCATTTTTTCTATACTATTCATTTTCTTTACTGATTTTCGAATAGTAGTAAAGTTTGTTAATAATCCACCTAACCATCTTTCCGTTACACAAGGCATATTTACACTTTTTGCATAAAAAAAAACTTTTTTTTTAGCCTGAGCTTTTGTTCCTACTAATAAAATTTTTTTACCCAAGGTTACAATTTTTTTTAATTCTTGACAGGCTTTATCTAGTTTAATTACCGTTTTTGATAAATCTATAATATGAAATCCTCCTTTTTTCATGAAAATATAAGGACGCATTTTTGGATTCCATTTTCGAGAAATATGTCCAAAATGTACACCTGCTTTTAATAAATCTTGAGTATTAGCTTTCATTTTTTTTATTTAATTTTGAATCAATTCTCTAACGTTTTGAAAATTGAAACTTTTTTCTTGCTTTTTTTTGACCAAATTTTTTTCTTTCTACTTTTCTAGAATCTCTAGTTAACAATCCATTAAATTTTAATATTTTTCTATTTTCTGGGTCTAATTTACAAAGAGCTCTAGATATAGCTAAACAAATAGCTTCTGCTTGACCATTAAATCCACCTCCACAAACTTTTATTTTTATATCAAATTTATTATTATTTATTAATTGAAAAGGATATAAAATTTTTCCATGGATATTTTCTGGAAAATATTTTTCTAATTTTTTAGAATTAATCGTAATAATTTTATTTCCAGGTTTTAAATAAATACGTGCAAGAGAACGTTTTCTTCTTCCTATAGAATGGATCATTTTTTATTAATTTTTTATATATAATTGAATTGGTTTTTGGGCTTGATGTTTATGTTCAGAACTTGGATAAATATGAAGATTTTTTATAATTTTATTCCCTAAACGATTTTTAGGAAGCATTCCTTTAACAGCTTTATATATTATTTTTGTTGAATCTTTAATCAAAAGATCTTTAGCAAAGATTATTTTTTTTCCTCCTGGATATCCAGTATAACGAATATATTTTTTATTAATCCATTTTTTTCCTGTAAGTTTAATTTTTTTAGAATTTATTACAATCACATAATCTCCACAATCTAAATTTGGAGAAAAATTAGTTTTATGTTTTCCTCTTATTATTAAAGCAATCTTAGTAGAAAATCTACCTAAATATTGATTTTTTGCATCCATAATAATCCAATTTTTTGAATCATTTTTATTAATAGTTTTAAAACTTAAAAAATCCATAATCATAAAATTAATTTGTAAGAAATATAAGATATTTTAAAATAAAATTTGAATATTAATGACTTTTTGTCATACTATTATTCCAATTTTTTTTTATTAAAAGAATATTATGGTAATTCATTCTATAACTTTATTATGGCATAATGATTGAACTGTCTATTGAATGACAGTATGAAAAAAAGTAATAAAAATGAGTAAAATTATAGGAATAGATTTAGGGACAACAAATTCTTGTGTTGCAGTAATGGAAATAAATGATCCTGTTGTCATACCTAATTCAGAAGGTAAAAGGACTACTCCATCAATAGTGGCTTTTATAGAAGATGGAGAAAGAAAAATAGGAGATCCTGCAAAAAGACAAGCAGTTACGAATCCACAAAAAACTATTTTTTCAATTAAACGTTTTATGGGTAGAATGTTTTCTGAAGTAACAGAAGAATCAAAACATATTCCTTATAAAATTGTCAAAGGGGAAAATAATACACCACGTGTTAATATAGAAAATAGATTATATGCACCTCAAGAAATATCTGCTATGATACTTCAAAAAATGAAAAAAACAGCTGAAGATTATCTAGGAAAAAAAGTAAATAGAGCAGTTATTACTGTTCCTGCATATTTTAATGATGCACAAAGACAAGCTACTAAAGAAGCTGGTGAGATTGCCGGATTGAAAGTAGAAAGAATTATTAATGAGCCAACAGCTGCAGCATTAGCTTATGGTTTAGATAAAAAAAATCAAAATAAAAAAATAGTAGTATATGATTTAGGTGGTGGAACATTCGATGTTTCCATTTTAGAATTAGGAGATGGAGTTTTCGAAGTACTTTCTACTAATGGAGATACACATTTAGGAGGAGATAATTTCGATCAAGTTATAATTGATTATTTATCCAATGAATTTAAATATAAAGAAGGAGGAATAGATCTTAGAAATGATCCTATGGCTTTACAACGTTTAAAAGAAGCTTCTGAAAAAGCTAAAATAGAATTATCTTCTTCTACTAAAACAGAAATCAATTTACCATATATTACTGCTACAGAATCAGGTCCAAAACATATGGTTCTTACATTAACTCGATCTAAATTTGAACAATTATCTGAAAATTTAATATTTAGATCTATTAATCCATGTTCTAAAGCATTAGAATCAGCTGGATTATCTACTAAAGATATTGACGAAGTTATTTTAGTAGGAGGTTCTACACGAATTCCAAAAGTACAAGAAAGAGTTGAAGATTTTTTTAAAAAAAAACCATCTAAAGGAGTAAATCCAGATGAAGTTGTAGCTATTGGTGCTGCTATACAAGGAGGAGTTTTAACAGGGGATGTACAAGATGTTTTATTGCTTGATGTAACTCCTTTATCTTTAGGAATAGAAACTTTGGGAGGTGTTTTTACAAAACTTATAGAATCCAATACTACTATTCCTACTAAAAAATCAGAAATTTTTTCTACAGCATCAGATAATCAATCTGCAGTAACTATAAGAGTTGGACAAGGAGAAAGACCTATGTTCAATGATAACAAAGAAATAGGAAGATTTGATCTCATTGATATCCCACCTTCACCTAGAGGAATTCCTCAAATTGAGGTTAGTTTTGATATTGATGCTAATGGAATACTTAATGTTTCTGCAAAAGATAAAGGAACCGGAAAAGAACAATCTATACGAATTGAAACTTCTTCAGGGTTAAATCAAGAGGAAATTGAAAAAATGAAAAGAGAAGCGGAAGAAAATGCAAAAAAAGATGAAAAAATAAAAAGAGAAATAGATAAATTAAATTCCGCAGATAATCAGATTTTTCAATCTGAAAAACAGTTAAAGGATTATGGAGATAAATTATCTGAAAATAATAAAGAAAATATAAAAAAATATTTAGAAGAATTAAGACAGGCACACAGTAAAAAAGATTTTTCATCTATTGATATTTATATGAAAAAATTAAACGAAGTTTGGGCTAATGCATCACAAGAACTTTATTCTTCCAATAAAAAAAATAATAATTCAAATGATTCTAATAAAAAAAATAATGAAGAAAAAAATAATAAAGGAAATGAAAATGTTCAAGATGTAGATTATGAAGAAGTCAAATAATAAAAAAACTAATCCCCTTAGTGGGATTAGTTTTTTTATTATTTTTTTTTATATGGAATCATAGAAATTATAGTTTCTCCACCAATAACTTTTTCTCCTTTTTTTATAAAAATAATAGAATCTAATGGTAGATAAATATCTATTCTAGATCCAAATTTAATAAATCCAAATTCTTCTCCTTTTTTAGCTAAATAATTTTCTTTAGCATAAAGAATAATACGACGAGCTAAAAATCCAGCTATTTGTCGAAATAGTATTTTTTGTTTTGTATTTATTGTTTCTATAACTATAGTTGTTCGTTCGTTATTTAACGATGATTTTTTATTCCATGCTAACCAATATTTACCTGGATGATATTTAACATAAATTATTTTTCCAGATACTGGAAATCTATTGACATGTACATCAAATGGAGACATAAATATAGATATACATATACAATTTTTTTGTAAAAATTCACTTTCAAAAATTTTTTTTATTTCTAATATTTTTCCATCAGAAGGAGAAATAATTTCATTATCATTTTTAAATTTTTTTTTAGATAAATTTTTTTTTGGATTTCTGAAAAAAAAAAGGAAAAATGCATAAAATATAATTAAAAAGAATATTAAAAATAAGTTAAAAACTCTAGAAAATATAAAAATAGAAATAAAAAATCCTATCAATATTAATATTAATAAATATATTAAAAATGGAAATCCTTCTTTATGGATCATCTATATTTTATATTTAAAAAAAATATACTATTCCAGTAGCAATAGTAGCTATAATTGGTATGACAAATATAAAACTATCTAATCTATCTAAAAACCCACCATGTCCAGGAAACCATACTCCTGAATTTTTTACATTATAAGATCTTTTAATAGTAGATTCTACAAGATCTCCAATAGTAGAAAAAATAGGTATGATAAAAGAAAGAATAAACCAATATTTTTTTCCCCAAATGTTAGATAATAATATTCCCAATATTAAACAAAAAAATAAACCCCCAATAAATCCTTCTATAGATTTTTTAGGAGATATAGATATATCTATTTTTCTTTTTCCCCATTTTATTCCTATCAAATAGGATAAAGTATCATTTGTCCATATAAGAAAAAATATACCTAAAATCAATTCTTTTCCATATTTAGAATATATATAAGATGCTAAAAAAAATGGAATTAAAACATATACTAATCCAAAAGTTAAATGACTTATTTGTCTTATTTTCTCTTGATGAGAAAAACCTTTAGAAAACAATTGAATAATAAAAAATATTATAGAATATGGAATAAAACATATAATATATAAAAATATATCCTTTTCTAAAAGGAAATCTAAAAATATCGAAAATAAAAAAAAGAATGAATTTATTTTTATTAAAATTGTATTTGTTTTTAAAATAACTAAAAATTCAAATAAACAAAAAAAAGATAATATCATCATTACCATTCTAAAAATCTTTTCTCCTTTTTCAATTGAAAAAATAATCATAAAAACATAAATAAATCCGGTAAAAAATCTTATCCTAAAATCATTTTTTTTTTTCATTAATTCTATTTTCATTAAAAATGATTGACTGTAGTTAACATATCTCCGATATCATCAGAAAAAGGTCTTTCTCCAAATATTTTTTTTAAATCTTCTCTAAAAATAACTTCTTTTTCTAATAATTCATTAGCAAGTATAGATAATTTTTTTTCATTATTTTTTAATATATTTTTAGCTCTTTTATATTGTTCTGTAATAATTTTTGATATTTCTTCATCTATAATTTGAGCAGTTTTTTCACTATAAGGTTTAGAAAAAGAAAATTCATTTTGTCCTGTAGAATCATAATAAGAAATATTTCCAATTTTATCATTCAATCCAAAAATTGCTACCATAGATTGAGCTTGTTTAGTTACTTTTTCCAAATCATTTAAGGCACCTGTTGAAATATTATTAAAAATAATTTCTTCTGCAGATCTACCTGCAAGTAAAGCACAGATTTCATCTTTCATTTGTTCTGGAGTTGTTAATTGTCTTTCCTCTGGAAGATACCATGCCGATCCTAAAGATTTTCCTCTTGGGACAATTGTTACTTTAACTAATGGAGAAGCATGTTCTAATAACCAACTTATTGCAGCATGACCCGCTTCATGATAAGCAATTCTTTTTTTTTCATTTGGTTTAATAATCTTATTTTTTTTTTCTAAACCACCTATAATACGATCTATAGCATCTAAAAAATCTTTATTTTCTATTTTAGATCTATTTTTTCTTGCTGCAATAAGTGCAGATTCATTACAAATATTTGCTATATCAGCTCCACTAAAACCTGGAGTTTGCCTAGCTAAAAAATTAATATCTACTTTATCAGATAATATAAGTTTTTGAAGATGTACCTTAAATATCTCTTTTCTTTCATTTAATTCAGGAGGATCTACTAATATAGTTCTATCAAAACGACCAGGCCTAAGTAATGCTTTATCTAAAATATCAGATCTATTAGTAGCTGCTAAAACAATTACATTTGTATGTGTTCCAAATCCATCCATTTCTGTAAGTAATTGATTTAATGTATTTTCTCTTTCATCATTAGATCCAGCTATATTACTTTTTCCTCTTGCTCTTCCTATAGCATCAATTTCATCAATAAATATTATACAAGGTGATTTTTCTTTTGCTTTTTCAAATAAATCTCTCACTCTAGAAGCTCCTACACCAACAAACATTTCTACGAAATCAGAACCAGAAATGGAAAAAAACGGAACCTTAGCTTCACCAGCTACAGCTTTTGCTAATAAAGTTTTTCCAGTACCAGGAGGACCTATTAATAGTACACCTTTCGGGATTTTACCTCCTAATTTAGTATATTTATGAGGACTTTTTAAAAATTCTACAATTTCTTGTACTTCTTCTTTAGCTTCTTCTAAACCAGCGACTTCCTTAAATGTTATTTTAACATTATCATTTTCATCAAACAATTTAGCTCTAGATTTTCCAATATTAAATATTTGACTCCCTGGACCAGCTGCAGAAGACCCAATTTTTCTAAATATAAAAATCCAAAAAATAATTAACAATATCAGAAATATACCATAATCAAAGAAAAATTTTGTTATAGTATATTCCTGTTGATTTTTAAAATCAATAATTGTATCTAGATTATATTTATTTTTGTATTCTTCAAATTTTTTTTGAAAAAATTGTAAATCTCCTATTTCAAATTCATATTGTAAAGGATGTATAATAAATTTTTGATGATTTTTATTTTTTATATCATATTGATTGATATGATTATTAGAAGATAAATACTTTTTCTTCAAATAAACATGTACAATTTCTCTATGTTTTATGATAATTTTTTGTATTTCCCCTTTCATGAGGATTTCAAAAAAGGTATCTTGATCAATTTTTCTAGGATTATAAAAAGAAGATTTAAAAAAAAATATTCCCAGAAATATAATTAATATAACTGCATATATCCAAAAAAAGTTATTTTTTCTTTTCACTTTTTTATCTATCATAAATTTTCTTCATTTATCTAAATATATAAACTAAGCATGATTATAATTTTTCATTCCAAATATTTTCTAAATTATAATATAATCTCAGTTTTTTTTGGAAAATATGTACAACAATAGAAACATAATCCATCAATATCCATTCTCCATTTTCCGATCCTTCGATATGCCAAGGTTTTGTTTTTAATTTTTCAATTGTTATTTTTTCTATATATTTAAAAATAGCATAAACTTGACTTTTAGATTTTCCATCACAAATAACAAAATAATCACAAAAAAAATTTTTTCTATTTTTAAAGTTTAAAATAGAAATATCTTTTTCATTTACCATTTTTATACCTTCTATAATTTTATTTAATAATAACAAAACGAAATTTTTATTATATTATTTTTTTTAATTTCAAAAAACAAAAATAAGGTTTTCATTCTAAAGAATTTAAATTTTTCAATATAAAATATTTTGAAAAAATTCATTTGGCCAATATATTTAATTTTTTTACAAAAAGTAGATTCTACTAATCAGTATATAAAAAGAATTACATTAAAATATATGAAAAATTGGACTATAGTTTGGGCTATAAATCAAATGAATGGAAAAGGTGTAGGGAAAAACCATTGGAATACAGAAAAAGGAAAAAATTTAACTTTTAGTATTTTTTTTAAATCAATAATTTTTCCTATTAATAAAGGATATATTATCAATTTTATTATAAGCAATGCTATTCATAAAACATTATTTATTTATAATAAAAATATATGGATTAAATGGCCTAATGATATCATTTTATTGAATAAAAAAATAGGAGGAATTTTAATTGAAAATAATGTTTTATATAAAAAAATATATGCAATTATTATTGGAATAGGATTGAATGTAAATCAAATAAAATTTGATGAAAAATTTCAAGCTTCTTCTTTAAAAAAAATTCTTAAAAAAAATTTTCAATTAGAAAAACTTTTTTATGAATTAATTTATTTCATTCAAAAAGAATGTTTTCTTTTTATGACTTATGGAGAAAAATTTATAAGAAATTATTACATAAATCACCTTTATATGAAAGATAAGATATCTTTTTTTGAGATTATTAATAATAATTATAAACATAAAAAATTTACTCAAGGAGTAATACGAAATATAACTAAAAAAGGAAATTTGATTATAGAATTTAAAAACGATAATAAATTATATTCTTTTTCTCAAAAAAAAATAAAACTCATCTTTTAATTAAGATTATTATTTCCTTTATACTTATAAAAGTATTCTTTTCTATTTTTTTCAATCATTTCTTTTATTTTACGATTCCAATAATTATGTTTTATTGGTTTTTTTTTATTTTCTTGAATTTTTTGATGAATTTTATTTTCATCTAACATAAATTTTTTAATAAAAAAAATCAAACCAATATTGATTACATTGGATGTAAAATAATAAAGAGAAAGACCAGAAGCATAACTATTTATGAAAAACAACATGATTATAGGCATTAAATATAACATAAAATGCATATCTGGAATATTATTTTTATTGGAATAATCATTTCTTCCATCACTACTTAATTTTGTATAAATTAAAAGAGCTAGTGAATACAATAAAGTAAGTAAACTTATATGATTTCCATAAAATGGAATAGAAAATGGTAACTCAAAAATGGAATCATATGAGGTAAGATCTTCTACCCAAAAAAAAGATTTTCCTCTAAGATTAATGAGAGTAGGAAAAAATTTGAATAATGAATAAAAAATAGGAATTTGAAATAAAGTAGAAATACAACCAGACATAGGATTTATTCCTGCTTTTCGATATAATTCCATTGTAGCCCTTTGTTTTTTTAATGGATCTGAATTTTTAAATTTATTATTTAATTCGTCTATTTCAGGACGAATTAATTTCATCATAGCACTTAATTTATATTGTTTATAAGTTATTGGTGATAGTATTAACTTTACAACAATAGTCATTAAAATAATAATAATTCCATAATTTAAATTTGTTTTTTCCAAAAATTGAAAAATGATTAAAAAAAAATATTTATTGATCCATTTTAAAAAACCCCAACCAAATGGAATAATGTTTTCAATATTTTTTTCATATTTTTTTAATAAAGAAAAATCTAATGGACCAAAATATAACTGAAAAGAAAGATTCAAATTCTCATTATTTTTTATTTTTAAAAAAGATCTTGATTGAATTTTTTTTAAAAAATTTCCAGAAGAAAAATTTTCAGAACGAATAAAAATATTTTTCAAAGGATTTTTTGAAAAAAAAATAGAAGTAAAAAATTGTTGTTTATTAGCAATCCAATTTAAATTATTTATATTTTTTTCTTCTGAATTTTTTTCTGATAAATAATCTATTTTGGATTTATAATTTTTATTATAAGAATAATAGACCTGAGTATAAGTATTTTCCCAATTTCTATCTTTTTCTAAAGAAAAAATTTTTTGTTCTAAATCAATATAAATAGTCTTATCGATTAAATAAGAAGAAAAGCCTACTGTACGAATAAAAAAATCAATATTATATTGATTTTTTTTCTTTATAGTATATATATATTCTATAAATCCTTTTCCATAAGGATTTTTAGCTCTCATTATAAGTACTCTATTATTACTTCCTTCTTTTTTTAAAAAAAAAGGATAAAAATACAGAGAACTAGTATTTATAATTTTATTATTATTTTTTAAATTTTCTTTTTTAAAAAAAATCATATTATATAAAAAACTAGAGTTTTTTATTAAATAAAGATTTTTATTATGTGATAAATGAATAGGATCATAAGCTTTATATTTTTTTAAAAAAACTTCGTTAATTGATCCTCCTAAACTAGAAATTTTAAGTTTTAAAACATCATTTTCTAAATTAAAATAATTATTTATTTTTTTTTTTGTTTTAGAAAATGATGTTTTTAAAAAAAAAGGATCCCTTTTAATAATTTTTTCTGAAGAATATTTTTTATCCTCAGATACATTAAAATATGTAAAAATTGTTAAAATAAACAATATAAGTAATAGTCCAATAGTGGATTGATAATCTAATTTTTTATCCTTCATAACTAAAAATAGTTCTATCCATGATAAACAAATGATTTATAATTTTTAGAAATTTGGACAAAATAATTAAATAAAGGATGAGGATTATAAACTGTACTTTTATATTCAGGATGAAACTGAACTCCTAAAAAAAAAATATGATTATCTAATTCTATGGCTTCTACCAATCCTGTATCAGGATTTATTCCTACAATTTTCATTCCAGCATTAGAAAAATATTCTAAATATTCATTATTAAATTCATACCTATGACGATGTCTTTCAATAATTTCTTTTTTTCCTCCATAAATAGAAAAAATTTTCGATCCTTTTATTAAAGAACATTTCCAATTTCCTAAACGCATAGTTCCCCCTTTTTTTGTAATATTTTTTTGTTCTTTCATTAAACTAATCACTGGATAAGAAGCATATGGATTAGTTTCATTACTTTCCGCATCTCGTATTTCTAATACATTTCTAGCAAATTCTATTACTGCTATTTGCATACCTAAACATATACCTAAAAAAGGTATTTTTTTTTCTCTTGCATATTTTGTTGCAAGTATTTTCCCCTCTATTCCTCTAATTCCAAATCCAGGAGCAATTAAAATTCCTGAGATTTCATTAAAATATTTTTTTATATTATTTTCTTTTATTTTTTCTGAATAAATCCATTTTATATTAACATAAATTTCATTTTCTGTTCCTGCATGAATTAATGCTTCAATGATTGATTTATAAGAATCATGTAGAGAAACATATTTTCCAACTAATGCGATTTTAATTTCATATTTAGGATTTTTATATTTTTTTAGAAATATTTTCCACTTATGCAAATTGGGGGATGTAAAAGTAGATAAATTTAAATGATCTAAAACAGATTTATCAAAATTTTGTAAATGTAATAAATATGGAATATCATATATAACTTTTGTATTAATAGATTCAATTACATGTTCTGGTTTTACATTACAAAATAATGCTAATTTATTTCGAATATTTTTAGATATGTGTTTTTCTGTTCTACATACTAGAATATCTGCTTGAATCCCATTTTCCATTAAATTACGAACAGAATGTTGTGTTGGCTTTGTTTTTATTTCTCCAGTAACTGATATATATGGTAATAAAGTTAAATGAATTACTAAACTATTTAATTCTCCTAATTCCCATTTTAATTGACGAACAGATTCAATATATGGAAGACATTCTATATCTCCAACGGTACCTCCTATTTCAGTAATAATAATATCATAATTATTGGATGATCCCAACATTTTAATACGTCTTTTAATTTCATTTGTAATATGAGGAATAACTTGTACAGTTTTTCCTAAATAATAGCCCTTTCGTTCATTATCAATAACCGTTTTATATATAAGACCAGAAGTCACATTATTATCTTTTGTAGTAGGCTGATCTAAAAATCGCTCATAATGACCTAAATCTAAATCCGTTTCAGCTCCATCTTGAGTTACGAAACATTCTCCATGTTCATAAGGGTTTAATGTACCTGGGTCTACATTAAAATAAGGATCTAATTTTTGAATTGTAATTTTATATCCTCTACTTTTCAATAACATTCCTAAGGAAGCCGAAATAATTCCTTTACCTAATGAAGAAGTTACACCACCAGTAACAAAAATATATTTAATAACCATGAAATAATTTTTTATTATTACTTGATAATCTGTTTATTAATTATTAAATAAAAATAAATTATATATTAAAAAATAAAGAATTTATAATTTTTTTTTATATTTGCCAAACTTGGAGCAAGCTCTATATAATCAGCTCCCTATAAATCCTCCAGGGTGGGAACACAGCAAAGGTAATTAAGGTTGTAGCGATATGATATAGCTTTGCTTGCTCCATATATTCTCTATCCTAAATATTTTTATGGAAAATTTTTTAAAATGTAACTTTTGTGGTAGAAAAAAAGATGAAATAACATTTTTAATATCAGGTATTAATGGCCATATTTGTAATTTTTGTATAGAAAAAACATATTCTATAATTCATAAAAAATTTTCTACGGAAAAAAAAGATTTTGAAGAAAAAATATATAATGTAAAAAATCAAAAAATACAAATAAAAAAACCTAAAGAAATAAAAGATTTTTTAGATAAATATATTATAGGACAAAATGAAGCCAAAAAAATTATTTCTGTTGCTGTATATAATCATTATAAACGTATACAATACGAAAAAAATAAAAATAAAGATGATATAGAAATAGAAAAATCCAATATTTTATTAATTGGAAATACAGGGACCGGAAAAACTTTACTTGCTAAAAGTATTTCTAAACTATTAAAAGTTCCTTTTACTATAGCAGATGCAACTACTTTAACGGAAGCAGGATATGTTGGAGAAGATGTAGAATCTATCTTAACAAGATTATTACAATCTGTAAATTATGATATAAATCATGCTGAAAAAGGAATTGTTTTTATAGATGAAATTGATAAAATTTCTAGAAAAAAAAATAATCCATCTATTACTAGAGATGTATCCGGTGAAGGTGTACAACAATCTTTGCTAAAGTTATTAGAAGGGACTATTATTAATGTTCCACCACAAGGAGGTCGTAAACATCCAGATCAAAAAATGATTCAAATTAATACCGAGAATATATTGTTTATTGCTGGAGGTACATTTGATGGAATAGAAAAAATTATATACGATAGAATTAATCAATTTTCTATTGGATTTATTATAAAAAAAAGAAAAAAAGAAAAAAAAAATTTTTTAAAAAATATCATTGCTAATGATCTTAGAAAATTCGGATTAATTCCAGAACTTATTGGTAGATTTCCTATTATTACCTATTTAGATCCATTAAATAAAATTACATTAAAAAAAATTTTAATTGAACCAAAAAATGCTTTAATAAAACAATATAAAAAATTATTTAATATGGATAAAATATCCATGAATATTACGGATGAGGCTTTGGATATTATTGTAGATAAAACCATTCAATTAGGATTAGGTGCTAGAGGATTACGTACCTTTTGTGAAAAAATATTTGTAGATTATATATTTGAAATGAAAGAATCTAACAAAATTTTAAATATAGACAAAAATATGGTTATTAAAAAATTATTTTACTCGTAATTCTTGAATTAAATACCATAATTTATTTTTTAATTGACTTATTCCTTCTTTGGTAAAAGAAGAAATAAAAATGATATTTTCTCCTAATTTTAGAAAAAAATTTTTTATATTTTTTTTTATTTCATTATCAATTAAATCTGATTTAGAAATAACTAATAAACGTTTTTTATTTAATAATTTTCGATTAAATTGTTTTAATTCATTCAATAATATGAAATATTCCATTTTATTATTTTTTTTTTCTGAAGAAATTAAAAATAATAGAACTAGATTACGTTCTATATGTCTTAGAAAAGTAAACCCTAATCCTTTACCTTGTGAAGCTTTTTCTATAATACCAGGAATATCGGCTACTAAAAAAGTATCATAATTCATTTTAACTATTCCTAAATTAGGTATTTTAGTTGTAAAAGGAAAATTTCCTATTTTTGGTTTTGCTTTTGTAATTATAGAAAGTAAAGTTGATTTTCCGGAATTTGGAAATCCAATTAAACCAACATCTGCTAAAATTTTTAATTCTAAAGATATCCAATTACCTGTAGTTTTTATCCCGGATTGTGCATAAAATGGGGATCGATATTTCGAATTTTTAAAAAAAACATTTCCTTTTCCTCCTTTTCCACCTTTAAATAAAATTTTTTTTTGATCATTTTTAATTATTTCTACTAAAATAGTATCATTAATATTTTTAATTATAGTTCCTATAGGTACTTCTATCAATAAATTTTTACCACTTTTTCCGGTAATATTATTTTTTTTTCCTGAATTTCCAGATCCAGCAATCCAATGTTTATTATATTTTAAATGAATAAAAGTATGAATATTAGAATTTCCTCGTATAATAATATTACCTCCTTGACCACCTGATCCTCCATCAGGAATCCCCTTTTTTATATATTTTTTTTTATGAAAATGAATACATCCTTTCCCTCCATCACCACTTTTACAATAAATTTTTATAAAATCTATAAAATTATTTTTCATAAAAAAAATTATTATTTAAATATTTAAATTTGAAATTTTTTTTTCTATAAAAAAAGAAATTTCATTTATAGAAGAAGAAGCATTGATTTTTATAAAATTATTTTTCCATTTTTTTTCATTCCAAATAAAAAAAGTTTCTTTATTATATTCTTCTATTCTTCTTTTAACTGTAATAATATCCGAATCATCATCACGATGACTAATCTTACCTCTTTTTAATAATCTATTGATTAATAATTTTTTCTTTATTTCAAAAGAAAAAATTATATTTATCCTACCTAAAAATAAAGATTTTAATATCTTTTCTAAAGAAAAAACCTGATTTTTTGTCCTAGGATATCCGTCGTAAATAATTCCTTTAGATTGAGTATGTTTTTTTATTTCTATATTCAACATATTTGTTGTAATCTGATCAGGAACTAATATTCCCTTATTAATATAATAATGAGAAAGTTTACCTAAACTTGTCTTATTTTTTATATGATGTCTAAATATCATTCCAGTAGATAAGTGAACTAATCTGAATTTTTTTTCTAAAATTTTTGCTTGAGTTCCCTTTCCACATCCTGGTGGGCCAAATAATATAATGTGTATCATAAAAAAATAATGATAAATAACATAAAAAATATATAGAAATTATGATAAAAGAGAATAAATAATTCCGATCAGTACTCTTGATACTAATAATAATTATAATTTATTTTTTATGAAAAAAATAATTACAAATGAATTGATTTTCCATAAGCATGAAAAATAGATTCAAGAATTGATTCACTTAATGAAGGATGTGGATGAATACTTCCCATTATTTCATAATTAGTTGCTTCTAATTTTCTAGCAACTACAACTTCAGAAATTAATTCCGAAACATTATTTCCAATCATATGACAACCTAACCATTCATCATATTTTTCGTCAAAAATAACTTTAACAAAACCTTCAATATTTTCATCACAAATTGATTTTCCAATAGAATGAAAAGGAAATTTTCCAACTTTAATTTTATATCCTTTTTCTTTAGCTTGTTTTTCAGTATAACCTACTGATGCAATTTCTGGAGAACAATAAACACATTTGGGAATATTTCCATAATCTATTTTTTGAGGATTTAATTCTTTGATATTTTCAATACATGAAATTGCTTCATTCGAAGCTACATGTGCTAATGAAGGACCTTCAATTACATCTCCAATAGCATAATAACCTTCTATATTTGTTCTATATTTTTTATCTACTACTATGAAACCATTTTTAGTTTGAATTCCAATTTCTTCCAATCCTATATTAATATTTGGAATAGTTCCAATTGCAGAAAGTACTATTTCTGCTTCCAGAGTAATATTTTTTTTAGAATTTTTAATATCAACTATAATTCCTTGATCAGTATAATTGATTTTTTTTATAAAAGATGAAACATAACTTTTAATTCCTATCTTATTAAAAATTGATTTTATTTGATCAGATATTTCTTCATCTCCACTTGGAAAAAGTTTAGGAAAAAGCTCTATAAGGATAACTTCTGTTCCCATAGAATGATAAAAATAAGAAAATTCCAATCCAATAGAACCGGAACCGATAATAATCATTTTTTTAGGTAATTTTGAAAGAGATAGTGCTTCTTTATATCCTATTATTCTTTTTTTATTTTGTTGAAATTTTTTTTCAATTTTTGGTTTTCCACCTGTAGCTATAATAATATGCGAAGCATAACATTCCTCAATTTTTTTTTTATCTCTAAAAATTTCAATTTTTTTTCCTTTTTTTAATTTTGCTTCACCATGAATAACATGTATTCCATTTTTTTTCATTAAAAATGAAACTCTTTTTCTCATTTTATCCACTATATTTCTACTTTTAAAAAGTATTTGAGAAAAGTCAACTTTTATTTGATTTATACCAAATAATTTTTTATTTTTTTTTATTTCTTGTAAAATTTTAGCACTATTTAAAATAGATTTTGTGGGTATACAACCCCAATTTAAACATACACCACCTAAAGAATCTTTTTCTATTACAGCTGTTTTCATTCCGAGTTGTGCAGATCGTATAGATGCAATATAACCACCTGGTCCACTACCTAAAACAATAACATCAAAATTCATAACTATAATTTTTGATAAATATAAATTTACAAATTTTTATTCTTAATTTTTTTATAAATTTGTTTTTATTTATTATTACTTAATAAGAAAAAAAATATATGAAATTTTTTATAGATACAGCTAATTTAGCTGAAATAAAAAAGGCAAAAAAATTAGGGGTATTAGATGGAGTAACTACAAATCCAACTTTAATATCAAAAGAATTTATCCCAAAAAAAAATATTAATAATCATTATATATCTATTTGTCAATTATTAGATGATGAAGAAGGAAATGTAAGTGCAGAATTAATAAGTACAAATTATATAGATATGATTCAAGAAGGCGAAAAACTTTCACTTTTACATCCAAAAATAGTAGTAAAAATCCCGATGATTAAAGATGGAATTAAAGCAATAAAATATTTATCAAAAAAAAATATTAAAACTAATTGTACTTTAGTATTTTCCTCTGGTCAAGCTATTTTAGCTGCAAAATCAGGATCTAATTATATTTCTCCATTTTTAGGAAGATTAGAAGATTTATCATATAATGGATTAAATTTAATAAAGGAAATTAAAAATATCTATGATAATTACCACTTTGATACAAAAATTTTAGCAGCATCAATACGTAATCCATTACAAATTATAGAATGTTCTAAAATAGGAATATATGCAGTAACATCTCCATTAAAAATAATTCTATCTTTATTTAACCATCCATTAACAGAAATAGGATTGAAAAAATTTTTAGAAGATTATGAAAATATTATTAATTAATTTTTATTTTATTATCTAATAAATATTGAATGGAAATAGATGTAGATTTTGGAAGTTTTTCATAAAATTTAGATAAATCTATTTGTTCCTTATTTTCAAAAATTTCTTCTAAATTATTTTTGTTGATAAAATTAAATTCTTCTAATTTTTTATCTAAATTTTCTTTAATTTTTTGACTAATTTTTTGACTAATTTTTTCTAGAATACAAATAGTTCCATAAATATTTTTTCCGGATTTTTTTTCTAATTCTTCACAATCTATTGTTTCTGTATTTATTGGAGCTTTAATTTCTTTAAAATTCATTATTTTAATAATTTTTCATAAAAAATTTTTAATTTTTTTATATTATTAGAATTTGGATATAATTTTACATATCTATAATATGCCTCAATAAAATTTGAAATTTTATTTTTTTGATTTTCCTTTTTATTAATAGAAAGTTTATATGTAATTAAACAAATTTTGTATAAAACATCTTCTTTAAAATTACTTTTTGGAAAATTATTTAAAAAATTTTGAAAATAAATTAAAGATGATTGATATTTTTTCATAAAAAAATATGTATTAGCAATATAATAATCTTTTTTTTCAAGTCTTTTTGATAATTTACTTAAAATTTCATTAATTTCTTCTAATTTTGAACTATTTGGATATGCTTTAATAAATTTATTTAAGATTTCAATTGCTTCTTTAGTTTTATTTTGATCTAAATCGAAATTTAAAGATTTAAAATAATAAGTTAATCCACGTTTAAATGATTCATTTTCCTCATAATTATTTTTTAAATACTTTTTTTTTGAAAAAAGATTCAATTTTCGTAAAATATTTTCTAATATATAAATTTCATTTTTTTTATTATAAAAATTAGGATTCCATTTTGATAAATGTTTTCCATCATAACATCCAGTTATTATAAATAATAAAAAAAAAATAATTTTTGTATAATTCATAATTATCTAATTTTTTTCCACATTTTTTTGATAAAAATTTTTAATATCATGATTAAATAAATATAAACCACCTTTATCTTCTCCAATTAATTCAATTTTATCCAATATTTTTTTTATTAAAACTTCTTCTTCTATTTGTTCTTCGACATACCATTGTAAAAAATTATATGTAAAAAAATCTTTTTCCTGTAATGATAACTCAACTAAAAAATTAATTTCTAAAGAAATTTTTTTTTCATGTTTAAATAATTTATGAAATAAATTCATCAAAGAATTATATGAAATTTTTTCAAAAATATAATATTCACTTTTATTAAAATTATCTACATATCCTCCTCTTTTATTAATATACTTTATTAACTTCAACATATGTTTTCTTTCTTCATCTGAATGATCATATAAAAAATTATATATTCCATCAAGACCACCATATTTATATTCAACCCAAGAAGCCATAGATAAATATAATTGAGAAGATTCTAATTCTCTATTTAATTGTTTTTTTAATTCTATTTGTATTTTTTTACTAAACATAAAAATTAAATAATTAATTTATTTATAGTTTTTTTAATAATAATTGCATTTTTTTTTTTAAATTAGGAGTTCCACTTAATAATGGTAATCTTACATATGAACTACATATACCTATAATCTCTAAAAAAGTTTTTATCCCAGTAGGATTTCCTTCTTCATAAATAAGATAAATCATATTAAAAATTTCATAAAAAATTGAAAATGCTTCTTTTACTTTATTATTTTTCGCTAAAGAAATCATTTTAGATATTTTATCTGGAAATCCTTGAGCTATCACAGATATAATTCCATTTCCTCCTCCTAGTATTAAAGGTAAAGAAATAAAATCATCTCCTGCTATCACACTAAAATTTTTTGGTTTTTCTTTTATAATTTTATAAGATTGTAAAATATTACCAGATGCTTCTTTTACTCCTATAATTCTATTAAAATCATTAGCTAAACGAATAATTGTTTCCGGAAAAACATTAGATCCTGTTCTCTTAGGAACATTATAAACGATTAAATTGGCATCTGTATTATTAACAATAGATTTAAAATGTTGATATATTCCTTCTTGAGATGGATTATTATAATAAGGAGAAATAGAAAGAATTGCCAAAAAATCTGATAAATTGATACTTTTTATTTTTTTGATAACATTTTCTGTATTATTACCTCCTATTCCTAATATTAAAGGTATTTTTTTATAATTGCAATTTTTAATACATTCAATTATATCTTTTTTTTCATTTTCTTCTAAAGTAGAAGTTTCTGCTGTAGTACCTAATATTATTAAATAATCCACTTTATCTTCTATATATTTTAAAAGATTTTCAAGTCCATTAAAATCAATTTTTCTATTTTTTTTAAAAGGAGTAACTAACGCTACACCTGTTCCATATAATTTTTTCATAAAATACATAATAATTAATTCACTAACATTATTATTAATATTTCAGTATTTTTTTCATTTTCATTTATAAACAGATGTAGACGTATAGAAAAAGAAAAAAGAATTAATCTCTTTTTATCCTTGGTCTAGCTACAGAAACAATAATATTTCTTCCCATAAATTCTGTTCCATTTAATTTTTCTATAGCTTGTTTTGCATTTTCTTCATTAGACATCTCTATAAATCCAAATCCTTTACTTCTTTTATTAGAAGTAGATTCGTCAAAAATAATTTTTGCGTTAATAACTTCTCCTATAGATTCAAAATATTCTTTTAATTCTTGTTCTGTCATATCATAAGATAAATTGCCAACGTATAATTTCGTATAATCCATATTATAAAAATAAATTGTTTTAAAAGCAAATTTAGAGAAATATTTTTTCTAAAAGAAAAATATTCTTCTTGAAGAAGTTTTTTAACTTCATATATAAAAAAAAAATTTATTTTCAGATATTCCAAATAATAATTTTTTAATAATTATCAAAGAATATATTGAATATAATGAATGAATTTTCTATTGTATCGTCTTTATTAGATAATGATTTTTATAAATTTACTATGCAAAATGCTATAATTAAATTATTTCCTTTAGTAAAAACTAAATATGAATTTATAAATCGTGGAAAACATTCTTTCCCCAAAAATTTTGCTAATCTTTTAAAAGAAAATCTTGATAAAATGTCTGATCTAAAATTATCAAATGAAGAAAGGATTTTTTTAGAAAAAAATTGTCCTTATTTAGATTCTACTTATCTTGATTTTTTAAATAAATATCAATATAATCCAAAAGAAGTTAATATATCTCAAAAAGGAAAAAATATACAAATGCATATAGAAGGATTATGGCATAGAACTATTTTATGGGAAGTGCCTTTAATGGCAATAATATCTGAATTATATTATCAATTAACAGATGCAAAACGAATTTCAGATAAAAAAATTCTTCTTTTAACGAAAAAAAAATTAAATAAATATAAAAAATTAAATATAAAAATTGGAGAATACGGAACTAGAAGAAGATTTTCATATCAAATACATAAATTAGTTTTAAAATTCGTAAAAAAAGAAGCTCCATCTTTTTTTATAGGTAGTAGTAACGTACATTTATCCCATATTTTATCAATAAAACCTATTGGTACTCATGGACATGAATGGGTAATGTTTCATGCAGCTAAATATGGATTTAATATGGCAGATAAAATTGCTATGAAAAATTGGTTAAATATATATGGAAAAAATTTAGGTATAGCTTTATCTGATACATATACTACTCCTATTTTTTTTAAAAATTTTGATCAAAACTTAGCCAATATTTTTGAAGGTATTAGACATGATAGTGGAGATCCAATTTTTTTTACTGAGGAAACTATAAAACATTATAAAAAATTAAAAATAAATCCATTACAAAAAAAAATTATTTTTTCCGATAATCTTAATCCGTATAAAATAGCTTATATTTCCTCTTTTTGTAAAAATAAGATTACTCCATTTTTTTGTATAGGAACGAATTTTACCAATGATGTTGGGCCTCCATCAATGAATATAGTTATTAAAATGGTAAAAGCTATTCCAAAAAAAAAATGGATATCTGTTATTAAACTTTCTAATGTAAAAGAAAAATCTACAGGAGATAAAAAAATGATTCTTTACGCTAAAAGAATACTTCAAATTCCATAAATTTTATTAATTAATTTAATTTTACATTATATATGACATAATGACATTTTTTTTATCTTTAAATTTAAAGAAATTAATTAATAATGAATGGAAAAAAAAATTAGTGTTTTAAAAAAAAATTTTTTTTATATAGAAAGTTATGGATGTCAAATGAATATTTCTGATAATGAAATAGTTATTTCTATATTATTAAATAATGGATTTTTTTTAACAGAAAATTTGAAAATAGCAAATATAATTTTATTAAATTCTTGTTCTATAAGAACTAAAGTAGAATTATCTATAAAAAATAGATTACAAAAATTAAAGTATTTAAAAAAAGAAAAACCTATATTATTCGGTATTTTGGGTTGTTTATCAAATTCAATGAAAAAAAAATTTTTAGATAATAATTTGATCAATTTTATAATTGGACCAGATTTATATAAAAAAATACCTAGTATAATTCGTTTATCTATGAAAGGAGAAAAAATTTCTCATATTTTTTCATCTAAAAAAGAAACTTATGACGATATAAAGCCATTTAGAAAAAAAAATAAAATAACCGCATTTTTGAGTATAACAAGAGGATGTGATAACATGTGTACTTTTTGTATAGTACCCTTTACAAGAGGAAGAGAAACTAGTCGTGATCCATATTCTATAATTAAAGAATGTGAAACTTTATATAAAAAAGGATTTAAAGAAGTAACACTTTTAGGTCAAAATGTAGATTCTTATTTATGGTTTGGGAGTGATGGATTAAAAAAAAGAATTTATAAAAAAATATACACTGAAAATAAAAAAATCATAGATTTTTCTAATCTTTTAGATTTATTAGCTATCGAAATACCTTTTATGAGAATTCGTTTTTCTACTTCTAATCCACATGATATGTCTAATAAAGTAATAGAAGTAATATCAAAACATTCCAATATATGTAAACATATTCATTTACCAGTTCAATCTGGTAGCGATAAAATATTAAAATTAATGAATAGAAAATATACTCGTAAACAATATTTGTATTTAATCAAAAAAATTAAATCTATAATTCCAGAATGTTCTATATCTCATGATATTATGACTGGATTTTGTAATGAAGATGAAAAAGATCATCAAGAAACAATTAGTTTAATGAATGAAATAAAATATAATTATGGTTATATGTTTGCATATTCTCCTAGACCGGGAACTTATTCTTATAATAAATTAGAAGATAATGTTCCAGAATTTATAAAAAAAAAACGATTACAAGAAATTATTAACCTTCAAAGAGATCATTCTATTTTTCAAATGAAAAAATATATAGGAAAAATTCAAGAAGTTTTAATAGAAGGAGAATCTAAAAAAAATAATCAATATTGGTATGGAAAAAATACCCAAAATATTGTAATAGTTTTTCCAAAAAAAACTTATAAAATAGGAGAAACTGTTTTTATAAAAATAATGGATTATACATCTGCAACATTAATGGGAATAGGAATAAAAAAAAAATAAATAAGTAAAATCCATATATGGAATCTATCCATAACATAAAAAAAAAATTTTCCATTATTGGGAACGATTATGCTTTACATAGAGCTTTAGAAAAAACTATTCAGGTTGCACCAACAGATATTTCTGTTCTAGTTCTTGGAGAAAGTGGAGTGGGAAAAGAATTTATTCCTAAAATAATTCATCAATTTTCCTATAGAAAACATCATTCTTATATTGCTGTAAATTGTGGTGCAATTCCAGAAGGAACTATTGATAGTGAATTATTTGGACATGAAAAAGGATCTTTTACAGGAGCTACAAGTATGCGAAAAGGATATTTTGAAGGGGCAAATGGAGGAACTATATTTTTGGATGAAGTTGGTGAATTACCTTTAACTACACAAGTTCGTTTACTTCGAATTTTAGAAACAGGTGAATTTATAAAAGTTGGTTCTTCTCAAATACAAAAAACTAATATACGAATTGTAGCTGCAACTAATTTAAATATTTTAGAATCTATTCAAAAAGGAAAATTTAGAGAAGATTTATATTATCGTCTTAATACAGTTCAAATAAATCTTCCTCCTTTACGTTTTCGTAAAAATGATATTAAATTGTTATTTAAAAAATTTTCTAATGATTTTTCAGATAAATATCATATTCCTTCAATGAAATTAACTGAAGATGCTATAATATATTTAGAAAAATATCCTTGGCCTGGAAATATAAGACAATTAAAAAATCTTATAGAACAAATGTCAGTAATAGAAAAAAAACGTGAAATCTCATCAGAAAAATTAAAAGAATATATTCCAGAAAATATTCCTTCGTTATCATTTTCTCATTCAACAAATAATGAGTATTTTTTTAAAAATTTTTCTAACGAAAGAGATTTTATATATAAAATTTTATTTGATATGAAAAAAAGTTTAAATCATCTCAAAAATTTAACATTACAATTAATAAAAAGCAACAATGATAATAAATTTATAAAAAAAAATCAAGAACTTATGGAAAAAGTATTTGGAAAAATAATTAAACCTTCCAATAATTCTATTAAATCTATAGTAAAAGATTCAATATTTCAATTAGAAAATTCTTCAAAATCTTTATCAAGATATGATTTTGATTATGAAGAAATAGAAGAAGATTTTTCAAAAAAAGAATATAATTCTTTTTCATTACAAAAAAAAGAAATTGAATTTATTCAAAAAGCTTTAAAAAAAAATAATGGAAAAAGAAAAAAAACTGCAATAGAATTAGGTATTTCAGAAAGAACATTATATAGAAAAATTAAACAATATGGTTTATAAAAATATTTTTATTATATTTCTTTTTTACGTTTTTTTAAATAATAGTCATTGTCATTATGCACCTTTTTTATTGGATAAAAAAACAATAGAAATTGGGAATTTCTCAGATAATAATATAAATATTTCAGGAAAATCTATTTCTTTTGAATTTAAAAAAAAATTTGAAAATTTTATTTTAAAACATACTCCTTGGAATTTTGTAAAAAAAGGTGGGAATATTCATTTATCTGGAGATTTTATAGACTATAAAATAATTAAAAAAAGAAATCCAAAATTAAAATTGATTAAAATGACAGTAAAAATTTACTGTAAAGATAATTTAAATCCAGAAAAAAATTGGGAAAAATATTTTGATATTGTAGAATCTTTTTCTCAACAAGATAATTTCCCATTAGAAAATTATCTTATAACAGAAAAAATTATTAATAATTTAGTTTCTCAACTATACAATAAAATATTTAATAATTGGTAATTAATTATGTATGTATTCAATTATATTTATAGGAATATTCATTATTTTAATATGTTTTCTTCTTATTATAATAATTTTAATACAAAATCCTAAAAAAGGAATTTTTTATCAATCTTTCATGGATAAAAATTTTAGACTTTTTGGAATTAAAAGAACAAATAATCTTTTAGAAAAAATAACTTGGATATTATCTATTTTTATATTTTTTTTGATTTTATTTTTTAATTATTTATTAAAACATAATTTATAAAAAATATGTCATTATGGCATATAATATTAGTTAAATACAAAAAATTTAAATATTTTTTATTTGGCATGTTTTTGGCTTTGAACGGGAATAGTATCATTAACTTTAAAAATTATTTTAAATATGATGGAAGTAAAGATTAAACCTTTAGCAGATCGAGTACTAGTAAAACCTGATCCTGCTGAAACAAAAACAGCATCAGGTATAATAATTCCTGATACTGCAAAGGAAAAACCACAAAAAGGAACCGTGATATCTATTGGAAATGGGAAAAAAAATGAACCTATGATTCTAAAAAAAGGAGATAGAATTTTATATGGAAAATATTCTGGAACTGAATTAAAATGGGAAGGAGAAGAATATCTTATTATGCGGGAATCTGATGTAATAGCAGTTATATAATAATTAATTATTGAAATAATAAATAATTATGAATAATCCATAACTTGTAATTTAAAAAATATAAAAATTATGGCAAAAGATATTAAATTTGATATTGAAGCAAGAGATAAATTAAAAAAAGGAGTAGATGCATTGGCTAATGCTGTTAAAGTAACTTTAGGACCAAAAGGACGTAATGTAGTATTACAAAAATCTTTTGGAGGTCCTCAAGTAACTAAAGATGGAGTTACTGTAGCTAAAGAAATAGAACTAGAAGATTCAATAGAAAATCTAGGAGCTCAAATGGTTAAAGAAGTAGCTTCAAAGACTAATGATGTAGCTGGAGATGGGACAACAACTGCAACTGTATTAGCACAAGCTATCGTTAGAGAAGGGTTAAAAAATGTAGCAGCGGGAGCAAATCCAATGGATTTAAAAAGAGGAATAGATAAAGCATTAGAAGTCGTAATTTTAGATTTAAGAAAACAATCTAGAGAAGTTGGAGGAAATACCGATAAAATAAAACAAGTAGCTTCTATATCTGCAAATAATGATGAAAAAACTGGCGCATTAATAGCAGATGCTTTTGAAAAAGTTGGAAAAGAAGGAGTAATTACTGTAGAAGAAGCAAAAGGAACAGATACATCAGTAGATGTAGTAGAAGGTATGCAATTTGATAGAGGTTATCAATCCCCTTATTTTGTAACAAATACTGAAAAAATGATAACAGAATTTGATCAACCCCAAATTCTACTATCTGATAAAAAAATTGCTGCAATGAAGGATTTGTTACCTATATTAGAACCTGTAGCTCAATCAGGAAAGCCTTTACTTATTATTTCTGAAGAAGTAGAAGGTGAAGCATTAGCTACTTTAGTAGTAAATAAAATTCGAGGAACATTAAAAGTAGCAGCTATAAAAGCTCCGGGATTTGGAGATAGAAGAAAAGCTATGTTAGAAGATATTGCTATTCTTACAGGTGGTACTGTAATTTCAGAGGAAACTGGAAGTAAATTAGAAGATGTTAAATTAAAAATGCTTGGAAAAGCAGAAAGAGTTATTATTGATAAAGATAATACTACCATTATTAATGGTGGAGGTAGTAAAAAAGATATAAGAGCACGTGTAGATCAAATAAAAGCTCAAATAGAATCTACTACATCTGATTATGATAAAGAAAAATTACAAGAACGTCTTGCTAAATTAGCTGGTGGAGTTGCTGTCCTTTATGTAGGAGCTGCATCTGAGGTAGAAATGAAAGAAAAAAAAGATCGTGTAGATGATGCTTTAAATGCTACTCGTGCTGCAGTTGAAGAAGGTATTGTAGCTGGTGGTGGTGTTGCATTAGTTCGAGCAATAAAATCATTAGAAAACGTTATAGGGGATAATTCTGATCAAGATACCGGAATACAAATAGTAAGAAGATCATTAGAAGAACCTTTACGTCAAATTGTAGCTAATGCAGGTGGAGAAGGGTCTGTAGTAGTTGCTAAAGTAGCTGAGGGAAAAGGTGATTTTGGTTATGATGCAAAAATTGGAGAATATAAAAATATGATAGTTGAAGGAATTATAGATCCTACTAAAGTAGCGAGAGTTGCATTAGAAAATGCAGCATCAGTTTCTGGAATGTTATTAACTACTGAATGTGTTGTTACAGAAATAAAAAAAGATGAACCAAATTCTCCACCAATGCCTGGAGCTGGTGGTGGTGGTATGGGTGGAATGATGTAAATGTGGAATAATTTTACATAAAAATAAGAAAAGATAATAAAAAAAAATAGTGTCAATTGACACTATTTTTTTTTATAACCAATTTTTTTGAATTTTTAAAGTTTGTTCTATTACATCTCTTACACATCCTCTACCTCCTTTTTTAGGAGAAATATATTTAGATACCTTTTTTACTTCTGGTACCGCATCTATTGGAGAACAAGGTAAAGCTACAGATTTCATAATTTCAATATCCGGTATATCATCCCCCATATATAATATTTTATTTCTCGTAATATTTAAAATATTACAATATTCATCCAAATACTTTTTTTTATTATTAATACCTTGATAAATATATTGAATATTAAAATCTCTTAAACGACGAAAAACCATTAAATCTACACATCTTGTAATAATACATAAATTATATCCTCTATCTTTCGCTAATTGTATAGCAAATCCATCTTTAACAAACATTTGACGTACTATATTACCATCAGGAAATAAATTTAAAGTACAATTTGTTAATACTCCATCAATATCAAAAATAAAAGTATTAATATTTTTCATTATATTTCTATAATTTTCCATAATATAAAAACATTATTTATCAATTATATTTGAAATATATACTAAAAATATTATTATAATATGCAATTTATTAATACTTAAATATACTTATTTATATATCCTCAAAATTAATATTTGTAAGGTCTTTTTTTTCTAATGGTTTTTTATGAATTTCTTTAATTTCTTGATTGAATGTATGATTTTTGAAATCTTTTTGATGACGTTCTGAAATTACTTCTCTCCCTTTTTCATTTATAATAAATCGAATCATATCATCAAGTATACTCTGAAATTTAGAAAAATCTTCTTTATATAAATAAATTTTATGTTTTTTATAAGTAATTTCTCCACTTTCAGAAAATTTTTTTTTACTTTCAGTAATAGTTAAATAATAATCCCCTGCTCTTGTTTCCCTAGCATCAAAAAAATACGTACGACTGCCGGTTTTTAAAGTACGTGAACAAATTTCATTTCTTTCTTTAATATTTTCTTTTTCGTCCATTTCAAACAAAATTATAAATCCTAATTAGGCAAATCTAAATAAAAAAAACGGTCCATCCTACTTTTCCTAAAATTATTCAATATTTTTTTTATAAAAAAAAGAATTTTGATTACCTATTTGAAATATTTTTCCATTTTTTAATACAATAATAAGATCAAAATTAGATATATAAGATATATCATGAGTAATAATAATTATAGTACTATTTTTCAATTTTTTTTTTATAGAAAGAATTATTAATTTTCTAGTTTTTTGATCTATAGAAGAAAAACTATCATCAAATATAAGTATTTTTGGATTTCTTATAATTGCTCTTGCAATACATATTTTTTGTTTTTGACCTCCAGATAAGGTTACCCCTCTCTCTCCTATAATTGTTTCATATCCACTTTTAAAATTAAGAATTTCCTCTTCTATCATTACTTTTCTTGCAGCTTCATAAACTTTATATGAATTTTCTTTTTTAATATTTCCTAAAGCTATATTATTATAAATAGAATCTGAAAAAAGAAAAGATTCCTGAGGAACATAACCAATTTTACTTCTAAAATTAAAAAGATTATGATCTTTTAAAGAAATATTGTCTATAAAAATTTTTCCTTTATTTGGATCATAAAGACGAGAAATTAATCTTCCAATCGTTGTTTTTCCAGATCCTGTTTCTCCAGTTAAAATCAATGTTTTTCCTTTATTAATAGTAAAAGATACCTTATCTATAATATTAGATTGATTTTTTAAATTAGAATTATAAATAAAACTAACATTTTTAAATTTAATTTTTCCGATAATTTCTGTTTTTAATAAATTAGTATTAAAAATTTCAGGTATTTCTTTTAAAAATTTATTTATACGATTTTGTGATACTTTTGCTCTTTCTATTATAGAAATTACCCAACCTAAAATAATAAAAGGAAAAACTAATACATTTACATACGTAAAAAATTCTGCAAGAATTCCTATTTCTTTTATTTCTCCTTTAAAATATTTTTTACCTCCAAAAAAAATAATTAATAAATAAATCATTCCAATAAAAAAAACAATAATAGAAGATAAAATAATATCTATTTTAGCTAATTCTATATTTTTTTTTTGATATTCTAATATAATTTTTTTATATTTTTCTTGAAAAAAAAATTCAGATACAAATGATTTAATAACATTAATTCCAGAAAAAGTTTCTTGTATAAAAGATGAAATAAAAGATTGATAATTTTGTACATCTTTACTTTTTTTTGTAATAAAAATACCAATATGATAAATAAAAATGAATAGTATAGGAATAGGAATTACTATATAAAAAGTCAATATTTTATCTAATCGTAACATTTGTATAAAAACCATTAAAAATAAAACTATAAGATTAACAAAATACATAACTCCTGGACCTATATATTGTCGAATAAAAGAAACGTCTTCTGTAAGACGATTCATTAAATCCCCGGTTGAATTTTTTTTATAAAAAGATAAATTCAATTTTTGATAATGTAAAAAAATTTCATTTTTTATATCATACTCTATCATTCTGGACGTTGTAATAATACATTGTCTCATATAATATTTAACAATTCCTCCTATAATTGGAACTAATAATATTATACTTGTATAAATAAGTATTTTTATTTTTAAATTATTAAAATAATTATAATAATAAGAATTATATTTTGAAAAATATATAAAAATATTTTTTATTGTATTAATAGATTTTCCTATATAAGGAATGGGTAGTATAGTTAAAATGTTGGATATTAAAATTAATAAAAAACCTATACATAAACGAAATTTATATTTAAAAAAATATTTTTTACTAAAAATAAATAAACCAACCATACAAAATATAAAAATACAAACTTTTTAGTTTAAAATTTTATCTATATAATTGTAAACTATAAAAAATTAATACCATAAAGAAATGTTAATTAGGCGATACTTCAGAATAAGAAGTTTGCAATTTTTATATGCCCAACATTTATCTAAAATAAATTTTAAAAAAGTAGAAAAAAATATGCTTCAAAATATTGAAGAATTACATGAATTATATATTTTTCTACTCTATTTAATATTAAAAATTAGAGATAAAGCCATCAAAAATATAAATGAAATTTCAACTAAAAAAAAAATAAATTCTATACAAAAAATAGCATATAATTCCATAATTAAAATATTATCTAATAATAAATATTTATTAAAATATAAATATTTAAAATATTATGAAAAAAAATTATGGATAAAACAGGATGAATCTATTCTTTTTTTATTAATAAAAGAAATGCAAAAATCACAAATTTTTAAAAATTCTATACAAAAATTTAATTCTTCTTTTGAAGAAGAAAAAAATTTTATTATAAAATATTATAAAAATAGTATAATCCCTAATAAAAAATTAATTGATTATATTGAAGATAGATATGTAATAAATGGATCCGAAAATTTATATATTGCACACATAATAGTTTGTAAAACTTTACAATCTATAAAATTATCTACCCCTAAAAATTTTAAATTATATAATATTTATAAAAATAATGAAAATAAAAAATTTATTATTGATTTATATAGAAATACAATTTATCATAAAGATGAATTTAATAAACTAATTGAATATATATCCAAAAATTGGTCTATAAATAGAATAGCTACTGTAGATTTAATCATATTACAAATGGCTATTTGTGAATTTTTATATTTTCCAAATATTCCTCCAAAAGCAACTATAAATGAATATATAGAAATTACAAAAATATTTTGTATGGAAAAAAGTAAAATTTTCATTAATGGTATTCTAGATAAAGTATTCAAATTATTATATAAACAAAATAAAATATTTAAAATTGAAAAAAAATTAATATAATTATTTTTTACTCATTTTATTTATTATATATATTCAAAAAAAATGTTAAATTTTATGTTTTCTATATTACAAAATTCTATAACAAACACTATTTGGATGTTTGTATTAATATTCATTGTATTTTATTTTTTTATGATACGTCCTCAAATACGAAAACAAAAAATAGAAAAAAAATTTCAAGAAAATTTAAGAAAAGGAATTTATATAGTAACAAATTCTGGATTACATGGAAAGATTATAGAAATTACAAATCATTTCTGTATATTAGAAACTATTACAGGTAAAATAAAATTTGAAAAAAACTCTATATCTAAAGAATTAACCCAGTTACGTTATGAAAATTTATTGAAAAAAAATAAAAATCATAATAATAAAAAAGAAATAGAATTTAAAGAAAATATTAAAAAAAAATGAGATCATTTTTGATAGGAATTACTGGAAATATGGGATCTGGAAAAAGTTTATTTTCTTCTTTTTTTAAAAATAATGGAATTCCTGTATATTCATCAGATAAAAGAAGTAAAATTTTAATGAATAAAATAAAATTATTAAAAAATAATATTATAAAATTTTTTGGTAAAAAATCATATAAAAATAATAAAGTCAATACAAAATTTTTATCTAAAATAGTATTTAAAAATCCTATTTATTTAAAATTATTATGTTCTATTGTTCATCCATGGATTTTTTTAGATTTTAAAAATTGGATTTTTTCACAAAAAACTTTTTATTCTATAAAAGAATCTGCTATCTTATTTGAAAGTGGATCTTATAAAAATTGTGATTTAATTATTACTATTATTTCTCCTATAGAGAAAATGATTGAACGAATCATTAAAAGAGATCATATAAGTGAAAAAAAAATTATGAATCGTATTAAATTTCAAATTTCTAATAAAAAAAAAATTAAATATTCTAATATAATTATTGAAAATACTCAGGATATTTTTTTTTTACAAAAAAAAACAAAAGAAATACATAATCAAATTATTCAAAAAATTTTAAAAAATGGGTAAAGGAGATAAAAAAACTAAAAAAGGAAAAATAAAAAATAAAACATATGGTAATATTCGTAAAAATCCTAGAAATTCTAAAAAAAATAAAAAATAATCAGATTATTCATCTTTTTTGTTAAAATTAAAAATAGATAAAAAATATATTAATTGAGCTAAACTCCCTAAGGCTGAAATAACATAAGTCATTGAAGCCCATTTTAAAGAATCTTTTGCTTTTTCATATTCCTGAAATGTTACCATATTTTTATTTTTCAACCAAGTTAAAGCTCTTTTACTAGCATCAAATTCTATTGGAAGAGTAATAAAAGAAAAAAAAACTGCTAAAGAAAATAAACCTATACCTAATTTAAGAATAAAAGAATTTTTTCCTTCTGAACTATAAAATATTGTAAGTCCAATCATAATAGCTAAATGTGTAAATTTAGAACTAAAATTCAAAATAGGAATTAATCCATTTCGTAATTTTAATAAATTATAACCCCATTTATGTTGTAAAACATGACCACATTCATGAGCTGCAATAGCAGCAGAAGCAGCAGAATTTTCATAATAAACTTTTTCACTTAAATTAACTGTTTTATTTAATGGATTATAATGATCAGTTAATTCTCCTTCTACAGATATAATATTTACATCATAAATACCGTTATCTGTTAACATTTTTTCTGCTATTTCTTTTCCACTCATATGATTTTGTAAATAAAATTCAGAATAAGTTTGAATTTTATCTTTTAAAATTTTACTTACTATAACACTAATAAAAAATGTTATTCCTATAATAAAATAATAAATCATAAAATTATATAATCTTTATCTTTAATTAACAAAATTATTAATTTATTAATTAAAATGAAAATATAATTTTTATAATAAATTTATACGTCAAACTTTTGACTATGAATATTCCAATAAAAAATAATTTAAAAAGAGTCGTAATAATTGGAGCTGGATTTGCCGGTTTACAAGTTGCTAAAAAATTGAAAAGAGATAAATTTCAAGTAGTCCTTATTGATAAAAATAATTATCATACTTTTCAACCTTTATTATATCAAGTCGCAACGGCAGGATTAGAACCAGATTCTATTGCACATGCTATTAGAATAATTATAAAAAAAACAAAAAATTTTTTTTTTAGATTAGCTAATGTTCATTTTATCAATATAAAAGAAAAAAAAATACATACAAATGTAGGAATTTTATCTTATGATTATTTAATTATAGCTACTGGATCTATAACTAATTATTTCGGAAATAAAAATATAGAATTTTTTTCTCTACCAATGAAATCAATTCCAGAAGCATTAAATCTAAGAAGTCTTATATTACAAGATTTTGAATATGCATTACTTACAAAAAATTCTAAAGAAAGAGAAAGATTAATGACTTTTGTTATTGTTGGAGGTGGTCCTACTGGAGTAGAACTAGCTGGAGCTTTGGCAGAAATGAAAAAATATGTATTGCAAAACGATTATCCAGATTTAAATATTCAACGTATGAATATTCATTTATTACAAGCATCTTCTAGATTATTAGATGGGATGTCTGAAAAATCTGCAAAACAAGCTTTTAAAAATTTAAAAGAATTAGGAGTAAATATTTGGTTAAATTGTTTAGTTAAAGATTACGATGGTGAAATTGTTTTTATGGATAAAAATAGAAAAATAGAATCTGCTAATGTTATATGGGCAGCAGGAGTAAAAGGTGCTATAATTAAAGGATTTATAAAAGAAGATATAATGAATGGACAAAGAATTTTAGTAGATAATTATCTTAAAACTTTAAGATATCCAAATATTTTTGCTATTGGAGATATAGCTTATATAATTAAAAATAAACATTATCCAAATGGTCATCCTATGACAGCACAACCTGCTATTCAACAAGGAATTTGGCTTGCTAAAAATTTTAATTATTTTTTATTGGATAATAAATTAGGACCTCCTTTTAAATATAAAAATTTAGGAAGTATGGCTACTATTGGAAGAAATAAAGCTGTATGTGATTTTCCTTATTTTAGATTAAAAGGTTTTTTAGCATGGATTATTTGGATGCTGGTTCATTTAATTGGTCTAGTTGGATTTAGAAATAAAGTAATAGCTTTAACAAATTGGATTATTCAATATTTTCATTATAATAAAAGTGTACGTATTATTATAAAAAAATTTTATAGAAAAAAAAAAATTAATTAAAAATAAATTTAGAAAAAATATTTTTTATTTTATTTTCTGTTTCTAAATATTCTTGATCTACATTACTATGTATAGTTATTCCACTTCCTGCATATAAATTAATTTCTTTTTTATCCATTTGTATTTTTGCACATCTTAAATTAAGATATAATTCCATATTAATTTTATCAACAGGACCAAAATATCCGGTATAAAAATTTCGATTATAACCTTCATATTTTTGTATAAAATCTAAAGATTTTTTTTTAGGATAACCACATATTGAAGGAGTTGGATACATATTTTCCAAAATTTCATAAAAATTTGGTTTTTTAAAAAATGAAAAATTAATTGGAGTTTCTAAATGTTTTATAGTACCTAAATTTATAATTTTTGTTTTTCCTATAGATAAAATTCCTGAATAATATTTTTTTAAAAAAGTAGTAATATATTTTATTACGATTTTATGTTCTTCTATTTCTTTTTTTGTCCATTTATTTTTATTTTCTAAAGCTGAAATAGTTCCAGCTAATGCTACAGTTTTTAATTTTTTATCATTACATTTTATTAATAATTCTGGAGAAGCTCCTATCCAAAAACCATGAGAAAAATCATACCATAAACTTATAAAAGAATTAGGATAAGAAAAAATTAATTTTTGAAAAGTTTTTTTTAAATAAAAATTTTGAAATGGTATTTTTATTAATCTAGATAAAACTACTTTTTTAAAATAATTATTTTTAATAAATCTAATAGCTTTTTTAAGTAAATTTTGATATTCATATGAATAAATTAAATGAGAAAAATTGATATCTAAAAAAGAATAAGGAATAGTAATTAATTTATTAGAAGATATAATTTTTTTTATATCTATAAAATAAATTTCGTTAGTATAAATTTTTACGATATTTTTATGATTGAAACTTCCAATTAAAAAAAAATTTTCTTTTATTTTAATTTTTCTATTATTACCATGAGAATAAAAATAAATTTTATTTTCATAAGGTTTTTTAAATAAAACAAAACTCTCATTATTATAATATTTTTTTATTATTTTTTTGTATAAATTAATGATACTTATTTCTATAAATTTCATATTTTTTTTTTAGGAATTATTATATTAGTCATTTTACAAAAACTAATAATATTTTTATGTTCATTATAAATATTTATTTTTATAAAATGAATTTTTTTCCCTTTATGAATAATTTTTGATTTAGCAAAAATAATTCCATTTCTAACATTTCGTATATGATTTGCAGAGATTTCTATGTTAAAAATATTTGAAATATTTTGATTTAAATTTATTATAGATAATGCACTTCCAACACTTTCTGCTAAAGCAATTGTTGCACCACCGTGAAGATATCCCATAGGTTGAAGTACTTTTTTACTTACTAACATTTTTGCTACTAAAGTATTTATTCCTATATCAATATATTTTATATTTAAAGTATACATTAAAGTGTTTTTTCTTAAATTATTTAATTCATTTAATAATAATTTTTTTTTTTCATTTTTTTAAAATTTTTGAAATAAATTTCTAATAAATACAATTTTTATTTTAATAGAAAAAATTAATTTAAAAAAAAATATATAAAAAAAAGATTTTTTAAAAATTATAATTTTTATCAAATAAAACTAATAAATTATTTTTAATAAAAAATTTTTTTTATATCAAAAAGATGATATTATAAATTCTAAATTCAAAAAAATAAATTATAATGAAAAAAAAAGATATTTTTATCCCTTTAATAGGAAAAAAAAATAAAATTATTGGTTTTGAAAAGAAAGAAAAAGTTCATATAAAAGGATTATTACATAGTGCAGTATCAGTATTTATATTTAAATATAATCCAAAGGATAATAATAAATTATTAATGTTACAAAAAAGATCTTCAGAAAAATATCATTCTTCATTACTTTGGACCAATACATGTTGTAGTCATCCTAAAAAAAACGAATCTATTTTAAAAGCTGCACATCGATGTTTAATAGAAGAAATGGGATTTGATTGTTTTTTAAAAAAAAAATTTTATTTTACTTATTATGAATTATTAAATAATGGGTTAATAGAATATGAATTAGATCATGTTTTTATAGGATATTATGCATATCCACCTATAATTAATTCTAAAGAAGTTGATAAATGGAAATGGATTACATTAAAAAAATTGATTATAGATATGCATTTATACCCAAATTCTTATACTATATGGTTTAAAATTATTATAAATAAATATTTAAAAAAATTAAATTTTTTTTAATAAATAATTATTATGATGAAAGTAACTATAAGTAGAAAAGGTCATTTTAGTGCTGCACATAGACTTTATAATCCTCATTGGGATCATAATAAAAATATTAAAGAATTTGGAAAATGTGCATATATTAATTATCATGGACATAATTATGAATATATTGTTAGTATTACAGGAGAAATAAATTCAAAAACTGGATTTGTTTTTAATATCCAAAAATTAAAAAACCTTATTCATAAAGAAATAGATATTTTTTTTGATCATAAAAATATTAATGTAGATATTGAAGAATTTTATGATGTTAATCCTACAATGGAAAATATTGTTATTTTTCTTTGGAATAAAATTAAAAAAAAAATATCTTCTAATTTAAATTTAAAAATAACTTTGTACGAAACTAAAAATAATTTTGCAGAATATGATGGATCTTAATGTATTAAAAAAAACAATATTATATAATAATCATATACAATTAGGAGCAAAAATGATCCCTTATTCTGGGTTTTCTATGCCACTTCAATATATCTCTTCATTAAAAGAACATATGGCTGTAAGAAAATCGGTAGGTCTATTTGATATTAGTCATATGGGAAAATTTATTTTAAAAGGAAAAGATTCTCATAATCTACTTCAATACTTAACTATAAATAATTTATCTAATATAAAATCTGGACAAGCTCAATATACTTGTTTAGTTAATACTTTAG
Source organism: Blattabacterium punctulatus (assembly GCF_003226695.1). Taxonomy (NCBI): domain Bacteria; kingdom Pseudomonadati; phylum Bacteroidota; class Flavobacteriia; order Flavobacteriales; family Blattabacteriaceae; genus Blattabacterium; species Blattabacterium punctulatus. The sequence continues at coordinate 189,729 of NZ_CP029808.1, read as the reverse complement.
GAGGTATTATTGATGATTTAATTATTTACAAAATTTCAAAAATAGAATTTTTACTCATAGTTAATGCAATAAATATTGAAAAAGATAAAAAATGGATCAATAATTATATAAAAAATAAAAAATTAAAATTTTTAGATTTATCTCAAGAATATTCGCTTTTATCCATACAAGGACCAAAATCTATATCTTCTATTCAAAAATTGACAAATATTCCATTATCTAAAATTCCATTTTATCATTTTGAAATAGGAAAATTTTCAGATATAGATGAAATTTTGATCTCAAGAACAGGATATACTGGATCTAAAGGGGTAGAAATTTATATTCATAATAAGTATACGGAATATATATGGAATAATATTTTAAATGTAGGTATTCTTTCAAATATGATACCTTGTGGAATAGCAAGTAGAAATTCATTAAGAATAGAAATGGGATATCGTTTATATGGTCAAGATATAACTGAAGAAATTACTCCTATAGAAGCTGGATTATCTTGGATTACAAAATTTAATAAAAAATTTATTGCAAAAAAAATATTAAAAAAACAAAAAATTGAAGGTACATATAAAAAATTTTTTTCTTTTTTTATAGAAGAAAGTAAAATACCTCGACAAGGTAATTTATTAAAAAATAAAAAAAATTCTATTATTGGAAAAGTAACATCTGGATGTTTTTCTCCAATTCTAAAAAAAGGGATAGGATTAGGTTTTATTACAAAAAATAAATTAAATAAAAAATCTATTTTTATTTCAATAAGAGAAAAAAAAATTCCTGTTAATATTGTAAAATTTCCATTTATAAAAATATAAGAAAAAAATATATAACATATTTACAATATTTTAAAAAAAACCTTTTATTAGCCATTCCTATATCTTTTACACAATTAGGAGTTATAATTGTTGGATTATCTGATAATATGATGGTAGGATTTTTAGGTAAAAAAGCTTTAGCCTCAGTTTCATTAGCTAATTCTATTTTTCTTGTTCTTGTTATTTTTGGATTGGGAATATCTACTGCAATATCTCCTTTAATAGCATTAGTAGATGCAAAAAATGAGTATCAAAAAGGGGCTATTATTTTCTATCATGGATTGATACTGAATTTTTTTTTATCAATATTCATGTATATTTTTATACATATTTTTTTTTATATTCTTCCATATTTAGGACAACCTAAAGAAATTTTAAATGATACAATATCTTTTTTAAGAATTACAGCTATTACTTTTATTCCATGGATGATTTTTGAAGTTTTTAGAAAATTTTCAGAAGGATTATCTTTAGTTTTTCCTAGTCTAATCATTACATGGATATCAGCCTTTATTAATATTATTCTAAATTATTTATTCATTAATGGTTTATATGGAATTCCAAAATTAGGAGTTTCTGGAATAGCTTATGCAACTTTAATTTCTAGAATTATAATGTTAATAGGTATTTATTTTTTATTATATAGATATAAAAAAGTTCGTAATTATTATAATCATTTCAAATATTTTTTTTTAAAAAAAATATATTTGAAAAAAATTCTAAAAATAGGTATTCCATCTGGATTACATATGTTATTTGAAATAGGTGCTTTTTCAATCTCTTCTTTTATATCTGGAAAATGTGGAATAAAAGAATTAGCAGCACATCAAATAGTTCTTAATCTTGTCTCATCAACTTTTCTTCTTAGTACAGGATTCTCCGTATCTGCAACAATTAGAATAGGAAATCAACTAGCTTTAAAAAATTATTCTGAATTAAGAAAAATAGGATGGTCAATTATAATTATGGGAATAATATTTATGTTAATATGTAGTCTTATATTTTTATTTTTTCGTAATTATATTCCTTATTTATATATTAAAAATGATTATGAAGTAATTTATTTAGCAAAAAAAATGATTATAATTGCTAGTATTTTTCAAATATCTGATGGAATACAAGGAATAATCATTGGAGCATTAAGAGGAATACATGATGTTAATATTCCTATGTACATAAGTTTTTTTTCTTATTGGATTATTGCATTACCCATAGAATGGTTATTTTCCATATATTTTAAAATGGGGGGTCAAGGTGTATGGATAGGATTAGGATTAGGTATCACTTTATCATCTATACTTTTAATAATAAGATATGAAATTATAACTAAAAAACTTATAAAAAAACAAAAAAAATATAAAACTTTTAATCTACATTATTAAATAATAAACTCATTAAGATTAAGTAATCATTAACAATTAAATATCTATATTTGTGATATAAAAAAAAAATAATAATGTATTTATTTTTATTAATTGATTTCGTTTATGAAAACTTTTAAAGAATACAATTTTTTAAACGATAAAATCATTAAAGCAATAGAAGATATTGGATTCAAATATCCTACTCTTATACAAAAAAAAGTAATTCCATTTTTATTAGAATCTGAAAAAGATATAATAGCATTAGCACAAACAGGAACTGGAAAAACTGCAGCTTTTGGATTACCTATTATACAAAAAATAAATTTAGAGATTCGTTACGCACAAGCATTGATATTATGTCCAACAAGAGAATTATGTATTCAGATTACACGTGATCTATTAAGTTTTTCAAAATATATTTTACTAATAAAAATTATTTCATTATATGGTGGCGTTAGCATTGATAATCAAATAAAATTACTTAAAAAAAGTAATCATATAATTGTAGGTACACCAGGTAGAATTATTGATTTAATTCGAAGAAATAAATTATATTTATCTAATATTAAGTATTTAATACTTGATGAAGCAGATGAAATGCTAAATATGGGATTTAAAGAAGAATTAGATTCCATTATTTTAAAATTACCAAAAAAAAGACAAAGTTTATTATTTTCGGCTACAATGTCTAAATATATGAATGTTATAGCACATTCTTATTTAATAGAACCTAAAGAAATTATTACAGGTAAACGGAATATTTGTTCTGATGATGTAAAACATATTTACTACATAGTAAGTAATTCAAATAAATATTTAGCATTAAAACGTATTGTAGATATCCATCCCGAAATTTATGGAATTATATTTTGTAGAACTAGAAAAAATACTAAAGAAATAGCAGAATCTTTAATACAAGATGGTTATAATACAGATGCTATTTATGGAGATTTATCACAAGCACAACGTGAGTCTGTGATGAATAAATTTAGAAAAAAAAAATTACAATTACTTGTAGCAACAGATGTTGCTGCTAGAGGAATAGATGTAAATGATATTACTCATGTTATAAACTATAATCTTCCTGATGAAAATGAAATTTATGTGCATAGAAGTGGTCGAACGGGAAGAGCTGGAAATTCAGGTATTTCCGTTTGTATTATTCATTCTAATGAAATAAAAAATTTACGAGAATTCGAAAAAAAAATTGGAAAAACTTTTGAAAGAACTATGATACCTTCTGGAAAAGAAATTTGTGAAAAACAATTCCTCTATTTTATAGAAAAAGTAAAAAAAGTAGTAGTTGATGAACAATCAATGATACCTTTTTTTCCGGAAATAAAAAAAAAATTAGAATCTTTTGATAAAGAAGAATTAATAAAACGTTTTTCTTGGATAGAATTTAATCGTTTTATTTATTCCTATAAAAATGCTAAAGATCTTAATATTATTTTTTCTTCTAAATCTAATTCCTCTTTATTTTATACAAAAAAATTTAAAAAAGATTCTTTTTCTAAACCTAAAAAATTTAAAAAAGATTCTTTTTCTAAACCTAAAAAATTTAAAAAAGATTCTTTTTCTAAACTTTTTTTAAATATAGGATCCAAAGATAATTTAACGAAATTAAGATTAATTAATTTAATTAATCAAATAGTGAATAAAAATTCACGTATTAATATTGGACATATAGAAATTTTATCAAATTTTTCTTTATTTGAAGTAGAAAAACGTTATCAAAATAAAATATTAACAGGAATGAGTAGAATAAATCATTTTGGTAGACCACTTTCTATAGAAATAAAAAATTAAAATTTTTTTAAATAATTACATTAATTTATGGCTGGTAATATTTTTGGAAATATATTTCGAATTACTACTTTTGGAGAAAGCCATGGAAATTCTTTAGGAGGAATTATTGATGGATGTCCAGCTGGATTAAAATTGAATTTTGAAAAAATTCAAAAAGAATTAAATCGTAGAAGACCAGGTCAATCATCTATTGTAACTCAAAGAAATGAACCTGATCAAGTAAATTTTCTTTCAGGTATCTTAGATGAAATAACTACAGGGACTCCTATCGGTTTTATTATTGATAATAAAGATCATAAATCTGAAGATTATAAACATATAAAAAATATATATCGTCCTTCTCATTCAGATTTTACATATGAAAAAAAGTATGGAATAAGAGATTATAGAGGTGGTGGAAGATCTTCTGCCCGGGAAACGATATGTAGAGTTGTAGCTGGATCTATTGCTAAACAATTAATAAAAGACATTAAAATAATATCTTATGTTTCTTCTGTAGGAAATATTGAAATAAATAAATCTTATCAAGATCTTGATTTATCTGAAAAAAATATAGAAAAATCACCTATCAGATGTCCAGATACATATACTGAAAAAAAAATGTTATCATTAATTCATCAAACCAAAAAAATAGGGGATACTTTAGGAGGAACTATTACTTGTGTAATAAAGAATATTTCATCAGGAATTGGAGAACCTATTTTTGATAAATTACATGCAGAATTAGCTAAAGCGATGCTTTCAATTAATGCTGTAAAAGGATTTGAATATGGTAGTGGTTTTTTTGGTTCTAAACTAACTGGATCTAAACATAATGATTTATTTAATATTGATGGGACTACTAAAACTAATTTATCTGGAGGAATTCAAGGTGGAATATCAAATGGAATGGATATTTATTTTAAAATTGCTTTTAAACCTGTAGCAACAATTATGAAAAAACAAAAAACTATAGATAAATATGGAAATTTTTCAATTATAGAAGGAAAAGGAAGACATGATCCTTGTGTACTCCCTCGTGCAGTTCCTATTGTAGAATCCATGACAGCTTTAGTTATAGTAGATTATTGGATGTTAAAAAAATTATCTAAATATTCTGAAATAAAAACTTGAAAAATCGTTTTATCATTTTTATTTTAGGTCCAACAAGTATTGGAAAAACATCTATTTCCATTTTTTTAGCAAAAAAATTAAAAACCGAAATTTTATCTTGTGATTCTAGACAATTTTATAAAGAATTAAAAATCGGAACTTCTATGCCAAAAATGGAAGATCTTAAATTAATTCCTCATCATTTCATAGGACATTTAACTATTCATCAAATTTATAATGCAAAATATTTTGAGATAGAATCTCGTCAAAAAATAAAAAAATTATTTAATAAATATTCTATTTTAATCATGGTAGGAGGATCGGGGTTATATGAAAAAGCAGTAATAAATGGATTATCTGATATTCCAAATATTGATTTAAATATTAGAAATAATTTAATTTTTAACTTTAAAAAAAAAGGAATCCTTTTTTTACAAAAAAAAGTTAAAGAATATGGAAAAATACCTAATTATTTAGATATTAATAATCCAAGACGTTTGATACGATATTTAGAAATATTTCAATCTACAGGTAATTCTCCTATTTTTTTCTTCAAAAAAAAATATTTAAACAATTTTACGGTTTTAAAAATAGGATTAATTTTATCAAAAGATGAAATTTATTTTCGAATAAACAATAGAGTAGAAAAAATGATTAAAAATGGATTATTAGAAGAAGCAAAAAAATATTATCCTTATAGATATCTAAATAGCTTAAATACTATAGGATATAAAGAAATTTATAATTTTTTTTCTAAAAAAAAATATTCCATTTCAGAAATTTCAGAAGAAATAAAAAAAAATACCCGAAAATATGCAAAAAGACAATTAACATGGTATAAAAAAGATACTTCCATAACATGGTTTAATCCAAAAGAAAAAGATAAAATATTATCTTTTATTTTAAATAAAGTGGGCAATACTGGATTTGAACCAGTGACCCCCTGCTTGTAAAACAGATGCTCTAAACCAAACTGAGCTAATTGCCCTTATATAATTACTACTTTTTTTACAAATTTAAAGAAAAATTTATAATTAAAGCTTCAGAAACAATAAAAGTACTCCCACATATTAAAATTAAATCTTTTTTTTTTGCTTTCAATTTAGCATATGAATAAGCATTTTTTACAGAAGAAAAAAAATATATTTTTCTATAATTTTTAAAATTTTTTTTTACCAACTTTTTTAAGTTATCAATAGGGAATTTTCTTTCTATATTTGGTTGACAAAAATAATAAAAAGCTTCATTAGAAAAATATTTTAATAATTTTTCTACTTTTTTTTCTTTTACAAAACCTAATATTAAATGTAAATTTTTGTATGATTCTTTTTTTAATTGATTTTTTATCATAATAAATCCACCTTCATTATGAGCAATATCACAGATAATTTTTGGATTATACTGTAATATATGCCAACGTCCTTTAAAAGAAGTATTTTTAATAATATTTTTTAATCCATTTTTTATAGATTTATTCGAAATAATGATATTTTTTCTCTTATTTAAAATATCTATAATTTTTAATACAATGATTTTATTTAAATTTTGATATTTTGCTTCAAATGGAATTTTATATTTGGAATAATCTTTTATATTTTCTGAAAAATATATAGGAGAATTTTTTTTGAATGATTCTTGTAAAAAAATAAATCGTAGGTCATTTGATATTTTATTTCCAATTATAACTGATTTATTTTTTTTTATAATACCTGCTTTTTCTAAAGAAATTTTTAATCGATTTTCTCCAAGAAATTCTGTATGATCTTCACTAATATTAGTAATCACTGATATTTCAGGATCTATTATATTAGTAGAATCTAAACGTCCACCCATTCCTACTTCAATTATAGCTATATAAACTTTTTTTTCTTTAAAATATTGAAAAGCCAAAGCAGTATTCATTTCAAAAAATGATATTTGTTCTTTTTCAATAATTTTTTTATTTTCTTTAATAAAATCTATAATAAAATCTTTTTCTATAAGATATCCATTATAGCATATTCTCTCTCTAAAATCTATTAAATGAGGTGAAGTAAATAATCCTATATTATATTTTTCTTCTTGTAAAATAGAAGATAACATATGTACTGTAGATCCTTTTCCATTTGTTCCTCCTACATGAATACTTTTAAAATAACATTGAGGATTTCCTAAATAAGAACAAAAAGTTTTTATTCTTTTTAAACCTGGTTTATATGATTTTAATCCAATATTTTGATAACTTGGAAGACGATTAAAAATCCATTTAATAGTTTCATAATAATTCACTAGTATAAAATTTTATTTATATTACAAAAATAGATTTTTTAGAAAAAAAAAATTAAATTTATTAAATATTTAATTATTATTGATAATAGAATCACAATTACATTTTATTGAAAAAATTATAGAAGAAGATATAAAAAATGGATTTTCTACTGAAAATATAAAATTTAGATTTCCACCAGAACCAAATGGATATCTTCATATAGGACATGTTAAAGCTATTTATCTCAATTTTGAATTAGGGAAAAAGTATAATGCCCCAGTAAATTTGAGATTTGATGATACCAATCCAATTGAAGAAAAAATAAAATTTATAGATTCTATAAAAAAAGATATAAAATTTTTAGGTTTTGAATGGGATCAGGAATATTATTCTTCAAACTATTTTCAACAACTTTATGAATGGGCTATAAAACTTATTAAAAATAATAAAGCTTATGTAGATAATCTACCTAAAAATATTATTCAATTTCAAAGAAAAACTCCTTTTGAATCCGGAATAAATAGTAATTATAGAAATAGATCTATAAATGAAAATTTATATTTATTTGAAAAAATGAAAAAAGGATTTTTTGAAGAAAAAACATGTGTACTAAGAGCAAAAATAGACATGAATTCCTCAAATATGAATATGCGAGATCCAATTATGTATAGAATTTTGAAAAAAACACATCATCGTACCAAAAATAAATGGTGTATTTATCCTACTTATGATTGGACACATGGATTATGTGATTATATTGAACAAATATCACATTCTTTATGCACATTAGAATTTGAAAATAGGAGACCTTTATATAATTGGTATCTGGATCAAATCGTTGAAAAAAATAAAATAAGACCTAAACAAATAGAATTTTCAAGATTAAATTTAAGCTATTCTATAACTAGTAAAAGAAAAATACAATTTTTAATAAATAAAAAAATAATAAAATCTTGGGAAGATCCTCGAATTTTTACAATATCTGGATTACGTAATAGAGGTTATACAGCTATAGCAATAAAAAATTTTATCCAAAAAATAGGAATTTCCAAAAGAAATAATCTTATTGATATATCTCTTTTAGAATTTAAAATTCGAGAACATTTAAATAAAATATCTACTAGAGTAATGGTTGTTTTAAATCCAATTAAATTAATTATTGATAATTATTCTTCAAAAAAAATAGAATGGGTTAATGCAGAAAATAATCCAGAAAATCCAAAATTTGGATATAGAAAAATTCCTTTTTCCAAATATTTATATATTGAAAAAAATGATTTTTTAGAAAAAAAAATAAAAAAATTTTTTAGACTTTCCATTGGTTGTGAAGTAAGACTTAAAAATGCTTACATTATTAAAGCAAATTCCATAATAAAAAATTTTAAGGGAGAAATAATAGAAATACACTGTACATACGATCCTACAAGTAAATCTAATGAAAATAAAAAAAATCAAAAAAAAAGAAAAATAAAAAGTACTTTACATTGGGTTTCTATAAAACATTCTATTCCTATAAAAATACATATATATAACTCTCTTTTTTTAATAAAAAAAATAGATAAAAATTTAAATAAATATATCAATCCAAAATCAATAGATAAAATTATAGCTTATGCAGAACCATTTCTTCATAATGCTAAAAAAGGAGATCATTTTCAATTCCAAAGAATTGGATATTTTTATGTAAATACAACGAATAAATACAATAAAAAATTAATTTTTCATAAAACAGTATCCATAAAAGATCAATGGAAAAAAATAAATGATAATAATAAAAAAATTGAATTATAAAATTTCTGATAAAATATTTTCATATTCTTTTAATCCAGTTCCTGCAGGTATTTTATGCCCTACAATAACATTTTCTTTTAATCCAAATAAATAATCTGTTTTACTACTTATAGCCGCTTCACTTAATACCTTAGTAGTTTCCTGAAAAGATGCTGCAGATATAAAAGATTTAGTTTGTAATGCAGATCTTGTAATTCCTTGTAATATAGGTCTTCCAGTAGCAGGAATAGCATTTCTAGTTTTTATCAATTTCTTTTTTTTATATTTTAAAACTGCATTTTCATTTCTAAAATCTCTATAACTAATTATATCTCCAGATTTAAAATTTTCGGAATCCCCCGAATTTTCAATAACTCTCATTTGAAAAATTCTATCATTTTCTTCTATAAAATCATCTTTATACTCAATATTTCCTTCTAAAAATCTAGTATCTCCTATATCTATAACTTCTATTTTTCGCATCATTTGTAAAACAATAATTTCAAAATGTTTATCATTAATTTTTACACCTTGTAATCGATATACTTCCTGTATTTCTCTAATTAAATATTCTTGAACTGCTCTAGGTCCTCTTATATTTAAAATATCATTAGGTGTTATAGCACCATCAGATAAAGCCATACCCGCTTTAACATAATCATTATCTTGAACAAGAATTTGATTAGAAAGTTTTACAAGGTATTTTTTTATATCACCTGTTTTAGATTCAACAATAATTTCTCTATTTCCTCTTTTTATTTTTCCATGACTCACTATTCCATCCATTTCTGATACTACTGCTGGATTAGATGGATTACGTGCCTCAAATAATTCTGATAATCGAGGTAATCCTCCTGTAATATCACCAGATTTAGCAGTTTTTCTAGGAACTTTAACTAAAATTTTACCTACTTCTATTTTTTCTTCATCTTCTACCATTAAATGAGCACCTACCGGTAGGTTATAAAATTTCAATTCTTTATTGTTATTATCAATAATTTTTAATGTTGGTATTAAATTTTTATTTCTTACTTCTGTAATAACTTTTTCCTGAAATCCAGTTTGTTCATCAATTTCTACTTGAAAAGATATACCTTGTTCTAAATTCTGATAAGATATTATTCCAGTATATTCTGAAACAATAACTGCATTATATAAATCCCATTTACAGATTTGATCTCCTTCTTTTAATTGATCACCATGTTTAACATATAAAGTTGCTCCATAAGGAATATTATGAACCATTAAAATAGAAGATTTTTTTTCATTAAAAAGTTTCATTTCTGTAGAACGAGAAACAACTATTTTTAATTTTTTTCCGTAATCATTTTTTATTTTTACAATTTTTAAATCTTCAAATTCTATAATCCCATCATATTTTGCTCTTATTTGAGAAGATTCAGCTATATTTCCAGCTGTACCTCCAACATGAAAAGTTCTAAGAGTTAATTGTGTACCTGGCTCTCCAATAGATTGAGCTGCAATAACTCCTACAGCATCTCCTTTTTGAACTATATTTCCAGTAGATAAATTTCTACCATAACATTGAGAACAAATCCCCATTTTAGATTCACAAGTAAGAGGAGAACGAACTTCTACAAATTCAATCCCAACTTTTTCAATTAAATACGCAATTTTTTCATTTATCATTTCTCCAGAAGAAACTAATAATTGATTTTTTTTAGGATGATAAACATCATTTAAAGATACTCTTCCTAAAATTCTATTAAATAATGTATCCACTATTTCTTCATTTTTTTTTAAAGCAGATATTTCTAAACCACGTATAGTTTTACAATCTTCTATTTTTATAATAACATCCTGCGCAGCATCAACTAAACGTCGAGTAAGATACCCAGCATCTGCCGTTTTTAAAGCAGTATCTGCTAATCCTTTACGAGCTCCATGAGTTGATATAAAATATTCTAAAATAGATAGACCTTCTCTAAAATTTGATAAAATTGGATTTTCAATAATTTCTCCACCAGAAGATCCAGCTTTTTGGGGTTTTGCCATTAATCCTCGCATACCAGAAAGTTGACGAATTTGTTCTTTAGAACCTCTAGCACCAGAATCTAACATCATATAAACTGGATTAAAACCATTTCTATCCTCACGCATATGTTTCATTACTTTTTCTGTAAGCATTGCATTTGTATTAGTCCAAATATCAATAACTTGATTATAACGTTCGTTATTTGTAATTAACCCCATATTATAATTTATTTTTACATTATCAACTTGTTCTATAGCATCATCTACCATATTATTTTTATCTTTTGGAATAATAATATCCCCTAATCCAAAAGATAGACCACCTTTAAATGCATTATAAAAACCTAATTCTTTAATATCATCTAAAAATTTTGCAGTAGTAGGTACATTAGTAAGATGTAAAATTTTTCCAATAATCTCTCTTAAAGATTTTTTTGTAAGGGATTCATTAATAAATCCTACTTGTTTAGGAACAACTTGATTAAATAAAACTCTACCTACAGTAGTTTCTATTAATTGATTATATAATAAATTATCATTTTTTCGAATATTCACTTTTACCTTAATCGAAGTATGCAACTTTACTATATTTTGATAATAGGCTATTTTTACCTCTTCTGAAGAATAAAAAATAAAAACCTTTTTTTTAAATTTTTTATTTTTTGATAAATATAATGGTTTAGTCATATAATATAATCCTAATACCATATCTTGAGATGGGACCGTAATGGGAGATCCATTAGCTGGATTCAAAATATTTTGAGATGCTAACATAAGAAGTTGAGATTCTAAAATTGCTCCCGGAGATAAAGGTAAATGTACGGCCATTTGATCTCCATCAAAATCTGCATTAAAAGCCGCACAAACTAAAGGATGTAATTGGATTGCTTTACCTTCTATTAATTTAGGCTGAAATGCTTGAATACCTAATCTATGTAAAGTTGGTGCTCTATTTAATAGTACGGGATGTCCTCGCAATACATTTTCCAAAATATCCCATATCATTGGTTCTCTTTTATCAATAATTTTTTTGGAAGATTTTACAGTTTTTACTATTCCTCTTTCAATCAATTTTCTTATAATAAAAGGTTTATATAATTCTGCTGCCATATCTTTAGGTAGTCCACATTCATGTAATTTCAAATGAGGACCTACTACAATAACTGAACGGGCCGAATAATCTACTCTTTTTCCCAGAAGATTCTGTCTAAATCTTCCTTGTTTCCCTTTTAAAGAATCGGATAATGATTTTAAAGGGCGATTACCTTCAGTTTTTACTGCAGAAACCTTTCTTGAATTATCAAAAAGAGAATCTACAGCTTCTTGAAGCATCCTTTTTTCATTTCTTAAAATAACTTCAGGAGCTTTAATTTCCATCAGTCGTTTCAAACGGTTATTTCTTATAAGTACACGACGATATAAATCGGTCATATCAGAAGCTGCATAACGACCTCCATCTAGAGGGACTAAAGGACGTAATTCAGGTGGAATAACAGATAAAACATGAATAATCATCCATGAAATATTTCCTCCATTTTTTTTCCCCTCTCTAAAAGATTCCACTACTTGTAACCGTTTTAAAGCTTCAGTTCTTCTTTGTTTAGATGTTTCGTTGTTAGCCTGATTTCTTAATTCAATAGATAAAAGATCTAAATCTAAACGATTTAAAAGATCTCCTATACATTCAGCCCCCATTTTAGCTATAAATTTATTAAGATCCGTATCATCTAATAACTGATTACCTTTCGGTAATTTATATAAAATATATAAATATTCTTCTTCTGTAAGAAAATCACCTTTTTTTAAATTTGATCCATCTAAACGATTAGCTATACCTCCTTGTATTACTACATATCGTTCATAATAAATGATCATTTCAAGTTTTTTAGATGGTAATCCCAATAAATATCCTATTTTATTAGGAGAAGTTCTAAAACACCAAATATGTACAACGGGAACAACAAGACTAATATGACCCATTCTTTCTCTCCTAACTTTTTTTTCAGTAACCTCTACTCCACATCTATCACAAACAATTCCTTTATAACGTATCCTTTTATATTTACCACAAGCACACTCATAATCTTTTACTGGACCAAAAATACGTTCACAAAAAAGTCCATCTCTTTCTGGTTTATGAGTTCTATAATTAATTGTTTCCGGTTTTAAAACTTCTCCATTAGATTCTTTTAATATAGTTTCTGGAGAAGCTAATCGAATTGTAATTTTACTGAATCTACTATTTTTTCTATTCATTTTTAATGTATCATATATATATATATCTAATAAAATAAAAGTCAAAAACAATACAATAATAAATTGTCACTCTTCTAAATTAATATCCAAACCTAATCCTTTTAATTCATAGCATAAAACATTAAAAGACTCTGGATTATTTGGTTCTGGAATTGAATCTCCTTTAACGATCGATTCATAAGTTTTAGCTCTTCCTATTACATCATCTGATTTTACAGTTAATATTTCACGTAAAATATTAGATGCCCCAAAAGCTTCTAAAGCCCAAACTTCCATTTCTCCAAAACGTTGACCTCCAAATTGAGCTTTTCCTCCTAAAGGTTGTTGAGTTATAAGTGAATAAGGACCTATAGAACGAGCATGCATTTTATCATCTACCATATGACCTAATTTTAACATATATATAATACCAACTGTTGCAGGTTGATCAAATCTTTCCCCTGTCCCTCCATCAAATAAATAAGTAGTTCCAAAATTTGGGAGACCCGCTTTTTTTGTATATTCTGTTATTTTTTCTATACTAGCTCCATCAAATATAGGGGTAGAAAATTTAATACCTAATTTATATCCTGCCCAACCTAATACTGTTTCATATATTTGGCCAATATTCATTCTAGACGGAACTCCTAATGGATTTAGGACAATATCTACTGGACTTCCATCTTCTAAAAATGGCATATCTTCTTCACGAAGAATACGTGCTACAACTCCTTTATTACCATGTCTACCAGCCATTTTATCTCCTACTTTTAATTTTCTTTTTTTTGCAATATAAACTTTAGCCATTTTAATAATTCCAGAAGGTAATTCATCTCCAATAGTAATAGAAAATTTTTTATGTTTCATAATACTATTTAAATCGTTAAATGATATTTTATAATTATGCAATATTTCTGATATAATATTATTAATTTCTATATCAAAAGTCCAATTATCTGGAGATATATTTATATAATCAGATATACTATTTAATAATTTTAGACTAAATTTGGTACCTTTTTCTATAAATTTCTCTTTTTTTTCATCTAAAAAAATTTTTTTAGAAACTTTTCCATGTAAAACAGTATATAATTTTTTTAAAAAATTATTTTTTAAATCTAAAAATTTTTTATCGTATTCTTTTTCTAGACAATCTATTTTTATTTTATCTTGAGCTCTAGATTTTTTATCTTTTATACTTCTAGTAAATAATTTTGTATCAATTACAATACCAAATAAAGAAGGTTCAGCCCTTAAAGAAGCATCTTTTACATTTCCAGCTTTATCTCCAAAAATAGCTCTTAATAATTTTTCCTCTGGTGTTGGATCAGATTCTCCTTTTGGAGTTATTTTTCCAATAAGAATATCTCCAGGTTTAACTTCAGCTCCAACACGAATAATTCCATTTTCATCCAAATCTTTAGTAGCTTCCTCACTAACATTTGGAATATCATTTGTTAATTCTTCCATCCCTAATTTTGTATCCCGTACATCTAAAGAATATTCATCTATATGTATTGATGTGAACCAATCTTCACTAACTACTTTTTCTGAAATTAGTACAGCATCTTCAAAATTATATCCATTGCAAGGAATAAAAGCCGCTCTCAAATTTCTTCCTAATGCTAATTCTCCATTTTCAGTCGCATATCCTTCACATAAAATTTCCCCTTTTACTATTCTCATTCCTTTTTTAACAATAGGTTTTAAAGTAATACATGTATTTTGATTTGTTTTTCTAAATTTTATCAAATCATAAACTTTAATTTCGGAATTAAAGCTTACTAATTTTTCTTTTTCCGTTTGATCATAACGAATAATTATTTTTCTTGCATCAATATATTCTACTATTCCATTTTTTTCTGCATTAATTAAAATTCTAGAATCTCTGGCAATTTGTTTTTCCAATCCAGTTCCAACAATAGGTGATTCAGGATTTAATAATGGAACGGCTTGACGCATCATATTAGATCCCATAAGTGCTCTATTAGCATCATCATGTTCCAAAAAAGGAATTAAAGAAGCTGAAATAGAAGCTATTTGATTAGGTGCTACATCTATATAATCTACTTGTTTTGATTTTACTATTGGAAAATCCCCATCTTTACGAGCAATAATTCGGTCAGATATAAAATTTCCATATTTATCTATAGAATTAGCTTGTGCAATTACTTTACCTTCTTCTTCTTCTGCACTTAAATATTTAATTTTAGATTTTAAATTTACTTTTCCATTATTGGTAAATCTATAAGGAGTTTCTACAAATCCCATATTATTAATTTTTGCAAAAACAGAAAGAGAAGAAATTAAACCAATATTAGGACCTTCTGGAGTTTCAATTGGACATAATCTTCCATAATGAGAATAATTTACATCTCTGACCTCAAATCCTGCTCTTTCTCTAGATAATCCTCCTGGACCTAAAGCTGATAATCTTCTTTTATGAGTTATTTCAGATAATGGATTTGTTTGATCCATAAATTGAGATAATTGGTTAGTTCCAAAAAAAACATTTATAACGGAAGATAATGTTTTAGAATTAATTAAATCTATAGGCATAAAAACTTCATTATCTCGAACATTCATTCTTTCTCTAATAGTTCTAGCCATCCTAGATAATCCAATACTAAATTGAGTATAAAGTTGTTCTCCGACAGTTTTTACACGTCTATTAGATAGATGATCGATATCATCGACTTCTTTTTTAGAATTAAACAATGCATTCAAATGTTCAACTATAGCAATAATATCTTCTTTAGTTAAAACTAAATAATTGGGATCTATATCTAAACTAAGACGTTTATTTAAACGATATCTTCCTACAGGTCCTAAACTATATCTAGAATCTGAAAAAAAAAGTTTATCTATAATTCCCCTAGCAGTTTCTTCATCAGGTGGTTCAGTATTTCTAAGTTGTCTATATATATATTCTACAGCTTCTTTTTCAGAATTAGTAGGATCTTTTTGCAAAGTATTGTAAATAATAGAATAATCTTTTTTTTTTCCTCCTTCTTTATGCAAAAGAATTGTTTTTATTTCATGTTGAATAATGAGATCTATATGCTCTTGTTTTATAATAATATCTCTATCTATTAAAATTTCATTTTTTTCTATGGATACTACTTCACCTGTATCTTCATCTACAAAATCTTCATGCCATATTTTTAATATTCTAGCAGCAATAGTTCTATCTAAAATATTCTGATTATTTTCTATTATTTTAACTTCTTCCGCAAGATTAAATATTTCTAATATATCTTTATCTCTTTCATATCCAATAGCACGAAGTAAAGTCGTCATTGGTAATTTTTTCTTTCTATCAATATACGCATACATAATATTATTGATATCTGTAGCAAATTCAATCCAAGATCCTTTAAAAGGAATAATTCTTGCAGAATATAATTTAGTCCCATTTGCATGATGTGACTGACCAAAAAAAACTCCTGGTGAACGATGTAATTGAGATACAATAACCCGTTCTGATCCATTAAAAATAAAAGATCCAGAAGGAGTCATATATGGATAAGTACCTAAATATACATCTTGATATACAGTTTCAAAATCCTCATGTTCAGGATCTGTACAATATAATTTTAATTTAGCTTTTAAAGGAACACTATAAGTTAATCCTCTTTCTATACACTCTTCTATAGAATATCTAGGAGAATCTATGGAATAGCCTTTAAATTCTAAAACAAAGGAATTTCTTGCATCTGAAATTGGAAAATTTTCGGTAAAAGCTTTAAATAAACCTTCATTTTTTCTATTTTCTGGTTTTGTATCAAGTTGAAAAAAATCTTTAAATGATTTTATTTGAATATCCAATAAATCAGGATATTCTACTTGTTTTTTTACTGATGCAAAAGTAATCCTTTCTGCTGATTTTTCTGAAATTTTTTCTATATTTACCAAATTTTAAAGTAATTTAAACTTTTCTAAAAAAAAAAATAACCTATCATTTTAATTCTACTTCAGCTCCTATATCTTCAAGTCTTTTCTTTAAATTTTCTGCTTCTTTCTTATCAATAGACTCTTGAAGAATATTTGGAACATTATCTACTAATTCTTTGGATTCTTTAAGTCCTTTACCAGTAATTTCTTTAACTAATTTTACTACAGATAATTTAGAATTACCTGGGGATTTTAATATTAAATTGAAAATATTTTTTTCTTCTTTTTCTGAATCTTTTTCTTTATTTTTAGGAATATCCATAGATGTTCCTAAAAAAGGATTAGACGGTTCGATACCATATTTTTTTTTTAAAAAAGTTGCTAATTCATTAACTTCTTTTACAGTAAGATTAACTAATTTTTCTGCTAGCTTTTCTATCATTGTATTATTTTTATTTTTTTTTATAGAAATAAATTATTATAGAATCATTATCATCATATCATAATGATAATGATTCTATAATTTTAAATATTTTATATTCACCTAATTTTAAAGAAAAAAGGATTTTTTCAATTGGACATTGAAGAAGATTTAAAATATCAATTATAAGATCTTTTTTAGATTTAATATTCATTAATATATCTAAATCTTTATTTCCAAAATAAAAAGATTTTTCTACATATGCAGCTTTTAAATAAGGTTTTTCAATTTTTTCTTTAAAATGAAATTTTTTTATAATTTTTGATGGTAATCCTACTAAATTAGATGATAAAATCGAGGTATTACCATTTAAAATAGGGAAAAAAGAATCTAATTTTTTATTTTTAATTTTTTCTAAAGCTTTTTTCAATAAAGTATTTTTTACTACTCTCATTTGAATAAAAAATTTATTAAAATTCTTTCTAAGAATAGAAATTTGATTAGAATTTAAATCGGAAATATCAATTAAATATATCGTTTCATTATCAGATAATATAGAAATTAATTTTAATAATTCTTTTCTTTTTTTTTCTTTATTCATTTTTTTAAAAAACTTTTTGAATCTAATAATATACTAGGACTCATGGTCGTAGATAAATAAATTTTTTTTATATAAAATACTTTAGAAGAAGATGGTTTATTTCGGATAACCTCGTTTATAAAAATTTTAAAATTATTCAATAAATATTTAGTTGAAAAAGAGACTCTTCCAATAGAAGAATGAATAATACCATAACGATCTGCTTTAAATATGATCTTTCCAGATTTAATTTCTTTAATAGATTTTCCTGGATTTGTAGATACTGTATTTAGTTTAGGATTTGGCATTAACCCTCTTGGACCTAATATTTTTCCTAAAGTTCCTAATTGATTCATAACAGATGGAATAGCTACTATTACATCTATATCATCAATCCATCCAGACTTAATTTTTTCTATATATTCTAATCCTACATAATCTGCTCCAGCTTCTTTAGATTCCAATTCTTTATCTTTAGTTACTAAAGCTAAAACACATACATTTTTTCCTATACCATGTGGTAATAGTACAGTTCCTCGTACTATTTGATTTGATAAACGTGAATCTAACCCTAGACGAATAGAAATATCTATCGATTCATCAAATTTAGAAAAAGAAATTTTTTTAATAAGAGTAAAAGCTTCTTCTAAAGAATATTTATTATTCTTATCTATTTTTCCTAAAATTATTTTTCTATTTTTAGTTAATTTTTTTGACATAAAAAAATAAGAATATACTTTTATTTTTTATAAATTTCGATTCCCATAGAACGTGCAGTTCCACATACCATGGATATAGCTGATTCAATTGAATAACAATTCAAATCTTCCATTTTATTTTTTGCAATCATTTTGATTTGATTTAAACTTATTTTTCCAATTTTAGAACGATTTGGTTCCTTAGACCCTTTTTCTACTTTAATTATATTGAGTAACTGAATAGATATTGGAGGTTTTTTAATTATAAAAGAAAAAGATTTATCCTCATAAATAGTAATAATTACTGGGCATATTTCCCCCTTTTTTTCCTTAGTTTTTAAATTATATTTTTTACAAAATTCCATTATATTTACCCCAGAACTTCCTAAAATAGGACCAATAGGTGGTGATGGATTTGCATTTCCACCATTGATTTTTTGTATTTTTATTTTTTTAACTATTTTTTTACCCATTTTTACTTTTAACTAAATTTTTTCTATTTGTGTAAAATTTAATTCTAAAGGAGTTTTTCTTCCAAAAATTAAAACTGCTAATTCTAATTTTCGTTTTTCTTCATTAATTTTTTCAATAGTTCCATTAAAACCACTAAAAGGACCATCTATGACTTTTATAGTTTCACCAATTATAAATGAAATACTAATATTTTCATAATTTTCGGATAATTGATCCATTTTTCCCAACATTTTATTTACCTCTTCTTTTCGCATAGGAATAGCAGATCCTCCTTTTCCATCACTTAAAAAATTAATAACACCTGGAACATTCTTAATTGCGTGAACAGTTTCTACTTCAAGATTTGTTTCTATCATGACATATCCTGGATAATAAACTTTTTCCCTATGAATTTTTTTCCCTCTTCTCATTTGTATAACTTTTTCAATAGGAACTAAAACCTGACCTATACATTCTTGAAATCCATTATTTATTATTTCATTTTCAATATACAATTTTACCTTATTTTCTTGCCCACTAATAGTTTTTAAAACATACCATTTTCTTTCTAAATTACTCATCTAACTTTTATATTTTATTTATAAGGAAAACAATTTTTTAATAAAAAAAATAAATAGACCATCTACACCATATAAAAATATGGATAAAAATATAGAAAAAAACGATACTATTAATGTAGTAATTTGTAAATTTATCCACTTAGGCCATGTAATACAATAAAAAAATTCATCGTAAATTCCCCAAAAATAATTTTTTTTTTTCATAATTATATACGATAATATCTCTATACGATTATGCACGGATGGTAAGGTTCGAACTTACGACCTTCGGTTTTGGAGACCGATGCTCTACCAGCTAAGCTACATCCGTTTTATTTTTTTAAAAAAAAATGATTAATCCATAAGTTGAATAACTTTACCAGCACCAACTGTTTTACCACCTTCACGAATAGCAAAACGCAAGTTTTCACTTAAAGCAACCGGTTGATGTAAACTAACTTCCATAGAAATATTATCTCCCGGCATTACCATTTCTATACCTCCTAATAAATGTATTTCTCCCGTTACATCAGTTGTTCTTAAATAAAATTGAGGACGATATTTTTCATGAAAAGGAGTATGCCTACCTCCTTCTTCTTTCGTCAGAATATAAACTTCGGCTTTAAATTTTTTATGAGGTTTGATAGAGCCGGGTTTTCCAATGACCATTCCACGTTTGATATCTTTTTTTTCTATTCCACGCAATAATAAACCTACATTATCTCCAGCTTGTCCACGATCTAATATTTTACGAAACATTTCCACTCCTGTTACTGTAGATGATAATTGTTTTTCCCAAAATCCTATAATATCTACTAAATCTCCTGTATTTATAATTCCAGTTTCAATACGACCTGTAGCTACGGTACCTCTTCCCGTTATAGTAAATACATCTTCTATAGGCATTAAAAATGGTTTATCCATTTCACGAACTGGTTCTGGAATATATTCATCCAAAATATTCATAAGTTCTTGAATTTTTTTAATCCATTTTTCTTTTCCATTTAAAGCTCCTAAAGCTGATCCTTGTACAATAGGAATATTTTCACCATCATACTCATATTTGGAGAGTAATTCACGGATCTCCATTTCTACTAATTCTAATAATTCTGGATCATCTACTTGATCGACTTTGTTCATGAAAACAATTATCTTAGGAACACCAACTTGACGTGCCAATAAAATATGTTCTCTTGTTTGAGGCATTGGTCCATCCGTTGCAGCAACCACTAAAATTGCACCATCCATTTGAGCAGCTCCCGTAATCATATTTTTAACATAATCTGCATGTCCAGGACAATCTACATGAGCATAATGTCGATTTTTTGTTTCATATTCTACATGAGAAGTATTGATAGTAATTCCTCTAGCTTTCTCTTCTGGAGCATTATCAATTGCATCAAAACTTTTTTCTTCTGCAAGTCCCATTTTTGATAATACTTTTGTAATGGCTGCTGTTAAAGTGGTTTTTCCATGATCTACGTGACCTGTAGTCCCTATATTTAAATGTGGTTTGTCACGTTTAAATTTTTCTTTTGCCATGATAAATAATAATTTCTAACAATTTTAATAATTTTCAAAAAATTTAAAAAAAGCCAATGGCGGGATTTGAACCCGTGACCTCTTCCTTACCAAGGAAGTGCTCTACCTCTGAGCTACATTGGCCATAATAATCATAATTGGAGCGGAAGACGGGATTCGAACCCGTGACATTCAACTTGGAAGGATGATGCTCTAACCAACTGAGCTACTTCCGCTTTTTTTTTATACGATTACTATATAAAAAATGGGGAGAGCAGGATTCGAACCTGCGAAGGCTGAGCCAACAGATTTACAGTCTGTCCTCGTTAACCAAACTTGAGTATCTCCCCAAAAAAAAAAAAAAAGCCGGAGGAGGGATTCGAACCCACGACACCGAGATTACAAATCACGTGCTCTGACCATCTGAGCTACACCGGCTGTTTGGTTTCGTTTAAAACAATTTTCTACCAATAATGAAAATCAGGTAGGTACAAATCTATGGAGATTTTTATAATTATCAAAAAATCTTTACATGTTTAATTTTTTTTTTAAAAATTAACAATAAAATAATTCCAATAGATATTATAAAATCAGAAAAATTAAAAACGGGTTTAAAAAATTGAAAATTATATCCTCCAAAAAATGGAGTCCAATAAGGAATATAAATATCAAAAATAGGAAAATAAAACATGTCAACTACACATCCTTTCATCAAGGAAGCATACCCACCATTCCAAGGGAATATATTTGAAATTCCAGAATAAGAAATCCATTTATGAGATTCTTGATTATAAATGGTTCCTGTATCAAATAATAATCCATATAAAAAACTATCTAAAAGATTACCGATAGCTCCTGAAAGGATAAAAATAGTTGGAATAATTAAATAATTTGAAGATTTCTTCTTTATATTTTTATAAAGAAAAAAAAATATGAATAAAACTACAATAAAACGAAAAAAACTTAAAAGAATTTTTCCAAAATATCCAGGCGCAATAGAAATACCATAAGCCATTCCAGGATTTTCCACAAAAAAAATCCAAAAAAATGAAAATATTGGAACTCCTTTTCCTAGTTCAAAGTGAGTTTTTATATAAATTTTTAAAATCTGATCTATTAGAAGAATAGGAAAAATACTTAAAAATATTTTTTTCAAAAAATTAAAAATTTACTTTCTTTGATTTTCTACCTGTCTCTTTCCTTCAATACTTAAAGTAGTATGTGGAACTGCCATAAGACGTGCTTTAGGTATCAGTTTTTTTGTAATACGACAAATTCCGTAATCTTTATTTTCAACTCTAATCAAAGCAGAATTTAAACTTTGTATAAAGTTTTTCAAATGTTCCAAAATTTGAGCATTTTGTTCTTTACTAAGTGTTTCAGATCCTTCTTCAAAAGCTTTAAATGTAGGATAAGTATCGTCTGTACCATTATTTTGATCATTATCCAAATTTTCTTTAAGAATTGACAAATCTTTTTTTACCTTTTCTAATTTTTTAAGTATAATTTTACGAAATTCTTTTCTTTCTTCCATCGAATATCTTTGTTTTTCTTGCTCTTTCATTTTTATGTATTTTCGATTTTTCGAATTAGTATATATATTGGATTTTTTTCAAAATCGATTCTTACGCCTTTTTTTTCTATATTTTTTTCTAAAAAAATATCTACTGCAAGAGTCTCTTTACAAAGAAATTTTTTATTTTTATGTATAATAGATTGTATTCTTTGAATAGCATTTATATATATAAATATTTTTTCAATAACCTGATAGTTACACTTTTTTCTTAATTCTTGTATATATCTAATTAACTCTCTTATAACACCTTCTTCCCAAAGAGAATTCGTAATATGTAAATCTAAAGCTATTGTAAGTTCATTATCAAATATGACAGACCAATTTTTAATAAATTCGGTAGTAATTTTGACATCTTTTAAGAATAATATAAATTTTTCTCCTTGAATAAAAAAAATATATTTTTTTTTATATTCGATTTCTTTAATTTTATCCTGAGTAAATTTTTTAATTATTTCCGATATGATCGGAGTTTTATTTCCAAATCTAGAACCGATGGATTTATAGTTTGGTTGAATATATTTAACTGATTCTAAATCATTATAAGATTCCATAAATTCAATATTTTTTACATTTATTTCTTGTTTAAGAATTTCAGATATTTTTTTCAATTCAAAACGTATTTTTTCATCTCGAATTAAAATGAGTAATTTTTTCAAAGGTTGACGAATTTTTATTCCATTTTTTTTTCTTATAGAAAAACTCATAGTAGTAATCCTTTGAACTAAAAGCATTCTTTTTTCTAATTCTTTATTTACAAATGATAAATCATAGATCGGAAAATTAGTAAAATGAATACTTTCAAAAGTTTCTCTTTTTGTGATTGAGTTTAGGTCAAAATATAATTTTTCCGAAAAAAATGGAGCAATAGGAGATAATAATTTAGAAATTGTAACTAAACATTTATAAAGTAATTGATATGCTACAATTTTATTATTGGTATATTCTTCTTTCCAAAATCTTCTACGACATAGTCTTATATACCAATTACTTAATTGGTCTAATACAAAAAATGAAATAATACGAGAAACTTTAGTAGGATTATAATCTTTATAAGATTCATCTACTTTTTGAATCATTGTATTTAATTCGGAAAGTAACCAAAGATCTAATTCAGTATAACTTTTTAAAGAACAGTCTTTTTCTTTATAGGAAAATCCATCTATATTAGCATATAAAACAAAAAAAGAATAAACATTATAAAGTGTTCTAAAAAATTTATTAATTCCTATATCAATTCCTTTTATATCAAATTTTAAATTATCCCAAGGTTCAGAATTAAATATAATATACCAACGTATTGCATCAGCCCCATAATTTTCTATTAATTCAAAAGGATTGATAGTATTTCCTTTACTTTTAGACATTTTATTTCCTTTTTTATCTAATACTAAACCAGTAGATAGAACATTTTTATATGCTATAGAATTAAATAATAAGGAACTAATAGTATGTAATGTGAAAAACCATCCTCTTGTTTGGTCAATCCCTTCCGCAATAAAATCTGAAGGAAAAAATTGATATTCATCAATATATTTTTTATTTTCAAAAGGATAATGAAATTGAGCATATGGCATAGCTCCAGAATCGAACCATACATCTATTAAATCCGATTCTCTTTTCATTGGGGCTCCTTTACGAGAAACCAATATAATTTTATCTAAAAAATGTTTATGCAAATCTATTTTTTCATAATTTTCATCTCTCATATCATCCGGAATAAAATTTTCTAATATATTGTATGACATGAACTTATATTTAATAGATTTTTGAATTTCTAAAAATAATTCTTTAATAGATCCTATAACTAATTCTTCCTTTCCATCTTTTGTTCTCCAAATTGGTAAAGGGGTCCCCCAATATCTAGAACGTGATAAATTCCAATCTCTTATATTTTTCAACCAAGTATCAAAACGTTTTTTTCCTATAAATTTAGGAATCCAATTAATTTCTTTATTTAAAGAAATTAATTTTTCTCTTATTTTTGTTGTTTTTATGAACCATGAATATAAAGGATAATAAAGAATAGGTTTTTCAGTTCTCCAACAATGTGGATAAAAATGTGTATACATTTCTACTTTGAAAAGTTTTTTTTCTTTTTCAAGAAAGGAAACTATTTCATGATCTACAGAAACTGATTTTGTATTTATATTAGTATTAAAATCATTTTTAACATATTTTCCACTAAATCCATGAGGATAACTATTTAAAAATTTTCCTTGCATATCTACTAAAGGAATAGGAATATTTTTTTCATTTAAAATTAACATAGATGGAATGTTATTTTTTTTAGCTATTTTTAAATCATCTATTCCAAATGTAGGAGCTATATGAATAATTCCAGTACCTTCATTTTCATTAACATAACCATCCCCATCTATTATTTGAAAAGCATTTTTTTCTTCTTGATAAGGTTTAAACCAAGGTAATAATTGTTCATATCTACTTTTAAAAAGATCTTTACCTTTGAATTTATATGCTATAAAATAAGGAATTTTATTTTTATTTTCAATTTTTGATCGATCAAATTCATAATTATTTGATACGGAATAAAATCTATTTGGTAATAATATTTTATAAATTAATTTTTCAGCTAAAATAATGTTCTCTTTTAAAAAATTATAAGGACAATAAGTTTTTACTAAAACATAATCTATATTCGATCCAATAGCTAATGCAGTATTTGATGGGAGTGTCCAAGGAGTAGTAGTCCAAGATATTAAATATATATCTCCTAAAAATTTTTGAATTTCTTTTGGTAAAGTACTTTTTATCGCTTTGAATTTTAAAGTAGGAGTTATTTGTTTTACTTTTTTATAGGTCCCTGGCATATTTAATTCATGATAACTTAATCCGGTACCTGCTGCTGGAGAATAAGGTTGTATAGTATAACCTTTATAAATAATTTTTTTTTTATATAATTTTTTTATCAACCACCATACGCTTTCTATATATTTGGTTTTATATGTTATAAATGAATTTTTAAGATCTATCCAATATCCTATTTTATTTGTAAATTCTATCCATTTTTTCATTGATTTTTTTACAAAATATTTACAAATATTATTATACTTTTCTATACTTATATTTTTTCCGATATCATTTTTAGTAATTCCTATTTTTTTTTCTACATTAAGTTCTATAGGTAATCCATGAGTATCCCATCCAGCTTTTCTAATTACTATCTTCCCTTTAAGAGTATGATATCTACAAAATATATCCTTTATAGTTCTAGATACTGTATGATGGATCCCAGGACTTCCATTTAAAGAAGGAGGACCTTCATATAAAATATGATAAGAAGATCTATCCTTTTTATTAATATTTTTTCTAAATTGAAAACTTTTTTGAATAATTTTATTTTTTTCCCAATATTGAGTTATTTCTTTAGAAATACTTTTGAGATTTAATTTTTTATATTCTTTAAATTTTTTTAACATAATAAATTCATATTCAAAAAAAAAGGTTTTTATTTCCTTAATTAAACTTTTTATATTATAAAAAAATCCCCTACTTTATTTTTAAATACTATTAGGTATGAATAAAGACCAAAATACTTTAATAAAGCAAGAAAAAACTCCATTAATTAAGCAATATAATGATATAAAATCTAAATATCCAGATGCAATATTACTATTTCAAGTAGGAGATTTCTATGAAACTTTCGGAGAAGATGCTATAAAATGTTCTAAAATATTAAATATTGTTTTAACTAATAGATCTAGTAAAAAAAAACATTCTATTATTCATTTAGCTGGGTTTCCTTATCACTCTTTAAATGTTTATTTACCAAAATTAATACGATCAGGACATCGTGTAGCTATTTGTGATCAACTAGAAATACCAAAAAAAGGAAAAAATATTGTAAAAAGAGGAGTTATAGAATTAGTTACACCAGGAATATCGATAGACGAAAATATATTAAAAACCAAATCAAATAATTTTTTAGCTTCTATCCATATAGAAAAAAAAAAATTGGGTATAAGTTTTTTAGATGTTTCTACAGGAGATTTTTTTATAGCGGAAGATAATCAAGAAAGTATATTACAATATTTAGAACATTTTAATCCAAGTGAAGTTCTTTTTCAGAAAAAAGAAAAAATTTTTTTTGAAAAATTTCTAAAAGACAAATATTATACTTTTTTAATAGAAGATTGGATGTTTAATTATTCATTTTCATATGAAAAATTGATATCTCATTTTCAAACAAACTCTTTAAAAGGTTTTGGAATAGATAATTTAAAACTGGGGATTACTGCTTCCGGTGTTATATTAAACTATTTATACGATACCCAACATTATAAAATAAAACATATTTCTAATATAAAAAGAATAAAAAAAGAAGAACATATGTGGATTGATGATTTTACATTTAAAAATTTGGAAATATTTCGTTGTTTGGATAAAAAAGGGGTATCCTTAATTGATATTATAGATAAAACTATAACTCCTATGGGAGGTAGATTATTAAAACATTGGATACATTTTCCTTTAACAAATATTATTCATATACAAAAACGTTATGAAATAGTAGAATTTTTTTTTTCAAATATTTCTATTCGTTCATTTATTCAAAAAAAACTTAAAGAAATTTATGATATAGAACGAATAATTTCTAAAATGACTATTGGAAAAATTTCTCCACATGAAATAATTAGATTACATCAATCTTTAACAGCTATAGTTCAAATCCAAAAGAAAATTTTTTCAAAGAAAAAATATAAAACTTTTTTAGAAATTGGAAATTCATTTCAAAATTGCAATATAATATCCCAAAAAATTCTGGATACAATAGATCCCAATACACCATATCATATAGAAAAAGGAAATGTAATAGCAAAAGGTTTTTCTAAAGAATTGGATAAAATTCGTAATTTATATTTTTCTAAAAAAGAATACTTGGAAAAACTATGTAATAGTGAAAAATTAAATACTGGAATTCATAATTTAAAAATTGGATATAACAATATTTTTGGATATTTTTTAGAAGTTAAAAAAACAAAAAAATACAATATACCATCTCATTGGATACAAAAACAAACATTAACTAATTCCGAAAGATACACAACTGAAGAATTAAAAAATTATGAGTTACAAATTTTAAATTCCGAACAAAAAATACTTTCTCTCGAAAAAAAAATTTTTTATGATCTAATTAATAAAATTTTAAAATATATAATTCCTTTACAAAAAAATGCAAAAATAATTGCGGAATTGGATGTATTATGTTCCTTTTCACTTTCTGCATTAGAAAATTATTATGTAAAACCAGAAATAAATCATTCGTTTAGATTATGTATAAAAAAAGGAAGGCATCCAGTTATTGAAAGGCAGTTTATTTCAACAACATCATATATCCCTAATGATGTAATTTTAAATAAAAAAAATCAACAAATTATTATAATAACTGGGCCAAATATGTCAGGAAAATCTGCCATTCTTCGTCAAACTGCTATTATTATATTAATGGCCCATATAGGTAGTTTTGTTCCTGCTAAATATGCAGAAATCGGATTAGTAGATAAAATATTTAGTAGAGTAGGTGCATCCGATAATATTTCTTTAGGAGAATCTACTTTTATGGTAGAAATGAATGAAATGGCAAATATATTAAACAATTTTTCTAAAAGAAGTTTTTTAATTTTAGATGAAATTGGACGAGGGACAAGTACTTATGATGGAATATCTATAGCTTGGTCTATTGTTGAATTTTTACATAAAAGTCCTTTTAGACCTCTTACCTTATTTGCAACTCATTATCATGAATTAAATAAAATAAGTTCTTTTTTTCAAAGAATTCAAAATTATCATATATCTGTAAAAAAAATTTATGAAAATATTATTTTTATGCGAAAAATGATTAAGGGGGGAAGTGAACACAGTTACGGTATTCACGTAGCAAAAATTTCAGGAATTCCTATAGAAATTATTCATAGAGCAAAGGAAATATTAAAAATTTTGGATAAAAAAAAATTTTTAGAAAAAAAAAAAATGAAAAATAATTTTTTATATAAAAAAAAATCCTTTCTTAGGTTAAGAAAAATAATGAATTTTTTTAAAAAATTTATTGGATAAATAAAAATTTAAACATATATTATATTACATTTTTTTTTATTTAAACATTATTTTCGAATTCGCGAGAATAGCTCAGTTGGTAGAGTACGACCTTGCCAAGGTCGGAGTCGCGGGTTCGAGTCCCGTTTCTCGCTTTTTTTTATACACCTGGGTGGTGGAATTGGTAGACACACAGGACTTAAAATCCTGTGATCATTATGATCGTACGGGTTCAAATCCCGTCCCGGGTATTATTATAAACTCCACTATATTTCCAATAATTAGGGGATTCTTTCGTTATACTTACGCTATGTGGATGATTTTCTTTTAATCCAGAATTGGTAATTCTTACAAATTTTCCCATTTTAATTAATTCTTTAATTGTCGATACTCCACAATAACCCATTCCAGAACGTAATCCTCCACATATTTGAAAAATAACATCTTTAATTTTTCCTTTATAGGGAACTTTTGCTTCTATTCCTTCTGGAACATACTTTTCTTCAAACTGAAAATAACGATCTCGGCTCCCTTTTTTCATAGCTACTAAAGAACCCATTCCTACATATGTTTTAAACTTTCTACCTTGAAAAATAATTTCCTCTCCTGGGGCTTCATCTGTACCTGCAAATAAACTACCAATCATTACCGAACTTGCGCCAGCTGCAATAGCTTTTACTACATCTCCTGAATATCTAATTCCCCCATCAGATATAACATTTACATTTCTTGTTTTAGCGTATTCATAGACATCATTTATAGCAGTAATTTGAGGCATCCCTACACCAGCTACGACCCTTGTAGTACAAATAGAACCGGACCCTATTCCTACTTTTAAAATAGTAGATCCAGCATCTATTAAATCTTGTGCTGCTTTCATAGTGACCACATTTCCAGCAATTAATGGAATATTGGGAAAATATTTTCGAATAGATTTTATCGTTTTTAATACACTAATAGAATGACCATGAGCAGAATCTATAGATATAAGATCTACATCAAACTTTATTAAGGATTCCACTCTTTCTAAAGTATTTTTATCTATTCCAACAGATGCCCCTACACGTAAACGTCCTTTAGAGTCTTTACAAGCATTTGGATATTCTATTAAATTATCTATATCTCTAATTGTAATTAACCCGACTAATTTTTTTAAATCATCTATAATAGGAAGTTTTTCTATTCTTTCTTTTAAAAGAATATTTTTTGCTTCTTCTAGATTGATATTTTTTTTAGAAGTAATCAAATTTTCTTTTGTCATTACATCTTCTACTAAAGAATCTAAATCTAGACGATATTTGATATCTCTACTAGTTATAATACCAACTAAAGTAAAATCTTTTTCAATCACTGGTAATCCAGAAATATGATATTTATTCATGAGATTTTGTGCATCACGAAGTGTTGAATTTCTAGAAAGAGTAATTGGATCATCGATCATTCCACTTTCACTTCTTTTTACTCTATAAACCTCCTCTGATTGATTTTTTATATTCATATTTTTATGAATAATACCTATTCCTCCTTCTCTAGCTATCGATATTGCCAAAGAAGATTCTGTAACTGTATCCATAGCAGCACTTAATATAGGAATATTGAGTGTAATATCCAAGGTTAAAGTAGTCTTAAGAGATACTTGGGATGGAAGAATTGAAGAATATGATGGAACTAATAATACATCATCAAAAGTCAATGCTTCCTTTAAAATTTTTTTATTTAAAGACATAATTTTTTAATTTTTTTTTCAAAATATATATATTTTTACTTTGATTTATTAGGAATAATATAATTTCTAATATTCTTATATTCAAATAAAAAAAGAAATAATATGATAAATTTTGATATTCAATTATTCATTTTTATAAAAAAAATACAAATAATGATATATTTTTTCATTCCAAATTTTTATATAAATTTGTCCAGAATATGTTATAACTGAAATACTATTGATTATGATGAAAAAATTAAGAATTACCATTACCACAATTTTTTTAGCTATATTTTTATTTACATGTAGTTGTAATAACAAGTCTAAGAACGATAATCCTTCTCCAACAACAGAAGAAGAAAAAACAGCTAATACTAATAATGAAAATCAAACAAATACGACTACAACTCCTCCTTCTACACCATCTAATGAAGAAGAATCCTCCAAAAATGAGGAATCTACTTCGAATAACAACAATAATAAAGAAAAAGATAAGGTAAATACAGAGGAAAACGAAAAAAAATAAAATAAATAGTGATAGTGATAAAAAAGCGAAAGAGAATCATAAATTATATTTTAATTAATTTATGATTCTCTTTTTTTCGCTTTTTTATTTCTTAAACTCTAGCTTTTTTACCTCTAAGAGATCTAAAATAATAGATTTTGGATCTACGTACTTTTCCTTTTTTATTAACTTCTATTTTTTTTATACTTGGTTGATTAAAAATAAATATACGTTCAATTCCTATTTCCCCACTCATTTTACGAACCGTAAAGGTTTTCGTCAATCCTTTTCCTTGTTTTTTAATAACAATTCCTTTAAAGGATTGAATTCTTTTTTTTTCTCCTTCTTTAATTTCAAAAAAAACACTGATAGTATCTCCAGAATTAAATAATGGTAAATCATTTTTTTTGATCCATTTATCTTCTATATTTTCTATAAAATTATTTGACATATATTGTTTGAATTAATCATAATTTTTTTTTACTTCATATAGAATTTTTTTTTCTAAAAAATTCATTCTTTTTCTTGAAGGACTTTCTATGTATATTCGAATAATATTTTCAGTATTAGATTTCCTTATATGAATCCATTCTTTATTTAGAAAATAAATTTTAATTCCATCTTTAAAATCCATTTTTTCTCCTTGATATATTTTTTTTATATTTTTTAATATTTTTCCAATTTTTTGATTAGGAGATAATCGAATTTTTTTTTTTGACATAAAATAATTAGAATACCTTTTTTTTAATTTTGTTAACGGTATTTTAGAAAGTTTTGCTATAGAAGTTAAAAATAAAGCAATACCTACTAATGCATCTCTTCCATAACGTAAATCTGGATAAATAATCCCTCCATTACCTTCTCCTCCAATAACGGCTTTCACTTCTTTCATTTTTTTAACAACATGTATTTCTCCAACCGAAGTGGCATAATAAGTAACTCCTTTATTGATAGATAAATCTTTTAATGCCTGTGAAGAGGACAAAGTAGAAACTACAGATCCGATTTTATTATCTAATATATAATCCGAAATAGATACTAAAGTATATTCCTCTCCAAAAAAATCTCCATTTTCACAAATAAATACAACTCTATCTACATCTGGATCTACAGAAATTCCTAAATCTGCTTTTACTTCTGAAACTTTTTTACAAATTGATTTTAAATTTTTTTCAATAGGTTCAGGATTATGAATAAAATCTCCATGAGGAATACAATGCATTTTAATAACTTTAGATCCAAAATATTCTTCTAATAGAATAGGAACAGCTATTCCTCCTGTAGAATTAATTCCATCTACTACTATTTTAAATCTAGATTTTTTAATGATCTCTTTATCTACCAATGGTAAAGAAAGAATAATTTCTATATGTTTATGGATATAATTTTTTCTATAAAAATAATTACCTAATTGATCAAAAGATGCAAATCTAAAATATTCTTTTTCTACTATATAGAATAATTTTTCAATATCTTTTTCAGATAAAAATTCTCCTTGAGAATTAAACATTTTTAATCCATTCCAATTTTTGGGATTATGACTTGCAGTTAACATAACTCCTCCATCTGCTTTTTCGTTTATAATAGCAATACCAACAGTAGGAGTTGTAGATAATCCAATATCAATAACATTCACCCCAAGACTTTGAAAAGTAATCACTAAAAATTGTTGAAATATAGAAGAAGTAGTACGACCATCCCTACCTAATACTATTAGGTATTTATCTTTATTCTTATATTTTTTTTTCATCCAGGAAACATATCCTGCAGAAAATTTAATAATTTCTATAGGAGAAAAACCTTTTCCTACTTTTTCTCCCAATGTACCTCTTATTCCAGATGAAGATTTTACGAGTATCAAAAATTGATTTAATTTTTTATTGTAAAAATACAATATTTACTCAAATTCTATAGAATTAATAGGAGGGATTTTATTAATAATAAACCAAGAAGAAAAAAACACGGTAGAAAAACATATCAAAAAAATAAATAAATTAATAAATAAAATATAATTTATATTCAAATAAACAGGAATAAAATCCACATAATATTGTATTTTATTTAACGATAAAAATCGAAATTTATTTTGTAAAAATAAAAAAATAATCCCTATACTATTCCCAATTATTAATGGAGGAACTAAAATTTGTATAATGTAATATAAAAATATTTTATGTATAACTTTATTTCTAGCTCCTAAAGTCTTTAAAATTCCTATAGTTTTAATTCTTTCTATAATAATAATTAAAAAAAATACAATCACATTGAAAAAAACAGTTATAATGACAATAAGATTAATAACAAAAATATTAATATCAAAAATTTTTATCCATTCTATAATTTTTTCATAAGATTGGTCATAAATAGTTTTTACTAAAAAATTATCAGAATATTTTTGATCAACTTTTTTTTTAATAGATATTATTTTATCAAAACTTATATCAGATACAAAAATTTCAACTCCTTCTAAAAAATCTTCATTTCGATTATTATTAACATTACTATTATTATGAAAATATTGTATATGTTTTATATTTCCAATGATATAAACATCATCAAATTCTGGAATACTCGTATCATATAAACCGCAAACATAAAATTTTTTAGAAATAAAAAAAGGATTTCCATTTTTTTTATAAAAAAAAAAGTTTACTATAATAGATGATCCAATATTTAATCCTAAAGAAATAGATACTTTTTTTGATAGAAGAATTCCATAATCAGAAAATAATTTTTTTTTTACTTTTTCCAAATAACCTATAACCAAAAAATTTTGAAAAAAAATAGGATTATAATCTTTAGATATTCCTTTGAATATAAATTTTTCAACATTTTGAGATTTATTATCACAAATAATTACATCTTTTTCATAAAAAGTATTAATACGACGAATAAATTTAAAAAGAAATAAATCTTTTTTTAAAGATTTATTTATAATAGAATTATTTATCTTTCTATTCGTAATAGTAATTTGCCCTTGAATATTTAATAATTTTTTTTTTATAATTTCTTTAAATCCAAATCCTATAGAAAAAGTGATAATGGATACAATTATACCAAAACATATTGTATTTTGTGTTACCAAAACTATTGTACGTAATATTTTACTTTTTCTACAATCTTTCCAAATTGTTTTTTTTGAAAAAAACCATTCAAAATTCAATTAATAATAAATTATAATATACTTTTTAAAAAGAAAAATTATCTTCATCTTTTAAATAATTCTTATGATAATTCAAATCATCCTCATCTTGAGAATATTCTTCTGAAAAAAAATTATTATTTTCATTAATAGTTTCAATAAAAAAACTTTCTTTATCAATTTTTTTATAATCTTCTTCCCAAACTAAAGAAGAAGAGATGCCTTTTTCTTCAAAATCTATAAATTTTACTTGATCACTGATAAACTTTAAACGAAACTTATTCAATCCTCCATTTCTATGTTTAGCAATGATTATTTCTGCTTGACCAATACAAGAATCTTTTTCATCAGAGTCCCAAGTATTAAATCCATAATATTCAGGTCGATAAATAAATAAAACAATATCTGCATCTTGTTCAATAGCTCCTGATTCACGTAAATCAGATAATAAAGGACGTTTACTTCCACCTCTTGTTTCTACGGCCCTAGATAATTGTGATAAAGCAATAATAGGAATATCTAATTCCTTAGCTATAGATTTTAAATTACGAGAAATTATAGATATTTCTTGTTCTCTATTTCTTAATTTAGAACCGGAATCACTAATACCCATCAATTGCATATAATCTATCATTACTAATTTTATTCCATGCTGTGATATTAAACGACGACATTTAGCTCTCAAACTGAATACGGATAAAGATGGAGTATCATCTATAAAAATAGGAGATTTTTTTAATTTATCAGTTTTTTGTAAAATAGATTTCCAATCTAAATTAGATAGACAAGCTTTTTTAAGTTTTTCTGAAGAAATTCCAGTCTCTGATGAAATTAATCTTGTAATTAATTGAATAGAAGACATTTCTAATGAAAAAATAATAACTGGAATTCCTTGTTGTATAACAATATTTCTAACCATAGATAACATAAAAGAAGTTTTTCCCATTCCAGGTCTAGAAGCAACTATAATTAAATCTGAATTTTGCCATCCAGAAGTAATTTGATCCATTTTATAAAAACCAGAAGAAATCCCACTTAATCCTTCTTTATTACTTTCAACTTTCTTTATCTTTTCAATCGCCTTCATTATAAGAATTTGAGTATTCTCATATGTTTTTTCTCTTAAATATTTTTGATTTATTTCAAATAATTTTGATTCTGCTTTATCCAAAAGTTCAAAAACATCCGTACTATCATCATAACAATTTTCTATGATATCTGAAGAAATTTGGATTAATCTTCTTAGAATAAATTTTTGTTGTACAATACGACTATGATATTCTATATGTGCAGAAGAAATAACTTTTTGTGTTAATTCTATAAGATAAGATTCGTTACCAATTAATTCAAGATTTCTATCTTCTTTAAGTTGATTAGAAACTGTATAAATATCTATGGGTTTAGAATTATGGTATAACTTTTGTATAGAACGAAATATTTCTTGATGTTCTTTTTTATAAAAAATTTCAGGAAATAGGATATCAATAATTTCATCTAAACCTTTTTTATCGATCATAATAGAACCTATTATGGCCTCTTCTAAATCCAAAGCTTGAGGAGGAATTTTTACATTTTTAATGAAATCAGGACGAAACTTTTTATCTTTCTTTTGAATTAAAGAATTCATTTTTTTCATGATGGTAAAAAATGTTATACGATTTTCTATATAATGATTTGAAGAGTAATACAAGAAAAAAATGGACTATAAAAAATTCTTTAATCATTAAAACAACCTATAGCAATATACTTATTTTTCCTATCACTAATGAGTTTTTCTATATCAATAGAAGATAATTCTTTATAATATTTTATTATTTTCTTTTTAACTATTTTATAGGCTAGTTCTGGATTAAAATGTGCACCTCCTAAAGGTTCTTTAATAATATCATCTATAAAATTTAATTTTTGCATATCCTCTGCCGTTAATTTCAATGCCTCTGCTGATTTTTCTTTTTTTTTCCAATCTCCCCAAAGTATTGTAGAACAACTTTCAGGAGAAATTACGGAATACCAAGAATTTTCCATCATAGATATTTTATCACCTATTCCAATTCCTAAAGCACCACCACTTGCCCCTTCTCCTATAATTAAAATAATTATAGGAACTTTCATACACATCATTTCATAAATATTTCTTCCAATAGCTTCACCTTGACCTCTTTTTTCTGCTTCTATTCCAGGAAAAGCTCCTGGAGTATCTATAAAACTAACAATAGGTTTACGAAATTTTTCTGCTAATTTCATAAGACGTAAAGCTTTTCTATATCCTTCTGGATTAGGCATTCCAAACCTCCTATATTGTCTATCTTTAGTGTTTTTTCCTTTTTGAGTACCTATAAACATAAAAGTTATATCTTCTATCTTACCAAATCCACCAATCATAGCTTTATCATCTCCAAAATTACGATCTCCATGTAATTCAATAAAAGACTTATTATTTGTAATAGATAATATATAATCCAATGTATAAGGTCTATTTGGATGTCTAGATAATTGTACTCTCTGCCAAGGAGTTAATTTACTGTACAATTTTTTTATAGTTTTTTCTAATTTAGATTGTAATTGATTACAAACCTCCTTCATATCTACACCACTTTTTTTTTCTATAAGAATACAATTAATATATTGATCCTTAATTTCTTTTATAGGTTTTTCAAAATCTAAATATTCCATATAAAATTAAAATCAAATAAAAGATTGAATATATTCCTTATTCATAAAAGAAATATATTCTGTAGATATACCTTTTGGACAATCAATTTCACATGCCTTAGTATTAGTACAATTTCCAAATCCTTCTTCATCCATTTTCTTGACCATATTTAATACACGTTTTTTTCTTTCTATTTTTCCTTGAGGTAATAAAGAAAATTGAGAAACTTTTGCTGAAACAAATAACATTGCAGATCTATTTTTACATGCTGCAACACAAGCCCCACAACCAATACATGTTCCGGCATCAAAAGCTTTATCTGCATCTTCTTTTGGAATAGGAATCAGATTTCCATCTATAGTTTTTCCAAATGTATTTACAGAAATATAACCTCCGGATATAATAATTCTATCAAAAGAAGATCTATCGACAACAAGATCCTTAATTATAGGAAACGATTTTGCCCTCCAAGGCTCAATATATATAGTTTCTCCATTATAAAAATGACGCATGTGAAGTTGACAAGTTGTAATCAAACTTTCTGGACCATGAGCACGTCCATTTATATACAATGAACACATTCCACAAATACCTTCACGACAATCATGATCAAAGGAAATAGGTTCTCCAACTTTTCTATATAAAATTTTATTATTTAATAGATCTAACATCTCTAAAAAGGAACTATCAGGAGAAATATCACTAATTCTATAAGTTTCAAATTTTCCCTTTTCTTCATTATTTTTTTGTCTCCATATTTTTAATATAAAATTTAGTAATTTTTTCATAATTTTTTATTTATAAGAGCGTGATTGCAATTTCACAAAACTAAAAGTTAAGTTTTCTTTATACATAATTTCTTCAGAAATTGATTTATTTTCTTGATATTTCCATATAGAAACATGTTTATAATGAAAATCATCACGAAGAGATTCTCCTTCTTTTGTTTGATTTTCTATACGAAAATGACTACCACAAGACTCTTTTCTATAGAGAGCATCCATTGCTATTAATTCTCCTAATTCTAAAAAATCTGCCACACGACCCGCTTTTTCTAATTCTGAATTCAATCCATCTTCAATATTTCCAGGAACAAAAATATTTTTCCAAAATTTATCACGAAGTTTTTGTATTTTTTTTATAGCCTTAGATAAACCATTATGATCTCTACTCATTCCAACATATTTCCACATAATATTTCCTAGTTTTCTATGAAAATAATCAACAGATAAATCTCCATTATTAGAAATTAATTGTAAAATTCGTTGTTTGACCTTTTTTTCTGATTTATCAAATTCTATATGCTTTGTAGATAGCTCTTTTTTATTATGTATATATCTAGATATATAGTCAGCTATAGTATATGGTAAAATAAAATAACCATCAGCTAAACCTTGCATTAAAGCAGAAGCTCCAAGACGATTAGATCCATGATCAGAAAAATTGGCCTCTCCTATAACATAACATCCAGGTATAGAAGACATTAAATTATAATCAACCCATAAGCCCCCCATTGTATAATGAACAGCTGGATAAATCTTCATGGGATTTTTATAAGGATTTTGATCTGTTATTTTTTCATACATATGAAATAAATTTCCATATTTAGATTCTATTATTTCTTCTCCAAATTTTTTAATTTCCATTAAACTAGGATTTTTTATTCCAAGTTCATTTGCTTTTTCTATTCCATATCGTTTTATAGAAGAAAAAAAATCCAAAAAAACACCTTCTCTATTTTCATTATTTTCTATTCCAAATCCTTTATCACAACGTTCTTTAGCTGCACGAGATGCTACATCTCTTGGAACAAGATTTCCAAATGATGGATAACGCCTTTCAAGATAATAATCCCTTTTTTCTTCTAAAATATCTTCAGAATTTTTTTCCCCATTTCGTATAGATATAGCATCTTCTATATTTTTCGGAACCCATATACGTCCATCATTTCTCAATGATTCGGACATTAATGTTAATTTAGATTGATAATTTGCATGTGCCGGAATACAAGTTGGATGGATTTGAGTAAAACAAGGATTTGCAAAAAATCCACCTTTTTTATGAACTTTCCATATTGCACTGGAATTAGATCCCATTGCATTAGTGGATAAAAAAAATACATTTCCATATCCTCCTGATGCAATTATCACTGCATGAGCTGCGTAACGTTCAATTTTTCCAGATACCAAATTTCTAGAAATAATACCTCTAGCTATACCATCAATTACTACTAATTCCAACATTTCATAACGGTTATACATTTTTATTCTACCTTTTCCAATTTGTCTAGACATAGCTGAATAACAAGCTAGTAAAAGTTGTTGTCCTGTTTGTCCTTTCGCATAAAAAGTTCTAGAAACTTTTGTACCCCCAAAAGATCTATTTTCAAGATACCCAGCATAATCTCGAGCAAATGGAACTCCTTGAGCTACACATTGATCAATGATATTAGAAGATATTTCCGCTAAACGATAAACATTTGCTTCACGAGATCTATAATCTCCTCCCTTAATAGTATCATAAAAAAGTTGATAAACAGAATCATTATCCCCTTTATAATTTTTAGCAGCATTAATACCACCCTGAGCGGCAACAGAGTGTGCTCTTCTAGGAGAATCTTGATAACAAAAAACTTTTACTTGATATCCTAATTCAGCTAAAGTTGCCGATACAGAACCACCAGAAAGACCTGTTCCAACAACAATAATCTCTATATTAGATCGATTACTAGGTGAAACTAATTTTAAAGAAGATTTGTGATTAATCCATTTATGATTTAATGGACCAATCGGAATTTTTGAATCTAATTTAAAATAATTTTTAATGATCATTGAAAATTATTAATTACTATTAAAAAAAAACCAAATAGCGATAATAGAAAATCCAGAACAAACAAACAAAAAATAAAAAAAACCTAATTTTTTTATCCAAAAAAATTTATTTTTTTTATAAAAACCCAATGATTGAAAAGAAGACTGAAATCCATGATTTAAATGAATACCTAAAACTAAAAATGAAAAAACATATATTAATGTATATAGTGGATTTTTAAATAAAGTAATTACTATAATATAATCTGAATTAGCACTACTATTATTATATTTCATGGGAATTGTAAAATTCATTAAATGCAAAATTAAAAAACATAATATGAGAAATCCAGTATAAATCATTGTTCTACTACTAAATGTAATAAAAGATTTTTTTAAGGAATAATCTACTTTACCTTTTGATTTTTCATTTTTCAAATGTAATTTTATTCCAAATAAAATATGGACTATAAAACCCAATGCAAGAACATATTCTAATATTCGTATAAAAATATTTTTTCTCATAAAAAAAACTGCATTATTAAATGCCTCTTCTCCATAAAAAAGAAAAAGGTTTACACTTAAATGAATCAAAAGAAAAGACATAAGAAAGATTCCAGTAGTAGCCATCACTACTTTTTGACCAATAGAAGATTGAATAAAATTATACTGATTCACTAAAATAGGGAATATATATATAATATTAAAACAAAGATAGATATTTCTTTTTTACCTTTTTTTAATAAAATTTTTTTTTTCTATATTTTTTATTTTATTGAAAGCTTCAATTAACAAATCAATATCTTTTTTTTCATTAAAAATTCCAAAAGAAATCCTTATAGGAGTCATATTTTTTAATAAATATTTATTTGAAATTGATTGAATAACATGAGATACCTTTTTTAAGGTTATAGAACTACAAGAACTACCTTTAGAAATAGCAATACCCATTAAATCTAAATGAAAATATAATAAATGATCTTTTTTTGGATAAAAAAAATTCAATATAGTAGGAATACTTTTATCAAAAGAATCTGATAAACCATTAAAAATAATATTAGGAATTATTTTTTTCAATTCTGAAATACAATAAAATTTTAAATTTTTAATTTTTTCTATATGATTCATAAAATTACAATAAGATAAATGTAAAGCTTCCGATAATCCAATAATTCCATAAACATTTTCTGTTCCTGAACGAATTCCATATTCTTGATTACCCCCTGTAATTAATGATTTTATTTTTTTTATTAATTTTTCCCTAATAAAAATAAAACCTATTCCTTTTGGTCCATAAAATTTATGTGCACTAGCAGTGGCAAAATCAAAAGGTAATTGATTCATATTTATTGGAAAATTACCAATAATTTGAATTGTATCGGAATGAAAATAAGCATTATTTTCTTTACAAAGAGTACCAACTTTATCTATTTCTAATAAATTTCCTATTTCGTTATTAGCATACATTAAACTAACAAGAATTTTTTTAGAATGATTCTTTTTTAATAAAATTTCCAAATGATTTAAATCTATAACTCCTCTATCTTTAACTTTAACAAAGTCTACAAAAACTTTATATTTACAACATAGATCTAAAACAGTTTTCAATACGGAATGATGTTCCAATGGTGAAGTCAATATATATTGAACTTTTAAATCTATGACAGCAGATCTCAAAATTATGTTATTAGCCTCCGTTCCACCAGAAGTAAAAATGATTTCATATGGAGAAGATTTTATATTTTTTGCTATACGAATTCTTGATTCTTCTATTATAGCACGAGCAGCTCTTCCATAACTGTGTTGTGTAGAAGAGGGATTTCCAAATGAATATTTTAAAGCATTTACCATAACTTTTATAACTTCGTTTCTTACAGGTGTTGTGGCTGCATTATCCAAATATGCTCGTTGCATTAATTCTTTTTCTTTAGTATAGATAGTTAGTTACAAATATAAGATTATCAAACTATATAATTTATTTAGTTGATTCTATGAGAATAACTACGTAAAAACATTTTAAAAAAAAAATACTTCATTTGTATATTTATGATTCATTCAAATTAAAGTATTTAGTATAAAATTTTATAGATTATACTTATTATT
The DNA here is from genome assembly GCF_003226695.1 of Blattabacterium punctulatus. Taxonomy (NCBI): domain Bacteria; kingdom Pseudomonadati; phylum Bacteroidota; class Flavobacteriia; order Flavobacteriales; family Blattabacteriaceae; genus Blattabacterium; species Blattabacterium punctulatus. Next base: position 147,729 of record NZ_CP029808.1, on the reverse strand, counting down.
TATTCCTTTTTTTTTAAAAAAATGTTATTAAAATATCTATTTTATTTTTATTTAAATTAAATAAATATGAAAATAAATGTTGGGTTTTCGTTTTTAATGGGGTTCATGATTGGAATTATTACATGTTTTTTTTTTGGAAAAAAAACAATATTAAAAAAATATATTCAATTATTAGAAAAAGCTAATATTAAAGCAAAAAAAATTCTAAAAAATGCAGAAAAAGAAGGAAATTCTATAAAAAAAAATAAAATTATTCAAGCAAGAGAAAAATTTATAGAACTTCAATCTAAATATGAAAAAAATATTCATTTTAGAGAAAAAAAAATAATTGATATAGAAAATCAAACAAAAGAAAAAGAAAATAGACTTTCAAAAGAAATTGAAATTTATTTTAAAAGAAATAATCGTCTAGAATCCAAAATTTTTGATTATGAAAAAAAAATTCAAATTATTCAAAAAAAACAGGAAGAATTTAACAATATTCATATAAAAAAAGTAGAATTACTTGAAAAAATATCCAAATATTCTTCTGAAGAAGCTAAAAATGAATTAATTGATATTTTTAAAGAAGATGCAAAAGTAAAAGCACAATCACATATACAAAACATTATAGAAGAATCACAACTAACTGCTAAAATGAAAGCAAGAAAAATTATAATTCAAGCTATCCAAAGAATTGGAACAGAACCAGCAGTTGAAAATTCTGTATCTATTTTCAATATAGAATCAGATGATATAAAAGGACGTATTATTGGACGAGAAGGAAGAAATATAAGATCTTTAGAAAAAGCAACAGGTGTAGAAATTATTGTAGATGATACTCCAGAAGCTATACTTTTATCCTGTTTTAATCCTATACGAAGAGAAGTAGCTAGATTAGCTCTTCATAAATTAGTAATAGATGGCCGTATTCATCCTGCAAGAATTGAAGAAATTGTATCAAAAACAGAAAAACAAATTGAAGAAGAAATCATAGAAATAGGAAAAAAAAATATCATTGATTTAGGAATTCATTCTATACATCCAGAATTAATTAGAATAATAGGAAGAATGAAATACCGTTCTTCTTATGGACAAAATCTTTTACAACATTCTCGAGAAGTTTCTCATCTATCAGGAATATTAGCTTCTGAATTAGGATTAAATGCAAAATTAGCAAAACGTGCAGGATTATTACACGATATTGGAAAAGTTCCTGAAACTGAATCTGAACTTCCTCATGCTATTTTAGGAATGCAATGGGCTGAAAAGTATGGAGAAAATGTAGAAATTTGTAACGCTATAGGATCTCATCATGATGAAATAGAAATGAAATTCCTCATTTCTACCATCGTACAAGTATCCGATTCTATTAGTGGAGCACGTCCTGGAGTAAGGAAAAATTCTTTTGAATCTTATTCAAAAAGATTAAAAAACTTGGAAAATATTGCTTTCAGTTTTGATGGAGTTAATAAAGCTTTCGCTTTACAAGCAGGTAGAGAACTACGTGTTTTAGTAGAAAGTAAAAAAATAGATGATAAAAAAGCTTTTCAATTATCTTATGATATAACAGAAAAAATAAAAAAAGAAATGACTTATCCTGGTCAAATAAAAGTAACAGTAATCAGAGAAACTAGAGCGGTACAAATAGCCAGATAATAAAATATAATAAAAATCATGAAAGAGACTATTACTTCATTTATTGAAAAATATTTTCTTCATTTTAATGCACTATCTTTATCAGAAGCAGCAAAAGCCTACAAATATCATATTAAAAATAATGGTAAAATGATGATAACATTAGCGGGGGCTATGAGTACTGCAGAATTAGGAAAAATTCTATCTGAAATGATACGAAAAGATAAAGTTCATATTATTTCTTGTACTGGTGCTAATTTAGAGGAAGATATAATGAATTTAATAGCTCATACACATTATAAAAAAATTTTTAATTATAGGGATTTAACTCCTGATGAAGAAAAATCTTTTTTAAAAAAAGGATTCAACCGTATTACGGATACTTGTATTCCAGAAGAACAAGCTTTTAAAAGATTACAAAAACCTATTTTCAGTATTTGGAAAAGAGCTCAAGAAAAGTCCGAACGCTATTTCCCCCATGAATATATTTATCAATTATTACTAGAAAATATTTTAGAACCCTATTACAATATTAATTCCCAAGATAGTTGGGTCTTAGCTGCAGCTAAAAAAAACTTACCTATAGTAGTTCCAGGATGGGAAGATAGTACAATAGGTAATCTTTTCTCTTCATATTGTATTAAAAAATTATTTTCTCCATTTATCGTAAAAAATGGAATCGAATACATGATTTATTTAGCAAAATGGTATCAAAAAGAATCTATAAAAAATAAAATAGGATTTTTTCAAATAGGAGGAGGAATTTCTGGAGATTTTCCTATTTGTGTTGTTCCTATGCTATCACAAGATATAGGATTACAACATACTCCTTTTTGGTCCTATTTTTGTCAAATTTCTGATTCTACCACTAGTTATGGATCCTATTCAGGTGCCATTCCTAATGAAAAAATAACTTGGGGAAAATTAGATAAAGATACTCCTCAATTTATTATTGAATCCGACGCAACTATTGTTGCTCCATTAATTTTTGCATATATATTAAATATGTAATTTATCTTAACATGTTAACTTTTTTATTTATGTAACTTAGTTACATAAATAAAAAAGTTAATAATGAATAATTACGATGTTATTGTTATAGGATCTGGCCCCGGAGGTTATGTATCTGCTATTCGTTCAAGTCAACTTGGTCTTCGTACAGCTATTATAGAAAAACATCAAGAATTAGGTGGAACATGTTTAAATGTAGGTTGCATTCCTTCTAAATCTCTTTTATATTCTTCTAAATATTTTCTTTTTGCAAAAAAAGAACATTATCTACATGGAATTTTTTACGAAAAATTATCCTTAGATTTCGAAAAAATGATGAAAAGAAAAAACAATATAGTAAAAAAAATAAATGAAGGAGTTAAATATTTAATAAAAAAAAATAAAATTGATTTATATCAAGGAATAGCATCGTTTAAAACAAATCATAGTTTATCTATCATAGATAAAAAATATTTAAAAGAAATAACAAAAATAAAATTTCAATATTGTATTATAGCAACAGGATCAAAACCAATCTGTCTACCTTCATTAAATTTTGATATACAAAAAAGAATTATTTCCTCTACAGAAGCTCTTTCTCTAAAGGAAATACCAAAAAGATTAATAGTAATAGGAGGAGGGATTATTGGATTAGAATTAGGTTCTATTTATCATAGATTAGGAAGTCGAGTTACTATTATTGAAACTATGGATAAAATTATATCAAATATGGATCATTCTTTAAGTAAAGAAATTCAAAAAATATTGGAGAAATCTTCTATTCAAATAGAAAATTCCTTATTAATAAATAATATAGAAATATTAGAAGATACTAAAGAAATCTCGGTTCATGTTAAAAAAAATAATGGAAAAGAGATGAAATATATAGGAGATTATTGTCTTCTATCAATCGGAAGATATCCCAATACTAAATATCTTGGATTAGATAATATAGGTATAAAAAAAGATAAAAATGGATTTATCCTTGTTAATGATTTTTTACAAAGTTCTATAAATAATATTTATGCTATAGGAGATGTAATAGGAGGAAAAATGTTAGCACATAAAGCCGAGGAAGAAGGATTATATGTTTCAGAACTCATATCTGGACAAAAACCAAATAAAATAAACTATAATTTGGTACCTTCCGTCATTTATACTTATCCTGAAGTTTCCAGTGTTGGAAAAACAGAAAAAGAAATAAAAGAAGAATCAATAGAATATAATATAGGAATTTTTCCAATGAAATCATTAGGTATTTCACGTGCAAGTGGTTGTACATCAGGATTTATAAAAATTTTATCCCATAAAAAAACGGATGAAATACTAGGAGTTCATATGATTGGTGAACATGTTACAGATATGATTATGGAAGCGACTGTTGCAATGGAATTCCATGCTTCTTCAGAGGATATTTATAGAATATGTCATCCTCATCCAACTTTTAGTGAATCTATAAAAGAAGCAGCATTATTGAGTTTTGAAAATAATTCAATACATATGTAATTTCCATATTATATTTTTTTTTCCTTTTTTACTCAAGATAAATTTTGTTTTATAATCTGTCTCTTGGTCTAAGATAACTACTTTAACTTTTTGAAAAGGGAAATAATCAAAAAAAAAAATAAATATGATCTCTATATTCTACTTTAAAAATAAATTTAATAATTATTTAAAATAAAATTTATTCTATTTCTTTTTTTTTATAATAATATCTAAAACTTATCATTTACTTATTATTATTTTTATCCTAAAATTTATATTTAAAATATTTCAAAATTCCTAAAAAATTAACTTTATTATATAAAATATAATATTTGTATTATTTTATTTTTTTCTGTAAATAAATGAATTATTGATGCTAATTGATCCTAGATAATATATATCGATTCTTACTTTTTACAATTTTTTTCTATTATTATGGATTATAAAGTAAATAGAATCAAAAATGATCAATAAATTATACATTAAAATTTTATAGGGATTCCATCATGTAAAAATTTTTTCTTTTTAAGAAGACTATCCTTAGATTCTAAATGATTTTTATCTACTATACAACAATTCACTGGACAAATAATTACACATTGAGGTTCTTCATAAAAACCAACACATTCTGTACATTTTTCTGATACAATAAAATAAATATCTTTTTTTATAGGATTTTTATATTTTGTTATTTTTTTAGATGTTCCATCTGATATTCTCCACTTTTTTCCTCCTTCATATATTGCATGATTGGGGCATTCCAATTCGCAAGCTCCACAATTTATACATTCATCTGTTATTTTTATAGACATTTAAATTAAATAATTTCATTAATAAAATTAATAGAATCATAAAATATGATTCTATTTTTTTGAAAAATTAGTTTATTTTATTCGAAAATTTAAAAAATTTGATTTATTCTTTTCAAATTGTTTTTCATAAAAATAAAAATTTTTTATAATGATTATATTATAACAATATAATATCAATCATAATTTATTTTATAGAATGGCATATAATTAAAATGGAATTTTAATAACTAATTTATCTTTTTCTATATATTTTTTTTGAAAAATTTTTCCACTTATTATAGGTGATTTTAATCCATTTTTTAAAAAAATATTACAGATAAAGATTCTAGATTCATCCCAAATTTTTTCTTTTATAAAACTTTCTAAAGTCATTTTACCCCCCTCTACAATTAAAGAAATAATCTTTTTTTTATATAAATAATTCAAAATATTTTTGATTATTTTTTTATCAAAAGAAATCTGAACAAATTCCGTATTTTTACGGTTTTCTTTTTTTTTTTCTGTAAAAATAATTGTATATTTTGTTTTATCTAAAACAAAATAAGTATCGGATATACTTAAATTTCGATCAAGTACAATTCTAATAGGATTATTTCCAAACCATTTTCTAACATTTAATTTTGGATTATCATTGATTACTGTTTTTCTTCCAACTAAAATACTATCCTCTTCAGATCTCCATTTATGACTCAATTGTCTAGAATAAATTCCACTAATCCATGAATTTTTTTTTATTGAATTATCCATAAATCCGTCATAACTTTGTGCCCATTTCAATATAACATAAGGTCTATTTTTTTCATAAAAAGTAAAAAATCGTTTATTTAAATAACGACATTCATTTTTTAATACATTTTCTATTATCTCTATTCCAGATTCCCTTAATTTTTTTATTCCTAATCCATTTACCTTATCACAAGGATCTTGTGATCCTATTACAACTCTAGGAATTCTATTTTTAATAATTAAATCAACACAAGGTGGTGTTTTCCCAAAATGAATACATGGTTCTAATGTTACATAAAGTGTAGAATCTACCAATAAGGATAAATCTTTAACAAAATTAATAGCATTTATTTCTGCATGATACATGCCAACTTTATAATGCCATCCTTCTGAAAGGATCCGTCCATTTTTTTCTATAACACATCCTACCATAGGATTAGGAGATGTTGTTCCTAATCCATTTTTAGCTAGTTGAATAGCTCTATACATAAATTTTTTTTTATATTCCACTTATCAAAGTTTAATATAGGGGGTTGTCAAGAATTCCATATTTTCCAAGATTCTTCAGCTTGAATACGAAACATTTCTAATCCATTTCGAATCATTGCTCCTTTTTCTTCTCCTTTTTTTAGAAATAAAGTTTTAGGTGGATTATAAACTAAATCGTAGAGATAATGATTAGAAGATATCCATTCATAGGGTAAAGAAGGACATAAATTTATTTTTGGATAGGTTCCTAAAGGAGTACAATTAATAATAATTTGATAATTTTCTAATAAATCTTGATTAATTTCTTCATAAACCAAAAAATTTTTATCCTTTTTCCTAGAAACATATTGATAATCAATTCCTAATTTATTTAAAATAAATGAAATAGAATTAGAAACTCCACCAGTTCCCAAAATTAACGCCTTGGGATTTTTATATGAAAATTTATTCATATCCTTTTTAAAGGATAATTCAAAACCTAAAATATCTGTATTATATCCAATACGATTTTTTTTTTCATCAATTTTTATAACATTGACAGATCCAATAGTTTTTGCTTCTGGCATTAATTCAGTAATAAAAGAAATGATGCTTTGTTTATATGGAATAGTAATATTGCATCCTTTTAAATAAGGATTATTAAAAATAGATAAAACTTCCTCTATCTTTGGAATATCAAATATTTCATAAGTTGTCTGAATAATAGATTCCTTTTGAAATTTTTTTAAAAAAAATTTTTTTGAAAAAGAATAACTAATTTTTTTTCCAATCAATCCAAAAATATATTTATAGTTTTTTTTATAAAAGCTATCTTTTATCATATTTTTATTCTTCTCCTTTTAATCTCATTCTCTCTCTATATATAGCTCGTAATATTTCATTTCTTCTACCTTCAGAAGGTTTTATATATTGTTGTTTTTCTCTAAATTCCTTTAAAATACGAGTTTTATCAAATTTTTTTTTGCATTTTTTTAGGGCTTTATCAATAGATTCACCTTCTCTAACTGTCGTAATTAATACCATATAAAAAAAATTATAAAATAAAATAATTGAAATAAAAAAAATACTAAGTGGACACTATCGGATTTGAACCGACGACCTCTACTCTGTCAAAGTAGTGCTCTCAACCAACTGAGCTAAATGTCCTTTTACAAAATTAAGTATTTTTTATTTATGTAATAAAAATAGAATAGATTATTTTACTTAATTAACAATGGACTATATAAATTTAAAAAAAATGTTACATAATATATTAGAAAAATCTATAGAAAATTTAAAAGGATTAAGTTTAAAAAAAGCCCATTTATTCAATGTAGAATTAAATATTCATACATATGAAGATTTTCTTTTTTTTTATCCCAAAAAATATGTCAATTGTCCTATATTAGAGGATATATCTAAATTAAAATTTAAAGAAAAAACTTCCAAAAATATCATACAAATAACGGGTAAAATTACAAAAATTGAAGAAATTAACTATAAAAATAAAAAAGGAAAAATATTAATAGCACGTTTAGAAAATAAAACGGGATTTATTGAATTAGTATGGTACCATAAAATAAATTTTTTCAAAAAAAATTTAAAAAAAGATATTCCTATAATAGTTTATGGAAATCTTAAATTTTTTCAAAAAAAAATTCAAATTATTCATCCCAATATTCAAAAATTTCAATTATTTAAAAAAAAAATTTCCATATTTCCTGTATACTCTATATCTAAAAAACTAAAAAAAAATGGAATCAATAATTTTTTTATAATAAATTTATTGAAAAATCTAATAGAAGAATCAAAAAATAATATAGAAGAAGTTTTTTTTCAAGATTTTATAAAAAAAAATTTAATGCATAGAAAAGAAGCATTGATTCAAATCCATTTTCCAAAATCTTTAGAAAAACTATTCCAAGCACAATATCGTTTAAAATTTGAAGAATTATTTTTCTTTAAACTATCTCTACTATTTAAAAAAAATAGAAATACAAAACTTTTATATAGTTATCCTTTTTTAAAATTAGGAAAAAATTTTTATAAATTTTACAAACATTTTTTACCATTTTCTTTAACAGAAGATCAAAAAAAAGTTTTAAAGGAAATCCGAAATGATTTAAAAAAATCCATTCAAATGAATCGATTATTACAAGGAGATGTAGGATGTGGAAAAACTATCATTGCTGTATTATCTATGATAATTGCATTGGATAATGGATATCAATCTTGTTTAATGGTACCTACTGAAGTTTTAGCTATACAACATTATTTTTCTATTCATAAAATGGTTTCTTTAATTGGAATTAGAACTGCTTTATTAACAAGTTCAATATCTATTAAAAAACGAAAATTTATATATCGTGATCTTCTTACAGGAAGAATATCTATTCTTATAGGTACACATGCCTTAATTCAGAAATCCGTTCATTTTAAAAATCTTGGATTAGCAATAATTGATGAACAACAACGTTTTGGTGTAGAACAAAGAGCTAAAATTTTGGAAAAAAATAAAATACCACCTCATATTTTGATTATGACTGCTACTCCAATTCCTAGAACGTTATCAATGACACTTTATCAGGATTTAAATATTTCCATTATTAAAGAATTACCTTTAGATAGAAAACCAATAAAAACCATTCATTTTTGGAATAAAAATAAACCTAAAGTATTTGAAATTATAAAAAATCAAATTTTAAAAGGAAGACAAATATACATCATATATCCTACTATAGAAAAATCTAAAAAAAATGAATATAAAAATTTGATAAGTGGCTATAAAATATTAAAAAAAGAATTCCCAAATTTAGAAAATAAAATAGGAATTCTACATGGTAGAATGAACTATCAAGAAAAAAATATTCAAATGGATCGATTTTTAAGTGGAAAAAATAAAATAATGGTATCCACTACTGTTATAGAAGTAGGAGTAGATGTACCTAATGCTTCAGTTATTTTAATAGAAAATGCAGATTATTTTGGATTATCTCAATTACATCAATTAAGAGGAAGAGTAGGTAGAGGACCATATCAAAGTTATTGTTTTCTTATGACAAATGAAAAAATTAGCATTGAAAGTCGTTTTAGAATACAAGTAATGTGCCAGACTAATGATGGATTAGAAATATCTAAAAAAGATCTTAAATTACGAGGAAGTGGAGATTTAATAAAAGGGACAAAACAAAGTGGGAAAAGTTGTTTACGAATTGCAAATCTTATCCAAGATTATAAATTAATGAAAGAAGTTATTCCAATTGCTCAAAATTTTTTTCACAAAAAACCCAATTTTTTTTTAAATCATAGAGTTTATAAATACTATAATAAATATTTATGGAAAAAATAAGTTAGTTTATTTTAAAAAAGTATAAAAATATGAATTATATATATGTATGTATAGATTGAATAGTTTGCAACGTAAAATTATCAAAACTATTAATGGACCAATTCTTGTTATTGCTGGGGCTGGATCTGGAAAAACACGTATTCTAACACATAGAATTGTTCATATGATTAATAATATAGGAATAAATCCATCTAATATATTGGCTTTAACTTTTACTAATAAAGCGGCTAAAGAAATGAAAAATCGTATTTCAAATATGATGAATGAAACTAATTTTAGTTTAATCTCATTAGGGACTTTTCATTCTATATTTTCTGGAATTTTACGAAAAGAATCTCATTGGCTTGGTTATAAATCTAATTATACTATTTATGATCAAAGAGATTCAGAAAATGTTATAAAAAAAATATTAGAAGATACAAATTTTAAAACATCTTTTAGTCCTAAAAATATTATAAAAAAAATATCTGAATATAAAAATAATTTATTCGATAAATTAAGAAAAAAAAAAGAATTCTATTATAAGGATATAAAAAAAATTTATGAAATTTATGTCAAAAAATGCTCAAATGCAGAAGCTTTAGATTTTGATGATATATTACTACACACAAATTATTTATTTTTTCGTTTTCCAAAAATCCTGCATAAATACCAAGAAAAATTTCAATATATATTGATTGATGAATATCAAGATACCAATTTTTCTCAAAACACTATCATTAAAAATCTTTCCTATAAATATAGAAATGTTTTTGCAGTTGGCGATGATGCGCAAAGTATTTATGCTTTTCGTGGAGCAAATATTTCAAATATTTTAAATTTTCATAAAGACTACAATGAAGCAAAAATTTTTCGACTTGAACAAAATTATCGTTCCACTAATCACATAGTAGAAGCATCGAATAAAATTATTTCTTTTAATAAAAATCAACTTTTTAAAAAAATTTGGACTAAAAACGAAAAAGGAGATGAAATAAAAATATATGGAGCTTTTTCCGAAAAAGAAGAAGCACAATATATTGCTAATTATATTCTTTTTCTGAAAAAAATTAAAAAATTTCAAAACAAAGACTTTGCTATTCTTTATAGAATAAATTCACAATCTCATATTTTAGAATATGCAATGAAAGAAAATAATATACCCTATAAAATAGGTGGATCTATATCGTTTTATAAACGTAAAGAAATTCAAGATTTATTAGCTTATTTTAGAATTATCAATAATCCAAAAGATGAGGAATCTTTATTAAGAATCATAAAAAAAAAAATAAACAATAAAAAAACTGTTAAATTATTATTAATATTTTCTCAAAAAAAAAATGAAACTATATATAATATTTTAAAAAATATTAATAGATATCATCTAAAAATATATAAAAAAACAAAAGATAACTTAGAAAATTTAATTTATACAATAGAAAATTTTCGTTTAAAATTAAAAGATCAAAATATATATAAAATAGCTCAATATATAGTAAAATTTTTATTAAAAAAAGAAACAAAAAACAATTATAATTATGATAATTTTCAACTTATATTAGATAATATATCTTATTATATTAATGATCAAAAAAAATTAAAAAAAAATGGAGATATAAGTTTATCTGGGTTTTTACAATATTTTTCTTTAAGAGAAGAAATAAATGAAAATAAAGAAGAAAATAAAGTTTCGTTAATGACAATTCATTTATCTAAAGGGTTAGAATTTCCAGTTATTTTTATTACAGGATTAGAAGAAAATTTATTTCCTTCAAAATCTAGTTTAGAAAACCAATTAAAACTTGAGGAAGAACGTCGTTTATTCTATGTTGCTTTAACTAGAGCTCAAAAAAAAGCTATATTAACTTATACAAAATATCGTTTTTTATGGGGAAAAAAAATTATGAATATCCCTAGTCGTTTTATTCATGAAATCAATGAAAAATTTATTGAAAAAAAAATATCAATTTCTAATTATTCATACAAATTAAAAACAACTGATTATGAAAAAACATTAATAAAAAAAGGAATAAAAGTATTTCACAAAAATTTTGGAATAGGAACAATTATAGATATACAAAGACAAAATGAAATAGCCATAATTAAATTTCAACAATCAGGAGAAAAGAAAATTTTACTAAAATTAGCTAAACTCATTATTTATTCATAAACTTTTTCCCATCCATTTTTATTTTATTATGGAAGATAAAAAAATAAAAATAAATTTTAGTCTCCAAAAACTGATTTGTTTCGTAGCAGTAATTTTATTTTTAATTAAATTAATTACTTGGTATATTACTTCTTCTATTTCTATATTTAGTGATGCTCTAGAAAGCATCACAAATATAATTAGTGGATTTATAGGTTTATATAGTCTTTATGTTTCTTCTTTGCCCAAAGATCAAAATCATCCATATGGTCATGGAAAAATAGAATTTATATCCACTGCAATAGAAGGTTTTTTAATTTTTTTCGTAGGAATTATCATTTTTATAAAAATTTTTATACGTGTAAAAAATCATGAAACTATTTTTTTATTAAGATTAGATTATGGAATCTATCTAATGTCTTTTACCGCAATTATTAATTACTTTTTAGGTATTTTTGCCTGTAAAATAGGAAATAAAAATGGTGCTTTAACATTAATAGCTAGTGGAAAACATCTTCAAATAGATACCTATTCTACTTTTGGAATTGTGATAGGATTAATATTATTAAATATAACTCAATGGATATGGATAGATTCTATTATTTCTGTTATTTTTTCCTCTGTAATTTTATATACAGGATTAAAATTATTAAGATCGGCTGCAGCTGGAATTATGGATGAATATGATAAAAAACTTTTAAAAAAGTTATCTTTTTATATCAATGAAAAAAGAAATAGTCATTGGATTGATCTTCATCATTTAAAAATTATTAAATATGGAAGTGCTTTACATGTTGATTGTCATTTAACAGTTCCATGGTTTTTTAATATAAAAGATGCTAATAAAGAAGTACAAATATTAACAAAACTAACAAAAGATAAATTTGGAAATAAAGTAGAATTATCTGTTCATGTAGATGCTTGTAAATCAAATCATTGTTATATATGTTCCAATAACTTATGTAAAGTTAGAAAAAATATTTTTCAAAAAAAAATTCTTTGGACGTTAGATAAAACTTCATATTACAACAATAATAAAAGAAAAGATCTTATTTTTATAAATAAAAATCAATATGGAATATAATACTAATCGTTTCAAATTAGTTATACCAGAATATGGAAGAAATATTCATAAAATGATCGATTATGCAATAAAAATAAAAAATAGAAAAGAACGTAATCGTTGTGCATGGAGTATCATTAAATTAATGACGTATTCCAATCCGAGATTTAAAATTCCTTATTTTCAGCATAAATTATGGAATCAATTATTTATTATGTCTAAATATCAATTAGATATTGATACACCTTTTCCAAAACCAAATCCAGAAAAAAGAAAAATTTATCATTATAAAAAAGTAATCTACCCTAATTATTTAACTAATTTTAGATATTATGGAAAAATTATAAGAAATATGATATATGTAGCAATAAATTGTAAAAATAGTAAAAAAAAAGAAGGATTATTTTATGCTATAGCAAATACAATGAAGAAAAATTATTTAAGATGGAATAAAAATATTGTAGAAGATGATATCATATTTAAAGATTTAAAAGACCTTTCAAAAGGAAAAATTTGTTTAATGAATAAAACTAATCCATTATTACAATCTTCCTATCTTTTAAATCCCAAAAGAAAAAAAAATTATATGATAAAAAAAATATAAATATGAAAAGTAATGGCTTCTTTTAAAATAGAAGGTGGAAATTTTTTAAAAGGGGAAATAAAACCACAAGGTGCAAAAAATGAAGCTTTACAAGTTTTATGTGCAGTTTTATTGACATCAGAAAAAATAAGAATAAAAAACATTCCAGAAATAGGAGATGTTCAATGTTTGATACAAATTCTTAAAAATTTAGGAGTTATAATAAAAAAAAATAATGTTGGAGATTATACTTTTCAAGCAAAAGAAATTTATATTGAATATTTAAATACAAACAAATTTATTATTGAATATGGACAATCTATTAGAGGATCTCTCATGATTGCAGGTCCTTTGTTAGCTCGATTTGGAAAAGTATGTATGCCAATTCCTGGAGGGGATAGGATTGGTCGTAGACGCTTAGATATTCATTTAAGAGGATTTGAATCCTTAGGTAGTCAGATAGTTTATAAAGAAAATCAATATTTTTATATTTATTCCAAATATTTAACAGGAAAATATCTTCTTTTAGAAGAAGCTTCTGTAACAGGAACAGCTAATATTATCATGGCAGCTACCTTAGCAAAAGGAAAAACAACTATTTATAACGCAGCTTGTGAACCGTATATTCAACAATTATGTAGATTATTAAATAGAATGGGATCAAAAATAAAAGGAATAGGCTCTAATTTAATTCATATTATCGGAGTTACAGAATTAAGTGGATGTACACATACTATTTTACCTGATATGGTAGAAATTGGAAGTTGGATAGGATTAGCAGCAATTACTAATTCCGAAATAAAAATTAGAAATGTTAGTTGGAAAAATTTAGGAATTATTCCAAATACATTTAAAAAAATGGGGATAAAATTAGAAAAAAAAAATGATGATATTTATATTCCATCTCAAAAATATTATAAAATAAAAAAATTATTAAATAACGCTATATTAACAATTTCTGATGCACCATGGCCAGGATTAACTCCAGATTTATTAAGTATTTTAACAGTTGTAGCAACTCAAGCAAAAGGAAGTGTTTTAATTCATCAAAAAATGTTCGAAAGTAGATTATTTTTTGTAGATAAACTAATTGAAATGGGTGCACAAATAATATTATGTGATCCTCATAGAGCAACTATTATTGGATTAAATCATCAATCTTATTTGCGAGGTTCGATATTAAATTCTCCGGATATAAGAGCAGGAATTGCACTTTTAATAGCAGCACTTTCTGCTAAAGGAACTAGTATAATAAAAAATATAGAACAAATAGATAGAGGATATGAAAATATTGATCAACGATTACGTATTTTAGGAGCAAAAATTTCCAGAATAGTATAATTTTTTATTTTTTTTCCAGTAATATGGATTAATAGATGACTTTTTTTTTCATAATCCAATTTTATTTTTTTCGCTATATTTTCTATTTTTTTATATTGAATATTTTTAGAAAATTTCCATCCCCAAGCTAACCCCTTATTATTTTATGAACTCTTTTCCTAAATCTTTATTTTTTTCCTATAATACTAATCCAAAAACAATTATATCTATCTATTTTTATATTTTTAATTGTATAATCTATATCCAAAATTTTAAAAGTATCTCCATCATAAATTTTAATTACTTTTCCTGTCATTTTCGATATTATCGATAATGAAATAATGAAAAATAACCGAATAAAAAAAAGCCATATTTTATTATTTTTTTTTTAAAAAAAATATTTTTCAAATTTTTATCTATAAACCAATATATTGAATGAAAAATAATTTTTTATATATTTTATACAGTTTATTATTATTCACAAAATTCACAAAATCAATTAACTTTATATATAATAAAAATAAATAAATGAAAAAATACAATAATAATGAAAAATTATGGAAAAATTCGAATATATAACTAAAAAAGGATTAAAAAAATTACAACAAAAAATAGAAAGATTAGAAAACATTGAACGTCCAAAAATATCAATGCAAATAGCTGAAGCAAGAGATAAAGGAGATATTTCAGAAAATGCAGAATATGATGCAATCAAAGAAGCACAAGGATTTTTAGAAATGAATATAGCTAAGTTTAAAAAAAAATTATCCAATGCAAGGATTATAGATGAATCACAAATCAATAGAACTAGGGTCTCTATTCTATCTACAGTAAGAGTTAAAAATCTAACTTATGGTGGAGAACAAATATATACCTTAGTTCCAGAAGGAGAAGCCGATTTAAAATCAGGAAAAATTTCTATAAATACTCCTATATCTACAGGATTACTTGGAAAAAAAGTAGGAGAAATGGCCCATATTAATTTACCTAATAAGATGATACTTGATTATGAAATTTTAGAAATAGGATTTAGTGAATAAAAATATTTTTACAAAAATAATTAAAAATGAAATTTCCGCTTATAAAATAGCAGAAACTTACAATCATTTAGCTTTTTTAGATATTTATCCATTAAAAATAGGACATACTTTAGTGATACCAAAAAAAGAAAATATAGAAAAAATATTTTCTCTTACAAAAAATGAATTTCTCTCTATTATGTCTTTTACTCGAAAAGTAGCTATAGGAATTGAGAAAATAATACCTTGTAATCGTATAGGTATATTTGTTCTTGGATTTGAAATTCCTCATGCTCATATTCACTTAATTCCTATGGATAAAGAAAGTGATGGAGATTTTTCTAAAAAAAGAATAGATCTATCGGAAAAATATTTTAAAATTTTATCAAAAAAAATTAGAAAATCTATTGAAATTGAAAAATAATAATTATTGATTCTATTTATTCCAATGAAATAGAATTTTTAATCCTTTTATTGTATGTAATTTATCTTTAAAATGAATTTCTTTAGTTAAAGGAGTATAGATATGCGAAAGTCCTCCAGTAGCAATTACAAAACAATTTTTTTTTAATTCTTGATTAATACGATTAATAAGACCTTCTACCATACTTAAATATCCATAAATAATTCCACTTTGTATACATGTTTCAGTATATTCTCCTAATATATGGAGAGGCTTTTTTAATTCTATTTGTGAAAGTTGAGCAGTATTACCAATCAATGCGGATAAGGAACTATTAACTCCTGGTGCAATAATAACTCCTTTAATATTTCCATATTTATCTATACAGGTAAAACTTAATGCAGTTCCAAAATCTATTACTAAAATATTTTCTTTATTGTATAATGTATATGCAGCTATAGCATTAGCATACAAATCTGTTCCTAATTGATGAGAATAATGTCTTATTGGAGAAGAAGAATATCTATCTACTATTATTGGTTTTATTTTATGTATTTTATATAAAGATTGTTCTACAATATTCGTAAGGGGGGGTACTACAGATCCAATAACAATATTTTTTATTAATTTTGAAAAAATTCCATATTGTTGATATATATTCCTAAACAATAAAATATATTCATCTAATGATCTGTGGGGATTACTATTAATAATCCATGAACAATTACATTTTAAATTATAATTATTATTAAATAATCCAAAACGAATACTAGAATTTCCAATATTTATAGTTAACAACATTATTAAATTCATTTTTAAATAATAAAAAATGTAATTAAATTTGAATAAAATTTCATATTATAATACTGTTTTTCAATTATTTGTTATCAATATAAAAATATGTTTATATATTTTAATAATAAAAAAAAGATTTATTATAAAATAAAAGGTAGTGGAAAATCTATTGTTTTTTTGCATGGATTTATGGAAAGTTCAGAAATTTGGAATTTTTTTTATGATATGTTTTCTGAAAAATATAAAATTCTTTTAATTGACTTTCCTGGTCATGGAAAAAGTTCTTCCTATGAAGAAAAAACTATTTTTACTATGGAAGAGGTAGCTGATATAGTAAAAATTATTTTAGAAAAAGAAAATATAGAAAAATCGATATTTGTTGGTCATTCTATGGGGGGATATATTGCTCTTGCACTTGCAGAAAAATATTCAAAAATATTTTTAGGTTTATGTTTACTTAATTCTACCGCAAAATCAGATACAAAAGAAAAAAAGAAAAATAGGATTCGTTCTATACAATTTGCAATAAATAATTATCCTTTATTTATCTCTTATAGTATCCAGAAACTGTTCAATCCTAAAAAATTAGATTTATTACAAAAAGAAATTCATTTTTTAAAAAAAATTACTTTATCTATTTCCGTTAAAAGTGCAATTTCTTTTTTACGAGGGATGTCAATTCGAAAAGATAGAACATTTTTATTAAAAAAAACTAAATTTCCAAAATTGTATATAATTGGTTTACATGATTTAATTATTCATGAAAAAAAAATACGTGAAGAAGCAAAATTAGGATATAATTGCCATTTTATGGAAATAAATTCAGGTCATATGGGACCTATAGAAAAACCTAAAGAAATAAGTAAAATATTAGAAAAATTTATAAATATCATAAAATAATAAATAATTACTATTTATAATAATGAATAAAAATAAATTACGAAAAAAATATCTTTTTTACAGAAAATCTTTTTCAAAAAATGAAGTACTCAAAAAAAGTTATGACATATTTGTTCAAGTAAAAAAACTATTCATCTGGAATAAAAAATATTATCATATTTTTTTACCAATAGATAAAAATAATGAAATAAATACGTTTTTCATTATTAATTTTCTTTTAAAAAAAAAAAATATATAACAATTCCTTCTTCAAATTTTCATAAATTATCTATAGATAATTGTTTTTTTGATAGAAAAACATTGATAAAAATAAATAAATATGGAATTCCGGAACCTATAAATAAAAATATTATTCCACCTTATTTTATTGAAGTTATATTTATTCCATTATTAGTTTTCGATTTAAAAGGATATCGTATTGGTTACGGAAAAGGATTTTATGATAGATTTATTATACTATGTAAAAAAAATATTCTGAAAATAGGATTAAGTTTATTTGATCCCATAAATTGTATTAAACCAATACATATAAACGATCTTATAATAGATATAGGAATTACTATGAATCATACTTTTTTCTTTAAAAATTCAAGAAAAAAATACTTTAAAAATATCCCAAATAATGACCATAACCATAATTAAACTAATAATTAGAAATCCAATAATCGTAAAACGTTCAAAAATTTTTTCGTTTATTTTTTTTTTGGTTATCATTTCTATGATAATAAATAATACATAACCTCCATCTAAGGATGGAATAGGAAATAAATTCAAAAAGGCCAACCATATAGATAAAGTCCCTGTTAATGTCCAAAATATTTCCCAATTCCATTGATCAGGAAACTCCTTAGCCATAGAAAAAAAACTACCTATATGTTTGTAAGCTCTAGTCTCTAGATGAAAAACATTTTTTAAAAAAAATATTTGATTTTTTAAAACTTCCCATGATTTTTTTACACCATAAGGTAAACTTTCAATTATAGAATAATTTTTTTTTTCGAATGAAAAAATTTGATCCATATTTATAAAATTTTTCAAATTTATTCCTAATATACCTTTTTGATTTAAAAAAACTTCCTTTTGAAAAAGGGTTCCATTTCTATTAATAGAAACTAATATAGGTTGATTTTTATATTTCGATAAAATATCTTTTAATTGATCGGAAAATAAAATAAATTCCGAATTAATTGCTAAAATTTCATCATTATTTTTCAATCCAGATTTATATGCTACTGAATTTTTCATTACGTAATTTATAATAGGAGGAATACGAGGTTTAATAAAAAAATTAAATTCTTTTCTATCAAAAAAATATCTTTTTTTATCGTCAGTCAATGATAAATGAATAATTTTTCCCATACGATCTATAGTAATGGAATTACCTAAAATAATTGCTTTAGGAAGATCATTAAAATAGGGGATAAATTTTCCATTGACAAATAAAATTTTATCTCCGTTTTGTAATCCAATTTTTTTCCCTAAAGAATCTACTTCAATTCCATATTTTACATTTTTTGTAGGAAGTAAAATATCTCCATATTTAAATAATAAAAAAGAAAAAATAATAATAGATAACAATACATTGGAAATAATTCCTCCTAAAACAATTAATAATTGTTTTAATGAAGATTTTGAACGAAATTCCCAATCTTTTGTACTTTTTTTTTCTTTAGAATAACTTTGATTTTCTTCTGTCATCATTCCAGATATTTTTACATATCCTCCCAAAGGGATCCACCCTATTCCATAAATAGTCTTTCCTATTTTTTTTTTGAAAATTGAAAACCAAGGATCAAAAAATAAAAAAAATCTTTCTACATGTACTTGAAATGCTTTAGCTAATAAAAAGTGCCCTAATTCATGAATTACTATCAATATAGAAACACTAAACAATAACTGTATGGATCTAACGATAATAGAAGTCATAAATTATAACATATTTATTTCAAAAAGTAGATAAATTTAAACCTTTATTTTCTTTTTTTACCATACATATATACTTAAAAGTATATTTAATTATTTAATTTTTTTAAATACACATAAATTTGAACTTATCTAATCTTAAAAAAGGAGAAAAAGGAATTATTAAGGGATATAAAAATGAAGATTTTCCTATAAAATTATTAGAATTAGGTCTTTTACCTGGTGTTAAATTTGAAATACTTTTCGTTTCAATTTTTTATGATCCACTTTGTATTAGTTATGATCAATCTTGTGTCATATTACGAAAAAAAGAAGCAGAAAATATTCTAATAGAACCTATTTAAAATAATGAAAAAAATAATTAAATTGGCTCTTATTGGAAATCCAAATGTTGGAAAAACTTCTTTATTTAACAAATTAACTGGACTTAATCAAAAAGTAGGAAATTACTTAGGTGTAACAATTGATAAAAAAATAGGATATTTTTTTTACAAAAAAATATATTATCAAATCATGGATCTTCCTGGAACTTATAGCATATATCCATCATCTGAAGATGAAGAAATAGTTTGTAGATTATTAAATGATACAAAAAACGTGAATGATTATCCAGATAGAATTATTGTTGTAGCGGATTCCTCTAATATAAAAAAAAGTATTTTTTTACTTAGACAAATACAAGATTTAGGTTTTCCGGTTCTATTCATATTAAATATGATTGATGAAGCAAAAAATAAGGGAATTTTTATTAATATAAAAAAATTAAAAAAATTTCTTATAACAGAAATTATATCAATAAATGCAAGAAAAGGAATAGGAATAGAAAAAGTTAAAAATAAAATAAATAAAATAAATTATCAAAAAAAATATAATTACTTTTTTTTTAATCCAAAATTGGATTATATAACTGCTATTAAAAATGTAAAAAGTTATTATCCAATTAATTCTTATAAAGCTTGGTATTATTTAGCTAATAATAGAATTTTTTTTAAAAAAAAAGATAAAATTTTAAATAAAATTAAAAAAAAACATAATATTATTTCTAAAAGATTACAAATTAAAGAAATACTGTATAGATATAAGGAAATAAGTTATATTTTTTCTCAAACGGTTTCTGAATTTCTTTCGGATAAAGAAAAAAATTATTTAAATTTTCAAAAAAAAATAGATCAATATTTATTGGTCCATCCTTTATGGGGTTATTTAATTTTCTTTTTTTTATTATTCATTATATTTCAAAGTGTTTTTTTTTTATCAGAAAATCCTAAAAGATTTATAGAATTTTTTTTTTCTTTTTTTCAAAAAAAATTGGTAACATTTTATCCAGGTCCTTTAAATCATTTTTTTATACAAGGTATTTTACCTGGAATTAGTACTATTATTACTTTTATCCCACAAATTTTTATTTTATTATTTTTTATTATTATTATGGAAGAAAGTGGTTATATGAGTAGAGTAATATTTTTAATGGATAGGATTATGCGTCCATTTGGATTAAATGGAAAAAGTGTAGTTCCTCTTATTTCTAGCTTTTCTTGTTCTATTCCAGCAATAATGGCTTCTAGACATATAGAAAATTCTAGAGATCGATTAATCACTATTTTAGTAACTCCTTTTATGACATGTTCAGCTAGATTACCTATCTACACCTTAATCATTTCTTTAATTATTCCGGATAAGAAATGGTATTTAATCCAATTAAGAGGATTAGTACTCATGGTAATGTACCTTGTAGGTCTTTTCTCTGCTTTAATTATTTCCATGATTATTCATTATTTTATTCTAAAAAAAGATTATAAAAATTATCTTATTATGGAAATGCCTACTTATAAATATCCCATATTCATAAATATATGGATTCCACTATGGATAAATATAAAATCTTTTATTTTTAATACAGGAAAAATGATTTTGTTAGTAAATGTATTAATATGGGGATTAGGATCTTTCGGTCCTTCAAAAGAATTATCAAATAAAAATTCTATTTTTTTGGAAAAAATAATAAAAAAAAAAGAACTTCCTAATTCTTATTTAGGTTTAATAGGAAAAAAAATAGAACCATTTATTCAGCCATTAGGATATAATTGGGAAATAGGAATTGGTTTGATTTCTTCTTTTATAGCAAGAGAAGTTTTTGTTAGTACAATGGGAACAGTCTATAATATAGAAAAAGGAAATTTTTTATTAAAAAAAAAAATGAAAAAAGACCAATTTTATAATACAAAAAAACCGATTTACAATATAGCAACAGGATTTTCTTTACTATTTTTTTATGCATTTTCTATGCAATGTATGAGTACTTTATATACAGTAAAAAAAGAAACAAAATCTTGGAAATGGCCTATTATACAATTTTGTTTTATGACAATATTAGCTTATTTTTCTTCTTTCTTCATTTATCAAATATTAAAAAAATAAAAAAATGTGGCAATATATTATGATTGGTCTATTTTTTTCGTATTCTATTCTTTTTTTAATCAAAAAATTTTTAAATTTTTTTTCAAAAAAAAGGAATTTTTGTAAAAAAAAATGCAATTGTAAATTATAAATTTTTTGAATTTTTAATAGAAAAATCTATTAATTTTTTAAATAAATTAGAGAGAGGAATACCAGCAACATTTAATTGTTTTGGAAAAATGCTTTTTTTAGAAAGACCAGGCACCGTATTAATTTCTAGAAAAAAGGGTTCTCCATTTACAAGAATAAATTCCGATCTAGATATTCCAGATAAATTTAAAATTTTACATATTTTTTTTACTAATTTTTGAATTTTATTTTCAATATTTGGAAGTAATCGAGCTGGTGTAATTTCTTGAGATCCTTCGTAATATTTTGATTCAAAATCGAAAAAATCATTTTTACTAATTATTTCTGTAATTGGTAATACTGTAATTTCATGATTAAACGAAATAACTCCTACTGAAATTTCAATTCCTTTTAGAAAAGATTCAATAATTATTTCGTCATCTTTTTTAAAAGCCTTTTTTATAGCAGGAAATAGTTCTTCTTTTTTATACACTTTTGATATACCTAAACTAGATCCGGATCTATTAGGTTTTACAAAACATGGTAATCCAATTTTTTTTATCATTTTTTTTTCACAAAAAGGTTGATTTTTATTCAAAAAAAAGGAAACTGCTGTATTGATTCCAAATTCCTTTAATAAGGTTAAACAATACTTTTTATTAAAAGTAACATTTGCCTGATGAAAATTACATCCTGTATAAGGTATTTTCAATAAATGAAAATAAGCTGGTAAAATTCCATCTTCTCCTGGAGTTCCATGAATAGCATTAAATACACAATCAAATTTTAAAATTTGATTACTTTTTTTAAGAAAAATTGTAAAATCTTGTTTATTAATAGAATATTCCTTTTTTTTTTCTCCTATTAAAAACCATTTATCTCTGAATATATAAATTTGATAAGGATCAAATTCTTCTCTATTTAAATTTTCGTAAACTACTTTTCCACTTTTTAATGAAATGATAGATTCTTCTGTATACCCTCCCATAATAATAGCAATCTTTTTCATTATTCTTTATTTATTTTATATTTATTCAGTATGATATATTTGAAATACTGTTTAATTTTAATTTTAAATTTATTAATATCTATATTTATTTTATATAAAATAATTAATTTTTCATTAAAATGGGTAGATTTTTATACAAAACATGGTTCTTATGTAAGAGTTCCGGATCTTCATTATTTATCTTTAAATAAATCCTTATCTATTTTAAATAAATTAGGATTGAAATACGATGTAGATACATCATTTTATGATCCCTATTTTAATCCTTTTCAAGTTATTTCCTTTTTTCCAGAAGCTGGAGATTATGTTAAAAAAGGAAGATCTATCTATATCAAAGCTAATCCAAAAAATTTTCAATCTACTATATTACCAAATATAATAAATATGCATAAACATATAGCAATTAAATTGATTCATGCTAATCATCTACTAGTAAAAAATATAAAATATATGAATAATCTATCTAAAGATATTGTTATAAAAGTTTTTTATAAAGGAAAATCCATTCCATCTGGATATATTTTACCAAATAAAGATAAAATTACCTTAATAGTTGGAAAAGGATATGAAAAAAATTATTTTATAGTTCCCAATGTTATTGGAATGTCTTTATCTTCTGCTACTTATACTTTAAAAAAACAATCATTTAACATTATTAATTTTTATGATGAACCGTCATTGGATGATGATTCTATAAATAATGCAAAAGTTTACCATCAAGAACCTTATCCTGGAAAAATAAAGGATAAAAATAGTCCGATATATCTTTGGTTAAAATCGAATAATTCAAAAGAATTATTCGATAGTTTAATTCCAACATATGAATTTAATCCTTCGAAAAATATAAATAAAAAAGAGTCTAAAATTCAAGAAAAATTTATAAAAAAAATAGATATATATAAAGAAGAAAAAAAATAGGAATAGAAAAGAATAAATGCACATCAAAAAATTTAGTTTTTTATTAAAAAAAAATCAAAAATCTATTCGAATTGATAAATTTTTAATGAAATCAATCCAAAATATTAGTAGAAATCAAATCCAAAAGGCTGCAAATTTAGGAAAAATTTTGGTAAATAAACGTTTTGTAAAAAAAAATTACCAAATAAAACCTTTTGATTTTATAGAAATAGAAATATCTTATCTACCTATTCTAGATTTAGAATATAAAAATATTATTGCAGAAAAAATACCTCTTGATATTATTCATGAAGATGAGGATATTATTGTAGTTAATAAAAAACCAGGCATGGTAGTACATCCAGGAATTGGAAATGAAAATGGGACTTTAATTCATGGAATTAAATATCATTTAAAAAATAATAATAAATTATTATATAGGTTAGGTTTAGTTCACAGAATAGATAAAGATACTTCAGGTTTACTTGTTTTAGCTAAAAATGAATATGCACAAAAATTTTTATTTCAACAATTTATTTCTAAAACTATTAAAAGAAAATATATAGCTTTAGTATGGGGAGATTTGAAAAATGAAGAAGGTACTATAACTGGATTTATAGGAAGAGACCCAAAAAATAGAAAAAGAATGACTCTTTTTAAAAAAGATTTTTATAGAGGAAAATATTCAATCACTCATTATAAAGTTTTAGAAAGATTTAAATATATAACATATATTTCCTGTAATTTGGAAACCGGAAAAACACATCAAATAAGAGCTCATTTTAAATATTTAGGGCATCCATTATTTAATGATGTTATTTATGGTGGAAATACCATTTTAAAAAGTTTTTCAAAAAAAAAATTTAAATTTTTAAAAATATGTTTAAATATTTTAAAAAGTCAAGCATTACATGCCATTTCACTTTCCTTAATTCATCCAAACAATGGAAAATATAATTTTACTAGTCCAATTCCTGAAGATTGGAAAAAAGTTATTCAAAAATTTAGAGAAAAATTTTCATTTTTATAATAAAGTACCATGAAGAATAATATAAGACATAGAAAAATATATTATTAATCCAATAACATCTACTAATGTAGCCACAAAAGGAGCAGAAGAACTAGCTGGATCTCCTCTAAATTTTTTAATTAAAAAAGGTAACATAGATCCACTAAATGTCCCCCATAAAACAACGAAAATCAAAGATAAAAAAACTGTTAATCCAACTAATATAAAATGAGGTCCATAATTGAAAAAATTTATATTATGCCATGCCAAAACACGGATAAATCCAGTTAATCCTAAGATACTTCCTAAAAAAAAACCACATATTATTTCTCTTCGCATTACTATCCACCAATCTTTTATTTTAACTTCTCCTAAAGCCATTGCTTGAATAATCAAGCTAGATGCTTGGGATCCACTATTTCCACCACTGGAAACAACTAAGGGAATAAATAAAGCCAAAACTACGGCTTTTTCTATCACACTTGAAAAATTCTGCATAACAGTTGTCGTTAACATTTCACCTATAAATAATAAAATTAACCATCCAGCTCTTTTCTTAATTAATTTAGATAAAGGAATATTTAAATAAGATTGATTCAAAGCTTCCATCCCACCTATTTTTTGAATATCTTCTCTATAATTTTTATTTAAAACCCATAATATATCATCTATAGTTACTATTCCCAGAAAATTTTTTTTATCATCTATTACTGGAAGTGAAATTCTATTATTCATAGAAAATATTTTATTTGCTTCTTCTTCTGTATCGGTAACATTTAAAGCAGCAGTATATTTTCTATCCATTAATTCTTCTACTTTAGTATCTATATCTACTAATAAAAATTCTCTTATTTTGATGTCATCTACTAATTTTCCTTTTTTATTTACTATATAGATAATTTCTATTATATCACTATTTTTACCTTCTTTTCGTATATATTCTAATACTTCTTTCACCTTCCAAGTATCTTGTACAGCAAGATAATATGGAATCATAAGACGTCCTACACTATTTTCAGGATATCCTAAAGAAATTAAAGTTCTACGTTTTTCTTCCGGATTTAAATATTTTATCAAATCTTTTAAAGAATCTTTTGGGAGATTTTCCAAAAATGATACACGATCATCCACAGATAATTTATTCATGAACTCCATTATTTTAATAGATGGAAGACCTTCAATAATTTTTTTTTTTATAGGAAAATCTAAAAATTTAAAAACGGAAGTAGCTTTATTTATTTTTAATAAATAAAATATTTCTATAGAATTATCCGGATCATCTTGAATTAATGTTACCAAATAACTAATAGTTTGATTATTAAAAAATTTTTGATTAAAATTATTTTTAAAACAATCTTGATGGTTATTAAACATTTATTTTCTTTTTTAGAAAAACTTTTTTTATTATCATCAAATAATTATGGATAATTATATTTTTAAATGAAATATTGTTTTTCACAGAAATCACTCAATAAAATTACGTAACAAAATTATTGAATTTTTTATATAGAATTTAAAATAAAATAAACATGGAATATAATTTTCGAAAATTAGAAAAACGTTGGCAAATATATTGGAAAAAAAACAATATTTTTCATATAAAAGAAAACAAAACTAAAAAAAAATACTATATTTTAAATATGTTTCCTTATCCTTCCGGATCTGGTCTTCATATAGGACATTGTTTAGGATATATAGCTTCCGATATTTATGCGAGATATAAACGTGCAGAAGGTTACAATGTATTAAATCCTATAGGATTTGATTCCTTTGGGCTACCTGCAGAACAATATGCTATTCAAACTGGACAGCATCCTTACGAAACTACTAAAAAAAATATACAACAATATCAAAAACAGATGGATAAAATAGGTCTATCTTTTGATTGGAGTCGAAAATTATATACCAGCAACCCTGATTATTATCGATGGACTCAATGGATGTTTATCCAAATTTTTAATTCTTGGTACGATAAGGATAGTGAAATAGCTAGGCCTATCAACTTTTTAATTAAAGAATTTAATAAAAACGGAAATTTATCTGTTAATGCTAGTACTTCCTTTAATTATCAATTTGATTCCAAAAAATGGAAAAAATTTAGTTCTTTAAAAAAAGATTCGATACTTTTAAATTACCGATTAGCATTTTTATGTAAAAATACAGTTAATTGGTGTCCAGATCTAGGTACCGTTTTAGCAAATGATGAAATAAAAAATGGAAAAAGTCAAAGAGGTGGATATCCAATTTATAAGAAAAAAATGCTTCAATGGCATATAAGAATTACCGCTTATGTAGAAAGACTTTTAAAAGGTCTAGATTTGATTGAATGTTCTAATTCTCTTAAAAAACTTCAATATAATTGGATAGGTAAAAAAACCGGAACTACCATATTTTTAGAACTTTTTTTTTCTAAAAAAAACGATAAAAAAATAGAATCTTTTATTTTTCGTCCAGAAATTGTATTTGGAATAACATTTATTATTATATCTATAGATCATCCATTATTACAAACAATTACTATTCCTCATTATAAAAAAAGTCTTCTTGCATATATTAATAATATGCAAGAAAATTCTGTAGAAAAATCAGAAAAAGAAAAAAATATTTCAGGGTTTTTTACAGGGAACTATGTGATACATCCATTTATTAATGGAAAAAAAATTCCTATTTATGTTAGTAATTATTTTTCTGTAGATCCTCAAGTAAAATCTATAGTAGGGATACCTAGTCACGAAAAATATAGCCTAAAATTTGCAAAAAAATTTGGATTAGAAATTTTACCAGTTTTTTTTGAAAAAAATAAAAATAATAAAAATGAACTTTATGAAGGAAAAAATGGAATTTGTATTAACTCTGATTTTTTAAATGGACTAAATGCCAAAGAAGCCAGGGAAAAAATAATCCAAATTTTTAAAAATAAAAACATTGGAATAAAAAAAAATAGTTATCGGTTACGAGATGCCGTTTTTTCCAGACAGAGGTACTGGGGTGAACCTATTCCAATTTATTTTAAAAATAAAATTCCTAAAACTATTCCCATAGAAAAACTTCCTCTTCTTTTACCAAGAATAGAAAATTATCATCCAAAAAACGGAAAATCTCCATTAATGAGAGTAAAAAATTGGGCTTGGGACGAAAAAAATATGAAAATTGTTTCAAATACTCTTATTGATAATAAATATGTATTTCCAATAGAAACTAGTACCATGCCATGTTGGGCAGGATCTAGTTGGTATTTTCTTCGTTATATGGATGGACATAATCAAAATTTTTTTCTGGACAATAAAAAAGAAAATTATTGGAAAAATATAGATCTATATATTGGTGGATCTGAGCATTCTACAGGTCACTTAATTTATGCAAGATTTTGGCATAAATTTCTGAAAGATAGAGGATGGATAAAAACCGAAGAACCTTTTAATAAAATATTAAATCAAGGAATGATCCTTATTCACTCTGCTATAATATTAAAAATTATTGGAAAAAATATATTTGTTTCCTATGGTTTATTAAAAAATAAAAATAGTCTATCATTTCAAGAAATATATGTAGATATTTCTCTAATAAATCATAATAACGAATTAAATATAAATAAATTAAAACAATGGAATCCTGAATTTTCCAATTCCAAATTTCTTTTAGAAAAAGGAATTTTTTATTGTAAAAGAAAATTAGAAAAAATGTCTAAATCTAAATATAATATTATCAATCCAGATCATATTTCTGATAAATATGGATCAGATATTTTTCGTATTTATGAAATGTTTTTAGGACCAATTACATTATCTAAACCTTGGAATGATCAAAAAATTATTGGAATAAAAAAATTTATAAATAAATTTTGGCGTTTATTCCATAATAATGGAGTATTTCAAATTAGTGATTTATCTCCAACATTTAAGGAATTGAAAATTTTACATTACACAATTAAAAAATTAAAAGAAAGAATAGAATCTTTCTCTTTTAATACATCTATTAGTTATTTAATGATGATTGTTAATAAATTAACTATTTTAAAATGTAATAAAAGAAAAATATTGGAACCTTTAGTGAAATTAATGGCTCCATTTTCTCCTCATATATCTGAAGAAATTTGGAAAAAATTAGGAAGTAAAAAATCTATTTTATTTTCACCTATACCTATTTTCAATCCAAAATATCTTATAGAAAAAAAAATTACATATCCAATTATGTTTAATGGAAAATTAAAATTTAAAGAGATTTTTGATTCAAATCTAACAATAGAAAAAATAAAACAAAAAATTTTAAATCATCCTAAAACTATATTTTTTTTAAAAGAAAAAGTATTACAACGAGTAATTATTATTCAATACAAAATAATAAATATTTTATTTATTTAATTAAATATCAGTTTTTTAATTAAAAATTAAAATAATATCTATTCAATATAGATATTTTGTATATTTAAAAAATATTTCAACATAATACGTAGATTTGTATTTAATAAATACAGCATTTTTTTTTGAATTTTTTCATTTTAGATTTAAAAATGTGTAAAAATTTTTTTTATGTCAAAAAAAAATAAAAATAAAGCTGTTACATATAATAGTTTTTTTAGTTGTATAGAAAAAAATTTTGATAAAGCAGCACGATTTATTTCTATTGAAAAAGGACTTTTAGAACAAATTAAATATTGTAATGCTGTATATCGTATGCACTTTCCTGTAAAAATAGGAAAAAAAATCAAAGTTATTGAAGCCTATAGAGTCCAACACTCTCATCATAAATTACCCTGTAAAGGAGGGATCAGATATAGTATAAAAGTAAATCAAGATGAAATTATGACTTTAGCTGCACTTATGACATATAAATGTGCTATTGTAGATGTACCTTTTGGTGGATCTAAAGGTGGAATTAAAATAGATCCACAAAATATTTCTGTAGAAAATATAGAAAAAATTACACGTCGTTATACTTCTGAATTAATTAAAAAAAATTTTATAGGTCCAGGAATTGATGTTCCAGCTCCTGATTATGGAACTGGAGAAAGAGAAATGAGCTGGATTTTTGACACTTTTCTATCTATACTTCCTGGAGAAGTAGATGCCTTAGCCTGTGTAACTGGAAAACCTATTTCTCAAGGAGGTGTTAGAGGTAGAAAAGAAGCAACTGGATTAGGAGTTTTTTACGGAATTAGAGAATTATGTTGTATGAAAGAATATATGTTTTCTATTGGTCTGGATTTAGGATTAGATGGAAAAAAAGTTATAATACAAGGTCTAGGAAATGTAGGTTATCATGCCGCTAATTTTTTTCATGAATCAGGTGCTATTATTGTTGCTTTAGCAGAAAGAGAGGGAGCTATTTACAATAAAAAAGGATTAAATGTATCTAAAGTAATACTACATTTAAAAAATACTGGATCCATATTAAATTTTCCAGAATCAAAAAATATTGAAAATACAGAAAAAGCATTAGAATTAGAATGTGATATCCTTATACCTGCTGCATTAGAAAATGTTATACATAAGAATAATGCTAATCGTATTAAAGCAAAAATTATTGGAGAAGCGGCAAATGGCCCGGTAACTCCTGAAGCGGATGAAATATTAGGAAAAATGGGGGTAATTATAGTTCCAGATATTTATTTAAATGCTGGAGGAGTGACAGTTTCTTATTTTGAATGGTTAAAAAACTTAAGTCATGTACGTTATGGTCGTATGGAAAAAAGATTTAATGAAAATATGAATTTTGACCTTTTACAGGTTATTGAAACTATTTCTCATAAAAAAATTCCAAAAGAAGAAAAAAAAAATATTTTGAGAGGACCAAGAGAAATAGATTTAGTACGTAGTGGGTTAGAAGATACAATGATTAGTGGATTTCATAAAATTCATGATTTAAAAAAAACATTAAAAATAGAAACTATGCGGACATCTGCTTTTGTCCTTTCCATAAATAAAATCATAGATTCTTATGAGAAGTTAGGAATTTTTCCATGAAGTACAAAAGATCATTATTGAAATTAAGTGGAGAATCTCTTATGGGAAATAAGAATTTTGGACTTCATTCTACTCGTCTTCAACAACATGCGGAAGAAGTAAAAAAAGTTGTAGATATGGGTGGACAAGTAGCTATAGTTATTGGTGGAGGAAATATATTTAGAGGTTATTCTAGGTTAAATAGTACAATAGATCGTATAGGTGGAGATTATATGGGAATGCTGGCTACTGTTATAAATGGAATTGCACTACAATCTTACTTAGAAAATATTGGAATATGTACCTCTATACAAACAGCTATTAGAATGGATCAAATTGCGGAACCTTTTGTCAAGGATAAAGCTATTCATCATTTAGAAAAAGGAAGAGTAGTTATATTTGTAGCAGGATTAGGGAATCCTTATTTTACTACAGATACAGCAGCTGTATTACGTGCTATAGAAATAAAGGCCGATGTTTTATTGAAAGGAACTAGAGTTGATGGAGTCTATACTAAAGATCCAGAAAAAGATAAATATGCTAAAAAATTAAAAAAAATATCCTTTGATATGGCTTATCAAATGGGAATAAAAGTGATGGATCAAACCGCTTTTATTTTAGGAAATGAAAATAATTTACCCATTATTATTTTTGATATCAATAGAAAAGGTAATTTTAAAAAAGTAATTTCCGGAGAAGAAATAGGTACCTTAGTTTCTAAAAAATAATAAAAAATTATGGATGAATTAAATAAAATTTTTTCTTCTTGTAAAAAAAACATGAAAATAATTTTAAAAAAATTACAAGAGGAAATTTATTCTATTCGTTTAGGAAGTAAATCCATTCTTTCCGTTTTAGAAAAAATAAAAATAAAGTGTTATGGTACTTTTTTACCTTTAATAGAAGTAGCCAATATTAATATTGTAGATAATATGACTCTCACAGTTCAACCTTGGGATCGATCTCTTATTTCATATATAGATAAAGCCATTATAGATACTAATTTAGGAATTATGCCTACTAATAAAGGAGACTATATTCAAATTAATATTCCTATTATTACAGAAGAAGGAAGAAAAAATTTGATCAAAAAAATAAAAAAACAAATAGAACAGGCAAAAATATCCGTGAGAATAATACGAAAAAAAAATAATCAATCCATAAAAAAATTAAAATTGACCCAAGATTTATCTAAATCAGGAGAAAATCGTATACAAAAAATAACGATTGAATATATTCAAAATATTGATAATCTTTTTCTTTATAAAGAAAAAGAAATTTTAAAAATATAAAAATATGGATATTTTATGATAAAAAAATATTCGATTAAAGAATTGTTGAATAATGGTAATTTTTTTTTAGAAAAAAAAGTTTTAGTTGAGGGATGGATACGTTTTTTTCGTAATTCTATTTTTATTGCATTAAACGATGGATCTACCATTAAAAATATTCAAATCGTTTTATCTAAAAATATAGATAAAAAATTGATAAAAAAAATAACAATTGGAACATCTATTAAAGTTATAGGAATCCTAAAAAAAAGTATAGGGAAAAAACAATCTATAGAAATTAAATCTTTATATATAAGTATATATGGAAAAGTAGACCAAAAAAATTTTCAAAAATCTATTTTACAACCGAAAAAACATAGTTTAGAAAAACTCCGTCAACAAGCACATTTACGTTTCCGTACAAGTATTTTTAGTAGTATTATACGTATACGTCATCATATAGCTTTTTCTATACATAAATATTTTCATGAACATGGATTTTTTTATATTAATACTCCAATTATTACTACTTTAAATGCTGAAGGAGCTGGAAATATGTTTCAGGTTACGACTATGGATTTAAAAAATATTCCATGTATAAAAAAAGGAGATATAATAGATTATAAAAAAGATTTTTTTAAATGTAAAACCTATCTTAGTGTCTCTGGACAATTAGAAGCTGAAACTGCTTCTTTATCTTTAGGAAAAGTATATACTTTTGGACCTGCTTTTCGTGCAGAAAATTCCAATACTTCACGACATTTATCCGAATTTTGGATGATAGAACCAGAAATTGCCTTTTATCATTTAGAAGAAAATATGAATTTAGCAGAAGATTTTTTAAAATTTATCATACGATATATTATTGAAAATTGTGTGGAAGATTTATCTTTTTTAAAAGAAAATATAAAAAAATGGAATCAAGAGGATAATTTTTCCATTTTAGATAAACTAGAACTTATATTAAAATTTCCATTTAAAAGGATTAGTTATACTGAAGCTATAAAGATTCTTGAAAAAAATAAAAAATTTTTTAATCCAGTAATTTGGGGGATGGATTTACAATCCGAACATGAACAATATTTAGTGAATGACCATTTTCAACATCCTGTCATTGTTTTTGATTATCCTGCCGGTATTAAAGCTTTTTACATGCGGATAAATAATGATGGAAAAACAGTGAGGGCTATGGATATTTTGTTTCCAAAAATAGGAGAAATTATCGGAGGATCTCAAAGAGAAGAACGTTATGATCTTTTATTGAAACGAATGAAAGATACAAAAATAGATGATAAAAAACTTTGGTGGTATTTAGATACCCGTCGTTTTGGTACTGTTCCTCATAGTGGATTTGGATTAGGATTTGATCGTTTAGTTCAATTTATTACAGGAATGAAAAATATTCGTGATGTGATTCCTTTTCCAAGAACACCAAATAATGCAGAATTCTAAAACATGTTAAAACAAAAATTATTACAGAAAGGAAAACAAAAACTTTCTCCCCAGCAAATAAAACTAATGAAATTGGTGCAATTATCTACTTTGGATTTTGAACAAAGAGTTAAACAGGAATTGGAAGAAAATCCAGCATTAGAAATGGAAGAAGATCTATTAAATTCTATCAGTATTAGTGAAGAAGAGGAAAATTTAGATATATCAGAAAACATGATGGATCTTTCAGAAGATCAAAATCCATCTATAGATAGTGATGAAATAAATATTGATGAATATTTAAGTGATGATGAAATTTTGGATTTCAAAAATAATATCCCTAATCAAAATCATAGTGAAAAAAAATATATCCCAATAATTTCTGGAATTTCTTTTCAAGAATATTTAAAAAATCAATTGCATACTTTTCGTTTTTTAAATAAGGAAGATTTATTGATATCAGATTTTATAATAGGAAATATAGATGAAGATGGATATATAAGAAGACCAATTCCTTCTATAGTAGATGATATATTTTTGATACTTGGAATATCTGTTACTGAAGAAAAAATTGAAAAATTACTTTCAAATTATATCCAAAAACTAGATCCTATAGGAATAGGAGCTAGAAATTTACAAGAATGTATTCTTATACAATTAGAAAATAAAAAAAAATCCACAGAGGTTTTTCTTGCCAAAAATATTATACAAAATAATTTTGAATTTTTTACAAAAAAACATTATCAAAAGCTGCAAAATAAATTAGGAATAACAAAAAAAAATTTACGAAAAGCTATTTTTCAAATAGAAAAATTGAATCCAAAACCAGGTAAAATATATTCTGAAAATACTAGAAATTTAAATCATTTAATTCCCGATTTTACAATTTGTATTGTAGAAGGTAATTTAGAACTATCTCTAAATCATAAAAATACGCCAGAATTAAAAATATCTTCTATATATTTAGATATGTTGAAATCTTATAAGTATTCAAAAAAAAATATGAAAAAAAATGATAATAATACTATTTTTTTTATAAAACAAAAAATAGATTCTGCTAAATGGTTTGTCGAATCAATAAAACAACGTAAAAATACATTAATGTTAACAATGAACGCTATTATGGATTATCAAAAAGAATATTTTTTTACTGGAGATCCATATAAAATAAAACCTATGATTTTAAAAAATATATCCCAAAAAATTGGAGTAGGAATATCCACTGTTTCTCGTGTTGCTAATAGTAAATATGTGAATACTCCATATGGAACATTCTTGATAAAAAGTTTTTTTTCTGAAAAAATGATTAATAAAGAAGGAAAAGAAATTTCTTCCATTGAAATCAAAAAATTATTAGGAGAATTTATTGAAAAAGAAAATAAAAAAAAACCATTTACTGATGAAAAATTATCAAAAATTTTAAAAAAAAAAGGATATATAGTAGCTCGAAGAACTGTAGCTAAATATAGAAATCAAATGAAAATATCTGTATCAAGAATGCGAAAAATTTTATGATCTTATTTTTTTATAATAATAGTTTTCCAATTAGAAAATTCTTTTATAGATAGAGCCGAAAGTTCTCTTCCATATCCAGATTTTTTTACTCCTCCAAAAGGGAAACGAGGATCTGATTTTACAATTTCATTAACAAATACCATTCCAGTATTTATTTTTTGGGATAATATTTCTGCTTTTTTTAAATTTTTAGTCCATATAGATGCTCCTAATCCATAACAAGTAGCATTAACAATAGAAGGAATTTCTTTTTCATTATAAAAAGTATAAACTAATCCTATTGGACCAAATATTTCCTCTGAAAAAAATAAATTATTATCTTCTATTCTTAATAAAGAAGGAGAAAAAAAATTTCCATTTTTTTTAGTTTCTAAGCATATTTTACATCTATTAGATGAAATAATATTCTTATATTGTTTATACAATTTTTCCGATAAGTCTGAACGAGCAATATAACCTATATTAGTAGATTCCTCATATAAATCTCCTTGATGATATTTTTTCATTTCTTGAATAACAAGATCTATAAAATCATCTACAATAGAATGATCTATAATAAACCGTTTAGCAGAAATACACGATTGTCCTGTATTATTTAATCTCGACTCTGTAGCCAATTTTGCCGTTTCTTGGATATTGTTTACATCTTTCATGACAATAAAAGCATCATTTCCTCCTAATTCTAAAATAGATTTTTTAATATGTTTACCTGCTATATTTCCTATATGACTCCCAGTTAAATAACTTCCTGTAAAAGTGACTCCTTGTATGATAGGATTTTCTATTACTAATTCTATTTTAGGTATATCTATTAAAAAAACTTGAAAAATTCCTTTTGGAAATCCAGATTCAATAAATATTTTTTCTAAAAGAATAGAACAACCTACCGTATTAATAGCAGGTTTCAAAATAATTACATTTCCTAGTAAAATATTAGGAATTGTATATCTTATAGTTTGCCAAATAGGATAGTTCCAAGGCATAATTCCTAATATAGGACCTATAGGTTCAAATCGAATGTAAGATTTTTTATATTCAGTATAGATATTTTGAAAAAAAATAGATTCTTCTAAATCAATATAATATTTGCATAAATTGATACTTTTATTTACTTCTTTACGTGATTGCGTTATAGGTTTTCCCATTTCTTGGGTTATTAAATATGATAAAATATCTAAAACACCTTTCATGGAAGATATTAGTTTATTAATATATTCCATCCTAGAAGAAAAAGAAAGATATTTCCATTCTTCATATGCTTTATTAGCTAAATTAAGTTTATCATTAATTTTTTGATCCTCTATAAAAGAATAAGTATTTAATATATTATTATCAACAGGATTAATAGTTTGGAATTTCATAATTTTTTTTTATAAAAAATAAAAGAATGGTAAAATTCCTATGTATTCTTACCATTCAAGCTAACAGAAATTTTTTCATTAAAAGCTATTGCATAAAACTTAATTTTTTTTAAAAATAAAAGTATACCATTAGCACGAATCGGGGATAAAAATGTTCGAAACCCAATTTCAGAAATAAAATTGGCCTTATATGAAATAATTTCAAATGGAAAATGACCTGAATATATACGAATCATAATAGCAGCCATTCCTCTAGGTAAAAGAGCATCACTATCTGCATCAAAAAAAATACGTACTCCTTTTAATTTAGCTTCCAACCAAACATTAGATTGACATCCATGAATTAATTTATCTTCAGATCTAAAAATATTGGACTTTTTTGGTAAATTTTTTCCTAAATCTATAATGTATTCATATTTTTCTTCCCAATTCTTGAGAAGAAGAAATTCCTTTTTAATTTTTTCTTCTTTATTCTGTAATGTCATTTCAAATATTTTATAAAATAAAAATCTAATTAATCAATTTTTTTATAGTTATTTTTGCCTATTCTATCATATTTTTCAGTAATTTTATTATACTTCATCCCATTTTATAGTTTTTAAAATCAACAATCTGGATTAATATCAATATTTCTAATTAGTCTTCTATTAGAAGATT
The DNA here is from genome assembly GCF_003226695.1 of Blattabacterium punctulatus. NCBI lineage: Bacteria > Pseudomonadati > Bacteroidota > Flavobacteriia > Flavobacteriales > Blattabacteriaceae > Blattabacterium > Blattabacterium punctulatus. Next base: position 110,530 of record NZ_CP029808.1, on the reverse strand, counting down.
TTTGAATTAAATCGAATATTTTTTCTACAGTAGGAATTCTTGGAGAATGAATATCATATACCCCTGCTCCAATTTCATTTGGATAATAAAATTTTGAAAATGCCTTTAATAATTTCATTCTTGATCTAGAAGTTTCTAAAGTAATTACATCGGCATATAGATCTGCTATATGTTTTAATATATCATTAAACTCACTGTAATACATATGTGTATAAATTTTTGTTTCATCTTCCACACCACTTGAAGAAAGACGAAAGACTTTAATAGACCATTTAAAATAAAAATCCCAATCTTTTTTTTTCAAAGGTAATTCTTCTCTAATAGAAGGTTAATCAATCTAAATTCCAAATTTTTTATTAAAATAGAATTATTTACTTTTATAATATTTTCTAAATCGATTAATCCTAAAGATAAAATTGTTTTTTTATCTATTAAAAAATCTAAGATTATTTCTAATTTTTCTGGATTTTCTATTAAATCAATATGTAAAGCTTGGATAGAAAGATTTTTAAGAAGAAAAATATTTTTTGAAATTCCATAAAAATAGGATGTGAGTAAAATATTTATTTCCGAACAAATTTTAGATATTTCTTGATAATCATATTTAAATGCTTCTATTTCTTTTTGAGATAAATCTAAAACTAAAATTGGTTCATCTATTTGAATATGAATACAAGTAGCTCCTTGATCTTTTAATTTTTTAATTTTTTTTATAACTTTACTTACTTATTCAAATTCATTAAATATTTTTTGGGATAAAATATAGAATTTTTGATTTTTTTAAAATTTTGGAACTATATAATGATAATTATTAGTATTAAACCATTTAGTCATTTCCATTACCTTTATATATATTACATCCATCTTTTTGAACTCCTCTAGTCAGGTAAAAATAAAGATCTATATCATGTTTCATAGGGATTAAAGAATAATATTTTGGAATAGATCCTAATAAAAAAGACATGTCTAGAACATGATCATAAAAACTAAAATCATTACATGGAATCAAATCTAAACCAGCATGTTCTTGTATTTTCCAATTTTCTTTTCGTATTTTATAACCAATGTTCAATAAATACTTCAATCCGATCTTATTGGACCAATAAAATTCACAATATTTTTTCAATTCTATTTGGATATCTATTCTAGGATAACCTAAATTCTATTTCAGCATAAAATCATTTTTATTTATATTAAAAACCAAATAACCAATATTTTTTATAGTTTTGATAAAAAATTTATATTATAATTCTATTTGTTCTTAAAATAATAAAGTAATAAATAAGTTATATTTTATTACCCATCGAATGATATAAATATTCTAATATTTCTTTATCTAAAAAAGAAAAAGAAATATTTCTTCTATTCATCATTATTTCAGCAGTTTCACAAACCTTTCCAAAAGGAATTACTTTTCTATTTTGTATTCCACCTAAAGAAAAAGAAGGAATATATCTAGGAGGGAATCCATATCCAAAGATATTTGTATTTACACCTACTATTGTAGCTGTATTAAATTGAGTATTGATTGAAGATTTGGAATAATCGCCCATGATCATTCCAAAAAATTGAACATCAATAGGAAAAAAATTTTTTTTTTCGTAACTCCAAACTTTAACTTTAGAATAATCATTTCTTAAATTAGAAATATTGGTACCAGCTCCTAAATTACACCATTCCCCCAAAACCGTATTTCCCAAAAACCCATCATGAGCTTTATTAGAATAAGAAAAAATAATAGAATTTTTAATTTCTCCTCCTACTTTACAATTAGGACCAATCGTTGTCCCCCCATATATTTTAGATCCCATATTTAAGATGGATTTATTACAAATAGCTACAGGCCCTCTAATCATAGATCCTTCCATTATTTGAACTTCTTTTTCAAGATAAATTGGACCAAATTTTGCATTTAATACAATATTTTCGGCTGTCATATCTTCTTCTAAAAAAATTTTTTCTTTACAAAGAAGGTTATTTTTTCCAAATAGAGAAAACGAATTTTTTCCTTTTGTTAAAAAATGAAAATCTTGTTTTAAGATAATTTCATTATTTATAAATATATCCCATGGATATTGAATATAAATTACCTGGTTAATATGATATATTTTTTTATATTTTTTTAAAAATGGAGTATCTTTTCTATAATAAAAAATAGATTTTCGGACAGCTACCATTTTTTCTTTAAAAAAAATTGCCTCATTTTCTTTTAATTCAAAAATTATTTGAATCAATTTTTCATTTGGAATAAATGAAGAATTGATTAGTAATATATTTTTGTGCATCCCCATTTTTTTTTCTATTCCAAAAGAATATTTCTTTGAAAGAAAAGGTTTTGTAAGAACAAAAGCTTTTCCTCCAATATATCTTTCCCATCTTTCTCTTATTGTAAATATTCCTACTCGAATTTCTGATACTGGTCTAGTAAATGTGATAGGAAGTAAATTTTTCCATTCAGTATTACCATCGTATAATATGAAATAATCCATATATTAAGATAATTTATATTAAAATTTTTTATATTTTTCGTATTTTTTTTTAAATTTTTCTGCTGGTCCTGTTTTACCTAAAAATTTTTTTTCTCCAGTAAAAAATGGATGAGAATAACTAGATATTTCCATTTTATATAGTGGATAAGTAGATTCATCTATTTTAATGGATTCTTTTGTATTGACGGTAGATCTACAAATAAATAGTATTTCGTTGTTAATATCTTTAAATACAACAGGTCTATAATTTTCTGGATGTATTTTTTTTTTCATAATATTTTTTAATTTTTTTTTTAGGAAAACGATAAACCATTCCATTAATATTCATACCTGCTCCTAATGAAGCCATTAATATAGTATCTCCAGGATTAATTTCATGAGGAGGCATTTTTTTTTGAAGAATTAAATCCAATAGAGTTGGAACAGTGGATACAGAAGAATTTCCAAATTCTTGAATAGTCATTGGCATTAAATTTTTACAAAAATCTTTATTTGAAAATGAATACTCATACAAGTTCAATAATCTTTTTAAAATAGCATAATCCATTTTTGCATTAGCTTGATGAATAAGAATTTTTTTAAGATCTTTAATATGCAAATTCGAATGATCTAATATTTTTTTTAGCATATTTGGAACTTCTTTTAATGCATATTCATAAATACGTCTTCCATTCATTTTAATATTCACTAAAGATTTTTTATAATTAGGATTTAAAGAGGGACCATTAGTTAAATAATGTAGTTCCTCATTATTATTGCATTGAGTATCATAATAAATAATTCCTTGATTATCTTCTACTATTTCGATAGCGGATAAAACTGCAGCTCCCGCTCCATCTGAAAAAATCATAGAATTTTTATCATGTGGATCTATTACTTTAGATAAAGTTTCAGAACTGGTAATCAAAATATTTGTAGCGTTTTTAGATCTTAAAAGTTGATCTGCTAATATCATTCCTTCTATCCATCCTGGGCAACCAAAAATCATATCATATGGACGACATTTTTTATTTTTTATTTGGAGTTTATTTTTCACTCTAGAAGCTATAGATGGCATTAAATCAGATTGAAAAGAAATAGGATGAATATCTCCATAATTATGGGCAGAAATAATATAATCTATTTTTTCTTTATTAATTTTAGAATTTATTAAAGCTCTTTTTGCTGCTATAAAAGCAATATCAGAATTCAATAATGAATTATTTATATATCTTCTTTCTTCTATTTCTGTAATTTTTTGAAACTTTTTGATAATTTCTTCATTAGGTTTTTCACTTTTTAATCCTTTTTTATCGTAAAAGGTATGTTTTAAAAAATGATTATTACTTATAATTTTATTTGGTAAGTAATGTCCAGTTCCTGTAATTATTGATCGAATCATTTTTTTTTAATAAAAATAATCATTAAAAATAAAAAGCAAAAAAAAATAAAATTTTTAAATAAAAAATCGTTTTTCTTAATAACTTAATAAGTAAATATTAATTCATATCATTTATGAACAAAAATTCTATTTCATCAGAAGATAAATTAACAAAAATGTTTGATAGTATCTCTTCAAAATATGATTTTCTGAATCATATATTGTCTTTTGGAATAGATATATTATGGAGAAAAAAAGTAATAAATTTACTAATCACTATTAAAAAAAAAAATACAAAAAAATATTAGATTTGGCTACTGGAACTGGAGATTTAGCTATATTACTAGCAAAAAAATTTAAGAATGCTTCTATTATTGGTTTAGATCCTTCTGAAAAAATGCTAAAAATAGCAAAGAATAAAATAAAAAAAAATTTTTTAGAAAAAAGAATAACTTTAATTCAAGGATATTCACAAAATATCCCTTTTGAAAAAAATACTTTTGATTTAGTAACTATTTCGTTTGGAATAAGAAATTTTAAATATCTTCACCTTTCTTTACAAGAAATATATAGAATACTAAAACCTTTAGGAATTTTAGAAATTTTAGAATTTTCCAATCCTTCGAATCCTTATATAAAAATATTTTATCATCTTTATTCTAATTCTATTTTAACTAGAATAGGAACTTTTTTTTCAAAAAACCATTTTGCTTATAACTATTTACAAGAATCTATTAAATATTTTTCTTATTATGGAAAAAAAATGAAAAAACTATTAAAATACCACGGATTTAAAAATTATTCTACAAAAGAATTGACTTTTGGAATTGTTTCTATTTATTTATCCCAAAAAAAATAATTCAAAAATTTATTTTTGATTAATTAAAAAATTTCATTATAATGAAATATTTATCTGGATATTTAACATCTTCTTTTATAAAAAAAAGAATAAAAAAAATAGAATCGATCATACGATCACCAATAAAAATACAACATAAGTTAATCCATAAAATGATATTTTATGCAAAAAAAACAGAATTTGGAAAAAAATACGGATTTCAAGATATTAAAGAATATCAACAATTTTCTGAAAGAATTCCTATATGCAATTATATAGATTTAATTCCTATAATTAAAAGAATTCGTAAAGGTGAAAAGGATATATTATGGCCTGGAAAAGTAAAATGGTTTGCTAGATCTTCTGGTACTACTAATACAAAAAGTAAATACATTCCTGTTACTACTTTTTCTATGCATGATTGTCATTATAAAGCTGGAAAAGATATGCTATCTATATATATTCATAATCACCCAGAAACAAAAGTATTCTTTGGAAAAGCTCTACGTTTAGGAGGTAGTCATGAATTATGTAAAAAATACAATACTTTTTATGGAGATTTATCTTCCATTTTAATAAAAAATCTTCCATTTTGGGCAGAATATATTAGTATTCCTAGAAAAAAAATTGCCTTAATGAGTGAATGGGAAAAAAAATTAGAAACTTTAGTAAAAGTAACTGCATCCAAAGATGTTCGTATTTTATTAGGAGTTTGTTCTTGGCTATTAATTTTTTTAAATCGATTATTAAGCAAATTGAATAAACAAAAAATAAATGAAATATGGCCTAATTTAGAAGTTATATTCCATGGAGGGGTTAATTTTAATCCCTATATTAAACAATATAATGATTTATTTAATACACCTATTAATTATTATGATGTGTACAGTTCATCCGAAGGATTTTTTGCCGTACAAGATCAAAAAAATGTTGATGGTCTTTTACTTTTATTAGATCATGGAATTTTTTATGAATTTATTCCTATGGAAGAATTCCATAAACCTTATCCAAAAATTTTTCCTATTGATAAGGTAGAATTAAATAAAAATTATGCTTTAGTTATTTCTACCAATGCTGGACTATGGAGATACATAGTTGGAGATACTATTAAATTTACTAGTATATATCCATATCGTATATCTATTTCAGGGAGAACAAATCATTATATCAATTCTTTTGGAGAAGAATTAATTATAGAAAATGCAGAAATAGCTTTAAAAAAAACTTGTTTAAAAACAAATTCTATTATTCATGAATATACGGCAGGACCAATTTACATGAACCAAAAAAATTCTGGAGCTCATGAATGGATTATAGAATTTAAAAAAACTCCAAAAGATTTATCCTATTTTAGAGATATTTTAGATAATGAATTAAAATCATTGAATTCTGATTATGAAATTAAACGATATAAAAATATGGTTTTACGTCCCCCTGTTATATATATAGCTAGAACTGGATTATTCTACGATTGGTTAAAAATGCATAAAAAACTAGGAGGTCAAAATAAAGTTCCTCGTTTATCTAATGATAGAAAATATCTAGATTCTATACTTAAATTAAAATAAAGTATAAATACATATTTATAAAATATTTTTAACTTTATAAAATAAAGATATTGTATTATGTATTTAACTGAAAATAAAAAAAAGGAAATATTTAAAACATATGGAATTTCCGTTTTAGATACAGGATCTTCTCAATCTCAAATAGCTTTATTCACTTATCGAATTAATCATTTAAGTAAATATTTAAAAAATAATAGAAAAGATTTTAATACAGAAAGATCACTGATAAGATTAGTAGGAAAAAGAAAAAAATTATTAAAATATATAGAAAAAAAAGATGTAAATAGTTATAAAAAAATTATCAAAATCCTAGGATTAAGAAAATAATCTAATCTTTAATCCTTCATTATTACATACAGATAATTTCTTTTCATATCATTCATACTACACACACATAATAATAAAAAAAACATAATTTTTGTTATTTTTTTTAATCCAAAAGTAAAAAATTAAACATGCTAGATACAGTAAAGGAAATTATCTCTCTAGGAGATGGACGCACTATTATTATAGAAACAGGACAATTAGCTAAACAGGCAGACGGTTCAGCTATTATACGTATAGGGAATACAATACTATTAGCTACTGTAGTAATTTCCAAAAAAATAAAAAATGAATCCAATTTTTTACCATTAACAGTAGATTATAGAGAAAAATATTCTGCAGGTGGTAAAATTCCTGGTGGATTTATAAAAAGGGAAGGAAGACCTTCTGATGAAGAAATTTTGACAATGAGATTAGTAGATCGTGTTTTAAGACCTACTTTTCCTGAATCTTTTCGAAAAGAAATACAAATTATGATCTCTTTATTATCATATGATAATAAAGTTTTACCAGATGGATTAGCTGGACTTGCAGCTTCTACAGCATTATCTATTTCTGGAATTCCATTTAATGGACCTATATCAGAAGTTCGTATCATACGTATAAATGGAAAATTTTTGATAAATCCAAGTTTAGATCAATTGAAAAAATCTGATATAGATTTAATAGTAGGAGCTTCTACTAATTCTATTATTATGATAGAAGGAGAAATGAAAGAAATTACAGAAGATGAATTTATTCATGCGATTACTATAGCTCATCAAGAAATAAAAATTCAAATAAATGCTCAAAATAGATTAGTAGAAAAATTACTAAAAATAAAATCCAATAATCCTTACTTTTCACTTTATGCACCTAATTATATAGAAGATAATACATATTTATTGGAAAAGAAAACTATGAAAAAAAAACTTTTTTCTTTTTCATATGAAAAAATTTATAAACTATATAAACAATTTTTGGATAAAAAAACCCGATCTATTCAAGAAAATAAAATTTTAAATAATTTTAAAAAAAAATTCCCTATAGATGATCAAGAAAAAAATGAAATTTTTATCGATCAATGTTATGAAGAAATAAAAAAAGAAATTATCAGAAACATGATTTTAAAAGAAGGAATTAGGTTAGATGGAAGAACTAATAAGAAAATCCGAAAAATATGGAGTATTGTGGATTATCTTCCTGGAGTTCATGGATCCGCTTTATTCTCAAGAGGGGACACTCAATCATTAACTACAGTAACATTAGGATCCTCTTTAGATGCTAATAAAATTGATAATGTAATCATGGAAAATCATGAAAAATTTTATCTACATTATAATTTTCCTCCTTTTTCAACAGGAGATATACGTACAATTAGAGGTGTATCTAGACGTGAAGTAGGACATGGAAATTTAGCACAACGTGCCTTAAAAAATGTTATACCTGAGAATCCTTATACGATTCGTGTAGTCTCGGATATTTTAGAATCTAATGGGTCTTCTTCTATGGCTACAGTTTGCGCAGCAAGTTTAGCATTAATGGATGCCGGAATTTCTCTTGAAAAACCTGTTTCCGGTATTTCTATGGGATTATTTATAGATAAAGAAAAAAAAGTTATTTTATCTGATATTATGGGAGAAGAAGATAGTTTTGGAGACCTTGATTTTAAAATAACAGGTACAAAATATGGAATTACAGCATGTCAAATGGATGTAAAAAAAATACAAGGATTAACTTATGATATTTTAAATAAAATTTTAATACAAGCTTTAGAAGGTCGTAGATTTATTCTAAAAAAAATGCTAGAAACTTTTCCTATATATAGAAAAAAGTTAAAACCTAATGCTCCTAAAATACATACTTTCAATATCCCAAAAAAATTTATAGGTTCTGTAATCGGGCCTGGTGGTAAAGTTATTCAAGAAATACAATCTTGTACAGAAACAAGTATTTTAATTGAAGAAAAAGAGAATATGGGTAATATTGAAATTATAGGAAAAGATTATCAAAAAATAGAGGAAGCAATTCATAGAATTAAAGAAATTACTTTTGTCCCTGAAATAGGAAAAATTTATAAAGCGAAAGTAAAATCTATAAAAGATTTTGGAGCTTTTGTTGAAATATCTAAAGGTGTGGAAGGATTGTTGCATATTTCTGAAATAGGATGGAAAAGACTAAATAATATAGAAGATGAACTTCAAATTGGAGATATCATCGATGTAAAATTTATGGGAATTGATGATAAAAATAAAAAAATGAAACTTTCTAGGAAAATACTTTTACCTCGTCCTAAAAAATGAGTAAAATAATAAAAAAATATGAGACAACTTAAAATCACCAAACAAGTCACAAATCGTGAATCTGAATCTTTAGATAAATATCTTCATGAAATAGGAAAAATTCCATTATTAACTCCAGAAGAAGAAGTTGAATTCGCACGTAGAGCAAGAGAAGGAGATTCATCTGCTATAGATAAACTAGTCAATGCAAATTTACGTTTTGTAGTTTCTGTTGCAAAACAATATCAAAATCAAGGATTAAGTTTATGTGATTTAATTAATGAAGGAAATCTAGGATTGATAAAGGGTATATTGAGATTTGATGAAACAAGAGGATTTAAATGTATCTCTTACGTTGTATGGTGGATAAGACAAGCTATATTACAAGCTATAGCTGAACAATCCCGTTCTATTCGGCAACCTACAAATAAATTGGCATTATTAAACAAAATACTTAAAACTCTTGCTCAATTAGAGCAAGAACTTCAAAGAACCCCTTCTGCAAGAGAAATAGCAGAAAATTTAGAGATGAATGAAAAAGAGGTAGAGGAATCTTTAAAAAATTCCGGAAGACATATTTCGATGGATGCTCCATTAATAGATGGAGAGGATTCTAATCTATACGATTTAGTAAAATCTGATGAATCTCCTCGTCCAGATGAACATTTAGAAAAGGAATCTCTTCGTAAAGATATAAAAAGAATTTTGGAAACTTTAAGTGAGAGAGAACGTCGAGTGATCATTTTACATTTTGGATTAAATGGATCTCCACCAATGACATTAGAAGAAGTGGGACAATCTTGTGATTTAACAAGAGAACGTGTAAGACAAATAGAAAGTATAGCCTTAAAAAGATTAAAACATTCTTCTAGAAGTAAAATACTAAAACCTTATTTAGGATAAAAATAAAATAAGACCTCGAGGGGAGTCGAACCCATAACCTTCTGATCCGTAGTCAGATGCTCTATCCAATTAAGCTACGAGGCCATAATAATTTTTCAAATTATAAAGATAATAAATAAAAATTAGGATTGAATAATTTTTAAAAATTTTTTTATATTAAGGGAATAATTACCAACCAGACCTCCATCGATATCTTTCTGTAAAAAAAGATTTTTTGCATTCATATCATTTATACTTCCTCCATACAAAATAGATAAATCATTGGCCCCACGTTTTCCATATTTATTCAAAAATAAGGTACGTATATATTGATGCATATGTTGAGCTATTTCAGGAGTAGCTGTTTTTCCAGTCCCAATAGCCCATATAGGTTCATACGCTATAATAAAGGAATTTATTTCTTCTAAAGAAAAATAAAAAATTGTTTTTTCTAATTGATTTTTTACGGTAAGAAAATGTTCTTTTTTTTCTCTATCTACTTCCGTTTCTCCTACACAAAAAATAATATTAAATCCATATTTTAATGCAATTTTAATTTTTTTGATAAGAATTTCATTCGTTTCTGTAAAATATTTTCTACGTTCACTATGTCCTAATATTACCTTTTTAATTCCTATAGATCTCAACATAGGTGCCGATACTTCTCCAGTATAAGATCCATTGTCCATTTGATGGATATTTTGTGCAGCAATACTTAAAGTAGTCCCCTGTAAAATTTGATTTGAAATATGTAAAAATGGAAAAGATGGAGCAATAATTATTTTTTTTTGATTAATTTTATTTTCAAAAATGATTTTTAATAAGTTTCTAAGATAAGAAGTCGTTTCATAGAAATCGTGATTCATTTTCCAATTTGCAATTATAACTTTTTTTTTCATTTTTAAATTTATTCTAATAATCCTAAGATGAATTTTTGATAAAATATAAATAAAATTTCATTTATTTTTTTTTATATCCTTTATCAATAAAAGAATTGTTATTTTTAAAATTTTAAAAAAAATTATTTCTAAATTATTAGATAATATTTTTTCTTTTTTTTTTTTCAAATAGAAAATATATTCTAAAATTTTTTCTATTGAAGGATCCCCTATTTTTTTATTATATAATTCTATATTTTTTTTCCAATTTTTAATTTTATTAAATTGTTGAATATAAAGACAAATAATCTTAGAATGAGAAATATTTTTTTCAAGATTATTAGAAGTATTTAATTTTATTATCGTAATAATAATATAATTTATCACATCTATATATGTATCTATAATTTTTTCCTCTTTTACTTTTTGATATCCTCTTTTTTGAATATTTTGTATACGAAATACTTTAATAAAAATTTGATCTATCATAGAATATATTTTTATGATTTTCCACGATAGATCATAATCTTTTAATTTTTTTTTAAATAATTTTTTACATTTTTTTATGATAAAATCAATGGAAATATGATTCATCTCATTTAATTTTAAAAATGAATTAAAAATAGTTTTTTAATGACAATTAATTGTGCAGGAACTTTATTTTCTTTTAAAGAACCAAAAGTTATGGGAATAGTTAATTTAACTCCTGATTCTTTTTATGATGGAGGTAAGTTTAATTCTGAATTAAGTGTATTAAAACATGTAGAAAATCTATTAAATGAAGGATCAGACTTCATAGATATTGGGGGATGTTCTACTCGTCCAGGATCCAAATATCCAACAGTAGAAGAAGAAATAAAACGTGTTATAAAACCTATTCGTTCTATAATAAAAAAATTTCCAAATGTTCGAATATCTATAGATACTTTTCGAAGTGAAATAGCAAGAATTGCTGTAGAAGAAGGAGCTATAATGATCAATGACATATCTGGAGGAATGTTAGATCCAAAAATGTTTTCTTTATTATCGAAACTTAAGATACCATATATATTAAATCACATGAAGGGAACTCCAGAAAATATGCAAAAAAATCCATATTATTATAACATCATTATAGAAATAAATAACTTTTTTGCTAAAAAAATTTTTTTATTAAAAAAATATGGAATTAATGATATCATTTTAGATCCAGGATTTGGTTTTGGAAAAACTGAAAAACAAAATTTCCAATTATTAAAAAATTTATCTTTATTGGGATTTGAGGATCATTTAATTTTAATAGGAATTTCTAGAAAATCTATGATTCATAATATTCTTAATATTTCTTCTAAAGAATCTCTGAATGCAACTTCTATCATTCATACATTAGCTCTTTTAAAAAAAATAAAATTATTACGTGTTCATGATGTAAAAGAAGCTATAGAATGTATAAAATTAGTACAATATTATAGAAAAATTTTATAAATTTTTATTAATAAATTTATGTTATCATAATTCCTTTTTTTTTTTCATTTTTATATTTTTGGAAAATTTCTTTCATTGATATTTTAGATATTTTTCTAGTAGCTATTATTTTATTTCAAGTATATAGACTTGTTTATAATACAGCGGCTTTAAATATTTTTTACGGAATTATTGCAACTTTTGTATTCTGGAAAATAGTAGAAGCGTATAAAATGAAACTCCTTAGTATCGTTATAAGCATTTTTTTTAAAGGAGGATTTTTAGCTTTAATTATTTTATTTCAACCAGAAATAAGAAAATTTCTTCTTATAGTTGGAAGTAGAATTTTTTTTAAAAAATTTATTCTTTCTATCTTTGGAAAATTCGAAAAATCAAGATTTTCCGTAAAAACAGAAACTATAGATAGTGTTGTAAGATCTTGTGCAATTTTATCAGGAGATAAAACGGGTGTTTTAATTGTAATTCAATTATATCAAGATATAAAAGAATTTATACAAAATGGGGATGAAATGGATGCTAAAGTAAATAGTCCTATTTTAGAAAGTATTTTTTATAAAAATAGTCCATTACATGATGGTGCAGTAATTATTATAGGAAACAAAATAGTAAGAACAAGAGCAATTCTTCCTGTTTCTTATAATAAAGAAATTCCATCTCGTTTAGGTCTTCGTCATAGAGCAGCTATTGGATTATCTGAAAAAACGGATTCCATTTGTCTTGTTATTTCCGAAGAAACAGGTTATATATCTTATATTAAAGATCAAAAAAGAACAGTTATTACTAATATTAATAATTTAAAAATAAAACTTGAAAAAGATCTTCTTTAAAAATTTTTTATCTATTTACTAAAATAGGGATGACCATACAAAATTTATATAATTTTTATTCTATTTCCTCTGGAATAGAAATAAATAGTAAAAAAATAAAAAAAAACTCTATTTTTTTTTCTTTAAAAGGAAAAAAATTTGATGGAAATCAATTTGCTTATGAAGCAATTTTAAATGGAGCAATGATTGCTATAGTAGATAATAAAAAATATTCTTTTCTTCATAAGAATATTTTCTATGTAAAAAATTCCTTATATTTTTTACATCAATTAGCTATTTATCATAGATTTAAACTAATAAATATACCTATTATTGCTATTACAGGAAGTAATGGAAAAACAACTACTAAAGAATTAATAACATCTATTCTCTCTAAAAAATATGAAAATGTTCATCATACTAAAGGTAATTTTAATAATCATATAGGAATTCCATTAACTATATTATCTATGCATAAAAATACACAAATAGCAGTGATAGAAATTGGAGCAAATCATGAAAAAGAAATAAAAAAAATGTGTTCTATAATTAATCCAGATTATGGATATATAACTAATTTTGGAAAAGCTCATTTAGAAGGATTCAAAAATATAAAAGGAATTATTCGTGGAAAATTGGAATTATACAATTTTTTAAAAAAAAATAAAAAAAAAGTTTTTGTCAATGGAGATGATCCTATACAATTAATTAACAGTATAGGAATGAATAGATATATTTTTTCAGAAAAAGTAAATTCAAATACAGATATCATCATTCAATATTTATGGAATAAAATTGGATTAAAATCTATTTTATGTATTAAAAATATAAAAATAGTTTCTCCATTAGTAGGAGATTATAACTTATATAATATAGCTTCTTCTATCACTATTGGAATTTATTTTCAAATTTCTTTAAAAAAAATTAAAAAAACCATAGAAGAATTTATTCCTAATAATAATCGTTCTCAAATTTTAAAAAAAAACAATATAAAAATCATTATAGATTGCTATAATGCTAACCCTAGTAGCATGATAAAAGCTCTTACTTTTTTTAATAATAAAATTATAGGAAATAAAATAGCTATATTAGGTGATATGTTAGAATTAGGAAATTATTCTGAAGATGAACATAAAAAAATTATTTTTTACTTAGAAAAAAGCAATATAAATTCAATATTTTTGATAGGAAAAATATTTTTTAATACGAATATTCAAACATCCGATAAAATTATAAAATTTTTTAATAAAAATATATTCATACAACGGATAAAAAATATATCTTTTAAAACAGATTATATACTGATCAAAGGTTCTAGAAAAAATACATTAGAAAGTTTGATTCCTTTTATCTAATTATCTAAATTCTTTGTAGATTTATATGATTAAATTTGTAAATAATAACCTCGTAAAGTTTTTTCTTTTATGAAAAAAATTACCACAGAAACTTACCTAAAATGGTTTAAAGACATGTTTTTTTGGAGAATTTTTGAGAATAAATGTAGATCCTTATATTTAAAACAAAAAATTAGAGGATTTCTACATTTATATAATGGACAAGAAGCTATTCCTGCTGGAATTACCCATGCGATGGATCTTTCTAAAGATAAAATTATTACGGCTTATAGATGTCATATATTACCTATTTCTATGGGAGTAAATCCGAAAAAAGTTATGGCAGAACTTCTAGGTAAAGAGACCGGAACTTCTCATGGAATTGGAGGTTCTATGCATATTTTTAGTAAAAAACATCGTTTTTACGGTGGACATGGTATTGTAGGTGGACAAATTCCATTAGGAGCTGGTATAGCTTTTGCTGATAAATATTTTAATAATGATGCAGTTACATTAACAATTATGGGAGATGGTGCTGTTAGACAAGGATCCTTACACGAAACTTTTAACATGGCTATGTTATGGAAATTACCAGTTGTATTTATTTGCGAAAATAATCAATATGCTATGGGAACTTCCGTAGAAAAAAGTACAAATATAAAAGAAATTTATAAAATTGGTCTATCCTATGGAATGCCTTCTTATCCTGTAGATGGAATGGACCCTAAAAAAATTGCAAAAGCAACTTATAAAGCTATTGAAATTGCTAGAAGTGGAAATGGTTCTACTTTTTTAGATATTAAAACTTATAGGTATAGAGGACATTCTATGTCGGATTCAGAATTATATCGTAACAAAGAAGAAATTCTTTTATATAAAAAAAAAGATCCTATTTTAAAAATAAAAAATATTATCATAAAAAATAAATGGGAAACTGTAGAAAAGTTAAACTTTATTGAAAGTAAAATAAAAAAAGAAGTAGAATCCTGTGCTAATTTTGCAGAAAAATCAGATATTCCTTCTATTCAACAAATGTATAATGCTGTTTATTATGAATCTAATTATCCTTTTTTAGATGAAGTTCCATATTCATAATAATTTTTTATTATGTAAAAAAAATATCTTAAAATAATGGCTGAAATAATATTTATGCCTCAATTAAGCGATACCATGCAGGAAGGGACTGTAATCAAGTGGAATAAAAAAGTAGGAGATCAAGTATCAGAAGGAGATATTTTAGCGGAAATTGAAACCGATAAAGCAATTCAAGATTTCGAAATTGATGTAAGTGGCTATTTACTTTTTATTGGTATAAAAGAAGGAGAAACAACCCGTGTTAATGATATGTTAGCTATTATTGGGGAAAAAGGAGAAGATATAAATTCATTGATAGAAAATTCTAACTTTTTTTTTAAACAAAAAGAAGAAAATAATCTTAAAAAAGAAAAAAAATGTAGAATTTTTATTTCTCCTTTAGCAAAAAAAATAGCAAAAAAAATAGGGATTTCTATAAATAAAATCAAAGGAAGTGGAAAAAATAATCGTATTATTAAAAGAGATATTGAAGCTTACAAAGAAAAATTAATAAGAAAATCAAAGGATCCAAAAGAAGATAAACGAATAAATATTTCTTCTATGAGGAAAAGAATAGCAGAACATTTAATATATTCCAAATTTACAGCTCCACACTATTATCTTTTTATAGAAATTAATGCAGAAAAAATGATTAATTTGAGAAAAAATTTAAATGATAAACTTTCTAAAGAAGAAAAAATATCTTTTAATGATATCATTATTAAAGCAGTAACTATATCTTTAAAAAGATATACAAATTTAAATGTTTCTTGGAAAGAAAAAGAAATTATATATCATTCCTATATTAATATTGGCATTGCAGTAGCTATAAAAGATGGATTAATTGTTCCAGTAATTAAAAATGCTGATCAAAAATCATTATTACAAATTTCTCAAGAAATAAAATATAAAGTTTTATGTTCAAAATCAAGAAAAATCCAACCAGAAGAATTAGAAAATAGCACATTCACAGTTTCAAATTTAGGAATGTATGGAATTGAATTTTTTACTTCTATTATTAATCTTCCTAATTCTTCTATTCTATCTGTAGGATCTATTATAGAAAAACCTATCATTAAAGATTCCAAAATTGTAATAGGTAACATTATGAAAGTTACTTTATCTTGTGATCATAGAATTATAGATGGTACTACAGGTAGTAATTTTCTTTCTTTTTTAAAAGAAATATTAGAAGATCCAATAATCATATTAATTTAACTTTTTTTTGTGTATCCAATTGGATATACAAGTATAAAAAATTGGGGATAAAAATAAAATTATGGTAAAAAATGAAAAAATGCTTTCTAAATAAATATGATGATTTGTATAATATTTTTTCTCAAAAAAAGAAAATATAAGTTTTATTCCAAGTAATAAAATAACGGAAAAGGCAGAATTTTTTAAAAAAGGATAAATTTCCATTAATTTTACAAATTTTTGAGCGGTAAATCTCATTGTTAAAATTCCTATAAAAATTCCTATAAAAATTAATATAAAATTTTCTGAAAAAGCAATAGTAGCAAATATATTATCAATGGAAAAAGCTAGATCCATTATTTCTATAGAAATAATAATTTTCCAAAAAGAATTTCGTAATATTATATTCTTTTTCGAATTTTTTTTAACCAATTTTTTTAAAAAAAAATGACTTATTCCAATATAAACTAAATATAGGCCTCCTAATAGTTTTAACCACCAAATTTTAATCAAAATAGAGGCAAATATTAAGCTAATCCCTCTAAAAAAATATGCCCCCAAAATTCCATATTTTAAAGCTTTTTTTCTATCTTCTTTTTTTAATTTCATAATCATAGAGGCTAACATAGCTGCATTATCTATTGATAAAATACTTTCTATTAAAAATAAATTTCCTATAATCGAAAAAGACCTTATAGGATTTTCAGTAATATCTGTAATATAATTTAAAATAAAATTTTTCATTTTCTTTATTAAAAATTACTGTAAGTACCTTTTTTGGATATTAAAACATGTGTAGGACCTTGTTCAATTATTTTTCCTTTTTCTAAAATCATGATATAATCCACATTTTTTATAATATTAGAAGATAATCTATGCGCTATTATTAATGAAGTAGAATTTTTCATCATCTTATTTAAAGAATTTTGAATCATTGTTTCTGATTCTATATCTAAAGAGGAAGTCGCTTCATCTAAAATCATAATTGGAGGATTTTTTAATACAGCTCGAGCTATACTAATCCTTTGTTTTTGACCCATAGATAATTGATTCCCATTATACCCAATAATAGTATCATATCCATTTGGAAGTTTTTTAATAAAATAATGAGCATTTGCAATTTTAGCTGCTTTTATTACAGAACTTATAGATATTTTTTCTTCTAATCCTAATGCAATATTATTTAAAACAGAATCATTAAAAAGAACTGGTTCTTGCGTTACCATTCCTAATAACTTTCTATAATCTTTATTTTTTAAATAACTAATATTAATTCCATCAATAGTAATTTCTCCAGAAGAAACTTCATAAAAATTAGCAAGTAAATTTGCAATAGTAGATTTACCACTTCCAGATCTTCCAATGAGAGCTATGTTTTTCCCTTTTTTTAAAGAAAAATTTAAATTCTGAATTAATACTAATTTATTATATGTTAATGAAACATTACGAAATAAAATTTCATTTTTAAAATGAAAAATAGATTTTAATTGTTTTTTTTGATCATGTTGAAAACATTTAGTATTTAATATTTCTACAATTCGTTCTGCAGAAGCCTTACCTTTTTGAATATTTGATATAGAATTAACTAAATTTTTTGCTGGATTAATAATTTGAAAAAAAAGACCTACAAAAGAAAAAAGTATTTCTGGGGCCATTCCTTTTTTTTCTAAAAAAAGTTTTCCTCCATACCAAACAATCAATATCATAGTAATAGTTCCTAAAAATTCACTAATAGGAGAAGCTAATTCTTTTTTACGATTTACACGTGCAGAAAGTTTTTTTTGACATTCAGATACTTTTTCAAAACGTTTTTGCATCTGATTTTCTGCATTAAAAATATTTATAATTTTTGTAAAATTTAAGGTTTCTTCTACAACTGAAAATAATTCTCCTAATTGATTTTGAGCTCCTCTTGCATCTTTTTTCAAACTTTTTCCTATAATAGAAATTAATGTTCCCATTAATGGAAGTAAAATAAAAGTAAATAAAGTTAATTGATAACTCATAAAAGATAAAGTAAGCAAATGAAAAAAAACCATAATGGGAGAACTAATTATATTTGCTAAAGAATTTACAATAGATACTTCTATTTCATTTACATCATTAGATAATCTAGACATCAAATCTCCATTTTTTTTATCATAAAAAAATATTGTTGGAATAGATAATATTTTTCGATGAAAATCATTTCGAATATTTTTGACAATAGATGTTCTTATTCCTATCATGAAATATTCAGCTAAATATCTAAAGGTATTTCGTAAAAAACAAAGTAAAATAATAAAAATACAAAAAATTCCAAGTGTATTTATTTTTCCATATTTGTCTGATAAAATATTAATGTAATAATGAAAATATTTTTGAATAAAATTTAAGGATCCATCCAAAAGATTTAAAAATGTTGTTTTATTTTCTTTTTTTACATCAGTAATTTTTAGAAAAATACTTAATACCGGAGAAATAGATATTATAGATAAAACTGAAAATAAAGAATGTAAAAAATTACACGATATATTTAGAATATAGTGATATTTGTAAGGTTTTGAATAAGATAAGATTTTTTCAAGTGCATTCATTTAATTTTCTTAATCCACTAAATGCTAAAGATAATTAGAAAATTTTATTCTATTCTAATTTTTATATTTTTACCATAAAAATCATTAGAATGCGTATAAAAAACTTTTTTACAATTTTTACAGTTATTTCGTTAACTATAATTTGTTTGTATTATATATGTTTTAGTTTTTATCCTTATAAGTTAGGAAAAGAGTCTTACGTTGATTCTAATGGAAATTTAGAAAATGAAAAAAAAATAGGATTATTAAAAAATAAAACCATCAATTTAGGATTAGACTTAAAAGGTGGAATCAGTATGATATTAGAAATATCTGAAAAAGACTTATTAAAAAAATTTTCTGATAATTCTAAAAATCCTATTTTTTTAAAATCATTGGAAAAAACAGATAAAAAAAAAGAAAAAAATCCAAATATTGATTATTTTTCTTCTTTTTTAAAATATTTTTATCAAGAAAGAGAAAAAATGAACATAGATTTTTCTCTTTCGGATTTATTTGGAATAAAATCTCATATAGAAGAAATAAACTATAATAGTTCTAATAAAGAAATAGAAAATATTATTAAAAAAAAGATAGATCAATCTATTATTTCCACTTATAATATTCTTAGATCTAGAATAGATAAATTTGGAGTTATTCAGCCAAATATACAAAGAATTAATAATTCAAATAGAATTTTAATAGAATTATCTGGAATAAAAAATGTCGATAGAATAAAAAATATTTTGCAAAAAAAAGCTGAATTAAATTTTTTTGAAATATATAGTTTACAGGAAATTATTCCATATTTTGAAGATATAAATAAAAAATTTTTCAAAAATAAAATCAATGAAAATAAATCTTTAATAGATATATTAAACATTCCTCATATTATTAAATATACTAATAATCCAATTGTAGGTTTGGTAGATCAAAAATATTTGAAAATAGTTAATGAATTTTTGAATTCAAATGAATCTAAAGAATTTTTACCATATAATTTACGAGATATAAAATTCTTTTGGGGATATAAAAAACATCAATATAAAAATAAAAAATTTTTTCAATTATTTTCTATAAAAAAAACAAATTATGAAAAAGAAATTTATCCATTAAATGGAGATATGATTGTTAAAGCATATAAATCTTTTGGTCCATTTAATGAAATAATTGTGAATATAAAAATGAATCAGATTGGATCTAGAAATTGGAAAATGCTTACTGAAAAAAATATTGGAAAAAATATAGCTATAGTTCTAGATAATTTAGTTTATACAGCTCCTATTGTAAAATCAATAATCCCTAATGGGATGTCCCAAATATCAGGACGTTTATCTTTACAAGAATCTGAAGATTTAGTAAACATATTAAATGCTGGAAGATTACCTACTTCAGTAAAAATAATTCAATCTGAAATAATAGGACCATCTTTAGGAAAAGAATCTATTCAAAAAGGAATATTGTCATTTTTTATATCTATATTTTTCGTATTTATTTGGATATTTTTTTATTATTATATTCCTGGTTTATATGCTAATATAGCATTAATTTTTAATTTAATATTTATATTTGGAATTTTAATATCTATAAATGCTGTATTAACTTTTCCTGGAATTTCGGGAATAATATTAACATTAGCAATGTCTATGGATGCTAATATTCTTTTTTATGAAAAAATTAAAGAAGAGATAAAAAAAGGAAATTCTATACGTATAGCTATTGTAAATAGCTATACTATAAATGGAGCATTATCTTCTGTTATTGATGGTCAAATAACTACTCTATTATGTGGTTTTATTTTATTTTACTTTGGAATAGGTCCTATTAAAGGATTTTCTACGACATTGATTATTGGAATTTTTACTTCGATGTTTACTTCTATTTTTTTAGTAAGATTATTCTTAGAATTTCATTTAAATAAGTATAAAAATATTTCCTTTAACTACCATAAAATATTAATTAATAAGATTAAAAATATTCAATGGGATTTTTTATCTAAAAGAAAATTAACTTATACTATATCCTTTATCTGTGTTATTATTAGTTTTTTATCACTTTTTTATAAAGGATTAAACTTGGGAATAGATTTTGTTGGAGGACGTTCTTATCTTATTCGTTTTGATCATAAAGTTATTCCAGAAAAAATATCTTATCTTTTGTCTCAATCTTTTATAGAAAATGGAATACCATCATTTCCAGAAGTCAAAACATTTGGTAATGAAAATCAATTGAAGGTAATAACTAAATATAAAATACGGAATGAAAGTAATAAAATAGACAGAGAAATTTTGGAAAAAATGTTTGTTACATTAAAACCTTATTTTAATACTATTGATTTTAATAGTTTTAAAATATTAGGAAAAGAAAAATCTTTAGGTATTTTATCTATTGAAAAAGTTGGACCCATTATAGCTAAAGACATTACTAATAATGCATTTATTTCAATACTTTTATCCTTATTAGTAATATTTTTTTATATTTTTATTAGATTTAAAAAATGGCAATTTGGTTTAGGTGCTTTAATTTCTTTACTACATGACATAATTATTGTTCTTGGAATATTTTCTTTTTTTCATAAATGGATTCCTATTCTAGAAATAGATCAAACTTTTATTGCAGCTATATTGACTATAATTGGTTATTCTATCAATGATACAGTAATTGTTTATGATAAAATTCGAAAAATATTAAAAATTACACCTTCTTCAATTTCTTTTTATAAAATTATAAATAATGGAATTAATCAAACTTTAACCAGAACTATGAATACATCATTCATAACTATGTTAGTTATCTGTACTATTTTTTTCTTTGGAGGAACTACTATTCGTGGTTTTATGTTAGCTTTGTTTCTTGGAATAGGAATTGGAACTTATTCTTCTATATTTATAGCATCGTCTATAGTATATGATTTATCTAATAAAAATTAGAAAAAAAAATGATAAATTTTTTATTTATTAGTATTGAAGAAAGTTTTTTTATTATTTTTATAGCTATAATTATATTTGGACCAAAAAAAATACCGGATATAGCTCGTAGTATGGGAGAAGGAATAAGATATTTAAGAAATGCAAAAAATAAAATTCAAAATGAAATAAATAAAAATAATATTGATTCTTTTTATGAAAAGAAACAAAAATCTATTAAAAAATCAAAAATCTATTCCTCTATAAAACGTAACTAAAAATTAGTTCTATAATCTTTTATTTTCGAATTATTTATCAATTTTTTTGCTAAAGATTCTAAAATTTTTTTTCTCAAAAAAGAATTTAAAACTTCTATTTCATAAGAAAAATAAGAAGGTTTTTTATAATTATAAATATTCTTTAATGGTTTTATAAAAAATATTCCATTTTTACCAAAGATAGGTTTAGAAGTATTTTTTAATTTTAAAGAAAAAGAAGACCCAACTACTTTAGGCTCTTTATAATTATTAATCATAGAATCAAAAAAATTTATTTTATAATTTTTTTTTATTTTTTTAGAAAAATAAAATGCTATTTTTTCTAAATTTCTAGAAATAGATTTTCTTTCTATTATATTATATAATAATTTTTCTATTTTCTTTTTTCTAAGAAATATGATTAAGTTATTTTTTATTTTTTCAATAGGAAATACTCTTTTTTGAATATTTGAAAGATAAACAATAATACAATCTCTATTTGAATTATATATTATTTTTATATCTCTTTCTTTTCTTTTTTTTTCGAAAGACCAATTAATAATTTCTCTATCTAATTCTGTATTTAAATCACTTATTGTCCATTGATTATATCTAACATTTTTCAAAAAAATAGTTTCATATTCTTTGCTTCTTGCATTTTTAATAAATGTATTCAAATTAGAATTTTTATTTTTTATAATAAATTTTCTAACATTATTAGAAATAAAATTTTCCGTTTTTTTAGATGGAATAAGTGTTTTTATAATTACAGCAAATTGATAAGCAGATTCAATAGGACTTTTTTTATCGATTCTTAAAATATGATATCCATATTCAGTTTTTGTTAATCCAATTGTTCCATTTTTATTTTCTTCATTAAAAATATTAAATGTCCCAAAAGAATTTTGTTCTTCATATTTTAACCATCCTAAACTTCCTTTATTCTTTTTATCATTAACTGTATCATCAGATTTTTCTTGAACTAAGGAATCAAATTTAGAAGGATCCTTTTTAAGGATATTATATATTTTTTTAGCAATTTCTTCAGCTTTTTTTTCAGTTCTTTTATTAGAAGAACGTATAGCATTTTTATGAGAAATCAATATATGGCTTGATAAAACAGAATCAGATATCATTTTTTTTCCAATAATTTTTGCTATTATATATGTATTTCCTACTTTTAAAGGACCAAACATACTTCCATTTTTATTTTTTTGAATAATAAAATTTTGCAAAAAAATAGGAAGATTTTTTTTTAAATAAAAATTGGGGTCAAAAGATTTTTCAGATTTTTTGGAAACAAAAATAGAATTTTGATTGGTATATTTAAATTTTTGAAATAATTCTTTCATTTTATTTTCCATATCCCTCTCATCTTCTAAAGAAGGTTTTGATCGGATAATTGCAAAACTAAGACTTCTTAAATTTTCTTTTTTATAAAGGAATTTATGTTTTTTTATATAGTTCTTAATTTCAGAATCTTCTAAATAAATATTATATTTATGTTCTATTTCTGAATAAGGAATAAAAATATAATCAACAATAGAAAAAGAATTTTTTTCTTTATAATTCAATTCCGCTTCTACCGAGGAAGTATTTAATCCATACATTAACATTTCTATATATTTTTTTGCAAGAATTCTTTTTGGAATATTATTTTTTTCATAGGACCAAATATTTTTTTCTTCTTCAATTTGAGAATTAGTTACAATGGTTTTTTTTTCCAATTTTTTTAAATATAATTTAAATTTATTCATATCTAAATTTCCATTAGAATCTTGAAATTCAGAAATATAACTATATATAGATTGTTTAGATATAGCATTCCAAAAATCTTTGTCTGTAATTTGTAATCCTAATTTTAATGCTTGTTGATTTAATAATTTTTCATGAATTAATAAATTCCAAGCTTCATTTTTTAAGTAAAAATCTGGTTCTTCCTGACGCAATCGTTTTAAAAATTGAAAACAATCAACATATTCTTTTATAGAAATATTTTCTCCATTTACTTTACCAATAATATTAGAATTTCTGGTAAAAAATTTAAATAAAATATTGGGATCTAATATAAAAGATAATAAAGCTATTCCTATAAACATAAATAAAATCCATGTATTTTTTCTAATTTTTTCTAAAAAACTCATCTATTATAAATTCTTTTTTCTAATAAATCTAAGAAAAACTTCTTCTATTTTATTTTTAGAGACCTTTTTAACCTCAATATACAAAATATCGCCAATAATTATTTTTTCTTTACTATTAGGAATAGATCCTGTATGAAAAACAATTAAACCTCCTAAAGTTTCATATTCCTCAGATTTTGGAATACCTAATTTATATTTAGCGTTAATAAAATCAATTTTTAAACGAGCAGAAAATAAAAATTCATTATCATTCAATTTTTTTTCAACAAATTTAATTTCATCATGTTCATCTCTTATATCTCCAAGAAATTCTTCTAATATATCCTCTATTGTTATCATTCCTGCTGTTCCTCCATATTCATCTAATACTATAGCTATACTTTTTTTTTTCTTAATAAGAATATCCATTATTTCTCGTATTGGAGTAGTCATATGAACTAATTCTACAGGTCTAATTATAGATTCTATATTTTTAGGTTTTTTCAAAATTTCTAAATAATGAATATATCCTATAACATTATCTATATTATTTTTATGAATGATAATTTTTGATAATCCTTTTTCTGTAAATTTATGACGAATGTTATCAATAGAAGAAGTATATATATTAGAAGATACTATTTCTTTTCTTGGTACCATACATTCTCTCGCTTTTTTTTCAGAAAAATCTAAAGCTTTATGAAATATTTCTACTTCCGATTCTACTATACCATGAATATTATTCTCTATATTTTCTGATACAAAATAAATTAAATCTTCTTTATCAAAAATTTGAGTTCTATTCTCTTCTTTTTCTCCAAAAAATTTCAAAAAAATATTGGAAATCCAAATAATAGAATTTGTAATAGGAGATAAAATTTTGTCTAGAATATATACAGGAACAATAAATAAACTTAACAATTCATTAGAATATGCGCTAAAAACAATTTTAGGAATAAATTCTCCAACAATAAGAATAATAGTAGCGGAAACTATTGTTTCTAAAAAAAGAATGAAAAAAAAATTATCGTGAATTAAAAACCATTTTGGAAAAAAATATAAAAATAATTTTTCCATATGAATTCCATATACAACCAAGGATATAGTATTTCCAATTAACATTGTAGTTATAAATTTTTTTGGTGTTTTAATACTCTTGGAAAGTAATTTAGAACGAAAAGAATCTTTCTTTTTTTCTAATTCTATTTGAAATAAACTGGAAGAAATTAAAGCCATTTCCATTCCAGAAAAAAAAGCAGATAGAAGTATAGTAATGAAAACTATACTAATATGAAAAGCCATAGGAATATTTTATTGTATAGGAAAAATACCACTAATATTTTTTAGCCTAATTTTTTTTAGGTCATCAGTAGCTTCTAATCCATTCATAGCTTTTAATACAGTACCATCGGTACAATATATAATTGTATACTTATTATTAAATATTTTTTTATATTTTTTATTCCAAAATATTTCCTCCGTTTTTAAAAAATCTCCATCAGAATTCATAATAATAATATTTCCTTTAATATGATAAAATATTTTTTCAATTGATTTAACCCAATTTGCACTAATATAAGTATACTTATTTTTTTTTTTTCTATAAATAAATAATTTTAATCCATTTGGAAATAATGTATAAATGGAATATTCCTTTATAATTGGGGAATATATAAATGATCGAATAATTCCATTTTCTTTATATAAAATACTTGTACGAATAAAAATCCTATTAGGTATTTCTTTTTTATTTTTTTTAAATTTAACAAAAATTTCTTTTCTTGTACAAGAAAGAAAAAAAAATACTAATAAAAAAAATAGACTCTTTAGTTTTTTACTTATTATTTTATTATTGTATTTTTGTTCTTTATTTGGTTTGGTATCTTAGCTCAGTAGGTAGAGCAAAGGACTGAAAATCCTTGTGTCCCCGGTTCGATTCCGGGAGATACCATTCCCTTTTTATTAAAATCCCAATTCTTTTTTTACATCTTCCGTAATATCTATTCCTTTATTAACTAAAACCCCTTTACCTGGACTACAATCATCAACTCTAACAATAGTTTTGTCTTTTTCCATTACTATATTAATAGCTTTTTCTATTTTTTTATAGATAGGATCTAATAATTTATTTTGTTTTTTAGATAAATCATCTGCAGCATTTTTTTGATATGCCTGAGCCCTATATTGTAATATTTCTAATTCTTTTTTAAGAATTGGATTTCTATTTTTTTGAAATTTTTCTGCTTTTTTATGAAATTCTTTTGCCAATTTTGCTAATATATTTTCATGATTTTTACTTAATTTTTCCAATTCTTTCTGAACTTTAGAAAATTCTGGCATTCTTTCTAAAAGAATCAAACTATTAAGACAAACAATTTTCTGATGACATTCCTCTTTAGAAAATAAGGATTTTCCTATTCCAAATAGGAAAAAAAACAATAAACAATAAAAAATTGTATTTTTTTTCATATATTTCTATGTATTTATATCTTAAATTATTAATTAATCTTTACCTATAACAAAATTAGTTTTCCATCCTGATTTAATAGAAAAATCTTTTCTATCTACGGGATTACATATATCTATTCCAAAAAATCCTATAGGAAATAAAAAAATCCGAAATCCAATCCCCAATGATTTTTTCATTTTTAACGGATTAAATTTTTTATAAGAATCACTAATATTTCCTCCTTCTATAAAAATGTTGCTCCAAAATTTGGATGTATTAGAAAATTCCTTAATCAAATAACGAATTTCTAAAATAGATTTATTATAAATAAGCCCCCCATTATTTGGAGAAATATTTTCTGTATTCTTTCTATTAGAAGAATACCCTCTTAATGGAATATGATCTATATTTTCTATTTTGGAACTAAATGAATTTTTATCTCCACCCATATGAAATCTTTGTATTGGAAATAATATTTTTGTTTTATCGTATCTTCCTAAAAATCCAAATTCATTACCTACTTTAATCACTAGATTATCTATAATTTTTTTATACCAAAAAGTATTTATTTTAATTTTGAAGAATTCCATCCAATAGATTTTAAATCTTTTAGTATTTCTGAATAAAATGGAATAAGGAGGAGTAAATATTCCAATTAATTTTAATTCTGATCCTTTAAAAGGAAAAATAAAATCTGGATCATTTGAAATTCTTTGTAAAGAAATTAAAGATTTTATATTAGTATATTTTAATTTTCTATTATGACTTGAAAATAGTTTTGTATTGTAATTCAATGCCTCATAATCCATAGATAATCTAATTTTAGAATATGGATCTAAAATAACTAAAGGCTTATTTAAACTCAAAGACATTTCTATTTTATCTATAAATCCTTCATGAATTGTTGTATCAGAATGAAAAAATCTAGGTAATAAAAAAACGTTTTCGGATTTTTTTATTTTCTTTTTTGAATAATTTAAATGAAAATTAAGTGATGTAGGACTAGTTTTCTCTATCCAAGGTTCTATAAAAGAAAATCCATAAGATTTTGTATCCTTACTAAATTTACTAAACAAAAATAATTTTTGTCCATCTCCTTGAGGTAGAGGATTCCATGATTTAACTTTTAAAAAGTTACTTAGAGAAAAATTTCCAAAATTTAATTTAAAATTTCCAATAAGTTCATCCCCACCATATCCTCCGTATATTTGAATTTGATTAGAATTTTTTTCAATTATACGCCATTCTATATCTATAGTATTATTTTCTTTATTTTGATGAATTAAAGGATGAATTTTACTATTATCAAATAGATTTAAATCAACTAAACGTAGCATACTATACTTAATTTTTTGAGGAGAAAATAAATCTCCTGGATAAGTAGTTAATTCTCGTCTAATAACATGATCTTTAGTTGTTGTATTTCCGGATATATTTACTTTATTTATATATACTGGTTTATTTTCTTCTATTTTTATTTCTAAAAAAATTTTATTATTTTCCATTCTTTTTTCTATTGGAACTATTTTCACAAATAAATGTCCAATATTTAGATATTTTGAAAGAATACTAGATTCGGATTCTGAACTAAAAATATTATTATGAATTCCAATTTTATTATAGATATCACCTTTTTTATAAGAAAAAATTTTTCTTAATAAATTTGTTTTAATAAAAGTATTACCTAAAAAATTAACATCTCCTAAAAAATATTGATATCCTTCAATTATCTTTATTTTTATTCCATAATTACCAGAATTTTTTTTCCATATATAATCTAAAAATACTTGAGCATCTAAAAATCCCATTGATTGATATTTACGTAAAATATTTTTCAAATCCTCTTTAATATTTTCATGAGAAAAATAAAAGGAATTTCCTACCATTGGGACAAAAAATTTTTTTCTTATCTTAACCATAAAATTAAGTAATTCTTCTTTGGAAAAATAATTATTTCCATCAAACAAAATATTTTCTATTTCGATTTTTTTTCCTTTATCTACATATATATTTAAAATATTTTTACCATTCTGAATAGTCCATTTACTTTTTATAGAAGTTTCATTATATCCTTTTTTTATATAATAATTTTTAATATCGTTTTTAATAATTTGAATTGAATTTTCAGAAATTTTATCTCCTGACTTAATTTTTTCAATGGAAAAAAATTGAATTATACCGGTACCTTTTACATTAATCTTATCAACTTCTATTAAATCTTCTAAATCAAAAAATAAGTCTATTTCATTTGAATTTAAAGAAGAACTATTTTTTTTATAAATAGATATTTTTCCAAAAAGATGACTTTTCCATAATTTTTTAATAGCCTGATCTATTTTTTTACTAGGTATAAAAATTTCATCTCCTGGATAAATATGAGATAAATTTGAAATAAAATCACGATTATATTTTGTTTTCCCCATAATAAAAATATTCTTAATTAAAAAAGATGAAAATAACTCTTTCCTTTTTTCTTTCTGAATTATTTCAAGGTTATTTTTATTATTATTTTCCGTTTTAGAAAATGATATATCTAAAAAAATAAAAAAAAATAACGGAAATAAAAAAAAATTTTTTGATTTATAAAACTTTTCCAAAACGACGTTTTCTTTTTTGATAATTGATTATGGCTTCAAAAAAATCTTTTTTACGAAAATCGGGCCATAAAATATTCGTAAAATATAATTCTGCATAAGCCGATTGCCAAAGTAAAAAATTGCTAATACGTTGTTCTCCACTAGTTCTAATAATAAGATCCACATCTGGTATTTTATTAGTAGTATATAAATAATTTTGAAAAGAAGAAAAATTAATATCTTTTAGTGATAATTCCCCAAAATAAACTTTTTTGGCTATAATTTTTGTTGCTCTTAAAATTTCCTCTCTAGATCCGTAACTTATGGCTAAAACTAATGTTATAGATGTATTATTTTTTGTCTTTTTAATAAAAAAAAGTAATTTATCTTGTATCATAATAGGAAATTTTTTTATTTCTCCTATAACAATAATTTTTACATTTTTATTATGAATTTCTTCTAAAGAATGTTTTAATTTTTCATGAAATAAATGTATTAAATCATCTATTTCTTTTTTTGGTCTATTCCAGTTTTCTGAAGAAAAAACATATAAAGTTATGTAAGAAATTCCTAATTCTTTACAGCTATTTATAGAATCTATAACAGAATTCATCGAATTTTCATGTCCAAATGTTCTCAATTTTCCTCTTTTCTCTGCCCAACGACCATTACCATCCATAATAATTGCTACGTGATTAGGTAGACTATTTAAATCTATTTGTTCTAACAATTTCAAATATCAATCATTCTAACTATTAATAGAAACAAATATATAAATAATAAAGTAAAGGAAAATAGATTTTTTATAACTTATTATCAATTAATTTCTTTGATCCATCCCCCATAATAATTTTTCTCGTAAAGTTTTATAATAAGTATATTTTTCTTCTTGAATAATATATATATAAAAAGGGGCTTTTCTAATATATAATTCATTATCTTTTTTTAAAGATGTCAATCTAGTATCCATAGATAATGAATAATATTTTACTCTACTATGTATTTTTAAATGTACTTTTTGACAATCGGAAATAATCAATGGACGTGAAAATAAATTATGTGGAGAGATAGGTGTAATAACAAAATTTTTATTTTCAGGAGTAATAATAGGTCCTCCACAACTTAAAGAATATCCAGTAGATCCAGTCGGAGTAGAAATAATTAACCCATCTGCCCAATAAGAAGTCAAAAACTGCTTATCTATATAAGCATCTATAGTAATCATAGAAACAGTTTCTTTTCGGAAAATCACAATCTCATTTAATGCAAAATTAAAAAATGGATTATGATCCGTAATAGAAGTTTCTAACCACAATAGACTTCTAGGAATTAAATGAAATTTTTGATCGAAAATTTGATCTATTTTTTTAATAAAAACATCTTTATTAAAGGTAGCTAAAAATCCTAAATTTCCTGTATTTATACCTACAATAGGAATTCCAGTATCTCTAATAAAAGTTAGAGCAGATAAAATAGTTCCATCTCCTCCAAAAGTAAACATTAAACTAAAATCTTTTGTTAATTCTTTATAATGAGAAAAAACAGGAACATTAAGATTTTTAAATTCTTCAAAAGAAGACAAAATATTAAAAAATGATTTTTCAATAGAAATATCTATTGAATTATTAGATATATAGCCAATGAACTGATTCAGATATGGAATATTTTTTTTTCCAATTTTTTGTCCATATAAAGCTACTTTCATCGTTATTTATTATTGAATCTACAAAATATGGTAAAAAAAATATAAAATATTATTTTTAAAAATTTCATCCTATGCAAAAAATAATTTTAATGATTTTAATTAAATTTATTTTCTTTTTTATTATTTATTATTTACAATAAAAATAAAAAAAAATATGAAACAATCGATTTTTTATTCTAAAGTTCTTTTATTTGGAGAATACGGAATTATAGAAAATTCTATTGGACTTTCCATTCCTTATAATTTTTATAAAGGATCTTTAAAATTTATGAATTCTACCAAAAATAAAGAATTTTTTTATTCCAATTTAGAATTAAAAAAATATTATAAATTTTTATTTTTTTTAAAAAAAAGTAAAAAAAATTTAGTAAAAATTGATCTTAAAAAATTACAAAAAGATATTCAAAAAGGAATTTATTTCCAATCAAATATCCCTAAAGGATATGGAATAGGGAGTTCTGGTGCTTTAGTTTCCTCTATTTATGATAAATATGCTAAAAAAAAACTAAAAAAATGTTTAAATAATAAAAATATAATAATTTTAAAAAAAATATTTAGCCAAATGGAATCTTTTTTCCACGGAAAAAGTTCAGGAATAGATCCTTTAATTTGTTATTTTAATAAACCATTACTCATTCGTTCAGAAACAAATATTTCGACCATAAAAATTCCTAAAAAAAATGA
The DNA here is from genome assembly GCF_003226695.1 of Blattabacterium punctulatus. Lineage (NCBI taxonomy): Bacteria > Pseudomonadati > Bacteroidota > Flavobacteriia > Flavobacteriales > Blattabacteriaceae > Blattabacterium > Blattabacterium punctulatus. The sequence continues at coordinate 78,800 of NZ_CP029808.1, read as the reverse complement.
ATTTAAAGGGGAAGGAGCAATTTTTTTACTGGATACTGGTTTTTCTAGAAAAACTTCTTTTATGATAAAAAATTTTTTTTTCGTAAAATTAAAAAATGATGAATTCAAAAAAATATTAAAAGAAGAATTTATGAAATATAATGAAAAATGTATTGAATCCTTTTTAAAAGGAAATTTTAAAATTATGCTAAAAAACGTAAAATTACTTTCTACTTGGGTTTTTATTCACTTTCGTCCTATGATCCCCAAAATATTTTGGAAAATATGGGAAAAAAGCCTTTTTACTGACCTTCATTATTTAAAACTATGTGGTTCTGGAGGGGGAGGATTTATTTTAGGATTTACTCCAAATTATGATATTTCTAAAAAAATATTAAAAAAGTATACCACAGAAATTTTATTTCGTTTTTAAGTACTATGATTAAAAAAAAATTAAAAATTATAATGAATAATATACAAAGTAAAAAAAATAAATTTATACGATTAAATCATTATTTATCCAATTCTGGAATCTCTTCTAGAAGAGATGCAGATAAATTAATTCAATCAGGAATCGTAAAAGTTAATGGAATACCCGTTACAAAATTGGGGACAGTTATACATGTAAATGATGTTATAAAACTCAATGGAAATAAAATTAAAAAAAAAAATAATATATATATACTTCTTAATAAACCTAAGGGATTTATTACTTCTACACATGATCCATTTAATAGAAAAACAGTTATGAGTTTAATTCCTAATTTTTCTAATTATAGAATTTTTCCTGTTGGAAGATTAGATCGTTCAACTACAGGAGTTTTACTACTTACCAATGATGGATTCATAACTGAAAAATTAACTCATCCAAAATATAATGTAAAAAAAATATATCATGTTTTACTAAATAAAAAAATTAACGATGAAGATATCTATAAAATTCAAAAAGGAAAAATATTTCTCAGAGAAGGAAGAGTAAAAATAGATTTTATATACAGAGAACAAAAAAATAGAATAAAAATTGGATTACACATAGGATGGAATAGAGTAATTAAACGTATTTTTAAAAAACTAACTTATAAAGTAGTTCAATTAGATAGAATTAATTTCGGAGGTCTTACTAAAAAAAATATTAAAATAGGATGCTGGAATTTTTTAAATAAAAATGAAATAGATAACATTGTAAAAAATTTTTTTCATGAAAAAAATTAGCATTATTAATGGTCCTAATTTAAATCTTTTGGGGAAAAGAGAACCAGAATTATACGGTACTGAAAATTTCATAAATTATTTTAATAGATTAAAAAGAAAAAAAATTTTTTCTTCTATAGAAATGACCTATTATCAAAGTAATCATGAAGGTAAAATTATAGATATATTACATGATATAGGATACCTATCAAATGGAATTGTTCTCAATGCTGGAGCATATACTCATACTTCTTTAGGAATTGCTGATGCTATTAAATCAATTTCTACTCCAGTTATAGAAGTTCATATTTCTAATATCTATTCAAGAGAACTTTTTAGACAAAAATCATTTTTGTCTTCTGTTTGTAAAGGGACTATTTTTGGATTTGGATTGAAATCCTATGAATTAGGAATAATAAGTTTTTCTTTGTAAGGTTTTTTTTTTAATTCAAAATATTCATTCAAATTTTGAATAACTTGAATAAGTTTTTCTCTTCCATATTTTTTTTTTACAGAAACTTTAAAATATTTAGGCATTGAAAAAAAATTTTTTTCAATTCTTTCTTTACAATAATTTATATTTCTATCTAAAATTTTTGAATTTATTTTATCTGTTTTCGTAAAAACAATACAAAAATGGATTTTATAAGTTTTTAACTTTTTTATAAAATCTAGATCTAATTTTTGTATAATTATTCTACAATCTATAAGTAAAAATAAATAAACTAAATTAGTTCTATAAAAAATATAATCTTTAATTAATTTTTTTTTTTCTATTATTCTATTTTTTTGAAAAGAATAACCATATCCAGGTAAATCTATTAAATACCATTTATGGTTGATTAAAAAAAAATTAATAAATTTTGTTCTTCCAGGATAAGAGGATACTTTAGCTTCTTTTTTGGAATTAACAATAAAATTTATCAAACTAGATTTACCTACATTAGAACGTCCAGAAAAAGCATATTCAGGAAAAGTAGAATAAAAAAATTGATTAGAATTTTCTATACTTTTTTTAAACTTTACAGAAAAAATTTTCATGATTTAAATTAAATTTAGATAACCATTTTTCTAAAATTTTTATAAATTTTTTGGGATGTTCCATCATAGGGACATGGCCACATTTATCTATCCAATATAATTCGGAATGAGGTAATAATCTATGAAATTCTTTTGCCACTTCTGGTGGAGTTACAGGATCTTGTTTCCCCCAAATTAAACAAATAGGTTTTTCAATAACTGATAAATCTTTTGACATATTATACTTCATAGAACTTTTCGCAATATATAAAGTTTTAATTCCCTTTTTTTTATCATTCACAATATGAAATACTTCATCTACTAATTCTTTAGTAGCAATTTTAGGATCATAAAATACCTCTTGTGATTTTTTTCTAATATATTCATAGTTCTCTCTTTTAGGAAATGCATCTCCAAAAGCTTTTTCAAATAATCCAGAACTTCCTGTAAGAACTAAAGAATGTACTAAATCTATTCTTTTTTTTGCTATAATTAAAGCAATATGGCCACCTAATGAATTTCCTATCAATGTAGAATTTTCAATTCCTATTTCTATTAAAAACTGAATAATATATTTAGATAAATTGTAAATATTTGTAAGAAATAGTGGCATCTTATAAAGAGGTAAAACAGGTATTATTACTTGATATCCTTTTTCTGGAAAAAAATCTAAAAGTGCATTAAAATTACTTAATCCACCCATTAACCCATGAAGTAATATTAGTGGATGCCCTGAGCCTTTTTTTATATAAGAAAACTTTTTTTCTTTATTATACATAATATCATATATTTTCTTGATCAATTTTTTTATGTATTGTAATTTTCAAATATCAAATATTTTTTTTATACTTTTTTTGAATAAGAAAATAAGCTTTTTTTGCTGCAAGTTCTTCTGATTTTTTTTTGGATGGTCCTCTTCCAATTGTTTGAATTTCATATTCAGATATGGAAAATTCCGATAAATAAGTAATTATATTTTTATTTTTTTCTTCTTTAAAAGTATTAAAATTTATCAAAAATTTATTTTTTTGGGACCATTCTATAATCCATACTTTATAACTAAAAATTTCCTTCTGTAATTTCATAATATTTACATGAAAATGTAATATTTTTTTATACACAAAATTTTGACAACCCTGATATCCAATTTCTAAATAAATAAAACCTATTAAAGATTCAAGGGCATTTCCAAACATATTATCAGATATCATTGATTTATTTTTTTTAAAGAAAATTTCTGTTAACGTTAGTTTTTTAAAAATTTCATTTAAATTTTTTCTACATACAATTTTAGATCGTACTTGAGTTAACTCTCCTTCTTTTTTTTCAGGAAATTTTTCATATAAAAAATGGGAAATAATAGAATTCAATACGGCATCTCCTAAAAATTCTAATCTTTGAAAATCTATATAATAATTTTTATTTCTTTTTTTTTTATAAAAACTATATATAAATACTTCTTTTAAATAACTTATTCTTTTGGGACAAAATCCTAATATTTTCTTTAGTTTACTAACTAAAATAGAATCTTCATCTTTTAACATCTATTTTTTTAAATAAAATACAAACGTTATGTCCTCCAAAACCAAAAGTATTGCATATACTGATTTTAATTTCTTTTTTTATTGCATTATTTGGAGTAAAATTAATTTTAGAATCTATTTTTTTATCTATTTGAAATAAATTTATAGTTGGAGGTATAATTTTTTCCCGTAAAGGAAGTATAGAAGCAATAGCTTCTATAGAACCTGCAGCACCTAATAAATGACCTGTCATAGATTTAGTAGAATTAATATTAATGTTATATATATTTTCATGAAAAACTTTTTGAATAGCTTTTACTTCTGCAAGATCTCCTAAAATAGTAGAAGTTCCATGAGAATTAATATGATTAACTTCTTGATATTCAATTCCAGCATCTTTTATAGCTACTTTCATAGCAATAATAATACCTTTTCCTTCTGGATGAGGAGCTGTAATATGATATGCATCTCCAGACATCCCCACTCCACCTATTTCAGCATATATATTAGCATTTCTATTTTTAGCATGTTTATATTCTTCCAATATTAGACATCCTGCTCCTTCACCCAAAACAAAACCATCCCTATCTTTATCAAAAGGACGTGATGCAGTTTTGTAATCCTCATTTCTAGTAGATAATGCATGTAAAGCATTAAATCCACCGACTCCACTTTGTGTAATTGCTGCCTCAGAACCACCAGTTACCATAATATCTGCTTTTCCTAAACATATTAAATGATAAGCATCTACAATTGCATTAGAAGAAGAAGCACAAGCGGATACAGTAGCATAATTAGGTCCATGAAGTCCATATTTCATAGAAATTAATCCAGCAGTAATATCTATTAACATTTTAGGAATAAAAAAAGGACTAAATTTAGGAAATCTTCCTCTATTTACATAATCAGAAATTGATTCTTCTAAATTGAGAAGACCACCAATTCCAGACGACCAAATAACTCCAATACGTTCCCTTTTTTCTTTTGAAAAATTAATTCCACTATTTTTTACGGCTTCAGAGGATGCTAAAATTCCATATTGTGCACAAGGATCCAATTTTTTTTGTTCTTTTTTACTAAAAAAAATATTGGGATCATAATTTTTTAATTCACAAGCAAATTTAGTTTTATATTTTTTAGTATCAAAATAGGTAATAGGCTCTGCCCCACTTTTTCCATTAATAAGGGAAATCCAATATTCTTCTAAATTATTTCCTATTGGAGTAATACATCCAAGTCCTGTAACTACTACTCTTTTTAATTTCTTCATAAACATAAAAAAAAAAAAATCAATGTTTTTTATATAATAATCAGACAGAACTATTATCCTCTTTTTTTTTATCATCTAAAATATTTTTGATAGCTTGTATAGCCTCGCCTACAGTTGTTATTTTTTCTGCTTTTTCATCAGAAATACTAATATTAAATTCTTTTTCAAATTCCATAATAAGCTCTACTATATCTAAGGAATCTGCACCTAAATCATTGGTAAAACTAGCCTTAGGAAAAATCTCATTTTCTTCTACACTCAATTTTTCTACAATAAGAGACTTTACTCTTGATGCAATATCAGACATAGGATCGTAATTTTTATTTTTTCTAATACAAAATTAGTAAACTTTTATAAATCGTATATAAATTTGTTTTATTAAGAAATACAATAAAAAATGAGTTCTCTTAATCTAGAAAAATATGGAATCTTAAATTCTTCAAATAATTGGCAATTATCTTCTGAAGAATTACAAAATATAATTATTAAAAATAAAATGGGTGTAGAAACTAAATCAGGAGTTTTAGCAGTAAATACAGGGATATTCACTGGTCGTTCTCCTGAAGATAGATTTATTGTTAAAGATAACATTACAAATAAAAAAATTTGGTGGGATGAAAAATTTAATCAATCTTTTAATTCTAAAAAATTTGATCATATATATCAAAAATTAGTCAGATACTTATCCGAAAAAACCTTATACGTAAGAGATGGATATCTTTGTTCTTATAAACGTTATCAACTTAATATTCGGTCTATTAGTGAATATCCATGGTCTGATCTATTTATCCATAATCTTTTTTTTAGAATTTCTAAAATTGAAAAAATTTTCCCAGATTGGTTATTAATATGTTCACCTGGATTTCAGGCTAATCCAATTATAGATGGTACACATAAAAAAAATTTTACCATATTAAATTTTAAAAAAAAAGTTATACTAATTGGTGGATCAGGATATACAGGAGAAATAAAAAAATCTATTTTTTCTGTTCTAAATTTTATACTTCCTATATATAAAAATGTTTTCCCTATGCATTGTTCTGCAAATATTGGTATTTATAAAAAAGATACAGCACTTTTTTTTGGATTATCTGGTACTGGAAAAACTACTATTTCTAATGATCTTAATAGAAAATTAATAGGTGATGATGAACATGGGTGGACGGATGACAACATTATTTTTAATTTTGAAGGGGGCTGTTATGCAAAAATATTAGGTATTTCTAAAAAAAAAGAACCTATGATTTATCATGCTATTAAAAAAGGGGCAATGTTGGAAAATGTAATTTTAAAAAAAGGGACTAATGAAGTAGATTTTTTAAATGATTCTATTACACCAAATATACGAGTAAGTTATCCTATTAATTTTATAAAAAATATCGAAAAAAAATTAATATCTTCCAATATTAGAAATATTTTTTTTCTAACCTATGATGCTTTTGGGATATTACCTCCTATATCAAAACTAAATAAAGCACAATCTGCTTATTATTTTTTATTAGGTTATACTTCTAAAGTAGCTGGAACAGAATTAAATATAAAAAAACCACAAGCTACTTTTTCTTCCTGTTTTGGAGCTCCATTTATGCTATTAAATCCAGTTCAATATACAAAAATGTTAATAAAAAAATTAAATAATTCGGAAATAAATGTATGGATGGTAAATACAGGACTACTTTTTATTGGAGAATCCATTGGATTTAGGATAAAATTAAAATATACACGAAAACTTGTTCAATGTGTTTTAGATGGATGTTTATCCAGAGTAGATTACGAAAAGTACCCTATCTTTAATTTTTATATTCCAAAATACTGTCCAGGTATATCTTCCAATATTTTAAATCCAAAAAAAACATGGAAAAATAAAAAAATGTATCAAAATCAAGTAAAAAATCTTGTCAAAAAATTCATAAAAAATTTTGATATATACAGAAAATATACGGATAAAGAAATTTTGTCTGGAGAACCTAAAATAGAATAAATTTTCATTTCAAAAACATAAATTTTTTATAATATACTTTCCAAGTATATCATATTCTACGTTAACAAAATCTCCTACCTTCATAAAATGAAGATTGGTTTTTTCATAAGTATAAGGAATAATAGATACACTAAATATTTTATTAATATATTTTGTTATAGTAAGACTAATTCCATTTACAGAAATGGAGCCTTTTTCTATTACTAAGTTATCTAACTTTGTTCTAGATTTGAAAGAAAATAACCAACTTCCATTTTTTCTATTTATTTCAACAATTTTAGCTATTGTATCTATATGACCTTGTACTATGTGTCCATCGAATCTTTCATTAACTTTCATTCCACGTTCTAAATTTACTTCATCTTTAATTTTTAAAAAATCTAAATTAGTACAACGTAAAGTTTCTTCCGATGCAATTACTGAATAAGTTCCATTTATTATCTCTATGATACTTAAACATATTCCATTGTGAGCAATACTTTGATTAATTTTAATATGATCTAAAAATGGATTTTTAAAAGTAATACAAAGATTATTTTTTTGACGATTTAATCTATATACTTGTGTAGTACATTCTATAATTCCAGTAAACATAATTGAAATTTATTCATATTTTTTTTATAAATTAAAATATTTATTTCATAAAATATGGTATGAATTATAGAACAAAAAAAATAAAAGTTGGTATTTCTACAGGAGATATTAATGGAATAGGAATAGAAATTTTTTTAAAAGTATGTCGAAAAAAAAAACTTTTAGATTTTTTTACACCGGTTTTATTCGGATCTACAAAATTATGTTCATATTATAAAAAAATTTTAAATATCGAAGTAAATAATATACGAGGAATAAAAAATTTAAAAGAAATTATAGATTATAAAATCAATGTTTTAAATATATGGAAAGAAGATATTAGATTTGACTTAATCAAAATAAACCATGAATCAGGAAAATATCCTATTTCATCTTTAAAAAAAGCCACAAAAGCTTTAAAAGATGGAAAAATTGATGTTCTAGTTACAGCACCTGTAAACAAAAAATGGATGAATTTTAAAGAATTTTATTTTTTAGGCCATACTGAATATTTACAAAATATTTTGGATGGAGAATCCTTAATGTTAATGATTCATGAAACATTAAAAATAGCATTAGTTACCCATCATATACCATTAAAAAATGTTAGTTCTGAATTAACTATAAAAAAAATTGTAAAATCCATAAAAATTTTACATCAATCTTTAAAAATTGATTTTTCTATAGAAAAACCTAAGATTGCAATTTTAGGATGTAATCCTCATTCAGGAGAAAATGGTTTATTAGGTGAAGAAGAAAAGACTAAAATTAAACCAGCTATTCATATTTTATTTCAAGATCAAGGAATATTAGTTTTCGGTCCTTATTCTCCAGATAGTTTTTTTGGAAATAATAGTTATAGAAATTTTGATGCAGTTTTAGCTATGTATCATGATCAAGGATTAATACCCTTTAAAACATTAACTTTTAATGAAGGAGTTAATTTTACTGCTGGTCTTTCTCATATACGTACTTCTCCAGATCATGGAGTAGCATATGATATTGCTAAAAAAGGTATTGCTAATGAAAATTCTTTTAAAGAAGCTATTTTTAATGCTATAAAAATTTTTAAAAACAGAAAAGAATATATGAAAATAATTTCTTCTAAATCTAGATTACTATAAAATAACTATAACCAAATTATTTTTAACTAGTAAAAATCCTCCATTTATTGGTATTTTTAAAATTTTATCATTAAATGATTTATTTAATTTTATCCATCCATTACTCAATATAGAAATAAATGAAGCATGATTTTCTAATATTTGAAAATAACCATTCAATCCTGGAGCTATAATAGAGATGGCTATATCTTGATATAATATTTTTTCAAAATCAATAATCGTTACTTGCATAATATATTTCATTTTATCTTCTATTTATTATGTAGAAGATAATATTTCTTTTCCTGTTTCTATAACTTGTTCAATAGTTCCTTTTAAATTAAAAGCCATTTCCGGAAGATGATCTAATTCTCCATCCATTATCATATTAAATCCTTTAATCGTATCTTCAATTTTTACAAATTCTCCTTCTATACCCGTAAATTGTTTTGCTACATGAAATGGTTGAGATAAAAAACGTTGAACACGTCTAGCTCGATAAACTATTAATTTATCTTTTTCACTAAGTTCTTCTATTCCTAGAATAGCAATAATATCTTGTAAAGAATTGTATTTTTGAAGAATTTCTTTAACACGTTCTGCACAATAATAATGATCTTTATTTATTAGATCCGGAGATAATATACGAGAAGAAGAATCTAATGGATCTATTGCTGGATAAATTCCTAAAGAAGCTATTTTTCTGGAAAGTACGGTTGTTGCATCTAAGTGGGAAAATGTAATGGAAGGAGCTGGATCAGTTAAATCATCAGCAGGAACATAAATAGCTTGTACTGAAGTAATAGACCCTTTCTTTGTAGATGTAATTCTTTCTTGCATAGATCCCATTTCAGATGATAAAGTTGGCTGATAACCTACAGAAGATGGAATTCTACCTAATAATGCAGAAACTTCTGATCCTGCTTGAGTAAATCTAAATATATTATCTATAAAAAATAAAACATCTTGTCCTTTTTTTTTCAAAACTTGATCTCTATAATATTCCGCTAATGTTAATCCAGATAATGCTACTCTAGATCTTGCTCCAGGAGATTCATTCATTTGTCCAAAAATAAAAACTGCTTTAGACTCCTTTAAGGATTCCTTATCTACCTTAGAAAGGTCCCAATATCCTTTTTTCATAGATTCCATAAATGAATTACCATATTTTATAATTCCTGATTCTAACATTTCTCGTAATAAATCATTTCCTTCTCTAGTCCTTTCTCCTACACCAGCAAAAACCGAATGACCTCCATGTTTTTTTGCTACATTATTGATTAATTCTTGTATTAAAACAGTTTTTCCTACTCCAGCACCACCAAATAATCCAATTTTTCCTCCTTTTGAATAAGGTTCAATCAAATCAATTACTTTAATTCCTGTATATAATATTTCAGTATCTGTAGATAAATCTTTAAATTTAGGTGGTGGGTTATGAATAGATCTAGAATTAGACTTATCTAAAGGAAATAATCCATCAATAGGTTCGCCTAAAACATTAAATACTCTACCATTAATAGATTCCCCTATTGGGATACTAATTGGTCCACCTAAAATTTCCACCTCTTGTCCTCTTTTTAATCCATCGGTAACTTCCATAGAAATACAACGTACACTATATTCTCCAATATGCTGTTGAACCTCTAATATAATTTTATTTGTTTTGGATAATTTGACTTCTAATGCATCGTAAATTTTAGGTAGAGAAGCTATATCTTTAAAAGATACATCAATAACTGGTCCTATAATTTTAATTATTTTTCCTTTTAATTTTTTTTTATTCATTCTCTCAAAAAAACTATTAATTAGTATATATAGTATTAGTATACGTTAATCATATATATTTGCAAATATATATGTAAGAGAAAAAAAAGATAATAAATTTTGAAAATTTATTCATTTATTGATGAATTTTCTTCCTTTTTACCATGTGTATTTACACTTGGTTTTTTTGATGGAGTTCATATAGGACATAAAAAAATTATTCAAAACTTAATTTTTAGAGCAAAAGGGGAGTATTGTACTGTTTTATTAACTTTTAACCCACATCCTAAAGAAGTACTAATTCCTAAAAAAAATATTTTATATTTAAATACTCTTCCTGAAAGAATTCATCATCTAAAAAAAACAGGAATAGAACATTTGATTATTCATCCTTTTACCAAAAAATTTTCAAAATTAAGTATTCAAGATTTTTTTCAAAAGATTTTATTTTCTAACATGAAAATTAAAAAAATTATAACTGGATATGATTCTCATTTAGGAAAAAATAGAGATGGGACATTCCATCAACTAAAAAAAATTTCTAAATCATATGGAATCAAAATTTATAAAGTAAATCCTTATAAATATAAAAAAAAAATTATTAGTTCTACTAATATACGAAAATCTCTTTTAATAGGGAATATAGAATGGGCTAATAATGCTTTAGGTTATTTATATAACTTATCTGGTTATGTAATAAAAGGGGAAGGAATAGGTAAAACATTAGATTTTCCAACAGCTAATATTCAACTAAATGAAAATAAATTAATTCCAAAAAAAGGAGTTTATGCGGTAAAAGTTAATATTTTTAATTTTTTTTATAATAAAGGGATGATGAATATAGGGATCTGCCCTACAGTTAATAAAAAAAATAAAAAAATAAAAATTGAAGTTCATATTTTCGATTTTTATCAAGAAATATATGGAAAAAAAATTGATATTTTTATTATTAAAAGAATTCGTGAAGAAAAAAAATTTAGTACACTTTATGATCTTAAAAGACAAATTAAAAAAGATCAAATAAAAATAGAATATTTTTTTTCAAAAAAATAGTTTAAAAAAAATTTTTTATTGTGATAAAAAAAATTGATCAAGTAATTCAATATTTATTAATTCAAAAAAAATATTTGAAAAAAAAATTAATATTGATATCATTTAACGATTCTATTATAGAATATATAAAAAAAAAATACCAATTTAAAAATCATCTATTTACAGAAATTTATACAATAGAAAAATTTATTGAAAAAATATCCGGTTTGTATATTTTGCATGATTCTTATATACTTTTTCATTTTTTTTATCTTTTTAAAGAAGAAAATAGTGATTTATCAAAAAAATTTAATGATTTTTTAAAATGGGCTCCTCATATTTTAAATGATTTTCAGGATTTAGATTTTAATTTGATTAATATTGAACATTTTTTTTCTTATATTATTTCTACAGAAAAAATTAAAAAATGGAATCTTAATTTAGAAAATAATTTGATAGAAAAAAAAAATTTCTTTTTTGGAAAGAAATTTATAAATTTTATAAAATTCTAAAAAGTATCCTTTTAAAAAAAGGCATCGGTTATACTGGAATGATTTTTAGAATAGCTATTTCTCGTTTAAATAATTTTTTATTAAAAAACTCAGATATACGAATCATTCTATTTTTTTCAAAATCCCAATTATTAAATAAATGTGAAATAGAATTTATAAAAAAAATAATCCAATTAGAAAAAGGATCTATATATGATTTAGATAAAAAAAATATATTAATAAAAAATCCTTTTAATTTTTTCATCAAAAAAAAGATAAAACCAACTTTAATCAACGATATATATCTTAATCATATAAAAATTATTAGTGTTTCTAAAGAAATAGAACAAGTTAAAATAGTAGAAAAATTAGTCTATAAAATGATCAAAAATGGGATAAATCCATATAAAATTGGTCTTATTTTAGGAGATAAATATTTAACTATCCCTTTATTTAATTCACTAAAAAAAAAATTAGGAAAAAATATATCTATCTCCATAGACTATCCAATAAAAAATATCCCTATTCATTATACATTTTTTTCAATTTTTGAATTATTATTAAAAAAGGAAAAATTGAAAAAATTTTATGGAAAAGATATACTAAGATTATTATCAGATGGATATATAAAAAAATTTTTTATTAAAAAAAATTTATCGTTTATAGTAGATAAATGGAATTCAGAAAATTCAAATTTTATTCCAAAATCTATAATAAATAAATATTTATCCAAAAATGATATAAATATCATTTTTCAAATACAAACTCATGATACTAAAAAATGTATTACTGGTATTATAAGCTTTATTAGAAAATTGAAAATTATATTTATTTCAAATTCAAAAAATAATCTATTAGAATTAAAATTTCTTTCAAAATTGGAAATTTATATGCAAAAATTAAGAATATTAGTCCGAAAAACAGAAAAAAATTTTTTGGGGATTAAAGATATATTCAATATTTATCAACAATTTATAAATACAGAAAAAATACCATATATACGAAAAAATCCAAAAGGATTGAATATAATAGGATTTATGGATTCCTATTTCGAAAATTTTGAAAATACCATTATAACTTCCGTTAATGAAGGTGTAATCCCTCCAGATAGAATAAAAAAATATAATACTTTTATTCCATTTGATATTAGGAATAAATTCAATCTTTCCATTTTTCAAGACAATGAAGAAATTTATCATCATTATTTTAGAAAAATTTTAAAAAATTCAAAATATATTTATTTAATTTATAAAAATAAACCAGATGAACTTAATTCAGGAGAAAAAAGTCGTTTTATTCATCAAATAGAAATAAGTTCAAAACTTACCATAGAAAAGAAAAAAAATTTTTCATTTTTATTTTCAAAGTCGAAAATATATCCTATTGTGATAAAAAAAACAGAATCAATGATTAAACGTCTATATAAAATATCTACTCATGGTATATCTCCTTCTTCTATTTATCTGTATAATTATAATCCTCTTCTTTTTTACTACAAAAAAATTCTTGGATTAAATGATCTAGAAAAAATTTCTATGAAACAAAAAGTAGGAAAAATAATACATAAAACATTAGAAATTTTATATCATCCTATTAAAGGATATTTAATTACTATAGATTGGATTAATGAAATGAAAAAAAATTACGAATATATTACAGAAAAAGTAATATTAAAATATATCAAAAATTCTTTTATAAAAGGTAAAAATATATTATTATATTCTATAGTAAAAAATTATATAAAAAATTTTATTTCTTGGGAGGAAGGATTTGTTCATAAAGGTCATCAAATTTTAATTAAAGAATTAGAATGTACTTCTTCCACAATATTGGACATTGGAGAGCATCAAGTTAATTTATATGGAATCATAGATCGAATTGACGAATATGATGGAATTACACGTATTATTGATTATAAAATTGGAATATCAAAAATAAAAAAAATACATATTCCTTTGAATAAAATTGAAAATATATTTCAAGATCCCGATAATAGAAATACTATGCAATTATTGATTTATATGTATTTATGGTTTAAATCACCTATATTTTTAGGATTAAAAAATTCTCCACCAATTATTTCTATTGTTTCACCAGAAAAAGATAAAAATAATTCAATATTAACAATTCCTGTAATTTTTTTTCATCAAAAAAAAAAGTTCATTACATATGAATGTTATGTAAAAATTTTTCTACCATGTCTAATTAATAGAATTTCAGAAATTTTAAATCCAAAAATTCCAATCATAGAAAAAAAAATAGGAATTTTTGATAAATTTTTCTAAAAGTATTTTTTTCATTATGCATTACTCCAACATCCATAAATACAAAAAATATAATATTATTCCTATATAATTATATAATAATATAGGAATGAAACTATCTACATATCGAAAAAAAAAATTCATAAAAAAAATAGAATATACTAGATTAATAGTATATATATACATAAATTACTAAAGTACTAAAAATAACTTTTATTATTCCGACAATTTATTAAAATTATAGTTTTTAAAAAAAGTATCATAAAATACAAAAAAATAAAATTAATAATTGTTGGAATTGAATTCAAAAGATTATATTCAATAATTAAATAAAAAAATATATAAATACTACAAAATAACTGTAAAATTGAAAATATAATATATAAATCAGTTCTTTTATTTATGGTTAATAAATAAAAAAAGAAAAAAAAACTACTAATAGGAAATAAAAAAATATATATTTTTAATAAAAAAAAATTTTTTTCATAAAAAAAAAATTCCATATTATATGAATAAAACTAAAAAAAAAAGTTAAAAAATTATATGTTATAGTTTTTTTTAAAAAAAATTTCATAAAAATAAGCGAATATCAATTTATTAAGTTACCTTAATTTTTTAATATGAAAAATATTATTGATGAACTTACTTGGAGAGGATTAATAAAAAATAGTGTTCCTGGTGTAGAAAAACAATTAAAAAAAACTACTACTATATATATCGGGTTCGATCCAACATATGATTCTTTACATATAGGTAGCTTACTTCCAATTATTATATTAATTCACTTTCAAAAAATGGGTCATAAATCCTTAATATTAATTGGAGGGGCAACAGGTTTTATAGGAGATCCATCAGGAAAATATGATCCAAGAATTTTTTTAAAAAAAAAAACATTACAAGAAAATATAGAATCTATTAAAAAACAACTATCTAAATTATTAAATAGTTATTCAGAAAAAATAGAATTTATAAATAATTTTGATTGGATAAAAAATATTTCTTTTTTAGAATTTATCAGAAATATAGGAAAACATTTTACTATAAATTACATGATATCTAAAGATTCTATTAAAAAACGTATACAAAATAATAATAAAAAATATAAAGGAATATCTTTTATGGAATTTACTTATACTCTTATACAAGGATATGATTTTTTTTATTTAAATAAAAAAAAAAATTGTTTACTACAAGTTGGTGGATCAGATCAATGGGGGAATATAACTACCGGAATAGAACTTATTAAAAAAAAAACAGGAAAAAAAGCATATGGAATTACTTTTCCTTTGGTTACAAGAACTGATGGATTAAAATTTGGAAAAAGTATGCAAGAAGGAAATATATGGTTAGATCATAATCGAACTTCTCCATATAAATTTTATCAATTTTGGATAAATATTTCAGATATTGAAATTGAAAATTTTATTAAAATCTATACTTTTTTTTCTAAAAAAAAAATTGAAACATTAATTTTCAAACATAGAAAAAATCCAGAAAAAAGACTATTACAAAGAAAATTAGCATCGGAAATAACTAAATGGGTTCATGGAAAAAAATCTTATGAAAAAGTAGTAAAAATTTCACATATTTTATTTGGAAAAAAATATACTAATAATCTATTTTCATCTTTAGATGAAGATATACTTAGTTCTCTTTACGAGAATATTCCGCATATGCTTTTACCTTATAAAGATTTTAGAAAAGGAATTTTTTTATTAGATTTATTAAAAAAAAGTAATATCTTTAAATCTAAAAGTGAAGCTAATCGTGCTTTAAATTTAAATTCTATTTCTATAAATAAAAAAATTATTAAAAAAAATATACTTCTTAAAAAAGAAAATATAATAAAAAAAAAATATATTTTACTTCAATTTGGAAAAAAAAATTTTTTCATTATAAAAATTGAATAATTTTAATATCCAAAATTTTGGAGTTTTTTATAATTTGAACGCCAATTTTTGCATATTTTTACATTTAATCTTAACCATACTTTTTTACTAAAAAAATTCTCTATTCCTTGTATAGAAAAATATCCTAATTTATTTATAGAATTTCCTTTTTTTCCAATTAAAATCCCTTTTTGTGAATCACGCTCTACATATATAGAAGAATCTATATGTATACTATTCTTTCCATTCTTAAATTTTTCCGTAGAAATTTCCACAGAATAAGGAATTTCCTTTTTATACATTAAAAATATTTTTTCTCTAATTATTTCATTTACAAAAAAACGTTCAGATCTATCACTTAAAATTCCTTTAGGATAATAAGGAGGACCTTGAGATAATAAATCTAAAATTTTATTTAGTAATAAATCTTGATTTATATTTTTTAATGCAGATATTGGTAATATTTCTGAATTAGGAAAAAAATTATTCCAATAATTTATCGTATCATACAACATATTTTCACTATATACCACTCCAATTTTATCAATTTTATTGATTAATATAAGAATAGGAATTTTTTGTTCTTTAAGAAAATTTAAAAAGGATAAATATTTATTTAATAAATCAAATTTTCCTATTTCTGTAGTAAATAATACAATATCAGCGTCTTCAAAAGATTTTTTTACATATTGCATCATAATTTTTTGCATAGAATAAATCGGTTTTATCATAATACCAGGAGTATCCGAAAAAATAATTTGGTAATTATATTGATCTATTATACCCAATATTCTATGACGAGTTGTTTGTGGTTTATTAGTTATTATAGATATATTTTCTCCTACAAGAGAATTCATTAATGTTGATTTTCCTACATTTGGAAATCCTATAATATTAACAAATCCAGATTTATGTTTATGATTAATCATTTTATTTTTTAGATTTTAATTGTCTAAATACAATTCCTTTTTTTTTAAAAAAAAATTTTATAATATGTACATTTTTAATAGAAAATTGATTTTTTTTAAAAGTAATATGTTAAATTTTTTGTATTATTTTTTGATATTTTATAGTAAATTTATTGAAGTTCATAATTACAGATAAAAATTTTTGTATTTATTTTTTACATAATTTTTGGATTCTATATTTTAAATTAATCTATTTTCGTTTTATGATCATAAAAGATGAAATACAATCTATTTCAGAAAGAATTAATAAAATTCATAAAGTTCTTAATATTGATAAGATTAATAAATATCTTGATAAAGAACAAAAAAAATTTTTAAATCCTAATTATTGGAATAATTATAAAGAATCCAAAAATTTGATAAAACATTTTCATGTTATGAAAACATGTATAAAAGATTTTTTTGAATTAAAAAATTCTCTAGAAGAATTAGAATTAATATTTTCTCTCTATAAAGAAGAAAATCTTGAAAAAGATCTTAAAATTCAATTATATAAAACAAAAAAATTATTATCAAATTTAGAATTAAAAAACTTTCTTTCAGAAGAGGAAGACAGTTTAAATGCTATACTTCAAATTTCTTCTGGAGCAGGGGGGACTGAAAGCTGTGATTGGAGTTCTATGCTCCTGAGAATGTATATCATGTGGGCAGAAAAAAAAAAATATTCTGTTAAAAATATTCATCTCATTTCTGGAGATATAACGGGAATAAAATCCATTATCTTAGAATTTAAAGGAATATATGCTTTTGGATATTTAAAAGGAGAAAATGGAGTACATCGGTTAATCCGTATATCTCCATTTGATAATAATTCAAAACGTCATACTTCTTTTTCTTCTGTTTATGTATATCCTTCAATAGATAAAAATATAAAAATTGATATAAAAATATCTGATATTCATTGGGAAACTTTTCGATCTTCTGGATCAGGTGGACAAAATGTAAATAAAGTAGAGACAGGAGTTAGATTACGTCATATTCCTACTGGAATTACTATTGAAAATACAGAATCTCGTTCACAAATACAAAATAGACAAAGAGCTTTGCATCTTCTAAAATCTAGATTATTTGAAATAGAAATAAAAAAAAAAAATGAGAAAAAAAATAAAATAGAATCTGAAAAAAAAAAAATAGAATGGGGAAATCAAATTCGAAATTATATTATGCATCCTTACAAATTAGTCAAAGACTTACGGACTGGTTATGAAACTACAAATATTAATTCCGTAATGGATGGAGAAATAGATATTTTTCTGAAAAAATTTATGGTATATAGCAAAAAAATAGAAAAACAAAAAAAAATTTAAAATTTTTCTACCCCTTAATTTTATTCAATGAAAATTCGATATTCTGATCTTATAGATCAAACTTTTAATTTTCCTACAGAGGAATTTACTATTAAAAATAATTTTTTAGAATTTCATGGAATTCCATTAATAGATCTCATTAAAAAATATGGAACTCCATTAAAATTTAACTATTTACCAAAAATTTCTCAAAATATACAAAAAGCAAAAAAATGGTTTGAAAAAGCAATTCATTCTAATCAATATAAAAATAAATATACCTATTGTTATTGTACAAAAAGTTCACATTTTTATTTTGTATTGGAAGAAGTATTAAAAAATAATATTAGCATTGAAACTTCATATGCTTATGATATAGAAATCATTAAAAATCTTTATCAAAAAGGTAAAATGAATAAAAATATTGAAATTATTTGTAATGGATTTAAAACTCATAATTATATAAAAAATATATCAGAATTAATTAACAACGGTTTTTATAATACTATTCCAATATTAGATAATTATGATGAATTGGAAAAATTAAGTTTTTTTATCCATTATCCATTTAAGTTAGGCATACGTATTGCATCTGAAGAAGAACCAAAATTTGAATTTTATACTTCTCGATTAGGAATAGGATATAAAGATATCCTTATTTTTTACTTGAATAAAATAAAAAATAATTCAAAAGTTGAACTAAAAATGTTGCATTTTTTCATCAATACAGGAATAAAAGATACCTCTTATTACTGGAATGAACTTTTTAAATGTTTACATATTTACGCTAGATTAAAAAAAATTGCACCTGAATTAGATATCCTAAATATAGGAGGTGGGTTCCCTATTAAAACATCTATGTCATTTAAATACGACTATGAATACATTACCAATGAAATTATTTATCAAATAAAAAAATTTTGTAAAAATGAGAATATTTTAGAACCACATATATATACAGAATTTGGTTCCTATACAGTAGGAGAAAGTGGTGGAATTATCTATAAAATACTTAATCAAAAAAAGCAAAATGATAGAGAAAAATGGAATATGATTGATAGTTCTTTTATGACTACTCTACCAGATACTTGGGCTATAAATAGCCGTTTTATTATGATGGCAATTAATCGTTGGAATGATTCTTATGAAAGAGTATTTTTAGGGGGATTAACCTGTGATAGTGATGATTATTATAATTCAGAACAACATTTAAATGCCATATATCTTCCATGTTTTCGTGAAAAAATACCACTTTATATTGGATTTTTTAATACTGGAGCGTATCAAGATACAATAAGTGGATATGGAGGAGTACATCATTGTCTCATTCCACAACCAATCCATATTTTAATCAATTATGACGAAAAAAAAAACTTAGTATATAAAATATTTCGTTATTCACAAAAATATGAAGAAATATTAAAAATATTAGGTTACTGAAAATAATATTTTTTATGAAAAAAAAAACTTTCGCTGGAATTCCTAAAAAATATGCTACTCTTGAAACATCTAAAATAGTCCTTATTCCGGTACCATATGATTATACAGGAACGTGGAGAAAAGGTTCGAAAAAAGGGCCTAAAGCATTTTTATCTGCATCAGAACATATGGAATTATATGATATAGAAACTAATTCTGAAGTTTATAAAAGAGGGATATATATTTCTTATCCTATAAGGAATTATTCATTTTCTTCCAAAAAAATGATAGAAAAAGTATACGATATTACTAAAAAATATCTTTTTAAAAAAAAATTTGTAACTCTAATTGGGGGAGTCCATTCCATATCTATAGGTAGTATTCGAGCATTTGGAGAAAAATACCCTGATATGAGTATTCTACACATGGATGCACATACCGATTTACGTCCTAAATACAATGGAGATCCTTATAATCACGCTTGTTCTATGTATGAAGCTTCAAAAAAATATCCAATTATACAAATAGGGATTCGAAGTATGAATATACTAGAGAAAAAGTATATACAAAATGAGAATATTTTTTATTTTCATGAAATATATCAAAATGATTTATGGATGAAAAAAGCGATTCAAAGATTATCTAAAAATGTATTTATAAGTATAGATATAGATGTTTTTGATCCAAGTATAGCCCCTTCTACAGGAACTCCAGAACCAGGAGGTTTTTTTTGGTACGAAATTTTAAAATTTTTAAAAATGGTTTTTGAAAAAAAACAAATTATAGGGTTTGATATTGTTGAACTTTTACCAAATGAAAGAGATTTTTCTACAGATTTTTTATCTGTTAAACTTTACTATAAATTATTATCATATAAATACGAATTAATTTATTCTCCATCATGAATCGAAAAATGATTATAGCTATAGATGGATATTCAGCTTCGGGAAAAAGTACTTTAGCTAAAAATCTTTCTAAAAAATTAAAATATACTTATATAGATACCGGAGCAATGTATAGAAGCATAACATTATTAGCTATTAGAAAAAAAATATTTCATAGTGATTTGTGGAATATAACAAATTTTATTCCTTTTTTGATAAATATCAATTTCCAATTTAAATGGAATAATAAATTAAATAGAACCGATATCCTTATAAATAAAGAAAATGTTCAATCTGAAATTCGATCAATAGAAGTAAATAATAAAGTGAGTTTAATAGCTAGAATTCCAGAAATTCGAAAAAAATTAACAATTATACAAAAAAATTTTGGAAATAAAAAAGGAATTGTTATGGATGGAAGAGATATAGGATCTAATATCTTTCCTCAATCGGAATTGAAAATTTTTATGAAAGGGTCTATAGAAGTTCGTTCTTATAGAAGATTTCAATATTTTAAGAAAAAAGGAAAAAAAATTTCTTATGAAGAAGTAAAAAAAAATCTTTTTTATAGAGATATGATGGATCTATATCGAAGAATTTCTCCACTTAAAAAACCAAAAAATTCTATAGAAATAGATAGTACATTAATTAGTACTGAAAAACAATTAAATATGGTACTTCAATTAATAGAAAATATTAGATTGTCTCAAAAAAATAAAAACTATATATGAAACTTTTAAATGGAAAAATAGCAATAGTTACAGGTGGCTCAGGAGATATAGGAAAATCTATTGTTAAAACATTTGTAAAACATGGAGCACAGGTAATTTTTACCTTTTTTTCTTCAAAAAAAAATGCTAAAAAATTAGCTGATGAATTGGGGAATTCGGTAGTTTCATACGAAATTGATCTTAAAAATTTAAATTCTTCAAAAGAATTAGTAAAAAAAGTTATAGAAAAATTTGGAGTTATAGATATATTAGTGAATAATGCAGGAATTATAAAAGATAATTTTTTATTTAGAATGTCGGAAACAGATTGGGATCAAGTCATTCGAACTAATATTTATTCTATTTTTAATCTAACCAAATATGTAATATTTCCTATGATAAAACAAAAAAATGGAAGTATCATTAATATGAGTTCTATTATAGGAATAACAGGAAATTCAGGACAATCTAATTATTCAGCATCTAAAGCAGGAATTATAGGATTTACTAAATCAATTGCTAAAGAATTAGGAAAAAAAAATATTCGTTGTAATGTTATAGCTCCTGGCTATATTTCTACAAAAATGAATTTGCATATTCAATCAAAAATAAAAGAAAATTGGATAAATAAAATTTCATTAAAAAGAGCTGGAATACCTCAAGATGTAGCTAACTGTAGCTTATTTTTAGCTTCTGATTTATCTAATTATATTACTGGATCTGTATTTAATGTTAATGGAGGAATGATTTAATTTTTTTTAAATGTATTCGAATAAAAAAATAGTACAAAGTTTAGGTGAAATATTGATATCAAAATCAATATTTCATATAATAATCTCTCCAGGTTCTAGAAATGCTCCAATAATTATCCATTTTACCCAGCATGATTCCTTTAAAACTTATAGTATTGTTGACGAGCGTTGTGCTGGATTTTTTGCTTTGGGGATAGCGCAAAAAATAAAAAAACCTGTAGTTCTTAGTTGTACTTCTGGTTCTTCCGTAGTAAACTATTATCCTGCAGTTACGGAAGCATTTTATCAAAATATTCCACTTATTTTTATTACTGCAGATAGACCAAAAAAAATTATAGATGTTCTTGAAGGCCAATCTATTGATCAAGAAAATATTTTTAAAAATCATGTTGAATCTTCTATTCAATTAACAGAAGAAGAATCTAAATTAGGATTATGGTATAATGATAGATTAATCAATGAATCTATTAATAAATGTATTTTTAAAAAAAAACCTATACATATTAATATCCCTTTTTCAGAACCTCTTTATGAGACTACAAATTTTTTGAAAGTAAAACCTAAAATTATAAAAACTTTACCTGTAATAAATTATATTGAAAAATCTAAATATTATAAAAAAGAAGAATTTATATGGAAAAAATCCAAAAAAAAAATGATTTTATTAGGATTATATCATTCAGAAAAAAAATTGGAAAAAATTTTAAAAAAATTAAGTATAGATCCTTCTATAGTTATTTTTACCGAAACTACATCTCATGTATACGGAAAATTATTTTTTTCATGTATAGATCAACTTATTTTTAGTATAAAAACTAAAGAATGGATTAATTTAAAACCTAATATTTTATTAACTATTGGTGGAAATATTATATCTAAAAAAATAAAATTTTTTTTACGAAAATTCCCACCTCTATATCATTGGCATATAGGAGAAAATATAAAAAATTACCCAGATACTTATTATAGGCTAACGAATTTTTGGTCAATAAAACCTGAATTTTTTTTCAAAATATTTCATGGAAATAATTTACAATCCTCTGATTATAGATATAGATGGGAAATATTGAGAAAAAAAAGAATAAAAAAAAATAATTTTTTTTTAAAAAAAGAAAAAAGTTTTTCAGATCTTAAAGTTTTATTTTTTATATTTAAATCCATTCCTAAATATTCTATTTTACAATTAGGAAACAGTACTATAATACGCTATTATCAACTTTTTGATAAAAAAAAATATTCTGTAAAATCTTATTGTAATAGAGGTACGTCAGGAATAGATGGTTGTGTTTCGACAGCTATAGGTTATG
The DNA here is from genome assembly GCF_003226695.1 of Blattabacterium punctulatus. Classification (NCBI taxonomy): domain Bacteria; kingdom Pseudomonadati; phylum Bacteroidota; class Flavobacteriia; order Flavobacteriales; family Blattabacteriaceae; genus Blattabacterium; species Blattabacterium punctulatus. The sequence continues at coordinate 55,391 of NZ_CP029808.1, read as the reverse complement.
CTGTAAAAAGTAAAAAAATAGTAACTTTAATTATTGGTGATATCAGTTTTTTTTATGATAGTAATGCTTTATGGAACAATTATACTCCAAATAATTTTCGTATTATCCTTATAAATAATGGAGGAGGTAATATTTTCAGATTTTTATCCGAAAAAAAAATTTCTAAAAAAATTTTTAATTTTTTTGAAACAAAACATTTTTTAACTGCAAAAAAAATTTGTGAAATGCATAATTGGAAATATGAAATAGTATCCGATAAACTTTCTTTAAAAAATAATTTGTATGTTTTTTGGAATAAATCGGATAAACCATTTCTTTTAGAAATTAATACTCAAAAATCTAATAACGCAGAAATATTAAAAAAATATTTATCCTATTTATCTTAATTTTTTTATTTTAAAAAAAATAAAAATATATCCCATATAGCTTTAATTCTAGCAAAAATTTCCCTAATTTGTATTTTCCAATCAAAAGAAATATTTTTTGCATTAAAACCTATGATATCTAATCCTAAACAATTTCCAATAAATATGGCTCTTTCATTATGAAATTTTTGAGAAATAATGGTAAATTTTTTTTGATTAAAAATTTTATAAACTCTTAATACAGAATGTATAGTACTAATTCCAAAAAAATCTTCATATATAAAATAATCAGGAATTCCTTTTTTGATTAATTCTTTTTTCATCATTTTTGGTTCATTATAATTGTTTTCTCTATTATCTCCACTAACGATAATGTAACGAATTTTTTTATGATAAAAAAGAAAATAAGCTGCATCTATTCTATATTTAAAATAAGCATTGATCCCCCCTCCCTGTAAATATTTAGAAGTTCCTAAAACAACACCAAATGTATTATATGGAATTTCATCAATATTATCATATTTTTTTTTTATGGAACATAAACTCATCCCAAAATAAAAAAAAATTATAAATAAAATTATAATAAAAAATATACGTTTTATTTCTAATTAACACAATCGTAGGTTTCTAACTAAAAAAAATCCTCTTCTATGATCCAATCTCCTTTTTTCAAAAAAAAATCTACCTGTTTAAATTTTATATTTTTGGTTTTTCCTGTAACTAAATGACGGATAATAATTCGATTATTTCTTCCTAATTTTTGACCATTTTTTCCTTTTAAAAAAAAATCTATTATCCTATTATTTTTCGGAATACATAAAATATTATCTTTTATGATAGTAGACTTAAGAAAAAAAGAAATAATTTTTCTATTAATTTCATAAACCCTTTCTTGAAATAAATTAAAAGCATTTTGTTTATAAACTATCAGAGGATCTTTTTGTTCAAAAACAGCATTTTGTACCGAATATCGTAAATTATCCATTTCCCGTAAATGTTCTTTCCATTTTTCATCTAAAAAACACAATATAGTTTTTTTTTCAAATATAGATAGTAATGATAAACCTTGATCTTTATAACTTTCTTTTAAACTATATTCAGAGCTAATGTTAGTAATACCATCTGTAAACGTTATATGAATTTGACAATCTATATGATTTTTTTCAAAAATATTGGATATAATAGGATAAATTTCTTGATAAATTCTTTTTTCTTTTTTTTTTTCATAAAAATTTATAATTAAATTATGTATTTTATTGATACAATCTCGTTCTTTATATAAAAAAAATTCACTTTCTGGTATAGGGAAATTAATTCCAAAAATTTGAAAAAATTCGTATTCCAAATTTTTAAAATCATTTAAAGATTTATTAACTAATATCATAATATCCAATAAAACATATATCATATTAGAAATATCTAAACTAAGATCTTTTCCACATAAAGCATTCTTACGCTTTTTATAAATAAATTCTCGCTGTTTATTAATAACATCATCATAATCTAACAAACGTTTTCGAATACTAAAATTATTATCTTCTATTTTTTTTTGTGCTCTTTCTATAGATTTCGTCAACAAAGAATGTTGGATAATATCTCCTTCTTTATGGCCAAAACGATCCATTAATTTAGATAATCTTTCTGAATCTATAAATAAACGAATTAAATTATCCTCTAGAGATACATAAAATTGAGAACTTCCTGGATCTCCTTGACGTCCAGAACGCCCCCTTAATTGATTATCTACTCTTCTAGAATCATGTCTTTCAGTTCCTAAAACATAAAGTCCCCCATATTTTACAACTTCTTTTGAAAGTTTAATATCTGTTCCTCTACCAGCCATATTAGTCGCTATAGTTACAGATCCAGGTAGGCCAGCTTTTTCTATAATTTCGGCTTCTTTATCATGTAATTTTGCATTTAAAACATTATGTTTAATTTTTCTAAATTTTAAAGCTCTACTAATAAATTCAGATACTTCAACGGAAGTTGTTCCAACAAGAACAGGACGTTTTTCATATTTAGATAAATAAATAATTTTTTCTATAATAGCATTATATTTTTCACGTTTTGTTTTAAAAACAAAATCTTGTAAATCCATTCTTTGGACTTTTCTATGTGTAGGAATAACTATAACATCTAATTTATAAATGTGAAAAAATTCTCCGGATTCTGTTTCTGCTGTTCCAGTCATTCCCGATATTTTTTTATACATTCTAAAATAATTTTGTAAAGTAATAGTTGCAAAAGTTTGACTAGAAGATTCGATTTTTACATTTTCTTTTGCTTCAATTGCTTGATGAATGCCATCCGAATAACGTCTTCCTTCCATTATCCGACCAGTTTGTTCATCCACTATTTTTATTTTTCCTTCTAAAATTACATAATCTATATCTCTTTCAAATAAAGTATAAGCTTTAAGAAGTTGATTTATTGTATGTATACGTTGTAATTTAACTGTAAAATTATTTAAAAGTTTTTCTTTTTCTTTTATTTCTTTTTCTTTAGAAAAAAATTTTTTTTCTAATTCTGTAATTTCTAAATTAATATCAGGTAATACAAAAAATCTTATATCTTTTACATTTTTAGATAAGAATTCAATTCCCTTATCCGTTAATTCCACAGTATTATTTTTTTCATCTATAACAAAATAAAGATCTTTATCTACTTTATACATCTCTCTTCCGTTATCTTGTAAATAATAATTTTCTACTTTTTGTAAAAGTAAGCGATTCTTATCTTCACTTAAAAATTTAATTAAGGATTTTTTCTTGGGTAATCCTCGATATACTTGAAAAAGTTTAAATCCTCCTAATTTTTTATTTCCAGATTTAATTAAATTTTTAGATTCATAAAAAAAATTTTTAATTTCTAAATTTTGTTTTTTTACAAGATTTTCTACTTTATTTTTTAATAATTTAAATTCCTCTTTATTATCATTATGAGAATCAACTGGACCTGAAATAACTAAAGGAGTCCGTGCCTCATCTATTAAAACGGAATCAATTTCGTCTATGATAGCGTAATTTAATTCTCTTTGAACTAAATCCTCTTTAGAAGAAACCATATTATCACGTAAATAATCAAATCCAAATTCATTATTGGTACCATAAGTAATATCCGCTTTATAAGCTTTCTTACGCATATAAATATTAGAAGATGGATAATCATCAATACACTCTACTTTTAATCCGTGAAATTCCATTAAAGGTGCCATCCAATTTGTATCCCTTTTCGATAAATAATTATTAACTGTTACAATATGCACACCTCTTCCAGAAAGAGCATTTAAATAAGCGGATAAAGTAGCTACAAAAGTTTTTCCTTCTCCAGTAGCCATCTCGGCAATTTTTCCTTGATGAAGGACAATTCCACCCATTAATTGAACATCATAATGGACCATATCCCAGATTACAGATTTTCCACAGGCATCCCATTTATTTTTCCAAATAGCCATATTATTTTTTAATACAACATAAGGTTTAATTTTTGATAATTTTTCATCAAAATCCGTTAATTTTACTATAAGTTGTTTTTTTTCTTTAAAACGTTTAGCAGTTTCTTTAATAACAGCAAAAGCTTTTGATAAAAGATTCATTAATACTTTTTGTTCTACATTATAACACTCTTCCTTAATTTTTTCTTTATTTAATTTTATTTTTTCTAAATTAAGTATATTACAATACTTATTTTTTACTTTTTTTATAAGAGATTCTTTTTTTTCATAAAATTTTTTCGTAGATAATTTTATAATATTTTTAAATTCTTGAGTTTTATTTCTTAATTCATCATCAGATAACGATAATATTTTTTTTTCTTCTTCCTTAATATGAATCAAAAGAGTTCTAACTTTTTGAAGATCTTTTTCATTTTTATTTCCTAATAATTTTTTTAATATATTTCTAAAAAAACTCATCAATTATAATAATTAAACGTATTTTTCTTTCAGTTAAAGTTCATATTCGTCTCTATTCCAATAAAAATCTTCGTCGTCTTTTGGATAATCTGCCCATATATCTTCTATAGATTCAAAAATTTCTCCTTCTCCATTTTCTAACTGCTGAAGATTTTCTACAACTTCTAATGGAGCACCTGTTCGAATAGCAAAATCGATTAATTCATCCTTTGATGCTGGCCAAGGAGCATCTTCTAAATGAGAAGCTAATTCTAAAGTCCAATACATATTTTATTACCTATTGATATTTATTTGAATTATATTTGAAAATCTGATAAATTATTGTTTAGATTTGATTTTCAAAAATCAATGAACTATTTTGTATTACAAGATAATAAAATTAGTGAATTTAAATTACAAATAAAATAGTTTAATATTATTCATATATGAAAAAGTTTCCTAGAATTGTATTTATAGGTTCTACTCCTTTTTCTCTTTTTTCTTTAAAAGAACTTTATATTAGACAATATAATATTGTAGGAATAATTACAAATCCTGATTCTATTTTCAATAAAAAAAATAAAATAAATAATAAATCTGTCAAAAAATATGCATTAGAAAATCATATTCCTATTTTACAACCAAAAAATCTTCTAGATTCTTCTTTTTTAAAAAATTTAAAAATATGGAAAGCAGATATACAAATTATAGTTTCATTTAGAATTTTACCTAAAGAAGTTTGGGGAAATCCAAAAATGGGGACCTTTAATCTACATGCTTCTTTACTCCCGCAATATAAAGGAGCAGCTCCTATTAATTGGGCCATTATTAATGGAGAAAATAAAACTGGATTAACTACTTTTATTGTAAATAATCAAGTTGATTCTGGAAAAATTCTTTTACAAAAAGAAATAAAAATAAAAAAGGAAGAAACTGCTGGAACACTTGAAAATAAATTAAAAAAAATTAGTGGATCTATAATCATAAAAACTCTAGAAGGTATTATTCAAAAAAAAATAAAACCTAAAATTCAAAAATATATTCCTTCTTTACCATTAAAATATGCTCCAAAAATATATCCTATAAATTGTAGAATCTTTTGGAAAGAAACTTCTATCGAAGTTATTTATAATAAAATACGAGGACTAAGTCCTTATCCTACAGCATGGACATTTTTATTTTTTGAGGAAAAAAAAATTTTTAGATTTAAAATTTTCATTGTTAAAAAAATAAAAAAAATACATTTTTTTCCAATTGGATTTGTATTTTTTTCGGAATCTGAAATGAAAATTTCGGTAAAAGAAGGATTTATCTCTATTATTGAAGGACAAATAGAAGGAAAAAAAAAAATGAATATAAAAAATTTAATTAATGGAATAAAAATAAGAAAAAATATTTTTGTTCGATAAAAAAAAAATTTTACTCAGTCATACATATTTATCCATTATATTTGCTATCATTAATTATAAAAATGTTGTTTTATAATTAATTAAAATTATTAAATTAATTGTATAATGAACAAAACAGAATTGGTGAATTCAATAGCTGAAAAAACCGGGATTACAAAAATAAAAGCGAAAAATATTACAGATGCATTTATTGAAACCGTAATTGAATCCCTAAAAAAAGGAGATAAAGTTACTTTAGTTGGATTTGGAACCTTTTCTGTTATAGAAAGGAATCCAAGAAATGGAATTAATCCTAGAACAGGAAAAAAAATTTTTATTCCAGGAAAAAAGGTTGCTAAATTCAAAATAGGTGCAGAACTAACAAATTTGTAGTTTTTTTTTCATGAAGATAAAGTGATAAAATCACCTTATCTTCTTTATTATGGAGATAACCGATATAATTTCCATTGATTTTTTTTTTCTAAATTATAAATTAACCTATCATGAAGTCTATTAGGTTGTCCTTGCCAAAATTCCATTTTATAAGGTTTTACGATATATCCACCCCAATAAAAAGGACGTTTTATCATGTGTATTTTAAAAAAGTGAGTCCATTTTTGATATTGAATAAATAAATATTCTTTAGATGGAATAATTACACTTTGTTTAGAAGCCCAACATCCTATTTGATTTTTTTTTGGTCTTTTATAAAAATATTCATCCGATTCATTTTTTGATAATTTTAGAATATCTCCTTGAATAATAATTTGTCTTTCTGTATTTGGCCAATAAAAAGAAATACATGCTTTAGGATTTTTTTGAATAGATCTTCCTTTCAAGCTATAATAATTTGTATAAAAAATAAAACCTTTTTGAGAATACATCTTTAATAAAACAATTCTAGTTTCAGGAACTCCATCTTTTCCTATAGTTGAAATCGACATAGCATTAGTTTCTTCATTTATTTTTTTATGTATTTTATGAATATTTTTTTCTTCTTGAAACCAATTATGAAATAATTTTAAAGGATCCGATGGAACATCAGATTCTATTAAATTATTTTTTTTATAAATTTTTCTATAATCACTTAAATCAAAAGTCATAATATTAAAAATGTATTATTTTATAATCTAAAAATAGATTAACTTTAATATTTTGTAGGTCCCCTTTTATAAAATTTATGATTTTTTCTAGATTAAAAACATAAAGCGTGATAGCTCAGATGGTTAGAGCGTTGGATTCATATCCCAGAGGTCGGGGGTTCAATTCCCCCTCACGCTATTATTCTGTTTTAAAAAAAATATAACATGCATTTTTTTGTTTCTAGTTTTTCTCTTTTACAAAAATTATGTGTTTTACATAAAATTATAAAAAATAATTCAGAATATTTTCTTTTTGAACTTTTCGGAGAAAAATTGATCATTATAATTTCAGATTCAGAAAATAACATAATTACTACAGAAATAAAAGTATGTGTAAAAAAAAAATCAAAAGAAAAAATAGCTATTTATCCAAAATTAATGATAGATATTTTAAATACCCTTCTTGAAGAGCCTTTTCTTCTAATAAAAAAAGAAAAAAATATACTTAATATTTATTCTAAACAAGGTAGTTACCCGATTCCTAGTATCTATCATGAAATTAAATCTATAAATAACTATTTAAATACTTTTTTAGTAATAAAAAAAAAGAAAAAAATTTTTTTATATTCAAAGATACTTTTGAAAATTTTAAAAAAAACTTTATTTGCTGTTGCAAATAAAGATTTCAATCCCATTATAAATGGAGTTTTTTTTCATTTTTCTCCATATGGAGCTACTTTTGTAGCTACGGATACTTATAAATTGGTAAAATATACCATATATAATATTAGATTAAATTATTCCATTAAATTTACTATACATCAAAAATCTCTTCATATACTTCAAAATATTTTAAATGAAGAGAACGAAAAAAGTATTGTTTATATTGAATATAAAAAAATTGATATAATTAAATTTTATTTTAAAAATAAAACTTTTTTATGTAGATTAATTGATGAAAAATATCCAGATTTTAACTCTGTAATTCCTAAAAATAAAGATATATCATTAATTATTAATCGTATATTATTTCTAAATTCTATTAAAAGAATTTCTATTTTTTCTAAAAAAAAAATCAGTCTTATTCGATTTTATTTAAAAAATAATAAATTAAAAATTTATGAAGAAGATCCTATTATTTCCAGTTATTCAAAAATACAATGTAAATCTATTTATGAAAAGTATCAAGGTGGATATATTAAAATGGGGTTTAATTCTAAGTTTTTAATAGAGGCATTATCTTCATTTAATGAAGATTTTATCAGTTTTGAATTGTGTAATTCAAATAAAACTGGTATTATTAGACCCTATTCTAATATAAAAAAAAAAGAATCAATTCTAATATTAATTATGTCTATAATAATATGAGAATATCATATAATTGGCTTAAAAAATATATTTCCGTTAATCTTAATTCGAAAAAAATATCGAATATATTAACCGATATTGGATTATCGGTAAAAAATATAAGTAAAATTACTACAAAAAATAATAGTGAAGATACTATTCTAGATATAGATCTTACACCTAATCGTTCCGATGCTATGAGTCATTATGGAATTGCTCGTGATTTATATGCAATTTTAACTTATCGTGGATATAAACCTATTTTATCAAAACCTATAATAAATAATTACAAAAAAGATCTCAATAAATATTGTTTTAAAATATTGATTGAAGAAGAAAAAAAATGCAGAAGATATTCTGGAATAGCTCTTTCTAAAATAAAAATAGATTCATCTCCAGATTGGTTAAATGATCAATTAAAATCAATAGGAATAAAATCTATTAATAATGTAATAGATATAAAAAATTTTGTGATGCATGAATTAGGTCAACCGATACATATTTTTGATATGGATCAAATAAAAGGAGAAAAAATAATTATAAAAAATGCAAAAAATAAAACTTATTTTAAATCTGAAGATAATTTTACAAAAGAATTAGATGAAAAAGATTTAATTATATCTGATACAAAAAATCCTTTATCTATAGCTGGAATTATAAATAGTTATAATTCAAATATTAGTATAAAAACAAAAAATATTTTTTTAGGAAGTGCATATTTTAACCCTATTGACATTCGTTCTATTGGAATAAAACATATAATAAAAACAGACGATAGATTTCTATTTGAGAAAGGGATCGATCCTAATCAAACCGTATATGCATTACAAAGAATGGTATCTCTTCTTAAAGAAATTATAAAATGTCAAATAAGTTCTGATATAGTGGATCTTTATCCAAATCCAATTTTTCCATTAAAAATAAAACTTCGTTATAAAAAAATTAGGGATATCATTGGAAAAAATATCTGTAAAAAAAAAATAAAAAAAATTTTATCATTACTTGAAATTGTAATTCTTTTAGAGAATGAAAAATCATTATTAGTTCTTGTTCCTCCTTATCGAATAGATGTACAAAGAGAAATAGATTTAATAGAAGAAATATTACGTATTTATGGAATAAACCAAATAAAAAAATCCAGTAAAATAAAAATATATTCAATTCCTAATTTTTGTTATAAAACAAAAGAAAAAATACAAAAAATTATTTTTAATCAGTTAGTAAATTATGGATTTCAAGAAATTATAAATTCTCCTATGAGAAATAAAAATTCAGATTCTTCTTTATTAAATTCTTTTTTTGATAGAGAATCAATTAATATTATTAACCCTATAAATAAATATTATAATTCAATGCGTTCAACTCTATTATTTGGAATAATAGATAGTATAAAATATAATTATAATAGAGGAAGTAACAATATAAAGTTTTTTGAAATTGGAAAAATTTATTATAGAAAAAATCATCAGTTTTTAGAAAAAACCTGTCTTAGTATTGCTATATCAAAAATAGAAAAAAATAATAGAAAAATAACAGAAAATAAAAATTATGGATTTTTTTATTTAAAAGGAATTATAGAACAAATTTTTCAAAGAATAGGAATAAATTATTATACTCAAGTAACCTCTATTCATCCTCTTTTTAAAGAAAATATATCTATTAAATATAAAAATAAAAATTTTGTAGAATTAGGAAAAATTCAAAAAAATATATCTAAAAATATAGAAATATTCTATGCAGAAATTGATTTGGAATATTTAATTTCTATTGTTCAAGAAAAAAAAATAATTTTTATTCCATATTCTAAATATCCTACTTCAAAAAGAGACTTATCATTATTAATTGAAAAAAAAATTCCATTTGAAAAAGTTTATCAATTAATAAAAAAAATGGAAAAAAATTTAATTAAAAAAATAGAAATATGTGATTTATATGAAGGAAAAAATTTACCAAAATCAAAAAAATCTTATACTATAAGTTTTTTTTTTGAAAGTAAAAATGAAACATTAACCGATATTATTATTAATAATTTAATGAAAAAAATAGAAAAATTTTTAAAAAATAAATTAGAAGCAAAAATTAGAGGAATATCTTAATTTATTAAAATATTATATTGATAATTTTTTTAAAATTTTTCGTATTCCAGTTTTATATTCTATAATTTTAGAAATATCTTTTATATGAATTCTTTTTTGTTTCATAGAATCTCGATCTCTCATAGTTACTGTATTTGTTTTGATAGTATCATAATCTATAGTAAAACAAAGAGGAGTTCCAATAGCATCTTGTCTTCGATAAAGTTTTCCAATAGATTTTTTTTGATCATAAACTAGTTGATAGTCTATCTTAAGATTATTAAATATTCGTTTTGCAATTTCTGGTAATCCATCTTTTAAAACTAATGGAAATATAGCTGCTTTTATAGGAGATAAATAAGGTGGAAATTTTAGTACAATCCGTTCATTTCCATTTTCTAATTTTTCTTTTTTAAGAGAAGAATAAAATATAGCTAAAAAAAGACGATCTAAACCTAGGGATGTTTCTATTACATAAGGAATATAATTTCCAATCATCTTTGTTTTTCCAAAAACTCTTAATTTTTTTTTTGAAAATTCCTCATGTTGTTTTAAATCAAAATCTCTTCGGGAATGTATACCTTCTATTTCTTGAAATCCAAAAGGAAAATTAAATTCTATATCTGATCCGATACTAGCATAATGTGCAAGTTGTTCATGATCACGTATTTGATATTTTTTATTTCCTAAATTTAATTCTAAATGCCATTTTAACCTATTTTTTTTCCAATATTCATACCATTTCATTTCTTCTTCAGGAAGAATAAAAAATTGCATTTCCATTTGTTCAAATTCACGCATACGAAAAATAAATTTTCTAGCAATAATTTCATTACGAAATGATTTTCCTATTTGAGCAATTCCAAAAGGAATTTTCATTCTACTAGAATTTTTTATATTTAAAAAATTAGAAAATATACCCTGTGCAGTCTCCGGACGAAGATATAATAAATTTCCTTTTTCTTCTTCAATTTTAAACATCATATTAAATAAACGAATATTTGTCCAATTATGAGATCCACATATTGGATCAGGTATATTTAATTCATCAATTAAAACCCTAATATCTAATAAATCCTTTTTTTTTAAGGATTGATACATTCGAAATAATATTTTTTCTTTAGGAATTTTTACTAAATGACCTTTATTTTTGTTATCCATTAAATTAACATATTCTCTAATTAAGATCTCAGGGCAATATCTTTTTTTAGAATCCTTATTGTCAATTAAAAAATCATTAAATTTTTCAATATGTCCAGAAGCTTTCCAAATATCAGAATGCATAAGTATAGAAGTATCTATCCCAACTATATTTTCATGAAGTTGAGTCATTGACTTCCACCAATATTCTTTAATATTATTTTTTAATTCTATTCCATATTGTCCATAATCATATATAGCATGTAAACCTCCATAAATTTCACTAGATGGAAAAACAAAACCATAATTTTTGGCATGGGAAATTAAAAAATGGAAAAAATGATAGTTTTCTTTCATGCATAAAAAAAAATGAAAAATATTAAATAATTAATATAAATATAAATACCTTTCCAAATCTAAAGCGGCCATACATCCAGTACCAGCTGAAGTAATAGCTTGACGATATATAGGATCTTGAACATCGCCTGCAGCAAATACACCTGGTTTATTCGTAGAAGTCCCACCTCTTTCTACAATAATATAACCATTTTTATCTAGATTAAGTTGATTTTTAAATAATTCTGTATTAGGAGTATGACCTATGGATATAAATAGACCACTAATAAAAAGGATTTTAGTATTTTTATCTTTATTATTCATTATTTTAATTCCCTCTAAAAAACGATCTCCAATAATTTCTATCACTTGATAACAAAAAAAAATTTTTATATTTTTCTTTTTAAGAATACGATTTTGTAAAGCTTTAGATGCTCTAAAATAATTTTTTCTAACAAATAAATATACATTTTTACAAATTTTGGATAAATAACTAGCTTCTTCTAAAGCAGTATCACCTCCTCCTACAACTGCTACATCTTTTCCTTTATGGAAATACCCATCACAAGTAGCACAAAAAGAAACTCCAAGTCCTATAAATTTTTTTTCTTTATCTAATCCCAAAAATTTAGAACGAGAACCTGTAGCTATGATAATACCTTTACTTTCTATATTTTCTTTGTTTTCTACATTAATAAAATGTACCCCACCTTTCTGATTAGATAAATATACTTCAGTAATAGTTTTATGAATAATAAGAGTATTGAAACGTAATGCTTGTTTTTTACAATTTTCCATAAGTTCATTTCCACTAATTCCTATTGGAAATCCAGGATAATTATCCACATCCGTAGTAACTGTTAATTGACCACCAGGTTGAAATCCTAAAAAAAGGGTAGGATTTAGATCTGCACGAGCGGCATATATAGCTGCTGAATATCCAGCAGGACCAGATCCAATAATTACACAATTCATTATTTTTTTTGACATAAAAAATATTTTTTTTAATATTGAGTATATATGTATTTTTTTGATTTTTTTTCTAATCATTTACATTTAAAAAAAATAAAGAATAAAACTTATATATTCTGTGTAATTCGAAAAAAATTTTATTCCTTTACTAAGGAAGAAGTAATTCGTCAATACATAATTTTTTTACTAAAAAAAGTAAAAAATTATAAAAATTCTGATATATGGGTCGAACACCCTTTTCATATCAATAAATTAAATAAAAGATTAGATATTTTAGTTCATTTAAATAAAAAACCACATATAATTATTGAATGTAAAGCACCTAATATTTTATTAACACAAAAAATTTTCGATCAAATATCTAAATATAATAAAAATATAAAAGCACCATATCTAATGATTAGTAATGGAATAAAAAATTTAGTTTTTAAAACGGATCAATATAATAAAAAGTTTTTATTTTTGAATTATATTCCATAATCACGATAAACCATATAATGAATAAGATCTATTAATTTAGTAGAATAACCTACTTCATTATCATACCATGAAACTATTTTTATAAAAGTAGGATTTAACATAATACTTGAACTAGCATCGAAAATAGAAATTCTTTTATCTCCTATAAAATCTGTAGATACTACTGCTTCTTCAGTATATCCTAAAATTCCCTTTAATCTAGTTTCAGATTCTTTTTTTATGCAATATTTAATACAATCATAAGTAGTCCTCTTCCTTAAACGAACAGTTAAATCTAATACTGATACATCTGATATAGGGACTCTAAAAGCCATTCCTGTTAATTTTCCGTTTAAACTAGGTATAATTTTTCCAACCGCATTTGCAGCTCCAGTAGATGATGGAATCATATTAATTAAGGATGATCTTCCACCTCTCCAATCTTTAGATGAAACAGAATCTACAATTTTTTGAGTTGCAGTAGAAGCATGTATTGTAGTCATCAATCCTTCCAATATCTCAAAATTATCATTTAATACCTTAACAATTGGAGCTAAACAATTAGTAGTACAAGAAGCATTAGATATAATATCTTGATTTGAATTAATAGTATCATGATTAACTCCCATAACATACATCGGTATATCATCTCCTTTTGGAGGTGCGGATAATATTACTTTTTTAGCTCCTGATTTCAAATGTATTTCAGCTAATTTTTTCGTTAAAAAAAGACCAGTAGATTCAACAACATAATCTACCCCTAAATTCCCCCATTCTAAATTTTCAGGATTTTTTTCATTAGTTATTTTTATCCTTTTTTCATTTAAAATTAAATAATTGTTATTTTCTATCCGAATATTTCCTTTAAAAGGACCATGAACAGAATCGTATTTTAATATATAAGCTAAATATTCTATGGAAGCTAAATCATTTACGGATATTACTTCAATATCATTTTTATTTAAAGCAGATATTAAAACCAATTTTCCTATCCTTCCTAAACCATTTATTCCTATTTTAATTTTGGACATATTGAAAAATTTTTAATTAATTTTTAAAAAATTGACAAAAGTAGATGAAGGAATTTCCACTTTTCCTATCTGACGCATTTTTTTCTTTCCTTTTTTCTGTTTTTCCAAAAGTTTTCGTTTTCTAGAAATATCCCCTCCATAACATTTAGCAGTTACATTTTTTCTTAGAGATTTAATAGTTTCTCTAGCAATAATTTTTCCAGAAATAGAAACCTGAATAGGTATACTAAATTGATGCTTTGGAATCAAAATTGCTAACTCTTTACATATTTTTCTTGCTATAAAAAAAGCTTTTTCTTTATGAACTAAAAGAGATAAAGCATCTACTTTCTGATGATTAATTAATACAGTAATTTTTTTTAAATCAGAATTTCTATAATCTAAAAAATAGTAATCAAAAGTAGCATATCCTTTAGATATTGTTTTTAATTTATCATAAAAATCAAATATTATTTCAGATAATGGAATTTCAAATGTAACTTTTATTCTACTAGAGGTTAAATGATGTTGATCTCCAATTATATTTCCTCTTTTTCCTATACATAAAGATATAACATTACCTATAAAATTTTCTTTAGTAAGAACGGAAACTAAAACATAAGGTTCCTCTATTTTTTGTATTTTTTCCATTTCTGGAAAATCTGAAGGATTATTAACAATAATAACCTTATTCGATTTTTTTTTCATAAAAACTTTATAAGAAACATTAGGAATAGTAATGATTACGGTAATTCCATATTCACGTTCAAGACGTTCTTTCACAACTTCCATATGAAGTATACCTAAAAAACCACAATGAAATCCAAATCCTAAAGCAGATGAAGATTCAGAACTAAAAGTAAGAGCAGCATCATTCAATTGCAATCTTTCCATAGCAGAACGTAATTCCTCATACTTATCAGAAGTTACAGGATAAACACTAGCAAAAACCATAGGTTTAACTTCTTCAAATCCACTGATAGCTTTTAAAGCTGGATTTTTAGCATCAGTGATCGTATCTCCTACTTTTACTTCATAAGTATTCTTAATTCCAGAAACGATATATCCTACATCTCCTGATTCAATCTTATTTTTAGAAATACGTTTCAATTTAAGAATCCCTATTTCATAAGCATAATAAATTTTTTCTGTAGACATAAAACGTAATTTTTGCCCTTTTTGTATAAATCCATTTTTTACTTTAAAATAAGCGATTACTCCAGTAAATGAATTATAAAAAGAATCAAAAATCATTGCTTGTAAAGGAGCTTTATTATCCCCATTTGGAGGGGGAATATGTGTAACAATTTTATCTAAAACTTCCTTAATTCCAAATCCATTTTTAGCACTAACAGAAATAATATCTTCCGATTTGCATTTTACTAGTTCTATAATTTCTTCTATAACATCTTCAGATCTTGAATTAGATAAGTCAATTTTATTTAATATTGGAATAATGAAAAGATTTTTTTTTAATGCTAAATAGAGATTAGATATAGTTTGTGCTTGTACACTTTTAGTACAATCAACAACTAATAAAGCACCTTCACAAGCTGCAATTGAACGTGATACTTCATAGGAAAAATCTACATGTCCTGGAGTATCTATTAAATTTAATTTATACTCTTTATTTTTATATTTATATTCCATTTGAATAGCATGACTTTTAATAGTAATACCACGTTCTCGTTCTAAATCCATATCATCAAGTAATTGATGTCTATATCCTTTTGGAACTGTTTTTGTAAATTCTAATAAACGATCAGCTAAAGTACTTTTTCCATGATCTATATGTGCAATGATACAAAAATTCCGAATGTTATGCATACATAATTTATTATTTTACTTTATATATAATGATAATATTAAATAAATTCGAACTAATTTAATAAAAATCGATATTTTTATTTATTATAAGTTTCTATAATAATCTTTATACTATTATAATTTTTTTTTATTGAATAAATTCATTGTTTTTTGTAATCCATTTAAAATAAATGAAAATATTATATTAATACTTATTTCCAATTTATTAAGTATATCCTTTAATTCATTTTCCTTCCAAATTCCTAATACATAATCTGTTTTTTTAGAAAAATTATTTTTAATTCCAAAACGAAGACGAGCATAATGAGAACTTTTTAATTCTTTTTCAATACTTTTTAATCCATTATGTCCTCCATTACCTCCTTTTCCTCTTAAACGAAGAGATCCAAAATTAAGATAAATATCATCAGATATTATAAGAATATTTTTTAATAGTATTTTTTTTTTATTCATCCAATATTTAACAGATAAACCACTTTTATTAACATAAGTAGAAGGTTTTAGAAAAAATATTTGTTTTTTATAAAAAATGAATTCTGAAAGAAAACCTAATTTTTTTTTATCAAAAGAAAATAAATATTTTTCTGATATTTTATCTAAAATAAAATAACCTAAATTATGTCTTGTTTTTTGATATAAACTACCTGGATTCCCTAATCCAATTATTAAAAATTTATCCATTAATACATTATTTTTCATTATCATGAAGAACTTCATTCACTTTCATTCCTATATATGCAAGAGATAAAACAATATGTATTCCACATTTTTTCATGATATTCATTTTTACTTTTGCAGTTTCTGATGTACTTCCTATAATAGCACCAGCATGACCCATGGTACGTCCTTTAGGAGCCGTTTTTCCTGCTATAAATCCTATAATTGGTTTTTTATTTTTTGATTTTTTTATCCATTCTGCAGCATCAATTTCTAATTTTCCACCTATTTCTCCAATAATAACAATGCATTTCGTCTCATTATCTTTCAAAAATAATTCTACAATTTCTTGGATATTCATTCCAATAATAGGATCTCCTCCTATACCAATCGCAGTAGAAATCCCATATCCATATGTTATTATTTGATCGGCAGCTTCATAAGTAAGTGTACCAGATCTAGATATAATTCCTACACCTCCTTTTTTATTAAAAACTAGATTAGGCATAATTCCAACTTTTGATTTTTTCGGAGAAATAATTCCAGGACAATTGGGACCAATTAATCGTGATATTTTTCCTTTTAAAAAATATTTTACTCGTATCATATCTAAAACTGGAATTCCTTCAGTTATGCATACAATTACTTTAATATTCATACTAATTGCTTCCATCATAGCATCTGAAGCAAATAAAGAAGGAACAAAAATAACACTTACATTTCCTCCAGTATTATTAACTGCTTCATACATAGTATTAAAAATAGGGACTCCTAAATAAATTTTACCTCCTTTTCCAGGAGTTACCCCACCAACTACAGTTGTTCCATAATTAATCATCCTTTCAGTATGAAATAAACCTTCTTTTCCAGTTAATCCTTGTACAATAACTCGAATGTTCTTATCTATCAAAATACTCATAATTATTTATCTGATATTTTAATATATTTTTTTTATTATTTTCTAACTATTTCTATGATAATAGGATTTATTATTATCCGTATTAATTTTAATATATTCCCGGAATTTATAAAAATAAAGGAGCTAAAAGTTTAGTTTTTATTTCTAAAATAGCAATTTTATTAGCTTTATTATAATAGTATCTCCTTTTTTTTACAGATTTTGTATATTTAATTTTTAAAATAACAGTTAGGATTATTTTTTATTAATTTTTTTTCAATTTTTATTTGATCATAACTTTTTTTTTATATTTATATAAATAAATATAGACTTTGACATCTAATAACGATATGATTCAATTTCTATTTTTTTTTTATTTTATATTTAGCTGAAAAATTAATTTCTAAAATATGATCTGTCATAATATTTTTTAATTTAGTTCTTATAAAAGCATAATATCCTTTTTATTTATTATTTTTATGTAATATATATAATCCTTTTCTGATATATTCGTATATACATTGTATTAAAATTAAATATGTAAAAATTTTTTTAAAAAAATCAATCAATTTTCATTATTTTTGCCAATACTTCTGCTTCAACTACCAGTTTTTTATTTACATATCCTTTTCCTTTCATATGAACAATTCCTCTTCTTATAGGCTTTAATAAATCTACTTGAAAAACTAATAAATCTCCAGGAACTACTTTTTGTTTAAATTTAACTTTATCTATTTTTAAAAAATAGGTAGAATAAAATTCTGGATTTTTTAATTTATTTAAAACTAAAATTCCACCTACTTGTGCTATAGCTTCTATCTGTAAAACTCCAGGCATTATTGGTTCTTTAGGAAAATGCCCCATAAAAAAAGGTTCATTCATAGTTACATTTTTTACTCCTATTATATAATTTTCTGTTAATTCTATAATTTTATCTACTAAAAGAAATGGAGGTTTATGAGGTAAAATTCTCATAATCCTTTTTATATCAAACAGAGGATTTTTTGTTAAATCAAATTGAGGGATATCTTTTTTTTTGAATACTTTAATTTTTTTTATCAATCTTTTTGCAAATTGTGTATTTATATAATGACATGGTTTATAAGCTATTATTTTACCTTTTAATTTCACTCCTATTAAAGTTAAATCACCAATAATATCTAAAAGATAATGTTTAGCCATTTCATTAGAAGTATTATAATGTAAAAAATGTAAATTTTTTCTATTCACAATTTTTTCTTTTTTTTCATAAAGAAAACAAAAAGTTTTTGAATTTGCTATTTTTTTCTTAAATTGACTTAAATTTTTTAATACAGCATTTTGTGTATCAATAAATTTTGAATCAAAATCCATCAAAATTATTATTTCAAATTTTTTAGAAGGTAATGCAATAATTTCTCCTCCTGTTTTTGAATCTTCATAAGATATAATTTCTTTTATTGAATAATATTTTCTTTCTGCATTTTGTTCTATAATTCCAACTTTTTCAATAGCTTCTACGAAATATTTGGAAGATCCATCCATTATAGGAAATTCAGTATTATCTAATTCTATAATAACATTATCTAAATCCATACCAGTTAAAGCAGCAAGTACATGTTCACTAGTACGGATTTTAAATTCATTATTTTCTAGAATAAGACCTTTTTCAGTTTTATTTAATAGAAAGGATAGATTTGCCTTCATATAAGGGTTTCCTTTGATATCTGTTCTAACAAAAATAAATCCTGTATTTTCTGGAGCTGGTTTAAAAGTAATAGTAACTTTTTTTTCAGTATATAACCCTATTCCTTGAAAAGAAATTTTTTTTGCAATGGTTTTTTGTTTATCCAACATAAATTAATTAATATTATTAAGAGGAAAGATGACTCACTAACATTTTTTATTTTTTATTATTAATTTTTATCACATTTATTGAAATAATTTTAGTAAATTATTTATGAATTTAATTCTAATTTATTTTTTTTAAATTATTATATATCAATAATATATATACTATATTTAATATAAAAAATAAATTTTATAATAAATAAATTTAATTTTCAAAAACTTTATGTAATTTAGGAATTGCCAAATTTATTTTTGTAATTGATTATGAATTTCATGAGGCGTTTTTATTTTTTTTTAACAGGTTTTATTATTGGTATTATAATTTTATATTATTCCTATAATTATTCTACTTCTTATCATCAAAAAATATTGAATAATAATATAAAAAATAAAAAAATAATAATTGAAGTAAATAAAAATAATATACAAAAATGTAAAAAAAACTCTATATTATGCAATCCTGTTTTTATAAAATCCAAAATTTTGAAAAAAGGAAAAATTTTTTTTCAAAAAAAAATTTTTAAAGAAAAACCTTTTCCTTTGATTTATCATATTGAAATTATAGAAAAAAATAAAAAAAAAATATTTATAATAGAAGAAAAATTAAAAACAATTATTATAAAAAAAATTATATAAAATATTTTAATTTTTTATGAAAAGAACTTACCAACCTTCTAATAGAAAAAAAGTTAATATTCATGGATTTCTAAAACGAATGAATACAAAAAATGGTCGTAATATTCTATCTAGAAGAAGAAAAAAAAATAGAAAAAAATTAACAGTTTCTAATTTTAAAAAATGAATTTAAAAAATATCAAATATGTATTGATCTCCAATTTCTGGAAAATTTTTACCTTTTTTTCTTTTTATATAAAAATTTTTTTCATTAAAAATAGTATCTTCATATGCAAAAAAATTAGATAAATCTCCTATATCAACAATCTTTGAAATTAAATTGATATTTTTTCGAATAGGATCAAATTTTTCTATAGTCCTCATTCCTATATCAACTAAAAATTGATATTTATCTTTTTTTATTTGAAATTTTCTATAAATTTTATCGAATAATTTGTTTTTATTTTCAGGAATAGAAAAATAAGATTTATATTCTTTTTCAATATTTATTTTATTAGTAGAAAGTAAATAAAAACCTAAAAGAATAGAAAAAGTATTATATTTTCTAATTATCTCTTTTTGATTATCTTTAGGTAACCAACCCGCTTCAAAAAGAATAGAAGGATAACCTAATTTTTGAAAATTATCTCCAGTAGCTGTAGGATATATTTTATCTGAGTATCGTCCTATCGATCCGATACTGGGTAATATACCTCTCATTTTTTTTTCAATAGAAGAGATCAATCCCATAGATTTTTTTCTCTTATAAGTTATTTTTTTATCTCCTTCTACAGAAGGAGATAAAAATGATAAAATAGATGGATTAAAATATTTATCTCCAATATTATAAATACTTTTTTGATCATGTAAATTAAATAAAATATGAGGATTAGTCTTTTTTATTTCATAAAATAATATCTTAATTTCTGGAGATTGTAAACGAATAGCATCTCTATTTAAATCAATATTTACAAAATTTCTCCTTTGAAATTTTTCTGAACCATCAGGATTTAACATAGGTATAAATAAAATAGTTAATTTATTCCTTAAAAATCTAACTAAATCATGATTTTTTTCTTTTGAAAAAAAATGAAAAATATCAAACATAGATTTTGTACCTGTAGTTTCATCACCATGCATTTGAGACCAAATAAAAATTTTAAAATCCCCTTCACCCCATTTAAATTTAAAAATTATTCTTTTCTCTATGGAAAATCCTATAGGTTTAATAGAACATATATTCTCGTATTTTTTAACCATTTTCAATAACTTAGAATATTTAAAAATTCTAGAAGATGTTATAGTCTTATCCTTAATAAGAGAATTATAATATCTAAATAAAGTATCTATATCAAAATATAACATAATAGATTTTATTATTTTTATTTTTAATAAATTATCCCCTCTTTTTCTTTAAAAAATTTTTTTTACCTTTCATTTTTTTGTTTATTACAAAAATACAATTGAAAAATGATTAAATTCAAAAAAATTTTATTAAATATAATAAATTATAAAACTTTATAAACTAGTAAAAATACTAGATTTTCGTAAAAAAAAATGTATATAATATTACATAATTCCTATAAAAAAAATTTGAGGAATTTAACGAAATTTTATTCTTTATGAAGAATTATTTTAAAATAAGTTATACTGAAGCTTTTCTATTAATTTTATCATTTACTTTTTTAAATTTTTTCAATATAATTTTTAGAAAATTATTGATTACTATAAATTTACCTGAAAGTATGATATTTTCTATATCGTATACAATTCCATTTATTTTTTTATTTATTTTTGTTTCTTATCAAGCACAAAAGAAAAATCTTATTATAGAATTATCATTTAAAATATCTCCATGGTATATTTATTTAGTTCTTTTTTGTGTAATGTTTTGTATGATTATATTGAATGATTACATATCTTCATTTGTTCCAAAAGATGGACCATTATTAGGAAATATGTATAAAGAAATTGAAGATTTTTTTAAGGAAGAAGTAAAAAATCCAATTCCTTTTTTCTCTACAACTGTATTATTAGCTCCTATATGTGAAGAAGTACTTTTTAGAGGAATTATTTTAAATGGAATGTTAAAAAATAAAATCCATCCAATTAAAGCTATTTTATTTTCTTCTTTTTTATTTGGATTAACTCATATGAATCCATGGCAATTTGTAGGGGGACTTTTTATTGGAAGTTTTATAGGATTTATTTATTTTACAACAACTTCCATAATAGATTGTATTTTATTACATATATTTAATAATGCTTTCGCATTATTTACCATGTTTTTTTTCATTAAAAATGAAGAACTTTTTTCAAAACAAAAAAGTTTTAATTTTTTATTAATTTTGATTATTAGTTTAATAATAATTATTGGTTGTATTTTTCTTTTTAAAAAAAGAAAAAAAACATGAAAAAAAATTATAGAATTATATATTTTAAAAATTTGATAAAATTCATGAATTAATTATCACCAATATTATATTATTAATGAAAAAATCTTCATTAACTATTTTAGGGTGTCACTCTTCAATTCCAACTAAAAAATTTTATCCAACATCTCAAATATTAGAAATGAAAGGATCTATTTTTCTTATTGATTGTGGAGAAGGCACACAAGTTCAATTAAGAAAAGCAAAAATAAAATTTAATAAAATAATACATATATTCATATCTCATTTACATGGAGATCATTTTTTCGGATTAATTGGATTACTTTCTACTTTTCATTTATTAGGAAGAGAACAAGCGGTAAATATTTACGCTCCAAAAGGATTAAAAGATATTATCAATACTCATTTTAAATGGTCTTATACACGAATAAAATATTGCATAAATTATATAGAATTATCTTCTAATAAATTAGAAAAAATAATGGAAAATGAAAAAATAGAAGTTTATACTATTCCATTAAAACATAGAATTTATACTAATGGATTTCTTTTTAAAGAAAAACTTAGTAATAGAAAATTAAATATGGAAGAAATAAAAAAAATTCCTGATATCAATATTGTACATTATAAGGACTTAAAAATTGGAAAAAATTTTAAAACTAATGAAGGAAGAATTATACCAAATTGTCAACTAACATTTGATCCTCCTAAAATATTATCTTATGCTTTTTGTTCAGATACTTCCTACTATTATCCTATTATTGATCATATAAAGTATATAGATTTACTATATCATGAATCAACCTTTTTAAAAATAGAAGAAATAAGAGCTATTAATACAGGTCATTCAACAGCTTACCAAGCAGCATCTATAGCTAAAAAAGCTAAAGTAAAAAAATTAATATTAGGGCACTATTCTAATAGATTTCCAAATATTAAAGATTTCGAGAAAGAAGCAAAAAAAATTTTTTCTAATGTAGAAGCATCAGAACCTTTAAAAAAATATTATTTAGATCAATAAATAATTCATTCTTTTAGATGAAAAAAAAGATATGATTATACCTATTGTTAAAATTATACATGTCGTCATATAAAAATCTTCTATTGTAAATTTTACTGGAAAAGGAAATTTTCCTCCAATTTTAAAAATATGATATTTTTCTTGTAAAAAAGATGTAACATATGATATACATATACCTAAAAAACATCCGGAAAAAGTAATAATGAAACCTATATAGAAAAAAATTTTTTTAATCCTATATAAAGAATAACCAAAACTACATAAAATAAAAATATTTTCTTTTTTATCTAATTGTAATATAAAAATAGCACTAATTAAATTAAATCCAGCAATTAAACTTATTAAAAATAATAAAAAATATATAAATATTTTTTCCGTATTAATAATTTTTAAAAAAGCTTTTTCTTTTTCTATACGTGTTTGTATCATGTATTTAGATCCTAATTTTTTTTTCAAAAGATTTTTGATATTATTTATATTTTCATTTTTATGAATTTTTATTTCTAGGAAATGAAAAGTTTTTTTTTTAATTAATTTTTGAATTTCGGAAATATCACAAAATAAATATTGATTATCTATTTCTTGATTAAAATGAAATAATCCTTTTATTTTTACTTCTTTTTGTATAATAATTGGGGGATTATTTATTTTTTTTTTATCAAAAAAAAAATAAATAATTTTTATAGGATTTTTTTCTATTTTATCAAAAAATAATAATGAAAAAAAAGGTAAAAAATAAGATAATCCTATATATATATTCAATTTTTTATCAAATAATTTATTTTTTTTTATAAAAACAATTTTTTTAAAATTTTTCATTACTTTTCCATATTCGGAATCTACACCTTTCAAATAAAAAAAATATTTATTATTTTTATAATATAAATACACTTTTTTTTCTATAGTTTTAGAAAAAGAAAAAATTCCTTTTATAGATTTCATTTTTTCTTTTAATATTTGATCATTTATTAAAATGTTTTTTTTATTATAATCAGAAAGAATTATATCAGGATAATTATTTTGATAAAATTTAATATTTAAATTTTTTACACCTGAAAAAATAGATAAAATAGAAGATAGAGAAAATGTAGATATACTAAGAGATAAAATAGATAAAAAAATAATAATATTAACAATATTATTTTTTTTTTTAGAAAAAAAATAGCGTATAGCTATATAAAAAGAAGGATTCAATAAAAATTATTCAATCAAATGTTTTCTTGAAAAAGAATTTTCTAAACGAAAATCTAATTTTGGAATTTTTTTTACACGATATCTAAGTTTTTTAGATAATAATTTTCTATAAAATCCAGATTTTGATCGAATTTTTTTAAAAATATTTTCTTTTATAAAAGGATATATAGATATATATCCTTTTATAAAAGTCATATCGGGATTAATACAAACTTTGGTCAAAGTAATTAAAAAACCTTCTCTATTTTCATTATTAAATTCTTGATGAAGTATTTCGGCAATTTCCGTATAAAATATTGAAGATATTTTTTTATTTTTAATGGAATCCATTATTATAAAATTTTTATAACTTAAATTTACTAAAAAAAAAGTATACTTTTTTTTTTTGGAATCAATAAAGAATTTTTTTTAAAATTGTATTTATAGGTCCCATAGCTCAGTTGGTTAGAGCATCTGACTCATAATCAGGAGGTCGCTGGTTCAAATCCAGCTGGGACCATTATTTTTTTTTATTTTTTATATTTTATATGACCGGGGAGGGATTCGAACCCACAACTTACAGTTTAGGAAACTATTGTTCTATCCTATTGAACTACCCAGCCTCATTTTATTTTCATTATTTGGATATAATAGATACAATAGACTTATTTTTTTTTATTTTTTTAAAAAGGACAAATCCTGTTTTTATAGCATATAAAGTATGATCTTTCCCCATTCCTACATTTATTCCAGGATAATGTTTTGTCCCACGTTGACGAACAATAATATTACCTGATTTAGCAAATTGATTTCCATATATTTTTATTCCTAATCTTCGACCTTCTGAATCACGACCATTTCTAGAACTTCCGGAACCTTTTTTATGAGCCATTTTAAATTAAAATTTTTTATATTTTTATTTTTCAATTTCTGAAAAAGAAATCACTTTAATTTTTGTAAAAAATGGTCTAAATCCATTTTTTACTTTATATCCTTTTCTCTTTTTTTTTTTAAATACAATTATCTTATTTCCTTTTAAATGTTGTAAAATTTCTATTTGAATATTTATATTTTCTAAAAATGGATTTCCTATTTTTGTAAATCCATTTTTAAAAAATAGAAAAATTTGATTAATCCATATTTTTTCTCCTAAATTCATAGAAGAAAGACGAGGAACATAAACAAATTTATTTTCAATAAGTTTAAATTGATTTCCTAAAATATTTACAATTGCGTATATCATATATTTTTAATGCTTTAATAAAAATTTTTTTACTTTTAAAATACTATCAAATAAATAATCTATTTCTTCAAAAGTATTATATATAGAAAAACTAGCACGAATCATTCCTTTTACATTAAAAAAATTCATTAAAGGTTGAGCACAAAGATGACCAGTTCGTACAGCTATTCCAAAACGATCTAAAATACTTCCAACATCAAAACAATGTAATTTACTTAAATTAAAGGATATAATACTAGATCTTTTTTTTAAATCACTTCCTCCATATAATTGGATTCCATCTATTCTACTTAAAAGTTTTATAGCATAACTTAAAAGTTCTTTTTTATAATTTTGGATATTTTCTACTCCTATTTTTTCTACAAAATCTATAGCTTCTCCCCATACAATAATTCCTTCTATATTTGGAGTTCCAGCTTCAAACTTAAATGGCAAATCAGAATAAGTAGTTTGATCAAAACTTACTTTATTAATCATTTCACCTCCAGTTTGATAAGGATCAAGATAATTTAATATTTTCTCCTTTCCATATAAAATTCCAATACCAGTAGGTCCATACATTTTATGTGCAGAAAATACATAAAAATCAGCATTTAAATCTTGAACATCTAAATCTAAACTAGATGGAACTTGTGCACCATCAATCAAAACTAAGGCTCCATATTCATGAGATTTATCAATAATATTTTTTACAGGATTTATTATTCCTAAAACATTAGATACATGATTAATTGCTACAATTTTCGTCTTTTCTGAAATTAAAAAATTAAAATACTCTAATTGTAATAATCCATCTTGATTAATGGGAATTATTTTTAATAAAGCTTTTTTTTTTGAACAAAGAATTTGCCATGGTACAATATTAGAATGATGTTCAAGATAGGAAATAATAATTTCATCTCCTTTTTTTATCAAAAAACTAATACTAGAAGCTACTAAATTAATAGATTCTGTAGTTCCTTTTGTAAAAATTATTTCTGAAGAATGTTTTGCATGAATAAATTTTTGAATTTTTTTTCTTACATTTTCTACATAAAAAGTAGATTCTTGACTTAAAAAATGTAATCCTCTATGAACATTAGAATTTATAGTGGAATAATAAATTTCAGAAGCTTTAATTACTTGAAAAGGTTTTTGAGTAGTAGCAGCGTTATCTATATAAACTAAAGAATTTGAATAAATTTTTTTTTTTAAAATTGGAAATTGATCTCGAATTTTTTGAATTTTTTCTTTTGAAAACATATACTATAAATATATGCCTAATTTTTTTTTTATTTTATTATAAACTATATTTTTTAATTTTAAAATATTAATAGGTTTTAATACTTCCTCTAAAATAGAAAGTAATAATAAAACCTTTCCTTCTTTTTCTGGAATTCCTCTTGATTGAAAATAAAATAAATCAGATTCCTGAAAACTTCCAATAGTACAACTATGTGAACATTTTACTTCATCAGAAAATATTTCTAATTGAGGTTTTGCATATATATAAGCTTCATCCGAAAGAAGAATATTATTGCTTTTCTGAAAAGCATTAATTCCTTTTATTCCTTTTTCAACAAGTATTTTTCCATTAAAAATATTTTTAGATTTTTCTAATAAAATACTTTTATATAATTGAAAACTATATGAATTTGAATATAAATGATCTATTAAGGTATGATGATCTATCAATTGTTTTCCTGATAAAAGAGAAATTCCATATAATGAAGAAGAAGTATTTTCTCCGTTAGAATAAAAATTTAGATTATTTCTAATAAAATTTCCTTGAAAAGAAAAAGTATGAACTGAACATTTACTATATAAGTTTTGTTGAATAAAAGTATTATCTATCAAATTATCCCCTTTAATATCATCTTGAATTTTATAATATTCTATTTCACTATTATCAAATGCATAAATTTCACTAACAGAATTGCTAAATAATAAATGTTTTTTTAAAGATTTATGATGTTCAATAATTTTAACTTTGGATGATTTACCTACTATAATTAAATTTCTTGGATTTAATAGAATTTTTGATTCTACTCCTGTATAAATATGTAATATTTCTATAGGAGTTTTTAAATAAACATTATTAGGAATATAAATATATCCTCCATCATTTGAAAAAATAGTATTTAAACTATTAAATGCATCATATTTACGTAATAACTTACCATAAAATTTTTTAATTTTTTCTTCTTTTTGTGAAGATATATTGGATAATATAATATTTTTTTTTTTATTATTATATTTATGGGATAGATAAAAATTATATTCTCCATCAATAAAAACAAGAATAAAAGAATTTTTTTCTTTTAGAAAAACCATTTTTTCGATTGTCTGATATTCTAATTTTTTTTTTCTTTTTGAAAATATTTTATAGTCTTGATTAAGAATTGAATTTAGATTCGTCTCTCTCCATTCTTCATTTTTAGAAGATGGAAATCCATTTTTTTTAAAAAAATGGATCGATTGATATCGTAATTTGGATAAATAAGAATCCTCTTCACTAGAATTTAATTCTGAAAATGATGAGATAATTCTATCTTTTAATAACATTATAATCTAATTATTTAGATAAATATTTTTTTTTTCATTTATAATCCAATTATATCCTTTTTTTTCTAATTTATCAGCTAATTGTTTATTTCCGGATTTAACTATTTTTCCATCATATAAAATATGCATTATATAATCTGAAAATAAATAATCTAATAATCTCTTATAATGAGTAATAATTAAAATAGAATTTTTATTATTTTTTAAAGTATTAATTCCATTTGAAACAATACGTAATGCATCTATATCTAATCCTGAATCTACTTCATCTAAAACAGATAATAATGGATCCAACATAGACATTTGAAATATTTCATTTCGTTTTTTTTCTCCTCCTGAAAATCCTTCATTCAATGATCGATAAAAAAAATTTTTTTCAATATTTAAAAGTACGGATTTTTTTTTCATTTTAAAAAGTATTTCTTTAGCGGGCATTTTATCTAATCCTCTTGCTTTACGAGATTCATTAATAGCTGTTTTAATAAAATTAATTACAGAAATTCCAGGTATTTCTACTGGATGTTGAAAAGATAAAAAAATCCCCAAATGTGCACGTTCTTCTGGAGAAAAATTTAGTAAATTTTTATTCTGAAAATAAATATTTCCTTTAATTATATTATATTCTTTTTTACCTGCAATAACAGAAGCTAATGTACTTTTTCCAGAACCATTAGGCCCCATAATTACATGAATTTCTCCTGAATTAATTTTCAAATCAATTCCTTTAAGAATTTTTTTATTTTCTATAGAAACATGTAAATTATTTATAATTAACATATAAATTATTTAAAATATTTTTTCTATTATCCAACAGATCCCTCTAAAGAAATTTCTAAAAGATTTTGAGCTTCTACTGCAAATTCCATTGGTAATTTTTTTAAAACTTCATTACTAAAACCATTTATAATAAGAAAAATAGCTTTTTCTGTATCAATTCCTCGTTGATTACAATAAAAAATCTGATCTTCTCCAATTTTTGAAGTAGTAGCTTCATGTTCTACTTGAGAATTAGAATTAGATACCTTTATGTATGGAAAAGTATTTGCTTGACATTGATTTCCTATTAATAAGGAATCACATTGAGAATAATTACGTGATTTTATAGCTTTAGAATAAATTTTAACTAATCCCCTATAATTATTTTTAGATTTTCCAGAAGATATCCCCTTTGATATAATTACACTTTTCGTTTTTTTTCCAAGATGAATCATCTTAGTACCTGTATCCGCTTGTTGAAAATCTTTGGTTAAGGCTAAAGAATAAAATTCCCCAATAGAATAGTCTCCTTTTAAAATACAAGATGGATATTTCCAAGTAATAGAAGACCCCATTTCTACTTGTATCCAAGATATTTTAGCTTTTTTTTCACATAATCCACGTTTTGTTACAAAATTATAAATACCACCTATACCTTCTTTATTACCAGGAAACCAATTTTGAACAGTCGAGTATTTAATTTCAGAATTTTCTAAAGCAATAATTTCTACTACAGCAGCATGTAATTGATTTTCTTTTCTTTTTGGTGCAGTACATCCTTCTAAATAACTAACATAAGATTCTTTATCTGCAATAATTAAAGTTCTTTCAAATTGACCAGTTCCATTTTCGTTAATACGAAAGTATGTAGATAATTCCATAGGACATCGAATTCCTTTTGGAACATAACAAAAAGATCCATCTGAAAATACAGCTGAATTAAGAGCTGCATAAAAATTATCTTTTTTAGAAACTACAGTACCTAAATATTTTTTTACAAGATCTGGAAATTTTTTTAAAGCATCATTAATAGAACAAAATATAATCCCATAATCTTCCAATTTTTTTTGAAATGTAGTAACCAAAGAAACGGAATCTAATACTATATCTGTAGCAATTTTAGAAATATTTTTTTTTATAGGAACTCCTAATTTATTAAATGTATCTAATAATTCTGGATCCGTTTTATCTAAATTATCTAGATCTATTTTTTTTTTTGGAGATGAATAATAACTTATTTCTTGAAAATTTGGTTTTTTATATTTTATATTTGCCCAATTTGGCTCTTTCATTTTTTTCCATACAGAATAAGATTCTAATCTCCAATTTAACATCCATATTGGTTCTTTCTTTTTTTCTGATATTTTTCGAATAACATTTTCATTTAATCCTGCTGGAATTTTATCCGATTTTATTGGAGTATAAAATCCATATTTATACTCATAATCAGAACTAGTAAAATTATCCAATACTTTATTTTTTTTTTTCATATAATAGAAATATAACTAAGATTAAGATGAAAAACTTTTTCCGCATCCACAAGTATGTTTAGCATTAGGATTTTTAAAGTAAAATCCTTTTCCATTCAAACCACCTGAATATTCTAATGTAATTCCAACTAAATAAGGAAAACTATTTTCATCTACTAATATTTTCATTCCATCATACTTAAAAAGTTTATCTTCTTTTTTCTTTTTTTCATCAAAAGTAAGTTCATAAGATAAACCAGAACATCCTCCATTTTTAACACCAAATCTAACAAAAGAAAGATCATTAGAGAGTCCTTCTTCTTTCATAATAGAAATCAATTTATTTTTAGCTTGATCAGATATAAAAACCATAATAATTATAAAATTTTAAATTTTTAAAGTTAAATAATATTCAATATTTATTATTTTTATTTATTAAAAAAAATTTTTGTTTTTCCTTGTTTTATCCCCCACTTATCTGACATACCAGCATTTATTTCCAAAATATATTTTATATTAGAAATATTAATTTTTTCTATCCTATTCATAGGATAAACATATTTATTTATAAAAAAAACGGTATTAAAATAATCAATATAAATAATATCTAAAGGAATTCGCATATTTTTCATATTTATTTGATAAATATCTTCTTTATTAGTTAATAAAAATAACATCCCTCTATTTTCTTTTAGAGAAGATCTATACATTAATCCATTTTTTATTTTTATAGGTGTATTTGCTAATTCTACATCAATTTTTTTTATCAAAAAGTTTTTATTTTTCATATACAATTCTCCGTGTTTTAAAAATTCAATTTCTAATTGATCTCCTACATCAAAAAATAAGGATTCTTCATTTTCACTTTTTTCAGAAGCAGAAAAAAGAAAAAATAAAAAAAATAAAAATAAAATTTTTATTTTTTTCATGAAAAAAAATGTTTATTTTTCCTAGAAAAATAAAAAATAAATATTCCAAAAATAATACATGGTATACTAAGCCATTGTCCAGTATTTAGAGAGTACATATTTATGATCTCATCTCCTTGTGGTTCTTTCATAAATTCTAATAAAAACCTAGAAGACCAAAGTAAAATAAAAAAAATACCCGATATATATCCAGTAATATTTCTAATATTTTTTTTTCTATATAAAAAACATAAAAATAAAAAAATGAAAAAATAAATAATCGATTCATATATTTGAGTTGGATGTCTAGGAACTATCTCTCCATATCCTGTATCCATTTGTAAAAATTTAACAGACCAAGGTAAAGAAGAATTGCATGGAATTCCTACAATTTCAGAATTGAAAAAATTTCCAATTCTTATAAAAACGGCAGATAATGTAGCTACAATACATAATCTATCACATATCCAAAAAAAGGATTTTTTAAGTATTTTTTTACTATAAAAAAAAATAGATAAAATAATTCCTATAGTAGCTCCATGACTAGATAATCCTCTATAACCAATAAATTCATAACCTTTTATTATTCCTAATTTAGAATAATTTTCTTTTACAGGAAAAAAAGCTTCTATCCAATGATCTGAAAAATATGAAAAATCATAAAAAAATATCTGTCCTAATCTTGCTCCTATAACAGTTCCTAAAACTGTATATACCAATAAAGTATCTAAATATTTTTGATGAATTTTTTCTATTTTATAAATATATTTCATAATATACCATCCTATTAAAAAAGATAGAAAAAACATTAAACTATAAATATGTATAGAAACCCCTTTCCATAAAATAAATTTATGGATAGGATCCCAATTAATATATTTTAACATAATTTTTATTTTATAGGATCATATCCTGAATTACCCCATGGATAACATCTAAAAATTCTTTTCAAACTTATTAAAATAGCTTTATAAAAGCTATATTTTATTAAAGATTGAATCATATAATCGGAACAAGTTGGTATATATCTACAATGTTTTCCTATCCATGGAGATATTCCTATTTGATAAATTCGAATACTTTTTAATAAAAAAATATGGATAATATTCATATAAAATTATTTTTATTTTTTTTCTCGAATAAAATTTAAAAAAGAGCCAAATATAAACCATTGAATTTGTCTTTTATTATAAGAATGTTGGACTTTTATTTTTTCTATTTTTCCATTATTATGAATTAATTCTACATCAATATTTTTTTTAGGACGAAAATCTTTTATATAAAAATGAAAAATATCCTCTTCTTTAATTTTATAATAATCGGAAGAATGCAAAAAAGTTAAAGCTAAAATTCCTTGTTTTTTTAAATTAGTTTCATGTATTCTAGAAAAAGATTTTACAAGAACTATACGAACTCCTAAAAAACGAGGTTCCATAGCAGCATGTTCTCTTGAAGAACCTTCTCCATAATTTTCATCTCCAACAATTAAAGTTGTAATTTTTTTTAATTTATAAAATTTAGCAGTATCGGGAACTGTTCCATAATTTCCTGTAAAAATATTTTTTATTTTATTAATTTTATTATTAAAAGCGTTAACAGCTCCAATTAATAAATTTTCAGAAATCTTTTCAAGATGACCTCTATATTTAAGCCATGGACCTGCCATGGAAATATGGTCTGTAGTACATTTTCCTTTTACTTTTATTAAAAGTCTAATATTTAATAAATTTTTTCTATTCCAATAAGGAAATTCAGATAATTCTTGTATTCTTTTTGATTTTGGATTGATATATATAGATAGATTTTTTCCATTTTTTTCTGGATTTTCGTATCCTAACGTTTTTAAATTAAAATTTTTACAAATAGGCATATCTATAGATTTTGGCTCTTCAAATTTTATATATTCTCCTATTTCATTTTTTAATTTATCTATTCTAGGATCAAAGGTTAAATATCCGGAAAAAATTAAAGCAGTAACAACTTCAGGAGATGCTATAAAAGCATGTGTTTTTGGATTTCCATCATTACGGGATGAAAAATTTCTATTAAAAGAATGAATAATTGTATTTTTTCTTTTATTATTTTCTTTTCTATTCCATTGTCCAATACAAGGACCACAAGCATTAGAAAAAATTTTTGCACCTATTTTATTAAAAATAGAAATAAATCCTTGTTTTTTTATTAAACGATATACTTTTTCAGATCCTGGCGTGATTAAAAATTCAGAAGAAATTGTTAATCTTTTTTTTTTTGCTTGTTTAATAATAGAAATAGATTTTGATAGATCTTCATAAGAAGAATTTGTACAAGACCCGATTAATCCTACATCTATTTTAATAGGCCAATTATTTTTAATCACTTCTTCTTTCATTTTAGAAATTGGAATAGCACGATCAGGAGTAAATGGTCCATTAATATGTGGTTCTAATATATTTAGATCTATTTCTATTATTTTATCATAATATTGACATGGATTATTATATACTTCTCTATCTGATTTTAAAAATTTGCTTAATTTATCTGCCATTTCAGATATTTCTTTTCTTCCACTTTTATCTAAAAAAAAACTCATTTTAGGATCATATGGAAATAAAGAAGAAGTAGCTCCAACTTCAGCACCCATGTTACATATAGTTGCCTTACCTGTACATGAAATACTTTCTATCCCATCTCCAAAATATTCAATAATAAAACCTTTAGCTCCTGAAACACCTAAAATTCCAGATAATTTTAATATTACATCTTTAGGTGAGGACCATCCATTTAGATTCCCTTTTAAATGAACTCCAATAATTTTAGGCATTTTTAATTCTAAAAAGTATCCAGACATAACCTCTACGGCATCTGCCCCTCCTATTCCTATAGCTAACATACCTAACCCACCAGCATTAGGAGTATGAGAATCTGTTCCAATCATCATTCCTCCAGGAAAAGCATAATTTTCTAAAACAATTTGATGAATAATTCCTGATCCAGGTCTCCAAAATCCTATACCATATTTATTGGATGCCGATTTCAAAAAATCATAAATTTCTTGGTTTTCAATTATAGATTCCTTTAAATCTTCTTCTGCTCCATTGACTGATTTTATAAGATGATCGCAATGTACCGTTGTAGGTATTTTTGTTTTATTTTTTCCAGTTTTCATAAATTGAAGTATGGTCATTTGTGCTGTAGCATCTTGCATAGCTAGACGATCCGGAAAAAAATTGAAATAAGAATCCTTATAATCTTGATTATCTGAATTTATTTTATTTGAAGTATGAGAATATAGAATTTTTTCAGAATAGTTCATAGGCCTACCTATTTTATTTCGAATTTTACTAATTCTAAATTTTAAATTTGAATAAAAACTTCGAATCATTTTAATATCCAAAATCATAATATTATTTTTTTTTACAAATTTAGAAATTATGTAATTTTTTTGAAAAAATACTTAAATAAGATTTATATTTTTTCGTTTAAAAAATCAGATACTTTTTTGTAAAAATCTATCGGATTATCTATATGTACCCAATGGTTAGATTTACTAACTGTAATAATTTTTGCTTTTGGAAATAATTTTTTTATAAAAAAAAAATCTTCAGGAATA
Source organism: Blattabacterium punctulatus (assembly GCF_003226695.1). Classification (NCBI taxonomy): domain Bacteria; kingdom Pseudomonadati; phylum Bacteroidota; class Flavobacteriia; order Flavobacteriales; family Blattabacteriaceae; genus Blattabacterium; species Blattabacterium punctulatus. The sequence goes on along the minus strand of NZ_CP029808.1, from coordinate 20,396 downwards.
ATGTAATTAGAATATTCCCCACGTAAAAAAAGTACAGGATTTTTATAATAACCATCTTTAATTTCCTTATGAATTAAGGAATCATAATTTTTTTCAATTCCAAATAAAAAAAAGCAAAAAGATAATTTACCATTTTTTTTTCTATAAGTGCATTTGGAAAAAAATGATCGAACTTCTACATTTTGAATAAATGGTTTTAAAAATAAATCAAGATCTTTTCTCGTTTGAATAATATTAAAATTTACACTTTTTAATATTTGAATAATATTTTTATAATATTTAGAAGAATAGGCCTTAGGACTAATATCCACAATTATAATTTTTTTAGGAATCCATGGATAATTAAGGGAAAATTTCATAACAGCCCTACCTCCAATAGAATGACCTATAAATATTGTTTGAAATAAATTATAATGACGAATATATTCTAAAATATCTTTTGATATAAGATCATAATCCATTTTTTTTGAAAAAAAACTTTTTCCATGATTTCTAATATCAAGTAAATGAACTTGATATTTTTTAGAAATTTTTTTTGCAAAAGATATCCAATTTTCTCCATTACCAAATAATCCATGCAAAACTAATATTGGAAATCCAATTCCAAAAATTTTAGAATGTAAAATCATAATATTTTACTCTATTATTGACTTTTTTTTACAAGATTTATAAATTTTTTTTAAATAAGTTTGAATTGTATTTTCTAATCCCATGTAAAGAGAATCACTAATCAAAGAATGACCTATAGATACTTCTTCTATATTTGGAATTTTTTCAATTAGAAAAGAAATATTTTCTAAATTTAAATCATGTCCAGCATTCACTGATAAATGATAATTCATAGCTTTTTTTGCTGTAATAATATAAGGATGAATACAATTCCATTTTTTATTGGCGTATCCTATCGAAAAATTTTCAGTATATAACTCTATTCTATCAGTACCTGTATTAGCCGCATATGGAACTAATTTTGGATTTGGATCTAAAAATATAGAAGTACGAATTCCATGATCTTTCAACTTATTAATTTTTTCAGTTAATAAATCTTGATAAAAAATTGTATTCCAGCCAGAATTTGATGTTATTACATTTTCTAAATCAGGTACTAATGTCACTTGATTTGGCAAAATATCCAATACTAATTTCATGAATTTTTTATTGATAGGATTTCCTTCAATGTTTAATTCAGTTGTAATAATAGATTTTATATCATAAACATCCTTATAGGATATATGCCTTTCATCAGGACGTGGATGAATAGTAATCCCATTAGCACCAAATTTCTGAATATCTATCGCAACTTGTAAAACATTGGGGATGTCCCCCCCTCTTGAATTTCTTAATGTTGCTATTTTATTTAAATTAACACTTAATTTTACCATATTTTTATCGTTTTAATTAAGGAGAAATATTTGTAGTTACTTGTGTAATTTTTAAGCTAAATTCTTTAGCAGCTGTTAATAAATGATCAAAAACACTAGCTTGTATTTGTTCATATTTTACAGATTCAGAAGTATTCGTAAAACAATATAATTCTACCGGAAGACCATAAGGTGTAGGATTCAAGTGTCTAACCATCAAAGTTTCTGATTGAGATATTTTAGGGTGTTGATGTAAATAAGATAATGCATATTGACGAAATAGACCAATGTTAGTTAATTTTCTTCCATTAATATCTATATTAAGATCAATATTTTTATCTTTATTAAAAATTTCTATTTCTTTTTGTTTTCTATGAATATAATTTTTTATCAAATAAAAATGTTGGAATTTTTCTAAACTTTCTGAATTACAAAACTGAAATGATTGTATACTAAATAAAATAGATCTTTTTATTCTACGTATATTTTTTTTACGCATTACCTCAAAATTAGTTACTGCAGTAGATATAAGATCATAAGTAGGCACACTTGTAATAGTTTTATCAAAATTTTCTATTTTTGCAGAAGTTAAATTTATTTCTATTACAGTACCTTCTATACTATATTTATGTATTCCTATCCAATCTCCTACTTTGATCATTTTAGTAGATGCCATCTGGACTCCAGATACAAATCCTAAAATTGTATCCCTAAAAACTAGTATAACAATAGCAGTTATTGCTCCTAAACTAGTAAGAACAGTAATAAGATCATTTTTTGTTAAAATAGAAATGATTATCAAAACACAAAACATAACCGATATTATTTTTAATAATTGTGAAAAAGAACGGACTGCAATGGTTTGATGACTATTTTCACTAGTAGAAATTCTCATAATTGAATTAACTACTCTAATCAAAAATTGTAAAATTATCAATACAAATAATATATCAAATATTTTTTCTAGATATAGAATAATTTTAGGATAGTTTTTAAAAACTGGGTTGATTAAAATAAATCCAATTGATAATGGAAAAAAATGTGCTAAACTATCAAAAACTTTATTTTCATATAATATATTATCCCAAACAAAGTGAGTAGAACTTATAATTCTTCTACCTATAAAACGAACTACCTTATTAAAAATAAATTCCAAAATAATTAATAAACCAGTAAATAAAAATATTTTACCAATTATTATAAAAGCTATACTACCCCATTTCTTTAAAAAAAAATTGTTAGTAAATTCATAAAAAATCCATTTATATTGAATATTAAATATTTCTAATATTTCCATAATAATTTTTAAAAAATATAGATCAATCTCTCTATTATTCAAATTAACTTTTAGTATTATAAGTTATTTTCAATAAATTTTATCCTTTCTTGGTATATTGAATAATATAATAGATATTGAATAATATAATAGATATTGAATTACGTTATATAAAGATAAAAGATAAAAAATTTTGATTTAAGTTTTAAATTTAAAAATTATGGATAATGAAGCTTTAATAGATTCTTTTTCAGATTTTAAATATGAAAAAAACATAGATAGAGTAAGTTTAATGGCTATACTAGAAGAATCTATAAGATGTGTATTAAAAAAAAAATATGATTCTTCTAAAAATTATGATATTATTGTTAATCCAGATCAAGGAGATTTAGAAATTTGGAGAAATCGTATAGTAGTTAAAAATGGAACTGTAAAAGATCCCAATAAAGAAATAGAATTATCTACAGCACGTAAAATAGAAATGGATTTTGAAATCGGAGAAGAAGTCACCGAAAAAGTAGAATTGAAATCTATAGGGAGGAGAGCCATTTTATCTCTAAGACAAAATTTACTTTCAAAAGTCAATGAATATGATAATACTAATACCTATAAAAAAATTAAAAATAAAATAGGAGAAATTATTAATGTAGAAGTATATCATATTTTACCTAAACAAATTATAATGAAAGATGATGAACAAAATGAAATGGTTCTACCTAAACAAGAACAAATTCCCAATGATTTTTTTCGTAAAGGGGATCCTGTTAAAGTATTGGTAAAAAAAGTAGATTGGAAAGATAGTAAACCTTTTGCAGTTTTGACCAGAAAAGATGAGGCTTTTTTAGAAGAACTTTTTAAATTAGAAATTCCAGAAGTATCTGAAGGATTAATTACAGTTAAAAAAGTAGCACGTATTCCAGGAGAAAAAGCGAAAGTTTCCGTAGAATCTTATGATGATCGTATAGATCCGGTTGGAGCTTGTGTAGGAATGAAAGGATCTAGAATACATCCTATTGTTAGAGAATTAAAAAACGAAAATATAGATGTTATTAATTATACTACCAATATACAATTGTATATAACAAGAGCTTTAAGTCCAGCTAAAATTTCCATGATGGAAGTAAATGAAGAACAACAATATGTAAATGTATATGTAAAATTAGAAGAAATATCCAAAGCTATTGGTAGAGGTGGTCAAAATATCCGATTAGCCAGTCAATTAACTGGATATAAAATTCATATATTTAGAGATTTTCCTTATGAAGATGATGTAGAATTAACGGAATTTTCTGATGAAATAGAACCAAAAATTATTGAAAAATTTCATCAAGTTGGTTTAAATACCGCAAAATCTATTTTAAATTATAGAAATAACGATCTAAGTAAAAAAACTAATCTTGAAGAAAAAATTATCAAAAAAGTAATTTTTATTTTAAAAAAAGAATTTGAAGAGGAATTAAATAATATAAATACCTAATTTTTTATAGCTAAATAATTTTTATCTTTATTTTTATATTATGACTGATAAAATCAGATTAAAAAACGTATTGACTAAATTTAATATTTCCTTAAAAAGAGTTGTTAATTTTTTGAAAAAAAAAGGAATTGAAATAGAAAATAATCCTAATGCAAAAATAGAAGAAAAAATATACAAATTGATTGTACGAGAATTTAAAACTTATAAAGAAATCCGAGATGCTTCTGAAAAAGTTTTTTTGCAAAAAAAAATAGAAAAAGATAAAATAAAAAAAGAATTATTAAAATCAAAATATTCTCCTCAAATCATTCGTGCAAAATCAGAAAATTTAATTGTTTTTAAAAAAATAGGAAAAATAAATATAGATACACTAGAAAAAAAACATGGAAAAAAAGAATTTTTTACAGAAAAAAAAAAGGATTCTAATAATAGAATTAGAGAAATAAATAAAAAACCTGATTTTTTAAAATCCATTCATAATAAAGATAAAAAACCGGAACATATAGATACAATCTATCAAAAATTAGATGGAGTTATGTTAACAGGAGATAGGATTGATTTATCTCAATTTGAAAAAAAAAGAATAAGACTAGAAGATAAAATTAAAAAAAAACGAAAAAGAATTAAAAAAGAAATTTTTGTTGAAGATATGAAAAATATTCCTGTAAAGAAAAAACAGGAAAAAGAAAGAAAAATTTATTTTACTCATTCCTCTTCTTATAAAAAAATTGAAAAATCAAAAAATAAAAAAAATTCACAAAAATCTGGAATTACAAAAGATCAAATTGAAAAACAAATTAAAGAAACTTTAGAAAAAATTTCTTCGAAAGGGATAAAATCAAAAGCTTCAAAAATTAGAAAAGAAAAACGTCAATACAAAAAAGAAAAAAGAATTCTTCAAAATGAAATAGAAAATGAAAAACAAGAAAAAACGCTAAAAATAGCTGAATTTACAACTGTAAATGAATTATCATCTATGATGAATGTAAATGCAACAGATGTAATTATTTCTTGTATGTCTTTAGGAATTATGGTTACTATGAATCAACGATTAGATGCAGAAATAATAACACTAGTGACAGATGAATTTGGATATAATGTAGAATTTGTAGGATTAGATTTAGAAGAAATGATTCAAGATGATAAAGATTTAGAAGAAAATCTAAAAACTAGACCTCCTATTATTACTATAATGGGGCATGTAGATCATGGAAAAACCTCTTTATTGGATCATATTAGAAATACTAATGTAATTGCAGGTGAAGCTGGTGGAATTACTCAACATATAGCAGCTTATAGTGTAGAATGTGCTAATAATCAAAGTATTACTTTTTTAGATACTCCAGGTCATGAAGCATTTACAGCTATGCGTGCAAGAGGAGCACAAGTTACAGATATTGCGATTATAATTATTGCAGTAGATGATCAAGTCATGCCTCAAACAAAAGAAGCTATTAGTCATGCCCAAGCAGCTAATGTTCCTATGATATTTGTATTCAATAAAATGGATAAACCAAATGCAAAATCTGATAAAATTAGAGAACAATTAGCTAATTTAAATTTATTAGTAGAAGAATGGGGAGGAAAATATCCGTCTCAAGAAATATCCGCAAAATTAGGAACTGGAGTGGATAAATTATTGGAAAAAGTACTTTTATTATCAGAATTATTAGATTTAAAATCAAATCCAAATAAACCTGCTGTAGGTACAGTTATAGAAGCTTCTTTAGATAAAGGTAGAGGCTATATAACTACCATGCTTTTGCAAGGTGGAACATTAAAAGTAGGAGATTATGTATTAGCAGGAATTAATCATGGAAAAGTAAAAAATATTTTAGATGAACGTGGAAAATCTATTCATTCAGCAGGCCCTTCCAAACCCATTACTATATTAGGATTAAATGGTGCACCTACTGCTGGGGATAAATTTAAAGTTTTTAAAGATGAAAAATTAGCAAAACAATTAGCTTCAAGAAAAGTGCAATTACAAAGAGAACAAAATATACGATCTCAAAAACATTTAACATTAGATGAAATAGGAAGAAGGATTGCCTTAGGGGATTTTAAAGAATTAAAAATAATTCTTAAAGGTGATGTAGATGGCTCTGTAGAAGCTATTTCGGATGCATTACAAAAATTATCTACAAATACAATTATGGTTAATATTATCTATAAAGGAGTAGGACAAATTACAGAATCCGATGTATTATTGGCGAGTGCTTCAGATGCCGTTATAATAGGATTTAATGTTCGTCCAAATAATGGATCTAAAAATATAGCAAAAAAAGAAGATATAGAAATACGTATTTATTCAATTATATACAATATTATTAATGATATTCAAGAAGCTATGGATGGAATGTTATCTCCTGAAATAAGAGAAAAAATATTAGGAAATGCAGAAATAAGAGAAATTTTTAAAATTTCAAAAAATGGTAATATAGCTGGATGCATGGTAATAGAAGGAAAATTATTACGTCAAGGAAAAGTAAGATTAATTAGAGATGGAATAGTTATATTCCAAAATGGTGAATTGACTTCCTTAAAACGTTTTAAAGAAGATGTTAAAGAAGTATCTAAAGGATATGAATGTGGTTTAGGAATCAAAGATTATCATAATATTAGACATGGAGATATCGTTGAGGTTTATGAAGAATTATCTACTAATAATAATAAAAAAAGTTAATATGCTTTACCGAACACATAATTGCGGAGAATTATGTAAAAAAGATATTGGTAAAAAAGTGGTTTTATCTGGGTGGATTCAAAAAATAAGAAATTTAGGATCCTTAATTTTTATAGACATTAGAGATTATTTTGGAATAATACAACTTGTTTTTTCAAAAAATTTAATACAAAATAACTTTGATTTAGGAAAAGAATTTCTTATTAAAGTTAATGGAAAAGTAGTAAAAAAAAAATCTAAAAATTACAATATATCTACAGGAGAAATAGAAATTTTAGTTTTTAAATTAGAAATATTGAATCCATCTATTATCCCACCTTTTATTATAGAAGATAAAACAGATGGAGATGAAGAATGTCGTATGAAATATAGATATCTTGATATCCGAAGAAATCCTATAAAAAATAATTTGATACTTCGTCATAATATATCTATAGAAATACGAAATTTTCTTTCTAAAAATGGATTTATAGAGATAGAAACTCCTTTATTGATAAACCATACTCCAGAAGGAGCTAGAAGTTTTGTAGTCCCTTCTAGAATTCATTCCGGTAAATTTTATTCTTTACCTCAATCTCCTCAACTATTTAAACAATTATTGATGATAGGAGGAATAGATAAATATTTTCAAATTGTAAAATGTTTCCGAGATGAAGATTCTCGTTCTGATCGTCAAATTGAATTTACACAAATAGATTGTGAAATGTCCTTTGTAGAGGTTAATGAAATCCTTCTTTTTTTTGAATATTTTATTAAATATATATTCAAAAAAATAAAAAATATCCAATTAGAACCTTTTACTTGTATTACTTATTCTGACGCGATGACAAAATATGGAACTGAAACCCCTGACCTCCGTTTTGTAATAAAAATTTTGGATATAAATAATTTTATTCAAAAAAATGAATTTGAATATTTTCAAAAAAAAAAATTTATAATAGTGATTAACGTACTAAAATGTAGTCATTATACATATGATCAAATTTATTCAATAATAAAATCGATTAAAAAATCCAAAATAGAAGATAAAGAAATTTTTTGGGTAAAATTTTTTCCTGATAAAACATTTATTTATTCAAAAAAAAAATTATTTACTAGAGAAAATTTAGTGAAAATTATAAAAAATATAGATTCTAATCCTGGTGATTTATTATTTATTTTTTTTGAAAAAAAAATACAAACAAAAATAAAACTTAATAAATTACGTATAGATATATCCAATTGCTTAAATATTCTAAAAAATTATCAAATATTTAAACCTTTATGGATTATAGATTTACCACTTTTAGAATGGAATGAAAAATTACAAAGATATAGGTCTTTTCATCATCCTTTTACTAGTCCAAAAAAAGAAGATATACATTTATTGGAAAAATTTCCAGGTAATATTCGGTCCAAATCCTATGATTTAATTATTAATGGTGTGGAAATAGGTGGTGGATCTATACGTATTCATGATAAAAAAATACAAAATTTAATTTTCAAACATTTAGGATTATCCATAAAAGAAATAAAATCTGAATTTGGTTTTTTAATTAAAGCTCTTGAATATGGGGCCCCTCCTCATGGAGGGATTGCATTTGGATTAGATAGATTATTATCTGTTTTGGAAGGAAAAGGGAATATAAAAGATTTTATTGCTTTTCCAAAAAATAATTCTGGAAAAGATATTATGGTTAATTCTCCATCTTTTTTAAAAGAAAAAAAGTTAAAAGAATTGAATATATAAAAAAATATACATTAATTTTTATGATTTTTATATCTTAAATAAGATTCTTTATAAATAGAAATTGCTATATCTTTATTTTTCCAATCACCTATGATCACTTTCTTATTTTCTAAATCTTTATATACTAGAAAAAAATGTTCAATTTCTTTTTTAGCATGAAAAGAAATTTCATCAATATCGTTAATTATATTATAATTTGGATCTGAAATAGGAACAGAAATAATTTTTTCATCTTCTCCATTTTCATCAGTCATAAAAAAAATACCAATTGGTTTTACTCTGATCAAACATCCTGGAATAGTTGGTTCAGTTAAAAAAACTAAAACGTCTAATGGATCTCCATCTTTTGAAAGAGTTTTTGGAATAAAACCATAATCTGTCGGATAACTCATAGGTGAGTACAATACCCTATCTAATCGAATTAAATTATTTTTTTTATCAAATTCATATTTATTTCTACTTCCTTTAGGTATCTCGATAAATACATCAAAATTAATTTTCATATTATTGTTGTATAACATTGATATTCTTCTAAATATAAGGCCACTTTTTTAACAAATCCACCTCCGAGAACCCCATCTATTACACGATGATCATAAGAATGAGATAAATAAATCTTATGTCTTATTCCAATAAAATCTCCTTCTGGTTTTTCTATAACAGATAATTTTTTTTGTATTAATCCTATTCCCATAATAGCAACTTGAGGTTGATGTATAATAGGAGTTCCAAATAGATTTCCAAAACTGCCTATATTACTAATGGTATAGGTCCCTCCTTTAGTTTCTTCAGGTTTTAATTGATTAGATTTAGCTCTTTTTATTAAATTATTGATAATTTTTATTAATCCCCCCAAACTATAAGAATCTGCATTTTTAATCACAGGAACAATGATATTACCATTAGGTAATGCTATAGCTAATCCTATATGAATATTTCTTTTTTTTATAATATTAGTTCCATTGACAGATATATTGATCATAGGAAAATCTTTTATAGCTTTTACTACACATTCTACAAATATAGACATCAAAGTCAATTTTTCTCCTGTAGTTTTCTTAAAAATATCCTTTATTTTATCTCTCCATTTGACTATGTTTGTAACATCAGCTTCGACAAAAGATGTTACATGAGCAGATATTTTTTTACTAGTCACCATATGAGATGAAGTTATTTTACGAATTCTATCCATTTCTATTATGGTTTCGTTTTCATCTTCGTTATTATGCTGCTGATTATTATTGATGATACAATAAGTAGAAGATAAAATAGTATCATTTTTACTAACTATTTTTTTTTCTTTTTTATTTTTAATATATTTTATAATATCATTTTTATTAATTCTTCCATTTTTTCCAGTACCTTCTATAGATTCTAATTCTTCAAAACTAATCCCTTCTTTTTTAGCAATGGTACGTACAAAAGGGGAATAAAATCGTGTTTTATTTTCTAGATAAATTTCTTTATCTTCTATTTCTAAAATAGCTATAGAACTTCCTACTTTAGCTACTTCATTTGTAGAAAATAATTTTTTTTTCAATATTCCATTTACTGGAGAAGTAATTTCAGAATCTACTTTATCCGTAGAAATTTCCACTAATAAATCTTCTTTTTTTATATAATCTCCTTCTTTTTTTAACCAACGAATGATAGTAGCCTCAGCTATACTTTCACCCATGGATGGAAGAATTAAATTATACTCGGACATCTAAATTTATCGTTTTATATATATTATTTTTATTTTTGCTTAATCAAAAATAATAAATTCATTTCAAAAAATGAAAATTCTTTCGTTAAATCAAATTAAAAAAATAGATCAATATTGTATTGATAAAGAATCTATTTCTTCTATAGAATTAATAGAAAGATCTGCAAAAAGTTGTTTAACCTGGATTATTCATAATTATCATAATCTTCAAAAAGTTATATTATTAGCAGGAAATGGAAAAAATGGTGGAGATGGACTTTCCTTAGCAAGAATGTTATATCAACAATATGGTAGTAATACGGTAATAACTATATATATTCTTAATATTTCTAATCATTTTTCTCCAGAATTTATCATTAATAAAAATAAAATCCTAAAATATGGAGGAATAGAATTGAAAACTATTCATGAGGGAGAAGATTTTCCTATTTTTTTAGATAATGATAATAAAGATAGTCTACTTATTGATGCAATTTTTGGAATTGGATTGAATAGACCTATAAAAAAATATTGGAAATCTTTTTTTAATTATATTAATGAAAATAAATTTATATCCGTTATTTCTATAGATATTCCATCAGGCCTTTTTATGGAAAAAAATCAAAATAATTTTGAAGGAATTATAAAAGCTACTCATACATTAACTTTTCAAAGTCCTAAATTACCTTTTTTTTTATCAGATTATGCTAACTATATTGGAAAATGGCATTTATTAAATATTGGATATAAAAAATCCTATACAAATGAAATGTATGTAAATAATTTTTATATCGATGATATTTTTATTAAATCCATATATAAAAAAAGAAAAAAATTTTCTCATAAAGGGAACTATGGTCATGGACTACTTATTGGAGGATATCATGGAATGATTGGATCTATGGTACTTTCTTCAAAAGCAAGTTTTAGAATTGGTATTGGAAAATTGAGTGTATATGTACCACGTTGTGGATATCAAATTTTACAAATTCTCATACCAGAAGCTATTATAAATACAGATTCCGAAGATAAATTTATAAGTAATATCCCTCCTATTAATATTCATGTAAATGCGATAGGTATAGGAATGGGAATGGGAAAAAAAACTATAACTGCATATGCATTAGAATCTTTTTTTTTAAAAAATAAAAAGAATAAAATACCTATGGTCATAGATGCTGATGCAATCAATATATTATCTAATCGATTCAAAATAATAAATTTTATACCAGAAAAAACTATTTTTACTCCACATACAAAAGAATTTAGAAGATTATGTGGTCCATGGAAAAATGATTATCAAAAATTAAACTTATTAAAAAAATTTTCTAAAAAATATAAAATTTACATTGTATTAAAAGGTGCACATACAGTTATTTCAACTCCTAATGGAAATCTTTATTTTAATAGCACTGGAAATCCAGGAATGGCTACCGCAGGAAGTGGAGATGTATTAAGTGGAATAATTACGGGGTTATTAGCTCAAGGATATACCCCCAAACAATCTTGTATTATGGGGGTATACTTACATGGTTTAGCAGGAGATATAGCTTCAATAGAAAAAAATGAAGAATCTATAATGGCGGAAGATATTATAAATTATATAGGAGAATCTTATCAAAAAATCAAAATGTATAAAAAAGAATAAATATTCAAATCTTATTTTTTATATAAAAACGAAATATTGTTGTATAAATGAAAATTATTATTACTGTTAATAAACTTATCTTAGCAAGATAATCTCCATTTTTTGTATAAAAGGTCTTCTTTCTATTAATGATAACTTTATCGGATAATATTCCTTTTTTTCCATAAGGAATAGAAGAAATTATTTCTCCTTTTTCATTAATAAAACAAGATACTCCTGTGTTGGAAGATCTAGCTATATACTTTCTATTTTCAATTGCTCTAAGACGAGCATAATAAAGGTGTTGTTTGTATCCTTGTGATCTCCCCCACCATCCATCATTAGTTATTATTACTATAAAATCCGCATTATTTTTTTTAATAAATTTAGATACGTATTCTCCAAAAATAGATTCATAGCAAATGATAGGAACTACTTTAATTCCAAAATTAGGATGTATAAATATATCGGAAAAAGGATCTTTTGATTTTCCATGTTCCATTACACTTCCTCCAAAATTAAGTAAAATATCCCCTAATATAGGGAAAAGAATTTTTTTATAAGGAAAAGTTTCTACAGCTGGTACTAGTTTTGATTTATGATGAATTTTTGTATTTTCAGATCCCCCAATTTGAATTATAGAATTAAATAGATCCAACCATCGGATATTATTTTCATATTCCAAAAAAATGGGAGTAGAAGTTTTACTTCTATTCCATTTATGATATAAAGCATATAATTCTACTCCTGTAATAAATACGGTTTTTGGATAAAACCTACTGAGATAATTTCTAAATATTGAAATAGTTCTATCTTTTTCTATATTTTCCATAGAAATTTTTTTACCTTTTCCAGGTAAAACTGTTTCTGGAGCTATAATAAATGTTTTTTTTTTAAAAAATATTTTTTTATCCATTAATTTTTTCAATCGAAAAATTAATTTATCCGTAGAAATTTTATACTTTTGATAATATGGATCAATATTAGGTTGTAAAATGATGACTTCTACAGATCCATCATTTTTTTCTTCATATTTCAAGTATATATAGTTTGAAATAAAAATTAGTAAAAATATTTTTCCTACATTTATAAAAATTTTTTTGTATAAATTTAGTTGATTATTATTTTTTTGATATTCTATAATAGAATTCATTAATCCTATATTAACACTCCATATCCATATACTACCCCCTAAAGACCCCGTATATTCATACCATTGAATCCAATCTATATGATTAGAAAATCCATTTCCTAAATTTAACCAAGGCCAAGATAATTCCCATTCTAAATGCATTTTTTCAAATGATATCCATATACAAATTAAGAATAGATATCCTATCTTTTTATTGTCTACACTTTTTTTTATCCATGAATAAAAAATGAATACCATTGACATCAAAAAAGCATTAAAAAATACAGGAATTAAATAAGCTTCTATAGCAAAATCCCCATTAGGTCTCTTTGCATAAGATAACCACCATGTAGAAATAGCATTCCATATTAAAAAACTAAGAAAAGAAAATATAAAAATGAAAAAAATAATTTTTTTGGAATAGAAAAAAGAATTACTCAAACTTTCTTCTATGTATAATAAAGGAATAAAAGCTATGAATAAAAATAAGGGATTCCCATTAGTAGGCCATCCTAATCCCAATAAAATTCCAGAAAGTATACTATAGAAAAAAAATAATTTATAATGCCATTTAAAAATCAATTTTTTTTATATAAAAAGTGGAGCTGACGGGATTCGAACCCGTGTCCAAACAAGTATTATAAAGGAATTCTACATACTTATCCAAAGCTTATTTTTTCAGATTAAAATCGGACTTTGGATCCAAAATAAAATCCTAGATTACAAAATTATAATTAGAAAACTTGAGAATCATCCATTTTCTAATCCTTATATTTTGAGTACCTCTATATCAGAAACTATAAGAAAAATTACTGAGAGATATTTTACTTCTGTATCTTACAGATTAAGCTATAATGATATTTCATTAAGCAGCAAAAGCGTATTGTTTTTCGCCATTTATATATTTGTAACGCTTTATTTACGTGTAATACCTTACGTGACACGGTATGCTATCCTTCATAAATAATCTTGCTGTCTATTCCAAAATCAGCCCCTATTTATTTAATAATTTTAATCAAAAATATAATGAAATATACAAATTTTTTGAAAAATCTTAAATATATACTACAAATTTTTTTAGGAATAAATAGTGTTGCTTTTGGATTAGAAAGTTTTCTAATTCCAAATTCTTTTATAGATGGAGGAATAATGGGTATTTCTTTATTGTTAAATATGCTAACTCCATTAAAATTACAATTTTTATTAATTTTTTTGAATTTTCCTTTTATTATTTTAGGATATAAACATATAGGACATGATTTTGCTATCAAAACTCTTATTTCTATGTTTTTATTATCATTAATTTTAATAACTATTAATTTTCCAATTTTAACAAAAGATAAGATGTTAGCTTCTATTTTTGGAGGATTTTTTATAGGTTCAGGAATAGGATTAACTATTAGGGGGGGTGGAGTTTTAGATGGAACTGAAGTATTCGCTATTTATGTTAGTAGAAAAATAAGTTATTTTTCTGTAAGTGATATTATCATATTAATTAATATTTCCATTTTTTTAATATCTTCTTTTTATTTATCAATAGAATCCGCTTTTTATTCAATATTAAGTTATTTAGTAGCAGCTAAAACTATTGATTTTGTTATAGATGGAATAGAAGAATATACCAGTGTTACTATTATAACTGATAAATCAAAAAAAATACATCAGATGATTAAAAAACTGGGATTTGGAGTAACCATTTATAATGGAAAAAGTGGATATAATATGAAAAAATTGAATATTATATATACAATAGTCACTCGTTTAGAAATAAATAAACTTAAAATAGAAATAGAAAAAATAGATTCTAAAGCTTTTATTATTACACAAAATATTAAAAATACGCAAGGTGGTATGGTAAAAAAAAGACCTTTTCATTAATATGTATTTCATATTCTATTTTAGATTAAACTAGTTTGATCTGAAGAATCTAATCGAATAAAAATAAATAGTAAAACAGTAAAAGACCAAATAGAAGATCCTCCATAACTAAAAAATGGAAAAACAATTCCTATTGTTGGAAATAAACCCATAACCATTCCTAAATTTAGGATAATATGGATAAAAAAAATATTTCCTACAGAATATCCAAAAATTCTTCCAAAAATATCTTTTTGCCTTTCAGATAAAAAATAAATCCGACTAATAAACCATAAATAAAATATAATTAAAATAAAACTTCCTATGAATCCCCATTCTTCTCCTACAGTACAAAAAATATAATCTGTATGTTGTTCAGGAACAAATTTTCCTTTTGTAATAGTCCCTTTTTGATATCCTTTCCCAAAAAATTTTCCAGATCCAATAGCAGTTTTTGAATATAAAAGATTATATCCTATATTTTCTCTGTATTTTTTATCAAATTCGTTTTTAAATAGGATATTTATCCTATCTCTATGATGTTTTTTCAATAATTTTTTATAAAAAAATGGAGATACAAAAACAAAAGTAGAAAAAATTATAAAGAAAAAAATAGAAAATAATAAATCATTTATGGTTCTTTTTTTTTTAAAAAAAAGAATCAGTATAAAAATAAAAAAAAGAAAAAATACAATGATACAAGGTGAAATGTTTAACGAAAGAACGAATAAAAAAACTAAAAATAATAGATAAAATATAAAAATTACAGATAATCCTTCTCTATATAAAGTTAAAATAAATGAAGAAAAAATTATAGAAGTCCCTGGATCAGGTTGCAAAAATATTAATAATGTGGGTAATATTACTATTATAGATATATATAATAATGTATTTTTATTTTTTTGAATATTTTCTTGACTCATAATACGAGCTATCATCAAAGAAGTCGATATTTTAGATAATTCAGAAGGTTGAAAACTAATAGGACCAAAAACATACCAAGATTTTGATCCATTTATATTTTTACCAAAAAAAAATACGCCGATCAAAAGAAATAACGTAAATAAAAAAAAAAATGGAGAAAAATATTTATAATGTATTGGTTTAAATAAAAAAACTATAAATATGAAAATAAAACTCAATATAATCCATATAAACTGTTTTTCCGCTTTTTCATAAGAAACAGAACATAGGTTCATATATCCAAAAAAAATCATGAAAATATAAATTATTACAATCCACCAATCAATATTTACTAATAATGTTTTATTTCTTTTTATCAATAGAATATTTTGTATTTTTTTTATTATAACCTTTTATCTTTGCTATAGAATCGTATACTATTTTTAACCCTGAAGTCATTATTTTTTTCTCAAGATTTTTTCTATATACATTATTATTAATATATTTTTCTGCAATAAGACTAGCGATAGGTCCAGCCCAACGAGATCCAAATCCACCATTTTCTATTATAACTGAAATAGCTATTTTAGGATCTTCTACTGGAGCAAATAAAATAAAAATAGAGTGATCAGGAAGAGTAATAGTATTATGATTAATTTTAATAAAATTTTGTGCAGTTCCTGTTTTTCCAGCCATTCTAATATCTGAAGATTTAAAACTTTTTCCAGTTCCAATTGCAAAAACTTTTTCCATACCATGAATAATGTAATCAAAATACTTACTTTTTACTTTAGTATATTTAGCAAAAGTATAGTTTAAATTAGAAATAGGTTGATTATTAATATATTTTACAATATGTGGAGTATAAAAAAAACCTTTATTTGCTATAGCACAAACCATATTAGCTAATTGAATAGGAGTTACATTAATTTCTCCTTGTCCAATACTATTTGAAATAATAGTAAGAGCATTCCATTTGGAATATCCATATTTTTTATTGTAATAATCTCCAGATGGGATCATTCCTTTTTCTCCAGTAGCTAAATCATTATACAAATAATTTCCAAATCCAAAACTTTTAATAATTTCACACCATTCATTGACACTTTTCGTTATATTTTTTGGATATTTTTCAATTACACGTTTATAAACTTGTGCAAAGTAATTGTTACAAGATACAGCAACAGCAGTTTCTATCCCTATTGGAAATCTATGATACCCAGAATGACAATGAATTCTTTTTTTTCCAAACTTAAATCCATTATAGCATATAAAATGGGTTTTTGTATTTACTACACCCATTTGAAGACCTGCTAATTCTGTTAACAATTTAAATGGTGACGCGGGAGGATAACGTGCTTGTGTCGTTCTATCAAATAATGGATAATCTATTGTATTTTTAATTAATCTTTTAAATTCTTTAGAACGATGTATACCTACGAATAAATTAGGATTATTAATTGGACTGGATACTAAAGATAATATTTCTCCATTTTTAGGATTAATAGCTACTATTCCACCCTTTTTTTGATACATTAATTGTTCTGCATATTTTTGTAGATTCCAATCGATAGTTAAAGAAATATCATTTCCACTAATAGATTTTATATTATTTTTTTTATTATTATAACTTTCTATAATACATCCATTTCTATCTTTAATCCAATATTTTATTCCTTTTTTTCCTCTTAATATTTTTTCATAAGATTTTTCTACTCCAGCCCATCCTATAAAATCTCCCATTTGATAATAATTCGATTCTTTATTAATATTTTTTTGATTGACCTCCCCTATATATCCTAAAATATTGGCGGAACTTTCTACTTTATAATCTCTAAGAGAACGTTTAGTCCAATCAAATCCTTTATATTTATAAAGTTTCTCTTGTATAGTAGCAAATTTTTCCTTTGAAATAAAAGGAAGAAAAACAGAAGGTAAATATTTAGAATAAGCTTTTGCTTTATTTAAATTTTTATGAAAAGTATCTTTTTTGATTCCTAGAAGATTACAGAATTCTATGATATTAAAATTTTCATCTATTAACATGGGGACTACTATTAATTCATAAATAGATTTATTAAATACTAATAAATTATTATTTCTATCAAAAATAGATCCCCTTTCAGGAATAATAATTTCTTGTTTTATAGATGTATTAAATGCATTTAAAATATACTTTTCAGTATATATTTGTAGATAAAATAATCTAATTATAAAAATTAAACCTATAGAACTTAATAAAATATAAAATATATGTAATTTTTTCAATTTTTAATTTTTCTAAAAAAAAAATATACCATACATAAAATTGTAGTAAAAATACTGCTAAATATAGTTTTCAATAAAATAATTTTACTAAAAAAAGAAACTTTAAATACTTCTAATATAAATAATGAAAAATGATGAGCAAAAACTAATGAAAATATATAAAGTATTTTTCGAATAAATGGTAATTCATAAATAGAAAAATCACTTCTTGTTAGAAAATTTTTTCCGTCAAAAAATTGAAGTAATTTTAATCTAAAAAAAGCAGAAAAAGTAGTAGAAAAAGCATGATCCCCTCCAGTGTTCATACAATTATCTATAATCCATCCAATTATAAAAGACAAACACAAAAATATAGATTTATTTCCACGATATGGATATGTTAATACAAAAAGTATATAAATATAAGTATACCACCCAAAAAATATAGGATTCAATATCGATATTTGAATTAAACAAAGAGAAAAAATATAAAAAACATATATGAAAAATATTCTAATAAAAATAAAATTCATTGTTGATGTTCAACTTTATAAAGTTGAATATTATTCCATTCTTTTTTGAATAAATTTTTAACAACATAAGCATTTTCTATAGTAGAAAAATTTTCAAAAAGTTTTACTTTTATTACATAATTTGCATATTTTTCATCGAATTTATAACAAGTAACTCTCCCAATCGGTATTCCTTCAGGAAAAGTTGAAGATTTTCCATCTGTTTCTACTATTTCTCCTTTATAAAAAATAGAATGCCTAGGAATATCGTATAAAACAATATATTCATGGTCAATCCCATCCCAACTTACCGTTCCAAAATATTTATTTTTTCTTAATCTAGCATTAACTTTAATTTTTGGATTCAAAAGAGAAATAGCTATACTGAAATGTGGTGAAGTTTTTATAATTATTCCAGCTATTCCATAAGATAATATTATCCCCATATCTGTTTTAATTCCATCTAAACTTCCTTTATTAATAGTTATATAATTATCCTGTTCATATATACTATTATTTATAATTTTTACAGGGGTATAAATATATTGTTGTAAATAATCGATATTTTTTTTTTTAAAATCTTTAGTAATTTTTTTTATTTTCGAGGATATAAGAAAATGACGTAATTTTGCATTTTCATTTATAAGTTTTTCATTTTCAATATCTAGAAAAAAATAACGACGTAATCTATAAATAGATTCATAAATATTTCCAATAATAAAATTAGAAGAACCAGTATCAATATTTTGATGAAAATTTTTTTTTGAAAAAGAGAGAAAAAGTGCTGTAGATTCTAATAAAATAAATAAAATACAAAAACGCCATTTTAAAAAAAAATCACGCATAATAATATTCTATATTTCATTATTTCATTAAAAATGTAAATTTATCAATATTTTTCAAAGCTACACCTGTTCCTTTTACTACCGCTCTCAAAGGATCTTCTACTAATGAAACAGAAAGTCCAGTTTTTTTAGATATTCTTTTATCTAAACCTCTTAAAAGAGACCCACCACCAGCCATATATATACCCGTTTTATAAATATCTGCAGCAAGTTCTGGTGGAGTACTAGAAAGAGTCTCCATAACTGCATCTTCAATACGTAAAATAGATTTATCAAGAGCAGGAATAGTTTCTTTATAAGAAAGATTCATTTCTTTAGGTTTTCCTGTAGGTAAATCTCTTCCTTGTATACGAATATTTTCTGGGGGATTATCAATAGATTCTGCAGCTGCTCCAATGTCTATTTTAATTTTTTCTGCCGTTCTTTCTCCAATATATAAATTATATTTAGTTCTAAGAAAATAAGCTATATCATTAGTGAAAACATCTCCAGCAATTTTAATAGATTTTTGGCAAACAATTCCACCTAAAGCTATTACTCCACATTCTGTAGTCCCACCACCAATATCAATAATCATATTCCCTTCAGCTTTAGTTACCGATATTCCAGAACCAATTGCGGCTGCCATGGGTTCTTCAATTAAATATACTTCTTTTGCATTAAGATGTTGGGCCGAATCTTTTACGGCTCTTTTTTCTACTTCTGTTATTCCGGATGGTATACAGATAACCATAGTTAATGATGGAGTAAAAAATTTTTTATTGATACCAGGAACTTTTTTTATGAATTCTCTTATCATAAGTTCGGCAACTTGATAATCTGCAATAACTCCATCTTTTAATGGTTTATATATTTTAATATTATCATGTGTTTTTCCTTGCATTTTTTTTGCTTCTTCTCCTACAGCTAATACTTTTTTAGTTCTAACATCTATAGCAATTATTGAAGGTAAATCTACAATAACCTTATTATTATGCATGATAAGAGTATTTGCAGTACCTAGATCTATAGCTATTTCTTGATTAAATAAATTATTTATCAAATCAACTAAACCCAT